>CALUZV010000004.1 GCA_944325345.1 uncultured Parabacteroides sp.
TTTTTTCGGGGATTAACTTGTCTGTTCCAATATTTTGCCTACCTTTGCCGCGTTGTTGTCTCTCTCTTACCAAGAGAGAGACAACATGTTAATAAATCCTAACAGAAAAAGATTGCGATCAATCTATTTCAGCCAATCCTGCCGCCCCTTAAAGTTCCAGCGAATTTTCATTCAGCAAGAAGTCGTAAATGCTGAAGGTCATAGGTTATTTCTGCGGTGAATTAACCGCATATTTTGCGGCCAAGAAGTTTATCGCCTAACATATAGTCAAAACATAAAATTAAAGCCTGCCTTTTGTGAAGACTTGAACCGCTCAATCTCCAAAGAAAGAGACTTCTTCAGTTGATTAGCCATAAAATCCAAGAAAGGCAGATTGTTCTCTTCTCCTTGCGATTGTCGCAAGGCAGTCAAGTAAGCCTCTCTGTCTTCCTTAAATAGCTTAACAGGAAAGAGATGGTAACAGAACTGAATCGATTTGTTGCCAAACACTCATAATCACCCTCCCACTATCGACAAATACCGCTCTAAAGAAGCGACTTCCGCCTCGGCTACTAGCTTTTGAAATTTTTCGGGACATTTATCCAGATGCGAAGCCTCCAAAGCAGTATAGTAAGCCAGTTTTTCTTCACTCGATCCTTTCAGGTTTACAATAGTATAACCTTTGCGAAGCAGGTAGAGGTTCATTAAGAGGCGGGAAGTTCGCCCATTGCCATCAATAAACGGATGGACACGCACCAACTCATCGTGAAGATAGGCTGCAATAAGGACAGGATGTACCTTTTCTTTTTCCATATCCTGAAAATGCAGCATAAAGTCCTCCATCTGTTTCCCAATCAGATAAGGCTGCGGCGGCGTATGGCGACTACCCAAAATCATAACAGAAACAAAACGGTAACGCCCCGCATTCTCTCGGTCAATGCCATGCAACACAAGAGCATGTATCTCTCTGATGGTACGCTCACTTATCTCCATATTGCTTTTTGCGAAATCCCGGATATAATCTATAGCCTCCGCATGGTTTATCGCCTCCAAATGTTCGCGCATGGACTTGCCAGCAATGGTTACGCCCTCGTTCACGACCAACTCCGTTTCTTGCAACGTAAGCGTATTACCCTCGATACGGTTACTCTCGTACGTATATTCGATATTGAAGGCTTCTTCGATTTTCTTCAAAGCCGCAGGAGGCAGTGGACGAGCACTCGAAAGGCGAGCCTTCAGCGCATCACATTTTTGCAATAAAGCAGCTATTTCCGTATCCATGATTACCGACTCGTCATACGTTTAATAATACTATAAGCATCGATAATGCCTAATTCCCCGGCTTTACTCAAATCGGCGATGCCATTGCGTGCATCCCCCAAAGAGAGGCGCGCCAAACCCCGATTGAAATAAGCATCAGCAAATTCCGGGTCGCGCTCTATCGCCGTTGTATAATCCTCTATTGCCGCCCGGAAATCCCGCTGGGCACAACGCAGGTTGCCCCGATTGAAATAAGCAAAGACAAAATCAGGAGCTTTCTGAATAACTATATCATAGTCGCGCGTTACCATCTCATATTCGTATGCCCGCTTCGTATCCTTCAGTCGAGCCGAAGCCGGGTCGTTGGTCGAAAGACGGTTGGAAGTAACTCCCTGCGTCTGTCCCGTCCGCAGATTAATCGTCGCATTCGACGTATTGAAATCCTCATTGTATGAAGGCTGTTCTTGCGACAGGTTGTATTCCAACTGCTTGTAGCGAACCACCGCCCGATTGAAATACGCCATCACAAAATCCGGATTCAACTCGACTACCCGGTCAAAATCCTTGATCGCCTCGTCGAAATCCTGCACCAACATATAATCCAAAGCACGGCCGAAGTATGCATCCACATCATTCGGATTAGCCGACAAACGCGCCGAATACTCATTGATAGAAGCAAAATGTTCAGCCACCTGATCTTCCGTCAAGGCAGCTTCTTGGTTGGTAACAATCAATTTACGCTTCAAAACCATACGCGTATTGTAATTCTCGACCGTCTTGTCGTAGTAAACCAACTTCTTCACCGGGTCAGGTTGTTCGTAGAACGTCAGGATAAACTGCGGTTCGATATCGACACGCACATTCTTGTCCTGCACACGGCCACGCACTTCGCTCTGGTATTTACTCTTGCGCTCTTCCTCCTTGTCATAGACCACCAAACGGTTGAACTTATTGATGTTCTTATCCGATTGTTCACGGGTATTATCTTCCTGTCCGCCTTTAGCCTCCTCATTATTCGAAGCATCTGACGCCGATAAAGCGGTCGATTTACCCGCAGCCCTATCCTTCTTCATCTCCTGTTCCTTATTATAAGCCGTCCAGAAATCCTTGTCGGCACCCGCCAAGTCATTCATTTTCTTCTTAGCCTCCCCACGGCTATAATAACCGGGAAGGAAATTGGGGTATTCGTTCAGCACAACATCATAATCAGCCACTGCACCCCGGTAATCCCCCGTCTCATAGCGCAACAACGCCCGGTTGTAATACGCCATATAATTATCCGGTTCCAACGAGATAACCACATCGAAATCTTCGATTGCCCGGTTATTGTCGCCCACCTGGAAACGAAGCAAGCCCCGGTTGAAATGGGCAATCAAATTATCGCGGTCCATGCTCACCACCTGATCGTAGTCCGCCATCGCTCCGCGCAAATTGTTCTGTTGGTAACGCACCAAACCACGGTTGATGAAATAGCCACTCTCACGGGGATCGAGATGGATTGCCTCATTCAAATCGACCAACGCACTGTCGAGCCGATGCATCTGATAATATAGGATAGCCCGATTACCGTAGGCAGGAGCATAATACGGATCCATAGTAATCGCTTTGTTGTAATCTGCCAGCGCCTTTATCGTATCCCCTTTTTCCAGATACATCGCACCACGCGAAAGGTAGCTCATCGAATAACGGGGATGAGCCGTCATCAGTTCCTCAAAAGCTTTTTCTGCTCCTTTATAATCTTCCTTTTGGATATAAGCCACGGCACGGTTCACCATCATCTGCCGGTCTTCGCGACGGAATTCCAAACCTTTCGTATAGTCTGCAATCGCCCCATCGTAGTTTTCCTGACTTTGCCGGGCAATACCACGGGCATAATAAGCCTGCGACAAGAAAGGATTTCGTTCGAGACAAGCCGTACAATCGTCTTCCGCCCCCTTGAAATCGTCGAGGCTGATTTTCGCCACCGCCCGATAGAAATAAGGCTCGGCCAACCACGGCTTCGCTTTGATTACCTGATTAAAATATTGAATGGAAAGCACATAGTCCTCGAAATACAAGGCATTACGCCCGATAGACATCACCCGATCCGTATTAATCTGTGCGAACAGCGATACGGACCACACTTGAATCAACACCAACAGAAGCAGCTTCTTCATCATTCTCTCTTTCTAAATCTGTTTCTTTTTGAGGGGCAAATATACGCAAACTCGCCTAAATACGGATAAAAATCGGAGGAATATGTTATCTTGACAGTTCCTTATGATCAGAGTCAGACAATTGAGAGAATATCGTTTCAATCCTTATTGAGGATTTTTTTGGGGAAATTACTTGCATATCTTAAGTATTCTGGTGAATTTTGTAAACTAAGTTGTACACACGATGATTTAAACTTAATAATTCAAAATGCTAAATTAATAAAAATCAACAATATGTACAATTTTTCAAACATATAATTCCGCTAACGAATAATATACACTAAAATACTGGTACGAAGAAAACATTTCAATATGAGCAAAGTATTCAAACAGGACCGAAAGACAAAAGAGCAGCAGCCCGGAGGCCCTTTCCTTATCACCATGCTGTTCAAGGAGCCTGTGGAATTGCCGGACACGCAGCGGGTAGCTGAAGTCTGCAGGAAAAATCTCGGCAATGTAGAATGTCATGGAAAAGATGACCAATCTGTCCACATCCTCGCCTTGGATCATATTGTGGAATTTGAGGACGGGAAGGCTCCCGTGCAGTTCCTGCTGACCTCATGTATGGACTTTGACGGAAAAACGGTGGATGATTTCACCAGAAGCCAGATGTGGGACTGCCAGGATGACCGTGACCGGATTCTTGAAGAATGCCGGTACAGTATGCTTGCGACTGACTTCCTTGCCCGCGGCCTGCCTTCGCTGGAACGTGCCGATATGGAAATGGATTACCTTGAAGCACTCGCCGAGCTATTCCCGTCGTGTGAAGCGTTTTTCTTCAACAGCAGCGGGAAACTTTTCGAGGCGGAAGAAATCCGCGGCAATCAGATAGAGGGACCTGACCGCTTCATCCGTTATGCCGTGAATGTCCGTTTCTTTACGATCCAAGACTCAGAGGACATGCTGATTGATACACTCGGGATGGACACCCTGTTCCTTCCTGACCTGCAATACCACTTCCACGACCTCGATCCGAATTGGGTGGTGAATCATGCCTATAACGTGGCATCCTATCTGCTTACGAGCAGCAATGAAATAGAATCCGGGGAAACTATTGATGGAATTAAAGACGGGAAAATGGACCAGAGTGTCCAATGGAAATGCCAATACGAAGACGCATTGATACAGCCGAACCGTCTAGTGCTTGACATCAACACGGGTGAATACGCATCCGGGAACCGAGAATGATCAATCAATGACAAATTAACTTATTGCTTATGGCATTAAACTTGACAGAAGAACAGATATTGCAACTCGCCCCTGACGATTCATCGGTAAAGGCAGGCAAAGGGCTTGCGACCTTAAGTAAATGGATTCTTAGAGAGTGCAGTGAACGTGCGGTTTGGGGACATTGCCAGGGAAGCGGAAAGAATCCCTACCAAACAGTGATAGATTTGAATAATATAGCGTTCAAGTGTTCCTGCCCGAGCCGCAAATTTCCATGTAAACATGGACTGGGCTTACTGTTGCTGTATGCACGGCAACCTGACCAGTTCAAACAGGTAGAAGAACCCGACTGGGTAGCTGCGTGGCTTACCAAAAGAGCTGAAAAAGCCGAAAAAAAGGAGCAGAAAGCAAAAAATGAAGCACCGATAGATGAAGCGGCACAGGCTAAAAGGCAGGAAAAGCGACACCAGAAGGTACTAGGAGGAATATCCGATCTTGAAGTATGGATGAAAGACTTGGTGCGTAATGGTTTCTTGAATGTGCCTGAACGTGCCTATATCATATTCGATAATATGGCTCGGCGAATGGTAGATGCCCAAGCTCCGGGACTTGCAGGAAGATTAAAGGCTATGCAGGAAATCGATTTCGATTCAGAAAGCTGGAAATCCGAGCTTACGGAAAGCATGAGCAGACTATATCTGTTAATGCAGAGCTACAGAAACATAGAAAGTCTTCCTGATGAATGGAAGGATGAAATACGCACACAAATCGGATACCCGCAATCTAAAGACAATATCCTTGCAGGAAAACCAGTAACAGACTGCTGGCTCGTACTTCACAAGCAATCGCGTAAAGTTAACGATATCAATACCGATATCTACTGGTTTTACGGAAAGAAAAGTAGTCTTTTTGCCAAATATCTGAGTTTCGCCGTTGCAGGAAGCTTTTCTACCGAAAACTGGATTCCGGGTAGTGTTTATGAAGGCGCATTATGTTTTTATAATGGTACCGGAATATGCCGCCGGGCATTGTTCAGGGAATCCGAACTCCTAAAAGAAGCCTTTGTTCCAAAGTGCTGCCCGGATCTGAAACAAGCAGCTGCTATGTATCGACAGGCCATGACTACAAACCCTTTTTCGGAGGATATTCCACTGCTTATAAATGATGTAACAGTTGCCCGAAACGGAAATGGATATGGTATGCTTGACAATGCAGGATATGCGGTCTCGGTAATAATGTCTGATGAGACTTACATTGATATACTCGCTATCACTGGCGGCAATCCATTTGTATCGTTGGCCCTTGTAAACGGGAATATATGGGAACTGAAATCCATTTGGTATAACAAAGAATATCATACTTGGAGAGATGAACGTAACTGAACTTATCATACAGGCTGCATTGCTCGGAACAGCTAATCGTGAATTCGCTCCTGGAGCCTTTCCTGAGTCCCTTCAGACTTTGGTGGGCAGAATTCGTGAGAAATCCGAAGACACAGAAGCGTTCCTTTACATGACAGCCGCATCCGCATTCGCCTACAAGCGTGCCGGATGGGAACCGGCCGGAGCAGAAGGCATTGTCCCTGTGGATACAGCTCCGAAAGAGGAACTGCCGTATTTCGACAAAGACCGGAGCCAGCTCTTTTCCAGACTTCACAGCACACGCTATATGCTGGCCTATGCCTACCGTTTAGCACAGCAGGCTGGAAAAATCATTTCACCCGAATACCTCCAGCCGCTTATCCGGCGTGCCTACGACCGCACCAACCCATTGCGGTTTGAAGAACGCAGGCTGCTGAAAAGTCTTATTGGAAACAGAGGCTTATGGCTGATCAGGCAAATGGGCCTTTCCGGGCAGGAATGTGAGAGTATAGACTCTTGGGATACGGCCACCCACAGCGAACGTAAGGATATGCTTACCAGATTCAGGCAGCAGAATCCTGCAGCAGCCCTTGAGCTGCTACAAAAAGACTGGAAGAGTGAACCGGCCAACCAGCGCAACGATTTGCTTGAATGCCTCCGTACGAATATCGGCAAATCCGACGAACCCTTTATACAAGGAGTAATGGAATCGGACCGCAGCACCACTGTCAAGGAAACAGCTCGGAAACTTCTGTGCATGATTCCCGATTCAGCCATGGTAACGCGTTGCTGCGAACTCCTGCGGGGTCATATCAGACACAACATGCTTACTGGATGGTCATACGATGAAATCGGATATACCCAAGAAATGAAGACACTGGGACTATCCGAGGTAAGCTCCAACAAAAAAGAGAGCGATTCCGAATTTATACTGAGGCAGCTTGCCGAACGTGTACCTCTGAGTTTCTGGTGCGAAGTATATGGTTGCGGCAAGGAAGAAGCGGCGAGGAAATTTGCCAAGCATCCCCCTTTCAGGAAGTTTCTGGTTCTGGAAGCTCCGATACTCAATTTTTCGGACGGGCTGTGGGCTTTCTACACTTTAAAGGAAGACCCATCCTATCTCCGCAAACCTGAACTCGTGGCGCTGCTTACACCATCCCAGCGAGAGGAAATCAGCTGGCCGGAAACAGTACGTAACTTCGACTATATACCCGATTCATGGTATGGCCGGGATTACGAGGTATGGGGACCTAAATTCTCGTCCAGCGTCCTGTCATGGCTTCTGAAAAAGGACTACCTGTATTATGCCGCATATATGGCAGAGCAGCTTGCCATGCATATACCTGTCCATATCAGAAACATAATCGAAGCCAAAGCCGCCTCTTCGGCAGGAATATCTCCGTCTATGAACGAGTTCTGTACAAAGATGCTGGAATTCATGGATCTTAAATCTGAAATAGACACTTTGTTAAATGAAAAATAATAATTGATATTTATATGAGCACTTTACTGAGACAACATGCCGAACAACAGTTCGCAGAAGAACTTCATGAACTGAAAAAGAATGAGACCAACCCGATTCCTGAGAATTGGGAGATGTCCCCCCAATCCGTAGTCACCTACCTTATGGGCGGAACACTGAAGAACGGTTTCGAGGTTTCGCCGAAATACATAGGTAACCGCCGTTTGATGGAAATTGCTGTAGCAACCCTTGTCACCGACCGCGCACTGCTTTTGTATGGTCTTCCTGGCACAGCTAAGAGCTGGGTCAGCGAACACATGGCAGCAGCCATCTCAGGCAATTCCACACTGATAGTACAAGGTACCGCCGGAACGGGAGAAGAGGCCATCCGTTACGGCTGGAACTATGCCCGTCTTCTTGCCGAAGGACCAAGCGAAGGGGCATTGGTTCAGACGCCAGTGATGAAGGCCATGCAGGAAGGCAAGATAAGCCGCATAGAGGAGCTTACCCGTATCGGTTCCGATGTGCAGGATACACTCATCACCATCCTTTCCGAGAAGACCCTGCCCATCCCCGAACTGAACAAGGAGGTACAAGCCATCCGCGGATTCAACATCATAGCCACGGCCAACAATAGGGACAAAGGGGTGAATGACCTTTCGAGTGCATTGAAACGCCGTTTTAACACAGTCATCCTCCCATTGCCTGACACGCTTGAGGAAGAAGTTGACATCGTCCGTCGTCGCGTGGAGAGTTTCGAGAAAGTGATGCAGCTGCCAGCAGAGAAACCTGCTCTTGATGAAATCCGCCGTGTTGTCACCATTTTCCGTGAATTGCGTCAGGGAGCGACCAATGACGGCAAGACGAAACTCAAGAGCCCGAGCGGCACAATGAGCACGGCCGAAGCTATATCCGTAGTGAACAATGGTCTCGCTATGGCCGGCTATTTCGGTGATGGTCAGATCCATGCCGAAGACCTCGTTTCGGGAATCCTCGGTGCCGTGGTGAAAGACCCGGTACAAGACAAAGTGGTATGGCAGGAATACATGGAGACAGTGGTCAAGAACCGTGACGGCTGGAAAGACATTTATAGGGCTTCAAGAGATATAATTTGATTGACGTATTTGCATGTATCAAGTAATATGACTGACATTCATTTATTAGGAATACGTCATCACGGACCGGGCTCCTGCAGGAACATCTTACAGGAACTTGAGCGTATCCGTCCCAACCTCATACTGCTTGAGGGACCAGCGGAGGCGGAAGCTCTCATGCCCTTCGTCTCCGACGGGCAGATGAAGCCGCCGGTAGCCCTACTCGGCTATCAGCCCGATGCTCCGCAGAATGCTGTATTCTACCCGTTTGCTGACTTTTCACCGGAATGGCAGGCTTTGCGTTATGCCCTTCAGGAGAATGTTTCCTTACGCTTCTTCGATCTCCCGCTTGCCCATTCCCTTGCCTTCGAAGTGGAAAAGAAGGATAGTAGCAAGCCCGCTGAAGCGAATGATGAAACTATTGAATATCCAAGCGATCCGTTTGACCTGCTGGCAGAAGCTGCCGGCTATCCCGACGGAGAATCGTGGTGGAACATGAACATAGAACAGCGCAGGGACAGCAGCGGCATCTTCGAGGCTGTAAAGGAAGCTGTCTCCGCGCTCAGGGAAGCCTTGCCCGGACATACTTCCCGCAGGGATCTTATCCGTGAAGCGTGGATGCGTCGCATGATACGTACAGCCCAGAAGGAGCCTTTCGAACGCATAGCCGTAATTTGCGGGGCTTGGCATGTCCCGGCATTGGAGAATATGCCGAAAGTGAAGGATGACAACGAACTGCTGAAAGGGCTTCCAAAGGTGAAGGCAGAGTGTACGTGGATTCCGTGGACGTATAACAGGCTCACTTTCCGCAGCGGTTACGGAGCAGGTATAGACTCCCCTGGATGGTACCATTACCTGTGGCATCATCCAGATGATGACGGCACTTACTGGGTCAGCCGTATAGCGGCCCTTCTGAGGGGAAAAAACATGGATATTTCAGTAGCCCACGTAATAGAGACTGTCCGTCTGGCGCAAACGACAGCCGCATTGCGGGGATTGCCCACCCCAACGCTTGAAGAATACAACGAGGCGGTGATTACCGTAATAGGCTTCGGAGACGATATACCGTTACAACTCGTCAGAGAAACGCTCATTGTAGGCAACCGTCTGGGCACAGTGCCGGAAGGCGTACCAAAAGTTCCTCTCCTGATTGACGTGGAACGGCTGCAGAAACGCCTGCGTATTCCTTTCACGGCGGAAATAAAGGAAATGATACTTGACCTGCGCAAGGAGACCGACTTGGGACGCAGTCTGTTCTTCCATCGCCTGGCCTTGCTTGACATAGATTGGGCCAAACCGGAAACCACAGGCGGAAAAGGTACTTTCAAGGAAAAATGGAGCCTTTACCATAAGCCGGAACAGATTGTCTGCATCATAGAACGGGCTGTCTGGGGCAATACTGTGGAGGAAGCTGTGCAGAAGTACGTCTCCGACCGTATGACCAGAATTACCCGTATCCCCGAACTGACAGGACTTCTTGACCAGGTCATCCCGGCTAACCTTCCGGAGCTTGTGGAGGCGATGACAATACGGCTCGACCGTCTGTCCGCGGCATCCACAGATATCGTAGAGATGATGGAAGCGGTTCCCGACCTGGTGAACATCGTGCGTTATGGCGATGTCCGCAACTTGGATTTCAGTAAAGTAGGCAACATGCTCCGGGCTATGGTGGCACGTATCCTTGCAGGAGGTCTGCTCGTCTGTATCAATATCGATGAGGAGGCTGCCGGAGAACTGATTGAACACCTGTCGGCTACCGATTATGCCGTTTCCACGCTTGATGATGAAGAACTGAACGGCATGTGGTATGGGTTCGTACAGCAGATTCGTAATTCGTCCGGAGCGCATCCGCTGCTCTCCGGATATGCGGCACGCATACTTTACGATAAGGGCAGGATATCGCGTGAAGAGATGCGCGACACCTTGAGTTTCTATTCATCGGTTGGCAACGCGCCTTCCGACATTGCATACTGGTTCGAGGGATTCTTGCGTGCATCAGGTTCGGTACTGCTACTGGACGACAATCTGTGGCAGCTTGTAAACGGCTGGCTCTGCGGGTTGAGTGACGGGAATTTCATAGAATTGCTACCGGTGATAAGACGTACATTCAGCAATTTCACCACAGCCGAGCGCCGCAAACTCGGTGAGAAGGCCAAAGGATTCGAATTGAACGGAACCGATACGGGAACTGCCGTCGGGAATAATTCCTGCAATGACGAGGATGCATCTAATGTGATACCCCTGCTCGGCAAACTTCTGGGAATCGGATAAAAAGAAACAGAACATGGAAACAGATTATTTGAAAAGATGGCGTATGGCCCTCGGCGGAAACGCCGCAGACGGAACAGGGATTATATTGACGGTAGAGGAACAGCGTCTTGACAGGTCGCTAGAAGCCGTCTATGACAGTGACAGGCGCGGAGGCCTCGGCTCATCAGCCCCTAAAGTAAGCCGCTGGCTTGGGGATATCAGGGAATTTTTCCCGCAGACTGTTGTGCAGGTCATCCAAAGAGATGCCATCAAGCGTCTGCATATCGATTCGCTGCTTACAGAAAAGGAGATGCTGGCAACTGTTGTTCCGGATGTACATCTGGTTGCCACACTGATGTCTCTCGGGAAAGCCATTCCTGAGAAAAACAAGGATATGGCCCGACAGGTTGTCCGTCAGGTTGTGGACGAATTGTTACGGAAGCTCTCTTCTCCGACCCAGCAAGCTATCACTGGAGCATTGAATCGTTCGGCAAGAAGGCGCAATCCCCGTTACAACGAGATAGACTGGAAGACGACTATCATAAAGAACCTGAAGAACTACCAGCCACAGTATAAAACCATCATACCGGAAGTCCGAATAGGTTTCGGCCATAAGCGCAAGGCGTTGAAGGATATCATTCTTTGTCTTGACCAAAGCGGTTCGATGGGGACTTCTGTTGTCTATTCCGGCATCTTTGGCTCAGTATTGGCCTCTCTGCCGTCAGTCAGTACGAGAATGGTGGTGTTCGACACTTCGGTCGTTGACCTTACCGACGACTTGCAAGACCCGGTTGACCTGCTGTTCGGTGTCCAACTCGGTGGAGGGACAGACATTGCCAGGGCTCTGACCTACTGTCAGGGGGTGATCACACGACCACAAGACACCGTGCTGGTGCTGGTAACTGACTTGTATGAAGGCGGAGACGCAAAAGAGATGCGCAAGCGTTTCGCCTCCATCGTTGCCAGCGGCGTGCAGCTGATTGTGCTTCCTGCACTGAACGACGACGGGGCACCTTGCTACGACAAATATAATGCCGAATATCTGGCTGGCCTCGGTGTGCCCACGTTTGCTTGTACGCCGGACAAGTTCCCCGACCTGATGGCCGCAGCATTGAGCAAACAGGATATCGGAATGTGGGTATCAAAAAACATTAAAGAGAAATAAAGAGAATAATGATACTACCATAGTCCTTTCCGGCTATAAGCCCTCAAACTACTGCCACATTTCGTTAAAAAAGATTTTTCGAAAGGGAAGTGGGGAAGAATTGTTATATTCGCGAGGACATAAAAGTAAAAAACTTACATTTGCAACACACTTTTAATTTAAGGAGATTTCATTATGAGAAAGAATTTTGGAGCTAAACCTTGGACGTATCCGCAACCGGTTTTCATCATCGCTACTTATGACGAAGAGGAGAATCCAAATGCCATGAACGCCGCTTGGGGTGGCATCGACTACGATGACCAAATCAACTTATGCCTGAGTGCCGGGCATAAGACAGTAAAGAATCTATTAATGACTAAGGCTTTCACCGTCAGTATGGGGACGGCAGACCAATTGGTCGCTTGCGATTATGTGGGGCTTGCCTCGGGGAATAATACGCCGGACAAATTTGAGAAAGCCGGTTTCCACGCCGTCAAATCTGAGTTTGTCCACGCTCCACTCATCGAAGAATTGCCGATGGCCATAGAATGCGAACTGATTTCCTATGACCCGGAGACTTGCCATCTCGTCGGGAAAATTATCAATGTCTCGGCAGATGAACGAATCTTGGACGAGGCTGGGAAAATCGACCCGGCGAAACTCCGCCCTATCACCTTCGACCCCATACACAATCACTACTTGGTGATTGGCGAAAAAGTCGGCAATGCCTTTAAAGACGGAGCTGCTTTGAAGAAATGACAGAAAAAAAGAGGCTTCCCTTATCGAGAAACCTCTTTTTCTTTATACATTAAAAACAAATTCAAATTATGCTTCTGCCACTACTTGCTTGATAGAAACATACGAGCGGTCAGCTTTGCCCTTGTGGAATGTTACCACACCATCAACCAATGCATACAATGTATGGTCTTTGCCCATACCTACGTTTTCACCCGGATGATGAACTGTACCTCTCTGACGAACGATGATATTGCCGGCTTTTGCTGTTTCGCCACCGAACAATTTAACGCCTAATCGTTTGCTTTCTGATTCACGGCCGTTCTTAGAACTACCAACACCTTTTTTATGTGCCATTTCTTTTTTACTCCTTTCTAATCGTTAAGCTACAACTTCTTTTACTAAAATCTCTGTGAACTGCTGACGGTGTCCGTTCAGTTTGCGATACCCTTTTCTTCTCTTTTTGTGGAAGACCAAAACTTTCTTGCCCTTCACCAAGTGAGAAACGACTTCGCAAACGACCTTTGCTCCTTCAACTAACGGCGCACCTACTTTTACTTCGCCTTCGTTGTCCACCAGCAATACTTTGTCAAATTCTACAACTGCGCCATTTTCGGCGTTCTGAATGTGCTGAACGAATAACTTCTTGCCTTGTTCAGCCTTGAACTGTTGTCCGTTAATTTCTACAACTACGTACATTGTTATTATTACAATATTTAAACAGTTAGTACCCGGAGGTGGATGCCTCATGCACCACTTTTTCTACCTCCTGCGGAAAATCGCCGCAAAGATAGTGAAATCATTCTTATCTGCAAGTACTTTTCTCCCTAAATTTTCCTCAACATCTACAATTATTTCCCTCCGAAAGAAATTCTCCGCGCCTCCGCAGGAAATTTTCCGTAGATGTTCAAGTATTTTTTACTCCCCCTTAGAATAATTGGATGAGCAGGAAGCCCAGGCCGACGGAAACTCCGGTCGCTATCAATCCCGGCATCATAAACGAGTGGTTGAGGATGTATTTGCCAATGCGTGTCGTCCCGGTCCGGTCGAAATTGATGGCGGCCACCACCGTCGGATAGTTCGGAATGAAGAAATAGCCGTTCACGGCGGGGAACAGGGCAATCAACAAATACGGCGATATGCCCAAACTTATCCCCAACGGCAACAACGCCCGGATAGTTGCCGCCTGACTGAACAACAGAATGGACATTACGAACAATGCCACGCCGAAAAGCCACGGCATCTCCGTAACAATATGTTCGATGGAGCCTTTCAGCTCTACCATATTTCCATTAATAAAGGTATCGCCCATCCAGGCTATTCCGAAGATGGCGACCACCGCCTGCATCCCTGCCAGGAACACCGAGCCTTGCGCCGCCTTGATTCCATCCGTTTTCGTACATAATAAGATAAGGGTAGCAGCGGTCAGCATCAGGACTTCGATGATATGCGACATTTCCATCGTTACCGTTCCGCTTTCCAACTCGAATGTCGGGCGCAAACTTTCGATGGAGCCGAAGAGGACAATGCCCACCGTCGCCGCCAGGAAGATGGAAACCGCTACCAGCGCCTTCGCGTGGCTCTGAACTTGCTTTGTCGTATAATGTTGCGTATTAAATTCGCCTTCAGCTACTCGCCGCAGATATTCTGGGTCTTCCTCCAGCTCCTTGCCTACTTTCAAGGAATACAAAGCACCGACGATCACGCCGACCAAGGTACAAGGCACGGATATCATCAGGATGTCCATCAGCGAAATGCCAAAGCCGGACAACATACTGAGCAACGCCACCGTCGCCGCTGATATCGGACTTGCGGTAATCGCTTGTTGCGAGGCAATCACCGCTATCGCAAGCGGTCGCTCGGGTCTTATTTTCGTCTCCGTCGCTACCTCCGCTATGACGGGCAAAACCGAATAGGCCACGTGCCCCGTCCCCGCGATGAAGGTGAACAGATACGTTACAATCGGACTTAGCAACGTGATTTGCTGCGGGTTCTTGCGCAACAACTTCTCTGCCCACTTCACCATCAGGTCCAATCCGCCGGCGGCCTGCATACAACTGGCGGCAGCGATGACAGACACAATCATAAGCATGACATCGATAGGCGGTGCCGTCGGTTCCAGACCGAAACCAAACGTCAGAATAGCCAAACCAGCCCCACCCAGGACTCCCAAACCAATACCTCCCAAACGGGCGCCGATAATGATGGCGACAAGGACAAAAAATAATTGTACAAGCATAATTTCAGGATTTCTTCGTTGTTTTTTGCCGTGCAAAGATACGGTTTCCGGGGGAAAAGTTGCAAAAATATGGAAAAATCCCTCTTCGCAATATGGCGTAGAGTCTTATGTAAACATTCATTTCTCACTTTTAATATCAAAAAGAAGAAATGAAGACCTTCAGAAGCCTGTTCAAAAGTTTGAAGTGGCTTCTGAAGACCTTCAAAAGCCCGTTTAAAAGTTTGAAGTAGGTTTTGAAGACCTTCATTTACTCCATTTCATATTAAAAGTGAGAAATGTAAGCATACATTTCTTCTTTTTGATAGTAAAAGTGAGAAATGAAGGCTTACATGAGAATGAAAAGCCCGGCGATTCCTCGCCGGGCCTTGTTGCCACAGTCTTTCAACTTTTGGCTCACATTTAAAGATAGGGTATTACCGTAATATAGACACCGGTGATAATGGCTGAGGTGATTACGCCGGAAATATTGGCGCCAAGTGCATCGCCCAAAATGAAGGATTCCGGATTGTCTTTGCTGACAATCTTTTGGGCAACCTTTGCCGTGGTTGGCACGCAACTTACTGCGGCTATGCCAATCACCGGATTGTAGTTTCCGCGCTTAACCAGGTACATGATGTAGCCACCCAGGATTCCGCCGATGCCGGAAAGCAGCAAGGCCGTGATGCCCAGCACAAGCAGCTTCAGGACTTTCGGGTCGAGCAACAGTTTGGCATCGCACAAGACGCCAAGCAGCAATCCCAACATGAAGGTGGAGCCGTACAAAAGCGGACCACTGACAAAATCATAGATGTGTTTCATGCCGGATTCGCGGACGGCCACTCCCAAGAACAACGAGAAGAACAACGGCGAGGCAACCGGGAACAAGAAGCAAAGCACACCGCAAAGGATGACGGCAAAGGCCAGTTTGACTTTGGCATCGTAGTTCTTCACGGGCTTAGTGTTCTTCATCTTGATGGCGCGGAGTTTCTTTGGAACCAACAACTTGACCAAGTAGGGATAGCCGCCGTAGGTCAGACCCAAATAGAGGTAAGCCACGACCGTGATGGGGACAAACAGATGCTTGGCCAACATCAAGGAGGTGAACAAAACCATCGGGCCGTCGGCACCGCCCACCGTCGCAATAGAGGCGCTCTCCCCGACACTCAGGCCCAAGAAATTGGCGATAGGCAAAGTCAGGAATGTCCCCAATTCGGCGCACAAAGCCAGGAAGATGCTGGCAAACGGCTTCTGCAACAAGAATCCGACATCCAGCAAAGTCCCGATTCCCATAAAGACGAAGCACGCGATAAGACCGTTGCTAAAGGTCAGCGTGTAAACGGGTTGTAGGAAGTCTATCTGCATCATGTTCATCAGTTCGTCGGTGTCGGACAACATCGGGTCGAGGAACAAATTGCCCAGCACATTGCCCGGCATAAAGAGCGTACCGCAATTAATGGCGACCATGCCCAAGCCCATCGGAATCATAACCATCGGCTCGAGGACACCTTTCCAGCCCAAATAGACCAGCAATCCGCCAAGCGCAATCAAAAAGACACGAGCTACTGCCAAAACCCATCCTCCGGCAGCCATTGTTCCAAATCCCTGGAACAGGGTGAAGAAATCTATATTTTCCATTTTAATTGAATTCAAAAAATAATACTTTCAGTTCGTTATTTAAGTTCATTTTCGTTTGAAGAAGCGTTTTCATCCTCCGGCGAGCCCGGCTTCTTTTTCATCATGGCTCTTTTACGTTTCAGGAAAATCAAGCGCGTATCGCGAGGATAATAAAAATCCATCAGATTGAACTTCGAGATGCCTCGACTGACGCCATGAGCGGCATCTTCGATCGCTTCATCCGCTTCATCCACATCTTTATTTATTCCTTTCACATAATCTTGCCGCTCATCCCGCACAAGTTTTTCCGTGCGGTCCAGCGGGACATTGACTTCCATGATTTCGGCGATTTTCATACGCAAACGCTCGAAACGACCATAAGCCTTCATTTCTGAAGAAGAAGAATGATGCAGTTCCAAGGAATCTGCACAAATGGCGATGGACTTTATCACGGCGGCCACAACAAAGCCAATCAAAAAAGTAATCGCCATCATTTCAAAGGTAGATAATAATAAACTAAACATATTATCAAGCTTTTAGTTGGTTTTATATTTTGATTTACAACATGAGGGAAATGCCTGCAAAAAGGGCGCACATTCCCCGCCTCCCTGAAAAATCAGAAAGGGAAAAAAGAAAACTAAAAAGGAACTTGATAATAGCTAAATAAGAATTTTTCGTAAAACGTAAGTCCAATGGCCGGCACGTTTACGAAGGGAAGAACATTTTAGGGATTTGACAATCTGAGTAGATTCTGAAACCTTATGCAAGTTATTTTGTCGTTTCTGATAGGCTTCGCGGGTGAGCTGGAGAAAGGTTTTGAAGGCGCGATTGGCGTTGAATTGAGTGGTCTGGAATCGAAAATCGGTGTAAGGGGCGATGTCTTTCTGCTTGCCCAAGCTATAATCTGGCTTGTCCCATCCTTGCCCCTCTTCATCTTCTTGCAGGCATTCCTGATAGGCTTCTTGGCCTGAAAGGGCATCTTCCTCGTCCAAATCCTGCTGAATTCCAAAGAGGAAACAGAGTAAAACCGATAATATGACAACTACACTCTTATTCATCACGGCGCAAAAGTAGAAATCTTTTTCTAACGATGTACACTATGAGGGCACAAAAATATGCGGATGATGCCAATTGCACAGAAATGTTCGCGCCATCTGCATCATCCGCGTTCTCAAAATCTATTTCGGCTTACCGAGGAATCATCGTGAATCCCCAGTGATATTCCCGATTCGCCGGAAGCAGATACTGCGGCTCCGGATTGGCTCCCCAACTATCGAAACCGCCGACGCCCTGCATGCGATAATCCACACAGACTTCGACGAAATCGCGTGGCTTCACGTCGTTGATATGATGCTGGCGGCGAAGGACATTCCGTGCCTCGGCTTCGTCGTGATCGGCGACTTGCTCGGGGGTGAAGTTCGGCCATTGACGCGGAAGCTGGGTCTGTTCCTCGTCATCGAAATCCTCGACGGCATTCCGGAGGGCATTGAACTCTATCAGGCTGTCTGCCTGAATCAGCAGGCGACCGGGTTTCCCGCTCAGTTCCAGCCAGCGTGTGTCGGTGCGATGACCATTTTCCTGCGGACGGACATAGGGGAAATACATCGCCTCGGCTGTAGTCTTATAGCGGGCGACGGGCGAGCCTGCATTGCGGTCCCAATAGTTTTCGCCCGGTCCGCGACCGAAATATTCCACCGCATTCATCGTAGCTGGCAGGCGGAAACGCACACCGATGCGCGGGACATTCAGTTTAGAAGCCTCGGCACGAGCCGCGTCGCGTCCGGGAGAGAACGTAGCCAAGCGGGTTGCCTCGGAAAGTTCCGTATCCGTTTCCTGCATCTCTGTGGAAGTAAAGCGGGCATCGACATGGACGGCTCCGCTCGGATAAACCGTATATTCCATCAGATAGAGATTGCCGGCAGGCAGGAGGTAGTTCACTTTCATCACGGCGTTCTCGCCATCCATTTGGACGGAAGCATCTGCCACGTGGAAATCGCGGCTACTTTCCTTCCAAATCTGTTCGCGCTTGGGCTGCTGACGGCCATAGTCGTTGTCATTCGGTCCGCGCCAGAAGTTGGGCTGGATACCGAAGCCGTCGGCAAAGTATTCTTTTCCTTTAAACTTATAGGATGTTACGATGCCTTGCTTCTTGTCGAACACAAAGGAGAGGCGCGACGAAGTAACCTTCAACAAATCGCCCTCGGAAGAGACCGTGAGCTTCGGACCGGATGTATTTTTGAGCACAAACTTCGGTGCGTCGAAAGGCAGACGGAACTGCTCCTGCGCAATGTCGGAACCCGCCGGGATGCCCGGCTCCTCCTCGACCGCAGAGACAAGGAAATCGACGAAGTACTCCGTGTCTGCCTTCGGCTTCAAAGTCTTCAAGGCTGGGATGACCAACTCGCGGCTTTCCTGCGGAGCAATATCCAAGGAGAGTTTCTGGCTGCTGATGATTTTGTCGCCCGCCATCACCGAGTAAGTTATCATATACTTCCGGATATTCGTGAAGTAAAAACGATTCTTCACCAAGAACTTGCCGGCCGAGGGATCGAGCATCTCGAAGGCTATGTTCTGGTGGGCATATTTGACTTCCGCCATCGCGGGATGGGGCGTGCGGTCGGGATTGACGATTCCGTTGCAGAGGAAATTGCCGTCGCTCGGGGCATTCACGCCGTAGTCGCCGCCGTAAGCATAGTATTCCACCCCATGCTCGTCTTTCTCCAAGAAACCCTGGTCCACCCAGTCCCAGATGAAACCGCCCTGAAGGTTCGGATACTTGTAAATCGCCTTCCACTGGTTGTTGAGGCTACCCGTAGAGTTTCCCATCGCGTGGGCATACTCCGACGGGACGACGGGGCGGTCGCTTCCCTCGCGCCCAATCTCTTCAAACCAGTTGGCATCGGGATATTGGGGCACATACATATCGGTGTTCCATTCCCAAAGGGCACGCTCGTAATTGACAGGACGGTTCATGCCGCCCTTTTCCTTATTCTTTATATAAAGGTAAGTCTGGTAGAAGTTGTACCCGTTCCCGGCTTCATTGCCCAAGGAGAAAATCGTAACGCAAGGATAGTTCTTGTTCCGCTCGTACATATTCTCGGTGCGGTAGAGATGCGGACGGAGCCATTCGGGGTTGTTGCCCAAGGTGCCACCCTTTTTCAGATTATAATACATGCCGTGCGATTCGATATTCGCCTCGTCATAGACATACAAGCCGTATTCGTCGCAGAGGGCATAGAACTTGCGGTCCTGCGGATAATGGGCGAGACGGACTGCATTGATATTATTCCGCTTCATCGTCTCGAAATCCTTGCGCATCAGTTCTTCCGTAACGTAATGTCCCGTCTTGGGATTATGCTCGTGGATATTCACGCCCTTGAACTTAATCGGCTGGCCATTGAAAAGCAGCACGTGGTACGGGCGACCGTTGGCATCCTTCTCCTCAGTCGTTGCCATCTCGATGCGACGGAAACCGACGTGGAAGGGAACGACTTCGACTGTCCGCTGCCCGTTCTTCACAGTCAATAAGAGCTTGTACAAATTCGGCGTTTCCGCGCTCCACTTGGCTACATTCGGGAGCACCGCCTCGAAGGAAGCCCGGCTGCATGTGCCAGGAGATACCCAGATGGTGTTTTCCCCTGAAGAGACTGTTTTCCCCTGCTTGTCGATAAGTTCGTAGCAAGCCGTCAGGTTCTGCGCCTGCTCCATGCTGTTTTTTAGATCCACAGCCAAGCGAAATTTCCCGTTGATGTACGTGTCGTCCAGTGTTGAGGTAACGAAAAAGTCCTGAACAGCCGTTTTCGGTTGCGACCAGAGGAAGACATCCCGTTCGATGCCGCTGACACGCCAAAAGTCCTGGCACTCGAGGTAAGAGCCGGTGCTCCAGCGATAGATTTTCAGGGTCAAGACGTTTTTCCCGTCCTGCAAATAGGGATTGATGCGGAAGACAGCCGGGTTCTTGGAGTCTTCGTTGTATCCCACTTCCTTGCCATTCAGATAAACGTACAAACCGGACTTGGCGCCGCCGACATAGAGGTAAATATCGCGGTGTTTCCAGTTCGAAGGCACTTCAATGTCGCGACGATAGACGCCGACCGGGTTTTCCTCGGGCAAAAGCGGCGGAGTCGGATTGCGGGGCTTGAACTCGTAGCCGTGATTGGTATAAATCGCTGTCCCGAAACCCTGGCGTTCCCAGTTTCCCGGCACTTGGATATCCTTCCACGACGCGGTGCTCACCGCCGGGTCTGTGATGTCCGCCGGAAGCTGCTTGTAGCTATCGACGAAGTAGAATTTCCACGTTCCGTTGAGTGACAAATAATAGGGACTGTTCTCGTAGCGCATCGTCAGGGCCGATTCGCGATTGGGATAGCTCATGAAATCCGTGCGGGGAGCTTCCCGGTTCACCGCGACCGTCTGCACATCCTGCCAATAGGGCAATGCGCTTGCCGTTTGTGCCTTCGATTCAAAAGCCGAGCCTATCGCAACGGCCAATGATAAGGCTAAAGTAAAAAGAGAGGTTCTCATTTATTAAGATATTAATTGAGTGAATAATAAGTTTCGTATATCCGGCCGGACAACTAAATCGCCGGTTGCCTTCAGCGAATGAAAGCAGCCGGCGACTCAAAAAGCCATCCGCCATTAACGGGCAGCATAGTAAGACATCATACTGCTGCAAATAGCAGCGACCACCAACAAGGTAAAACTTTTCTTTTTCATGATACAAGTGTTTTAAATGTGATTAATGTGATAATCGGAAGCGAAGGTAGAAAATATCTTTCAACTATTGTATCTTTGCGCCCGAATTAACGCAAAAAGATATGATTTCTGTAGATGGACTGACGGTAGAGTTCGGTGGTTTCACCCTTTTCGACAACATTTCTTTCGTGGTAAACAAAAAAGACCGCATCGCGCTGGTAGGAAAAAACGGGGCGGGCAAATCGACCCTCCTCAAGATTTTCGCCGGCCTGCAATCGCCTACGCGAGGCAGCATCAGCATTCCCAAGGATATTTCTATCGGCTATTTGCCCCAACAAATGCAGCTGAAGGATTCGCGCACGGTCCGCGAAGAGGCGGAACTGGCTTTCGACCATATCCACGAAATGGAGCGCGACATCGAACGCCTCAACACCCAGCTCGCCGAGCGCACCGACTACGAATCGGAGGCTTACCAGAAACTTATCGACCAAGTTACCCATCTCACCGAGCGTTTCCAGATGATGGGCGGCAACAATTACCACGCCGAACTGGAGCGCACGCTTATCGGCCTCGGCTTCTCGCGCTCGGATTTCGGGCGGCAGACGTCGGAATTCAGCGGCGGCTGGCGTATGCGCATCGAGTTGGCGAAGTTGTTGCTCCGCCGGCCGGATGTCCTCTTGCTCGACGAGCCGACGAACCATCTCGACATCGAGTCTATCCAGTGGCTCGAGACGTTTATCGCGACGCGGGCGAATGCCGTCATCCTTGTCTCGCACGACCGCGCTTTCCTCGACAATACCACGACGCGGACCATCGAAATCGAGCTGGGGCGCATCTATGATTATAAGGTCAAGTATTCTGACTACGTCGTCCTCCGCAAGGAGCGCCGCGAACAGCAGCTCCGCGCCTACGAAAACCAGCAGAAGAAACTGGCAGACACCGAGGCCTTCATCGAGCGCTTCCGCTACAAGGCGACGAAGTCCACGCAAGTCCAGTCGCGCATCAAGCAGCTCGAGAAAATCGACCGCATCGAGGTGGACGAAATCGACACCGCCATGCTCAACCTCAAGTTCCCGCCTGCACCGCATTCCGGCTCTTATCCGGTCATCGCCGAAGAGGTGAGCAAGAGCTACGGCGACCATCTCATCTTCGAGCACGTGAACTTCACCATCCGCCGGGGCGAGAAGGTGGCCTTCGTGGGCAAGAACGGCGAAGGTAAATCTACGTTGGTGAAGTGTATCATGGGCGAGATTCCTTTCGAGGGCACGCTCAAGCTCGGCCACAACGTCAAGATTGGCTACTTTGCCCAGAACCAGGCGCAACTGCTCGACGACAACCTGACCGTCTTCGAGACGATCGACTACGTGGCCGAGGGCGACATCCGCACGAAAATCCGCGACATCCTCGGCGCCTTCATGTTCGGTGGCGAGGCGTCGGAGAAGAAGGTCCGTGTCCTCTCCGGCGGCGAGCGAAGCCGTCTGGCGATGATTCGCCTCTTGCTGGAGCCTGTCAATCTGCTGATTCTCGACGAGCCGACGAACCATCTCGACATGCGCTCGAAGGATGTGCTGAAGAACGCCCTCAAGGATTTCGATGGGACGGTCATCGTCGTCTCCCACGACCGCGAGTTCCTCGACGGGCTGGTCGAGAAGGTCTATGAGTTCGGCAACAAGCGGGTCGTCGAGCATCTCGGCGGCATCTACGACTTCCTTGAACGGAAAAAACTTGAGAACCTGCAGGAACTGGAGCGCACAGCCCCTGCCGCCTCTGCAACACCCGTCGAAGCGCAGCCCACGCAAAACAAACTTTCCTACGAGGCTCGCAAGGAGCGCAGCAAGGCATTGAAGAAGCTGGAGAAAGCCGTCGCCGAGGCGGAGCAGAAAGTCGCCGACCTCGAAAAGGCCGTTGCCGACCTCGAATCCCGTCTCGCCACACCTGAAGGTGCCGCCGATGCCTCGCTCTACACCCAATATTCTGACCTAAAGCAGCAACTTTCTGACACGATGGACCTTTGGACCGAGAAGACGATGGAGTTGGAGGAGATGCAAGGGGAGAATTAAGAGGTTAGACAAGATATCTCTCGGAAATTTGCCTGCTTTCAGGCCAGTTTCTGGGACTTTTCAGTTAATGAGTGTTATAGTCCCACGGACGGAAAGGATTACTCAGTTAATGAGCGTTAAAGGAATCCCAAGGGACAGCATTACTCAGTTAATGAGTGTTATAGTCCTTCCGCTGGAAAGCATTACTCAGTTAATGAGCGTTAAAGGAATCCCGGAGGACAGGGACTTTCACGGGATGATAAATGCTGACCCGTGGGGTTAAACCTCATGTTGGAGAGGGGGACCGTTAATCCCCATATACAAAAAAGAATCGCACTCTCCCGAGCGCGATTCTCCCTATTATTATATTATTCACCTATGACTGAAGACCGGGAATACCGCTCTTCTTATCAAAAAATTTAGATTAACTCGCTATTAATAGCCTGGATTCTGTACTAATGCACTATTGCGATTTACTTCATCGCGAGTAATAGGTGCAAAATACATTTTATTATCCCATCTACGCGACTCACGAAAACTTAAATCCAGTACCGAATATGTGTAATCCCACTTGCTATCGTCATGAATATACGGCTGTTCCGCAGTTTGGCCGGGTTTCAATCTTGCAACCACAACTATTCCTGTCGGTTCACGCATCACTTCCGGAGCTATCATCCAACGACGAATATCAAAGAAGCGAGACTCCTCATATGCTAATTCTGCACGACGTTGCTGACGTAAGAAATCACGCATATCGGACTGATTAAACGCTTTTCCTCGGATAGCCAATGTCGCACGAGTATCAGGCATACCAATTCGAGCACGAAGAGCATCAAGGTATGTTGCAGCTTCATCCAATTTATTCAATTCAATGGCGGCTTCAGCGGCAATCAGGTACATTTCAGCTAAACGAATCTGCGGATAAGTGGCCGTTTGGAAATTATGTTCTGATGCGTTCACAGACTCATCAATAAGTTTTCTTTCCAAATATCCCGTATAAGACGCATTCCAGTCTTCAATAGAGGAACCTCGGCTATCCAAACCTGCTACACCTGTAAAGCTAACGCTTTCTGTAGCATTACCTTCCTGATCTGTTGCAGTTGCAACAGATACAGTTGTTCCGCTTGACAATTCATAATACCCCATTTGTAATGTACCAAGTGGAGTCGGATCAAATGCCGTAGCATCAGAACCACGTGCACGTCCCCATTCTTGGCCATCACAACCTATAGTTGCGTAAAAACGAGGTTCGCGTCCATAATACGGATTTGCGGTAGCTTTATCACCCGGATTAATCAAACCTTCGTATAACGTACCGTCAGCCATTTCAAAAGACATTACCAAATCATTAGTCGGAGTTACACCACCCCAATTATGATAACCATTTGGTCCATGGCAAAGAGCTGCACGGTTACGTAAGACGTTATCATCATCCGTAACGTCTTTATTTGTAAACTGACGATACCAAATAGACTCGGAGTTATTGGTGATGGCGATTTCATGATACAAATCACCAATTTCCTCCGGAGTCCCAGCGTTACAATCTACCAATGTATAGTAGCCACTGTTGATAACATCTTTGGCTGCCTGCAAAGCCTGCTCGTAAAGAGCACGTTGGTCGCCGTTATACTGGTTACATTCCAACGTATTGACTGTGCGGTCGGCATAAAGCGGACTGGCAACATGAAGCATTACACGAGCCTTCAAAGCCATTGCAGCACCTTTTGTTACACGTCCAGCTTCTGCAGTTTCAGGCAACAGATTAATAGCTTGCTCCAAATCTGCCAAAATGAAATTTAAACAGTCAGCCATATTGCTTCGAGGCAATTGCAAAGAAGAAGCTTCTTCAATTGTATAAACCTTATCCACAATAGGAACACCGCCGAAGCCGCGAATCATATCTGTATAAAGGTAAGCACGAAGGAAATAAACTTCTCCTTTCATCACATTGGTATCATACCCAACTTTTGCTGGCACATTGTCAATGTTTGCCAAAATTGAATTGGCTTCATAGATACCTTGATATATTCTCTTCCAATAAAATGGGCATTTTGTATCATCATACCAACCCACATCACTAGGAGAAATAGTCGCCTCATTCACAGCCTTGCAACCATAATCATGCGTGAAATAAGCATCATCGGAAACTCCCGTCGTGCTACTTTCTTCTGACCCATGACGGACAAAACTATATACATCATTTACATAAGCTTGCACCAAACCAGCATCTGACCACACCATCGTTTCGTCGTACTGGTCTGTCGGCTGCAAGTCCATAAAGTCGGAACAAGAGGTCAGCGACATAGTCGCCAAAAGTCCTGCCGTGGCAAGCGTCAAACACAAATGTTTCTTATATTTTTTCATAACTCAAATCCTTTAGAAAGTTGCTTGTACACCAAAATTAAATACTCTACGAACCGGATATGAATTCAAATCTTCCGCACGGGCTTCCGGGTCAGCATCCTTCACACCATCAATCGTAAACAAGTTTGTACCGTTTGCATAAATACGGAGCTTACTCAAACCAGCCTTTTGCATCCAGTCTCCTGAGAAAGAATAACCAATTTCGAGGTTCTTTAAACGTAAATAGTTCGCATTACGCAAGAAAATCGTACTATAATTATCAGGATTAGCCCAATATTCATTTTCTCGGTTATATGTACGCGGTCCGTTCTTTTCGGGGTTATCTGCAGTCCAACGTTCATCATAGTAGCTCTTCAAGAAGTTACCAATTTCACCAGACCATGTCATGATATAAACCTGACCACCTGTTGCTCCTTGGAACAAAGCCATCAAGTCCCAACCACGCCAATTCAAGCCTAATGTCAAACCACCAACGAAACGAGGTTCATCTGTTTTGTCAGAACGTACCTTATCATCAGCTGTAATACGTCCATCACCATTATAATCGACGAACTTCACATCACCAGGAACTGTAGATGTTTTCTTTCGGCCAGTCGTCTTATCTATAATAGGTTCTCCGTTTGCATCATATTCTTCACCCCAAGTCGGATATGAATTTATTTCATCCCAATCATTAAAGATTCCATCCGCAATGTAGTAAAGATTAGAACCTACCGGCATACCTGTTGATTGCTGGTAAGACGGAATACCCGGAGTTTCGTCCCAGTAGATAATCTTGTTCTTCGCGTAGGTCATGTTGAATGATGCATAGTAGCCGACTTCGCCCACTTGGTCGTTCCAGCTCAGCAACATTTCGAAACCACGGTTCTTCATCTCACCCAAGTTCTCTTTCGGCAACGTGATACCGGTGATTTCGGGCAGAGAAGCGTTACGGTTAATCAACATGTTCGTACGTTTGTGATAGAAAGCATCAGCTTCCAAGCTCAAGCGGTTCTGGAGGAACTTGAAGTCCAAACCGACGTCGTAAGTCGTACCAACTTCCCATGTAATATTGGGGTTCGGAGTACGAGTCAGATACAAACGCTGCGCTTCAGCAGTTCCAAAAGTGATACCCGGAGAACGGAATCCGTATGTTCCCAAATACTGAATAGAACGGTCGTAGTTGTTGTTGCTATCCAGCAAGGCATCGTTACCAGTCTGCGAAACAGAACCTCTCAGCTTGAAGTAATCAATAAACGAAAGGTTTTCTTTCCACCATGATTCCTCGGAAGCACGCCATGCAACAGAGACGCCGGGGAAGAAACCGTAGCGTTCACCCTTCGGGAAGCGGTAAGAACCATCGGCACGCCAAACGAACTCAATCAAATAGCGTTCCAAGTAGTTGTAGGATACACGGCCGAAGTAGTTCAGACGGGATTCGTTCCAAGAATAACCTTCCGTTACCTGATTGTTAGCGTTACCAAGGTTCAATTCCGGGTTTACATCGGTAAGGAAACCGGTACGTTTAGCACTTGTATATTCGTACATCTTCTTCTGAGCCTCGACACCGACTGTTACACCGATAGTGTGGTCGCCGAAGGTACGGTTATAGTCAATCATGGCATTGGCCATCCAGTCGTTCTGCTGGGAAAGTTGGCGAGTAACTTCCGGAGCTGTCAGCCACTGTTCAGAACCTGACAAACCTGAAGAATCTTCATGTATTCCATCCCAAGTATAAAGGATAATTGGCTTCTGGAGCAAACGACGGTTGTAGAAGTGCAAGTCGTAAGAGGCGTTACCACGCAAAGTCAAGCCTTCTACCCAAGGAATCTTCACCTCGGCCGAAACATTATTCTGTACATAGTAATTCTTCTGCTTGTCGAAACCGGCAGCATCGGTACAAGTTACGGCAGGGTTATCACCACGTTCGATAGCGGGACCAGCTTCGCCTGTCGGCCAGAATGCCGGAGAAGTCGGATAGCTTCGACGAGCACCATTGAAGATATCGCCTGCACTCTTGGCAGGATATTGGGTATATTCGAAACGACCGGTCGTACCAAGAGTAAACTTCACGTACTTGCTCGGCTGGATGTCAAGGTTCGTACGGATGCTGTATTGGTCGTAACGGTTGGCAGAGTTCTTGTAAATACCATCTTCACCGTTAGCCGAAAGGTTCACATAATATTTCACTTTTTCAGAACCACCGCTGACACCCAAGTTCACACGGTACAAAGGAGAAGCGGGTTTCAAGATGGTATCAAACCAATCCGTATTCGGATGTCCCCACGGGTCGGAACCATCTTGGAAGAGACGTAAATCTTCCTCTGAATATGTTCCTGGGTTGATTTCATTCAACATTGTTGCATATTCAAAAGCATTAGCCATTTCCGGAATGCGAGTTGCCTGCGAGAAACCGGCGCTGGCGTCGAAGGTTACGGTCGGCTTACCCTCCTTACCACGTTTTGTCGTAATCAAGATAACACCGTTGGCAGCACGCGCACCGTAGATGGCGGCGGAAGCGTCCTTCAACACAGACATAGATTCGATTTCATTCGGATTCAAGCGGTTCATACCACCATCACGGTCGGGCACACCATCGATTACAATCAACGGATCCTTACTACCGAGGGAGTTGGTACCACGGATACGAATTGTCGTACCGCCACCACCCGGTTCGTCCGCCGTCTGGAAACCGATGACACCCGGCATACGGCCGACCATGGCGTTCGTCAAGTTCGACGTCGGCGACGCCTTCAACTCTTCACCGGAGACGCTGGCCACGGAGCCGGTAACGGTAACTTTCTTCTGCGTACCGTAACCAACGACCACGACTTCATCCAAACTTTCGGAATCTTCGCTCAAGGTAACACTAAACTGGGATTTGGAACCAACCGTGATGTTCTGAGTCTTATAACCGATATAGGAAATCTCCAGGACGGCATTGGCGGGAACCCCATCAATGACGAACTTACCATCCATATCGGTGATAGAACCCAGGGTGGTTCCCTTCACCAAGACATTGGCTCCGATAATCGGGATACCAGATTGATCGACTACCGTACCATGCACGGTCTTAGCCTGCTGTGCCAAAGCGACAACCGGCTCTACAAGTTCTTCAGCGTTGACGCTAAGCGTCGAAAACGCCGGAAGCATGAGGCATAAGGCGGATAAACGCGCCACTTGCCCAATTGCTGACAAAGGTTGCGACTTGTTTTTCATACTAACACATTTATTAGAATAAGGAAAATAATTTCTCCAAACTTTAAATCAAACTTACTTTTTGCGCTACCAGTCCTTCACGGTATTGTCTGTTATGTTTTCATGATATTCTATTGACTAACAATGAAGAAAGGTAACAATCTCACTCGTTTCTCGGCCTTTTCGCCTTAAAACAGTGGTAAAATTATACATATATTTTTAATCGGAAACATTTTTGCAATATGTTTTACAACATATTTTTGGAGAAAATTAGAAATACGTACTATCAATTTCGTAGTTTGACACGCATAACAGTAATAGAATGAGGAGGAAAGACGTAAACAGGGTCTGACGACAAAGAGAAATATTTTTTTTGGCGGCGTGGACAAACAGCGTCAGGCCGAGCCAGCGTGTTCCGGGAATCGGGAAGGGCGGCGAGCTGCTCGACGACCACCTCGTCTTGAATCTCCGCGCCCTCGATATGGAAGGCCGTCTTTTCCTCGTGCCAAGTCGTATTGACTACTTTCAGCACAAGCTCGCGGTTCAACGTATCGAGCGTGGCGACGGAGAGCAACGAAGGAATCGCGTTCAACGAAACCTCGAAGAGCGGCGTCCCGTCTATCTCGCACCGGATTTCCGACTCGGCGCACGAGATACGAAGGTCGTACCACTGGTTGTTCTTTATAGGAAAAGGGCGGGCCGAAGCCAGGGAATCGCGGACATTCCCCGATTGATGGAAGAGCGTGCTCCGTCCCTCGCGCCCGATAGTGAGGCCGATGTAATCGCGACCCAAATCCGTCCGCCCGTTATGGCGCACCTGGAATTCGATAGGTCCGCTACCTTTCGTCCGACGGAAACGGGCGGAGAAAGTATAATCGTAAGCCGAGGAATCACCCAGCAGGATATGGTTCCAACGGTTGGGAACGGGAACAAGCCGCCCCTCGCCTACCGACCAATCGCCGCTCAAGATGCGTGCCGACGCGGGTGCGGAGCCGTCGATGCGTACATGTTCAAGGTCGTAAGCGTTGTCGAACATGTAAATGCCGACACCGCCGAAGGTAACGGCAGGACGCGCGTAGCTCCGGGTCTCCGACTTCAGCACATAATCTCCCCGGTTCTCCGCGAACAGCCTATACATATAATAAGAAGGAGACAGGACGAGCCGCGCGTTGTCGAAGCCGATAGCCGGCACATATTCCTCCGTATAACGCAAGTTTCCCAACAAAGGCGCGTAGGCCAGCCGCCGGAGCGATTCCGGATTCCGCTCGACCCCAATCAGGAAAGCCGCCTCCGCCAACGCCGCCTCCATCGTCCCGCTCACCGGCCGGCCGACATAACCGAAAGCACCGGCAAACAACGCTCCGGCTCGGCGCAAGTCGCGGGTCGGCGTGTAGCGGTCGGTATTGGGGAAATAGAAAGAGCTGCCGGCATTCAGCGGCGTGTCCGACCAGTCGCTGCGGCTCCGCTTCGCGACGACAGCATTGCTGATGACCGTAACTTCAGGATAGCGTTCGCGGATGGCCTGATCGAAAAGGCGGTAGCGTTTCGTATATTCATGTCCGTAATTCTCGCTGCCAATCTCGATAAACTTCAGTCCGAAGGGTTCGGGATGTCCGTTGGCGGCACGCATGGCTCCGAAAGTGGAGTCGGCAGGTTCGTTGGCGTATGCAAGGGCATCGAGGGCATCTTGCACCAGTTTGCCCATCGCCGTAATATCTTCGTAGCGGGGACGGCGCGACTGGCTGGTTACGCCGCTATTGATGACATAGACCGGTTCGGCTCCGACATCCTCGCAAAACTGGAGGAACTCGTGGTAGCCCATACCGTTGGTCGAACCGTAAGCCCAGACATTCCAGAATTGGCGGCGGTTTTCCACCGGACCGATGGTCTCGTGCCAAATCGGATAGGTTCCCGCCGTATAACCTTCGACAAAACTGCCGCCGGGAAAGCGGACGAAGCGCGGATGAAGCGCGGCTATCGCCTCCGCCAAATCCGGACGGACGCCATTCGCCCTCCCCTTCCACGTATCAACGGGCATCAGCGAGACGGCATCAATCCAGCAGGTCTGCGAACTATCGGACGAAATCGTCAGGACGGCGCGGTCGGCATCAGCCGTTGCCGTAAACGTATGCTGGAGCTTCTGCCACTGGTAGAAAGGCATGATGGAAAAACGGTCGCTCACGGGATGCGCCAGCGAATCCTCCAGCGCCACGTGCAGGCGGCAGGGATACGCCGAAGCACTTTTCACATAGAACGAGAAACGGTATTGCTGCCCCTTGCGAATGGCCATGCCCCCGAAACCCTCGGCTTTCACGCCGCCACGTCCCCGCAGGGAATCAGCCCCGATGGTGAGCAGAAGCGAGCGACGGTTCCGTTCGTTGATGCGCTCGGCAGCATCCAAGGCAAAATAGGTCGTGGCAGATAGGGATTTCCATCCGGGGATGGAATCAGGACGCAGGAAAGGGATGCGGTAGCCATTCGGCGTAATCAGCTCGTTCGTGCGGCGGTCGTAGGGACAGTTCAGCGGCGGGACATTCGCCTCGAAACTCCCGTTCAGCACCATCTCGGCATAGAGGCCACCGTCGATGGCATGGTTTATCTCTTCGAGCGTAACGCCGTAAAGCTCCTGATTGACCGGGAACTTCATTCCCTCCAAATCAATCGATATCGAAGAGGTTGCCGGCGTGTCGGGGAGACAAGACGAGAGGAAAAGGAGAAAAAAAAGGATGATATGCGTTATTGCCGTCTTCATATTGCTGTCTTTGGAGGGGCAAAAGTAAGAAAAAATATAGTTGGTTGGGTAGGAAGGAGGTGTTTACTGCGGTAAACATCGTGTCCGAACGGTCGGAAGGGGTTGCTACGCGCGTAAAAACCGTTTCCAATCGTTCGGACGAGGTTGCGACGCGCGTAAAAACCATTTCCAAACGGTTGGACGAGGTTGCGACGCGCGTAAAAATCGTTTCCGAACGGTTGGACGAGGTTGCAACGCGCGTAAAAATCATTTCCAAACGGTTGGGAAGGGTTGCTGCAATGCAGACATTGATTTCGGGCGAACCCGCATATGTTTAGCCCGGCAATTTATTGCCGGGATCGACGGCCCCGCCTCTCCTCCGGGTTTTAACCCCATATCCAAAGGTGGGTTAAAACCCCATATATGAGGGGAAAACCTAACCCCGGCATTAAAATGCCGGGCTAAACATATCCCTGATACACATTGTCCGATATGTTTAGCCCGGCACTTCAGTGCCGGGGTTACCGCCCTCTCAAAAACAATCCAAACCGGGTTTAAACCCGGTTTGGAGAAATAAAGGGGATTCCATTCCCGGCAATAAATTGCCGGGCTAAACATGACAGGATGATTCCACCCGTCCACAGAAGCCCTCCCGTTCCTACTCTTCCAGCAGAGCGGCTTTCAACCCGGCTTCCTTCACGGCGGCGATAACGACCTCCGCCGGGACATCCGCCTTCACGGTCAGAACCTTGTTGGGCGACGACAAATCGACCGACCAATCACCTGCGTCCACGATGCCCTCGAGCTTCGAGCTGATGGCGGCGACGCAACCATTGCATTTTGCATTTGTTTTAAACTTCATCATTTTAGTTGTTATTTTAGTTAGACTTTTCAGACCCGGCACTTCAGTGCCGGGCTATGCATAACCCGGCGATTCATCGCCGGGACATCCAATGATTCTCTCTATATTAATCGTTTGGGGTTTAAACCCCAAACGATTGTATATTTGCCCATTCGCAATCCCGGCACTGAAGTGCCGGGCTATACATGACGCCGGGCTATGCATGGCTCCATTTCAATCGCAAACTATTCGTTACCACCGATACCGAACTGAAGGCCATCGCCGCACTCGCTATCATCGGATTCATCAACCATTCGCAAACCGGATAGAGGATGCCCGCCGCCAGCGGGATGCCTATTACATTATATATAAATGCCCAGAAAAGATTCTGGTGAATCGAGCGGACCGTCCGGCGGGAAAGGCGGATGGCTTCGGGGATGGACAGCAAGTCGGAGGTGATGAGCGTAACCATGGCGACATCCATCGCCACGTCCGTTCCCCGCCCCATCGCGATGCTGACATCGGCACGCGCCAAGGCCGGGGAGTCGTTGATACCGTCGCCGACCATCGCCACGCGGCGACCCGCCTTTTGCAGGGCGACGATATATTCCTCCTTGTCCGAAGGTAGGGTTTGCGCTTTCCAATGACGGATGCCTGCTTCGTCGGCGATTTGTTTGGCCGGACGCTCGGCATCGCCCGTCAGGAGATGCACTTCGATGCCCGCCTCGTGCAGTTGGGCAACAGCCTGAGTCGAAGTCTGCTTCAGACGGTCGGAAATGGCAAAGAGAACCAACACCTCCGCGCCACGGCCGAAGAAGACGACGCTGTAGCCGGCACTCTCCCACTTATCCAAGGCAAGGCGGGCTGCGTCGGGCAATACTGCTCCGAAATCGTCGAGGAAGGCGCGGCTTCCCACCCAATAGGTTGTATCATCGAAGGTAAATTGGATGCCCCGGCCGGTGATGCTTTCAAACGTGCCGCCCTGGATAGCCGAGGGATGCATCGGTTCGATATATTCCGTTAGAGCTGAAGCCAGCGGATGTTCGGAACGGTGCTCGGCGGCGTAGAGGATGCTGAGGAGAGAAGGGTCGAAGATCTGTTTGTCCCACCAGGTATCCAGCACCTTGGGCTTGCCTTCGGTCAGCGTACCCGTTTTATCAAAGACGATGGTATCGATATGGCACAAGTTCTCCAAGGCCGAAGCGTCGCGGATAAGAATGTGTTGCTCCGCGCCCTTGCCGATACCCACCATCAGAGCCGTCGGCGTCGCCAAGCCCAACGCACAAGGACAAGCAATCACCAAGACAGAAACCGCCGAGAGCAGAGCGTAAGAGAACATCGCCGTCCCGCCCACGACCAGCCACACGACAAACGTCAGCAACGCAATGCCGACCACCACGGGGACGAAGATGGCACTGACTTTATCGACGATACGCTGCACCGGAGCCTTGCTGCCCTGCGCCTCTTGCACGCGGCGGACGATTTGCGCCAATACGGTTGCCTTGCCTACATTCGTCGCTTCCATCTGGAAGGAACCCGTCTGGTTAATTGTACCTGCAAGAACGCGGGAGCCGACGGGCTTTTCGACCGGAAGCGATTCGCCGGTCAGCATACTCTCGTCCACGGAAGAAAAACCCTCCGAGACAACACCATCGACCGGAATTTGTTCGCCCGGACGGACAATCACGATATCGCCGACACGGAGGAAAGCGATTGGGACATCTTCCTCGAAGCCGTCCTTCAGTTGATGGGCAGTCTTGGGCTGCAAGTTCATTAAGCTGCGGATGGCAGACGAGGTGCTCTGCTTGGCACGAGCCTCCAACAGTTTGCCCAACAAGACGAAAGAGATAATCATGCCTGAAGCCTCGTAATAAACATGGGGCTGCAAGCCGCGCTCCAGCCAGAAGTCCGGGCAGACGGTATTAAATACGCTAAAGAGGAACGAGATGAGCGTACTGAGCGCCACCAACGTATCCATATTCGCGCTCCCCTGGACGGCATGACGCCAACCATTCACATAGAATGCGCGGCCAAAGCAGAGCATCACGGCCAGAGCCAAGCCCATCAGCAACCAATTCATATACGGCACATCGAGATGCATCATGCTGAGGACAGAAAGGGGAACCGAAACGACCCACGCCCCAATGGTATTGTTGCGCATCCGGAGATAAGCCTCGCGCTCCTTCTGCATCTGGATAGCGACAGGGTCTTCCTCCTCTATCACCAAATCATATCCGCCGTGGCGGACGGCCTGCTGCATTGCCTCGACCGAAAGCTGCTGCGGGTCGAAGGTTACGGTCAGAAGATTCGCCGCCAAGTTCACATTCGCCTCTTGGACGCCCGGCAAGCCACGGACAATCTTCTCGACATTGCCGGCACATACGGCACACGTCATATCTAAAACAGGAATACTCTTTGTCTCCATCATCATCTATTATCTCCTAATAAATTATCAATTCTCCATTGTCAATTGTCAATTCCCCTACATTCCGGGCAAATCCCCCGCACCACATAGTTCACGCTGCTCACGCTAAATCCCTCTGGAAGTTTCACCAACGGCGCAGGAAGTCCCGTCAGGCAAAACGTCTTGTGGCAATGCTCGCAATAGAAATGGGTATGCAACTCATTCGCCTCGCAATGGCAATCGTCGGAGCAGACGGCATACTTCAACATTCCGCTCCCGTCGGCAATGCCATGTATCAGGTGATGGGAAAGGAAAAGCATCACCGTGCGGAAGATGGAAGATTTATCGACCGTCTCGAGCGTGCCTTCCAATTCAGGGAGCGAGACGGCATGATCCGAGTCCAGCATCGCCTTCAATATCAGCAGACGGATGGCTGTCGGCTTCACACCCCGCGCCTCCAACTTTTGGATTAAATCGTCAGTCTTCATGATGTATTCTCAGTTTCATCGTATTCAACACTGCAAGCAAAGCCACGCCGACATCGGCAAACACCGCCTCCCAAAGCGTCGCCACGCCACAAAAGCCCAGGAGCAAGACCAAGAGCTTCGTCCCCAAAGCCAAGACCACATTCGCCCAGACAACCCGCCGCGTGCGCCGTCCCATCCGGATGGCATCGGCTATGCGGGAAAGGGAATCGGTCTGGAGGACGACATCGGCGCTCTCGATAGCCGCATCGCTTCCCAAGCCGCCCATCGCCAGACCGACATCGCTCAAGGCCAAGGCAGGAGCATCGTTCATTCCGTCGCCGACGAAAGCGGCGTGCACCTTGGGCGAGTGTTTCAAGTCCCCGATGTGCCGGAGCTTGTCTTCGGGCAGCAGGTCGCCGAATGCCTCGGTAATGCCCACTTGAGCGGCAAAGGTACGGACAATCTCTTGCTTATCGCCCGAAAGTACTTGTATTTTTTCCATGCCAAGGGTACGGAGCCGGGCGATGGCTGAGGCGGCATCCGGCCGGAGCGCATCCGACAAGACGGCTACACCTTGGTATATCCCGTTGCAAGCCAAGGCGACTATCGTTCCCTCCGGACGTTCGTCCAAAGGCGGAAGACCACGGACAGCGTTTTCTTCCAACAGACGGAAATTGCCGGCAAGGTATATCTTCTCCTCAATTTTGCCCCGCAGACCGCGCCCCGGGATTTCCTCGACGGCAACGGCGGATGCCAAGGACAGTCCCGCTGCCCGGGCATAAGCCACCACCGCCTTGGCCACCGGATGGGAAGAGGCCTGCTCCAACTGCGCCATGACGTGCAGGAGTTGTTCGTCTGTGATGCCTGCCGCCGGAGAGAGGCGACGGATGGTAAAGACGCCTTCCGTCAGTGTTCCGGTCTTGTCGAAGACGACGGCATTGACCTGCGCTATGGCATCCAGTACGTTTCCGCCCTTGAAAAGAATACCGCGCCTCGAGGCGGCTCCGATCGCCGTAAAGTAGCTGAGCGGGATGCTGATGACTAAGGCGCACGGACAGGATATGACCAAAAACATCAAGGAGTTGTAGAACCATTGCCGCCCGTCGAACGCCCACGAGGGATTCATCTGGGCATATATCCAAGGGAGCAGGAAGGTCAGCAGAGCCAACAAGAACACAACCGGCGTATAGACACGGGCCATGCGGCGGATGAACAGCTCGGAGGCCGCCTTCCGCTTCGAGGCTTCTTCCACCAACGCCAAGACGCGGGCGAAGGTGCTCTGCTCGAAAACCGATGTTACCCGGATGCGGATGGCGCGGTCGGTTACAATCATCCCGGCCAGGACCTGACTGCCGCGGACTATCTTGCGCGGAACGCTTTCGCCGGTGAGCGAGGCTGTGTCGAACCAGGCAAACTCGTTTTCCAGCGTCCCGTCCAAGGGGATGCGGCCTCCGGGAGAAACTTCAATCGTCTCGCCCACGGCCACCTCGTGCGGCGCCACCTCTTCCGTTCCTCCTGCCCGGCAGACTCGGACACGCGAGGGACGGACATCGAGCAGCTGGCCAATGTTCTCTTTGGCCTTCCGCACGGCACGTTCCTGCAGCATCTCCCCTATCGAGTAGAAAAGCATCACCGCCACGCCCTCGGGATATTCTCCGATAGCCAATGCCCCGATAGAGGCAAGCTGCATGAGCGTGAACTCGTTGAAGAAGTCGCGATGCCGGAAACTCTCCCACGCCTCGTGCATCACGGGCAGGGCGACCAGCAGATAGGCCACCAAATACCACGCGATGCGCACCACCTCGTTGCCGAAGAGTCGCGCATCTTGCCAAACCAAAAGCATTCCCCCGACAAGCAAGGCGAAAGCTGCCGCGAGACGAATGTACAAAAACGTCTTATTCCCAGCCGTTGCCGTATGCGAATGAGCGCAACCGCAGCTGCATCCGGAGACCGAGGCGTGGCGATGTTCCTCCTGTTTATGTCCCTTACTATTCATCGTTTCATTCCTTTTATAGTTCGTTTCGTCGGACGTAAACTTCGCTTCCTGCCGAGAAATTCTTAAAACTAAGTCTTAGTTTATAAAAACTGAATCTTAGTTTTCAAAAACTAAACCTTTGTTTTTATAAACTAAGCTTTAGTTTTAAGTTTAGGTCCGCACCTACGCAAGTATTCCTCAGACGCGGAGAAGTTTCCCTCCGACCTATTCAACTTTTCAAGGGACAAAAGTAGCCGATAAAACGTGCAACCGGATTGCAAAAAAAAAGCCGGGCTGAAAAATCAACCACGGCTCTCTTAAATTCAAATATACATGTCAAAGAAAAATCCTTACTTGGCAGCGAATTTCTGCTTCAGCTTCTCCAGCATATCCTTCGTCATCGCATCCAAGTCGTACTCCGGTTTCCAGCCCCATTCCTCGCGGGCGCAAGTATCGTCGAGCGAGTTCGGCCACGACTCGGCAATCGCCTGGCGCAACGGGTCTACCTTGTATTCCATCTGGAAGTCCGGCATATACTTCTTGATATTGTTGTAAATGATTTCAGGGTCGAAGCTCATCGAAGCGATGTTGAACGAGTTGCGATGAACGAACTTCGTGGAGTCGGCCTCCATAATCTCGATAGCGGCGCGCAGACCGTCGGGCATATACATCATGTCCATAAACGTCCCGGCAGCAATCGGGCACTCGAACTTCTCGCCTTTCACGGCAGAGTAATAGATATCTACGGCATAGTCCGTCGTCCCACCACCCGGAGGCGTTACGTAAGAAATCAGACCCGGGAAGCGAACCGAGCGCGTATCCACACCGAAACGGATGAAATAGTAATCGCTCAGCAATTCGCCCGAAACCTTCGTTACGCCGTACATCGTGCGCGGGTTGCGGATCGTATCCTGCGGCGTCTTATCCTTCGGCGTATTGTTTCCGAAAACCCCGATGGAGCTCGGCGTGAAGACCGCGCAGTGCATCTCACGGGCAACTTCCAAGACATTGAACAAACCGCCCATACCAATCTTCCAAGCCAATTGGGGCTTAGCCTCGGCAACGGCGGAAAGCAAGGCGGCCAAGTTATAGACGGTATCGATGCGATAACGCGAAACCGTCTCGGCAACCTGCTGCTCGTTGGTGATATCGACGATAGCCGAAGGGCCTGATTCCAGCAATTCGCCCTTGGGTTCAGCGCCCGGGATATAGCCGGCTACGACGTTTGCACCTCCGTAAATACCTCTCAACTTCATGGTTAACTCCGAACCAATCTGGCCCGTAGAACCGATAATTAATATATTCTTCATCGCTATTCAAACAGATTTAAGTTGTTTCGTACGGGCAAAGATAGAAAGAATATAGGGTTTAACTATGTTTTTCCTTATTTTTTGCAAGAGTTTAAAGAAAAAGTAGCATCTTTGTTGTCGGCAAACGGAGCGCGGACGAAGCCTAAGGAAGCCAACGGGAGCGAAACTTTCGCCCTATATACATTATATAATATAGGCACGCCGGGAAGGATGCCGGGTGAAATCCAAGCCCTCCGATATTTCTGCTAAAAACTTTAAAACAACAATATCATGTACGGTAAATTTCAACAATTTCTGACTGACGAATTAAAGAATATTCAAGAAGCCGGACTTTACAAGAACGAACGAATCATCACAACTCCGCAGCGTGCCGACATCAAGGTGAATGCCGGAGACGAGGTATTGAACTTCTGCGCAAACAACTACCTGGGTTTGGCAGACAACCAGCGCCTGATTAAGGCAGCGAAAGAGGCGATGGATACACACGGTTACGGCATGTCTTCCGTCCGCTTCATCTGCGGTACACAAGACTTGCACAAGCAACTCGAGGCTGCTATCTCGGATTACTTCAAGACTGAAGATACTATCCTCTATGCTGCTTGTTTCGATGCCAACGGTGGTTTGTTCGAACCGCTCTTTACAGAAGAAGACGCTATCATTTCCGACTCGCTGAACCATGCTTCCATCATCGACGGTGTACGTCTCTGCAAGGCTAAACGTTATCGCTATGCTAACGCAGACATGGCCGATTTGGAACGCTGCTTGCAGGAAGCACAGGTACAACGCCACCGCATCATCGCTACGGACGGTGTCTTCTCGATGGATGGCAATGTAGCTCCGATGGATAAGATTTGCGAATTGGCTGAGAAGTACGACGCTTTGGTTATGGTGGACGAATCCCACTCTGCCGGCGTAGTCGGCCCGACGGGACACGGTGTTGCCGAGCAATACAACGTCTATGGCAGAATCGATGTCTTCACCGGCACACTCGGCAAGGCATTCGGTGGCGCCATGGGAGGATTCACGACAGGACGCAAGGAAATCATTGATATGTTACGTCAGCGTTCACGTCCTTATTTGTTCTCCAACTCCGTAGCTCCGGCTATCGTCGGTGCCAGCCTCGAAATGTTCAAGATGCTGAAGGAAAGCGATGCCCTGCACACCAAACTGATGGAGAACGTCAATTACTTCCGCGACAAGATGCTGGCTGCCGGCTTCGACATCAAACCGACCCAGTCTGCCATCTGCGCCGTCATGCTCTACGACGCGAAACTCTCGCAAGACTTCGCCGCCAAGATGCAGGAAGAAGGCATCTACGTTACCGGCTTCTACTATCCGGTCGTACCGAAAGGACAAGCCCGCATCCGCGTCCAGCTCTCTGCCGGCCACGAACGCGCACACTTGGACAAGGCGATTGCAGCGTTTGTGAAAGTAGGGAAAGAGATGGGGGTGATTAAGTAAGAATCATTTTCATTTTGCATAAAAAAGATGACGGTGCAGCTTGGTTCTGCATCGCCATCTTTGTTTTTACGCCAAATTGCTTTGAGTTCCGCCAGGAAATCGTACTTTTGTTTCCGCAAAAACGAAGATTTAAGGTATGAAATTGCTATTTTTCGACTTAGAAACTACGGGTATCAAATATTGGAGGAATGGCATCCACCAGATTAGCGGCGAGGTCGTCATCGACGGCGTCTCGCAGGAGAGTTTCAACTTCCGCGTGCAGCCCAACCCGCGTTGCGAAATCGACGACGAGGCCCTCCGCGTCTGCAACGTAACCCGCGAGCAGATACTGGCTTATCCTCCGATGGGCGACGTTTACCGCGCCTTCGTCGATATGCTTTCCAAATACGTGGACAAGTACGACCGGCGCGACAAGTTCTTCCTCACGGGATATAATAATGCCTCGTTCGACAACTACTTTCTCAAGGCTTTCTTCGTGCAGAACGGCGACAACTACTTCTACTCCTGGTTCTGGGTCAATTCCATCGACGTGATGGTCTTGGCGACGCAGCACTTGATGGAATTGCGGCCCGACATGCCCGACTTCAAGCAAGAGACCGTCGCCCGCGCCCTCGGCATCGACCTCGACCCGTCGAAGCTCCACGACGCCGCCTACGACATCTACCTCACCAAAGAAATCTACAAAAAACTCAAGTCTTAGCCTATGCGCCTGCTCTCGAAACTCCTCGGCCTCTCCTTCCTCCTCCTCCTGCCGGCTTTCTACACGGCGGCTCAAGAGAAGGCTTACCCCAAGAACGGCGAAGGGATGACCCTCTTCCTCCAGCGTTTCAACCGCAACACGCCGGAATACCGCAAGGAATTCATCCGCCTGAACAAAGGCAAGTTCGGCAAGAACTACGCCCTCCTCAAGGGAGTCAAATATACCATCCCGCCGCTCCGGAAGGATGAGCAGCCGGCCAAGGCTCCCGCGAAACCGGCGAAAAAAGGCTCTGCCCTCTACGAACCGCTCTTCGGCAAGAAATACGCCAGCTTCCAGCGCACCTCCAACGAGCTGGAGGGCGCCTGCTACTACCTCGTCAGCGGCCACGGCGGTCCCGACCCCGGCGCCATCGGCCGTGTGGGAAAACGGGAATTGCACGAAGATGAATACGCCTACGACATCGTCCTCCGCATCGCCCGAAACCTGATGATGCGCGGCGCCGAGGTCCACATCATCATTCAAGACGCGAAAGACGGCATCCGCGACCAGTATTACCTGAACAACAGCAAGCGCGAAACTTGCATGGGCAGCCCCATCCCCCTCAACCAAGTGGCCCGCCTGAAGCAGCGCTGCGACAAAATCAACGCCCTGGAGCGCAAGACCAAGTGCAAATACCGCCGCGCCCTCTTCGTCCACATCGACAGCCGCAGCAAGAGCAAGCGCACGGACGTCTATTTCTACCACAGCGGCTCCTCGAAGAGCAAACGCCTGGCGCGCACGCTCAAATCGACCTTCCAAAAGAAGTACGACCACCATCAGCCCGGCCGTGGCTTCCGGGGCACAGTCAGCAAGCGGAACTTGTATGTCTTGCAAAACTCCGCGCCCCCGGCCGTCTTCGTCGAGCTGGCGAATATCCAGAATACCTACGACCAGCAGCGCATCGTCGAGAGCAACAACCGCCAGGCGCTGGCCAACTGGATTGCCGAGGCTTTCGTAAAAGATTATAAATCCAACAAATAGTTAGGCATGACGACTTTCTCCCCTTTCTCTCGCCCGCTCTACGTGATGGCGAAACCGGCGGGCCCGCTCTGCAACCTCGCCTGCGAGTATTGCTATTATCTGGAAAAGAGCCGGCTCTACCCCGACGACTCGAACCGCATCCTCTCCGACGAGCTGCTGGAGCTTTTCATCCGCCAGTATCTCGAAGCCCAGACGACGCCGGAGGTCCTCTTCACCTGGCACGGCGGCGAGCCCCTGATGCGCCCCATCAGCTTCTACCGCAAAGCCTTGCAGCTCCAGGCGAAATACGCCCGGGGGCGGCGCATCTCGAATTCGATTCAGACGAACGGCACGCTCCTCAACGACGACTGGTGCCGCTTCCTCCGCGACAACCGCTTCCTCGTCGGCCTCTCGGTGGACGGGCCGGCGGAGTTCCACAACGAATATCGCCGCGACCGGCAGGGCCGCCCTTCGTTCTACAAGGTGATGAAGGGCATCGAGTTGCTGAAGAAGCACGGCGTCGAATACAACGCGATGGCGGTTGTCAATGATTACAACGCCGACTTCCCCCTCGAATTCTACCGTTTCTTCAAGTCCATCGGTTGCCGCTACATCCAGTTCACCCCCATCGTGGAGCGGCTCGGCAGCCACGCCGACGGCACGCGCCTCGCCTCGCCCGGCGAACAGACGCCGACGCTCGCGCCCTTCTCCATCACGCCACGGCAATGGGGCGACTTCCTCTGCGCCATCTTCGACGAATGGGTGCAGCACGACGTAAGCCACTATTATATACAGCTTTTCGACGCGACGCTCGCCAACTGGTTCGGCATCGCGCCGGGACTCTGCTCCGTGGCCGAGACCTGCGGGCACGCGGGCGTGATGGAATATAACGGCGATGTTTACAGCTGCGACCACTTCGTCTTCCCCGAATACCGGCTGGGGAATATCCGCTCGGAATCGCTCACCGCGATGATGTACAGCGAGCGGCAGCGGACTTTCGGCGAGGCCAAAAAGACCGCCCTCCCGCGCCAGTGCCGCGACTGCGAGTTCCTCTTTGCCTGCCACGGCGAATGCCCCAAGAACCGTTTCCTCGCGACGGCGGATGGCGAGCCGGGACTCAACTACCTCTGCGAGGGCTACCTGCGTTTCTTCCGCCACGTCGCCCCCTTCATGGATTTCATGAAAAAAGAGTTGGAGGCAAAAAGACCGCCTGCCAACATCATGCAGCACGTCCGCGAGGAAAACGGGGAGGTCAGACTCATCAGCGAGGTATAAAACCTAGTCTTTTGTATCCAAAAAGCTATGCGCAGTAGCTGGACATAGTATTTCGGGTCTGCAAAGCTATGCCCAGCAGCTGGACATAGTTTCGTAGCACTTCAAAGCTAGGTCCAGCCGCCGGACATAGTTTTCCGGAACCAAAAAGCTATGTCCGGCAGCTGGACATACTTTCCCGGGACAAAAAGCTATGTCCAGCCGCCGCGCATAGTAATTTGTATCCAAAAAGCTAAGTTTTCTTTCCCCGGAAAGCGCCATCCGCTTTTCTTTTAAGAAAAAATAGGGGGGAAAGGTAAATGAGATTGGCAAGAAAGCCGTACTTTTGGGCTTCGATAAAAAACGCGAAAAAAACATGAAAATCAACAGACGAAACTTTTTAAAGACAGGAAGCATGGCAATGTTGGCATCACTGGCTGCCCCGTCGTTCTTGGGCAGTTGCATGGAAGGGAGCGCCGCAGCAGCCGACGCCGCCGGAGTCGCCTTCGCCCTGAACCACTTCAAGGTGAGCGAGGAAGACCTGCGGAAGGTGCTCGCCGCCGCGCTGGAGAAAGGCGGCGACTATGCCGACCTCTTCTTCGAGCATACACATTATAATAATATCAGTCTGATGGATGGGGCTGTGAACTCGACGGCCTCGAACATCGACTTCGGGATGGGTGTCCGGGTACTCGCGGGCGACCAGACGGGCTATGCCTACGTGGAGAACATCACGCTCGACGAGATGCTCCGCGCGGCACGGACGGCGGCACGCATCGCCAACGCCGGGACGAAGACCGAGCCGGCGGACATGACGGAGATACGGCTCTCCCACAACTACTACGAGGTGGCGAAAGACTGGGATTTAGTCTCGGTCAAGGAGCGGATGCCCTACCTGCAAAAACTCAACGACCGCATCTTCGAGCTGGACGGACGGGTGCAGAAAGTACGCGCGGCGATGAACGACTCGACGTCGCATATCCTCTTCTGCAACAGCGAGGGAAAGATATACTACGACTACCGGCCGATGTGCTCGCTCGCGGCATTCTGCATCATGGAGGAGAACGGACGCATCGAGAACTCCTACGCGACACGCGCACACCGCATGGGGGCGGAATTCCTGACGGACGCGCTCGTCGAAGAGCTGGCGAAGGAAGCTGTCGAGAAGACCGCCATCCTCTTCAAGGCCATCAAGCCCAAGGGCGGCGAGATGCCGGTGGTGATGGGCGCGGGCGGCTCGGGAATCCTCTTGCACGAGGCGATAGGCCATGCGTTCGAGGCGGATTTCAACCGGAAGAAAATCTCCATCTTCTCCGACTTGCTGGGGAAGAAAGTCTGCGACGAGCATATCAACGTGGTGGACGACGGGACTATCCCCTTCAATCGCGGGGCAGTCAATATCGACGACGACGGCGTGGAAGGCCAGAAGACCTACATCGTGAAGGAAGGCATCCTGACGAGCTACCTCCACGACCGCATCAGTGCGAAGCACTACGGCATTCCCTCGACGGGCAACGGGCGGCGCGAGAATTTCCGGCAGATGCCTATCCCCCGTATGCGGGCAACTTACATGGAGTCGGGCAACGCGACGGAGGAGGAAATCATCGCCAGCGTGAAGCGCGGTATCTACGCGGGGAGCTTCACGAACGGGCAGGTGCAAATCGGCGCAGGCGACTTCACGTTCTTCGTCAAGGACGGCTATCTGATTGAAGACGGGAAACTGACGCAGCCAATCAAAGACATCAACATCATCGGGAACGGGCCGAAGGCGCTCGCCGACATCACGATGGTGGGCAACAATTATAAAATGGATAATGGAACTTGGACTTGTGGCAAAGATGGGCAGTCGTGCCCCGTTACTTGCGGGATGCCCTCGGCACTGGTCAGCAAACTAACGGTTGGAGGAGAATAATCGATGATAACGAAAGCAAATAAGGAACTGGCGAAGTGGACACAAGACTTCGCGCTGAAGAACGGATGCGAGGCAGCTCGCGTGGTCCTCTACAACGGGGAAAGCAACACGGTTGAAATCCGGGACCGGAAAATCGACCGGCTCCATCAGGCTGCCGAAAACAACTTGATTATCCAGATATTCACGAAGGGACGGAGCGGGAACTACTCGACGAACCGTCTGGACAGAAAGGAGATTGAGAAGCTCCTGCTCGACGGAATCGCGGCGACAGGCTATCTGGCCGAAGACCGTGCCCGCGCGCTGCCGGATGCTTCCCGCTACTACCAAGGCGGAGGCAAAGACCTGCAGCTGATGGACCCGGACTTCGACAAGGTGAATCCGGACGAGAAGGTCGCGCTTGCCCAGCAAGTCTGCGAGGAGATGATGGGGAAAGACGAACGCATCATCTCGGCGACTTCTTCCTACAACGATACGAAGCAGTACAAGTACATGATAGCCAGCAACGGCTTCGAAGGCGAGGCGGCGACCTCGTCGTTCAGCCTGATGGCCAGCGTCAGCGTGCGGGGCGAGGGCGAGGCACGGCCGGAATCCTACTGGTATGAATCCTCCTTGTATTTCAACGAGCTGATGAAGCAAGGGATTGGAGCGAAAGCCCTGGAGCGTGTCTTGCGCAAGATTGGGCAGAAGAAAGCCGCGTCGGGGAAATATACGATGGTGGTGGACAATATGAACTCTGCCCAGCTTCTCTCGCCGATACTCGGGGCGATAGACGGCTCGGCCATCCAGCAGCGGAACTCGTTCCTGCTCGACAAGCTGGGGCAGAAAGTCTTGGGCAGCAACGTAACCCTCCTCGACGAACCGCATCTCGTGAAGGCTTCCGGCGCGCGCTACTTCGACAACGAGGGAGTGGCCACGAAGCGGCAGCCCATCTTCCAGGACGGCGTCCTGAAGACCTACTTCATCGATACCTACCGCGCCAACAAGATGCAGGTGGAGCCGACCATCTCCTCTCCTTCTGTCCTGGTGATGCAGACCGGAACGAAAGACCTCGAAGGGCTGATTGCCGGCGTGGAGAAAGGCATCTGGGTAACGGGCTTCAACGGCGGAAACTGCAACAGCACGACGGGCGACTTCTCCTACGGCATCGAAGGCTTCCTGATTGAGAAAGGGAAGGTCGTGCGGCCGGTATCGGAAATGAACGTAACGGGGAATATGCTGACGCTGTGGCAAAACGTCGTAGAGACGGGCAACGACCCGCGCGTAAGCTCGAGCTGGCGGATTCCGTCGGTGGTATTCGAGGACGTGGCGTTTAGCGGACTCTAAATAAAAAGGGACGCGGATTGCGCGGATCTTTTTGTTGGTCTAAATCCGCGTCATCCGTGTCATCCGCGTCCCAATTTCTACGCCTTATTTATAGGCAATCACTTCGACTTCTACCAAAGCATTCTTCGGCAGCGTCTTGACAGCGACGGCAGAGCGAGCCGGGAAGTCGCCGGAGAAGTTGGCGGCATAGACTTCGTTCATGGCGGCAAAATCATTCATGTCTGCCAGGAAAACGGTAGTCTTCACCACGTCGTCGATGGAATAGCCGGCCTCGGCGAGGATAGCCTTCACATTTTGGAAAGCCTGAGCTGTCTGCTCCTTCACACCTCCCTCGGCAAAAGCCCCTGTCTCCGGAACCAGACCGAGCTGGCCGGAAGCGAAGAGGAAGTTGCCTACTTGGATAGCTTGATTGTAAGGCCCGATGGCTGCGGGCGCATTCTTTGTTGCAATAATTTTCTTCATATACATACGGTTTAAAAGATTAAGCGTGTTCATTCATCCGCTGGCGTACGGCTTCGTAGATTAATATCGACGAAGCGACGGAGACATTCAGCGAGCCGATGGTGCCGAACTGCGGTATCTTCACCATGTCGTCGCATATCCGGAGGTTCTCCAGCGAAACGCCGGTATCTTCGGCTCCCATCACGAGGGCCAGCGGGCTTTGGAAATCGGCCTGGGTATAAAGCGTCGAGGCTTTCTCGCTGGCAGCATAGACCTTCACGCCCGACTGCTGCAGGAAGCGGATAGCCTCGTTGATGCTCCGTTCCTTGCAGACCGGCAGGACGTGGAGCGCACCGGCGGAAGTCTTTATCGCATCGGCATTGACCGTCGCGCTCCCCTTGGAAGGGATGACGAGGGCATCCACGCCGGCACATTCGCACGTCCGGGCGATGGCACCAAAGTTCCGGACATCCGTTACCCCGTCGAGCAGGACGATGAACGGATTCTTCCCTTGCTCGTAGATGGCGGGGACAATATCCTCGAGTTTATAATAGCTGATGGCAGAGACAAAGGCGATTACGCCCTGATGGTTCTTGCGCGTGTAGCGGTTAAGCCGCTCAGCAGGGACGCGCTGGACGGGGATGCCCGAGCCACGCAGGATTTCAAAAAGCTCCTTGAACAGCTCGCCTTGCAAATCCCGCTTCACCATGATTTTATCGACCTCTTTCCCGGCCTGGACCGCCTCGATGACGGCGCGGATACCGAATATCAGTTCACTTTCTTTCATGCACTAATGAATTTATAAAACCCGGGCACAACCGCATGCCGACCGGCAAGTCTTGCTGCGATGTGTCCGGGCTTCTTGATTTCTATTTACAGGTTACTCTGCTTTTTCTGCCTCTTCTTCTTCGGCTTCGTCTTCATCCTCATCCTCTTTCGGTTCGGGGCGGACGAAGAATGCACTCAACTCATACAATCCGTAGAGCGGGAAGAAGACTACTCCCAACGTGAACGGATCGCTGCTCGGCGTGATAAACGCTGCCGCGATGAGCAGTCCGACAATGGCATGTCTGCGATAGTTGTGGAAGAATCCGCGATGCAGGATACCTATCTTCGACAAGAGCCACGAAACGAGCGGCATCTCGAAGACAACCCCCATGATGAATATCAACAGCAGGAAGTTGTCCATGTAGGAATCCAACGACACCTGCTCGATAATGTTGGCGCTCAACTGGTAAGTCGCCAAGAAGCGGAGCGTCATCGGGAACACCACGAAATAGCCTACGGCACACCCTACGAAGAACATAATCGTCCCGAAGACGAACACCCAGCGGACATTTTTCTTCTCGTTCTCGTACAACGCCGGGCTGATGAACTTCCAGATTTCCCACATTAAATAAGGAAACGTCAGAACCAGCGCCAGCCAGAACGATGTCGTCATGTGCGTGAAGAACTGCGACGCCAAGCGGATATTAAATATCTCGACATGGAAATTGTCGTTACAGAAGTCCGGCAGCACATCGACGTAGGGACTGATGTCGCGTAGCCACTCATTCAGATGGCACAGCCAACGATAAAAGATAAAGTCGGACGAACAAGGCGCCAGGATGACTTGGTCAAACAACTGGCGCATGAAGGCAAAACTGCCTATCGCAAAGATAAAGAGTGCTAAGATAGAACGAAACAGAGTCCAACGGAGTTCTTCCAGGTGGTCCCAGAAGGACATTTCATCTTGTTGCTCCATCCAGCCGTCCGTTTACTTTTTTGCTGTACTGGCTGCGTCGGTATCGTCGATCTTGATGTCGTCTTCGATGCCCTTCACTCCGTCTTTGAAATTCTTGACGCCCTTACCGATGCCGCGCATCAACTCCGGAATCTTCTTGCCACCGAAAAGCAGCAACACTACCAACGCGATGATTAGAATTTCACCTGTACCTAAATTCCCTAAAAACAATAATTCACTCATGATTTACGTATTATTTATTCGTTAATATATCTTGATTAAACGGGGACAAAGATACAATTTGAAATGATTTTTCTCCCAATTATTCGGAAATTATTACCTTTGCGCCATCTTAAAAAAGTCAAATTAGAAAAGATTGAGAACAATGAATGCTTATGTTTTTCCCGGTCAGGGTGCCCAATTCGTAGGTATGGGCAAAGATTTGTATGAGAACAATCCGCTTGCTAAAGAGCTATTTGAGAAGGCTAATGATATCCTTGGCTTCCGCATCACCGACTTGATGTTCGCCGGTACGGACGAAGATTTGAAGCAGACGAAGGTTACGCAGCCCGCCGTCTTCCTCCACTCCGTCATCCTGGCAAAGACGCTGGGCGACGACTTCAAGCCCGACATGGTAGCCGGACACTCGCTAGGCGAATTTTCCGCCCTCGTCGCTGCCGGAGCCTTGTCGTTCGAGGATGGTTTGAGACTGGTTTCACACCGCGCCATGGCAATGCAGAAGGCGTGCGAAATGACGCCCTCGACGATGGCTGCCGTCCTCGCCCTCCCCGACGCGAAGGTCGAAGAGCTTTGCGCCCAGGTTACGGACGAAGTCGTTGTCTGCGCGAACTATAATTGCCCGGGCCAGGTCGTTATCTCCGGCTCTGTTCCCGGTATCGACAAGGCTTGCGAACTGATGCTCGCCGCCGGTGCCAAACGCGCGCTGAAGCTGAAAGTCGGCGGTGCCTTCCACTCTCCGCTGATGGAACCCGCACGCGCAGAGTTGGCAGCAGCCATCGAAACGACAACATTCAGCAAGCCGGTTTGCCCCATCTATCAAAATGTTACGACGAAGGCGGAAACCGACCCAGAGACTATCAAGACGAACCTCATCGCCCAGCTCACCTCGCCGGTACGTTGGACGCAGTCGGTACAGAATATGATTGCCGACGGCGCAACCCACTTCACCGAACTCGGACCGGGCACCGTGCTCCAGGGCTTGATTAAGAAAATCAGCAAAGAAGTAGAGGTCGAAGGAAGACAATAATTCAAGGTATAAGACATCGGGCCGACGGCGGGACTTCTCCGGCTGCCGGCCCGTTCTTTTCTGCCTCCGGAACAAAGATGGAGGAAAGTCGTGCATCTTCCTTCCCGACCGCGTCGGCAAAGCGGATGCGCGTGAATCTTCCTTCCCAGCCGCGCTGCGAAGCTGGATGCACGCGAATCTTCTTTCCCAGCCGCGCTGCGAAGCTGGATGCACGCGAATCTTCTTTCCCAGCCGCGCTGCGGAGCTGGATGCAGACCTATACCTTCATATAAATAGAGAACGATGGACAAGATGATTGAAATCGCCGAGTTCAGCTACCCGGCAGATGCGCAGACCCTGATGGCACTCCTCCGCTCGGAAGGCATCGAATGCTACTTGCGCAACGAGCTGACTACGCAAATCATGGCGGGCTACGCCGACGTGGGCGGGGCGCGCCTCGAAATCCTCGAGAAAGATTTGCCGCGCGCGCTGGAAATCATGCGCGAAGGGGGCTATCCGCTCCCGATGGACGCGGGCAAGGACTACGCGCGGAAGACGCGGATACTGGACCGCTGGTTTCCGTTCCTGCGGGGGCAACGCCTCGAAGTGCGACTTCTGGTATGCTTCGCGGGCATCGCCGTCGTGCTGGCCCTGGCCATCTATTTCATCTCCCTCATCATGTCAAATTAAAAACGAATCAGAATCATGGCACGCCGAAAAATCACCAACAGCCAGGCCGTATGCCTCACGCTCCTGTGGGGACTATTGTGTTATTACATAATCGCTAACGTCGAGAAGATTACGTTCGATATCGCGTTCGCCATCGTCGCGTCGGCAATCATCGTCTTCGTCCCGATTTATAAGAACATCCGGAACCGGCCGAAGGAATAACACTTTGTAAGTTTATACGTCTAAAACTAACTAAATGCAATTTTTCCATCATTTTTTCTTTCAAAATATTTGTTTCTTTTAAAAATTGACGTACCTTTGCCGCGTCGATCGATGAGAAACGAAAGAATTGAATTTAGGTTATAAAAAACATTAAGTAAAAATTAAAATGAAGGCAACAGAAGTTTTAGACAATCTGAAAAGAAGATTCCCGAACGAGCCGGAATACCACCAGGCAGTGTCGGAAGTATTAGGTACAATCGAAGATGTATATAACGAACATCCGGAATTTGAAAAAGCTAACTTAATCGAGCGTCTTTGTATTCCCGACCGTATTTTCTCGTTCCGCGTAACATGGATGGACGACAAAGGGCAAATCCAGACAAACATGGGCTACCGTATCCAGCACAACAATGCTATCGGCCCGTACAAAGGAGGTATCCGCTTCCACGCGTCCGTAAACCAATCTATTCTGAAGTTCCTTGCTTTCGAACAGACATTCAAGAACTCGCTGACGACTCTGCCGATGGGCGGCGGCAAAGGCGGTTCGGATTTCAACCCGCGCGGCAAATCGAACGCAGAAGTGATGCGTTTCTGCCAAGCATTCGTGATGGAATTGTGGCGCCATATCGGTCCGGACACAGACGTTCCAGCCGGTGATATCGGCGTAGGTGGCCGCGAAGTAGCTTATATGTACGGAATGTATAAGAAATTGGCTCGCGAAAATACGGGTACATTCACGGGGAAAGGTATTGAGTTCGGCGGTTCGCTGATTCGCCCGGAAGCTACGGGTTATGGAAATGTTTACTTCCTGCTCCAGATGCTGAAGACTCGTGGCATTGATATTAAAGGGAAAGTCGTTACGGTATCCGGTTCGGGTAACGTGGCTCAATATACGGTAGAAAAGCTCATCCAGTTGGGCGCTAAGGTCGTTACCATGTCCGACTCAGACGGCTACATCTACGACCCGGACGGCATCGACCGCGAAAAACTCGACTACATCATGGAGTTGAAGAACCTCTATCGCGGACGTATCCGAGAATATGCCGAACAATATAATGTTAAATATGTACCGGGCGCACGTCCTTGGGGCGAAAAGTGCGACATCGCCATGCCGAGTGCAACACAGAACGAACTGAACGGCGACGACGCACGCACGCTGCTGGCCAACGGCTGTATCGCCGTGTCTGAAGGCGCCAACATGCCTTCTACACCGGAAGCTATCGAAGAATTCCTCAAGGCGAAGATTCTGTATGCCCCGGGTAAGGCTGCCAACGCCGGCGGTGTATCCGTTTCCGGTCTGGAAATGACGCAGAACGCCCAGAAGCTGAGCTGGAGCGCAGAAGAAGTGGACCAGAAGCTGAAAGACATCATGGCAAACATCCACGAGCAGTGCGTGAAGTACGGCAAGCAGGAAGATGGCTATGTGAACTACGTCAAAGGCGCGAACGTGGCTGGCTTCATGAAAGTAGCCAAGGCAATGATGGCGCAAGGTATCCTGTAAAAGTATATTGATTTATTCCAGAATAGCAGAAGGGGCTGTTCCTACGCAGGTAGGGCAGCCTCTTTTTTTCTTTTTTCACAAGATATTCCGCATCTTGCTGAACCAAAAGCCAAGCCGAAGTGTTTCCTCTATGAACTTTTTAAAGAGAAATATATGAAACTAAAAATTTTATCCGTAATGGCAACCGCCATGTTCCTATTCACCCAATCCCCCACTCAGGCTTGCACCGGCATTTCTTTGACAGCCAAAGACGGAAGTCCCGTCCTTGCCCGCACCATCGAATGGGGAGGTAGCGAACTAAACAGCCAATATGTTGTTGTCCCGCGCAATTATCAGCAACAGATGTTTACGTCGAAAGGCGAAGGGATGTCCTTTACGACACGCTATGGCTATGTCGGCTTGGCCGTAGAACAAAAGGAATTCGTAGCTGAAGGGATAAACGAAGCCGGCCTTTCCGCTGGTCTCTTCTACTTCCCCGGTTACGGGAAATATGAAGAATATGAGGCACAAAACAAAGACACCTCTATCTCCGATTTGCAATTGGTGTCATGGATGCTGGGGAATTTCTCCACCGTTGACGAAGTAAAAGAAGCGATGAAAACGATTCATGTCGTGGCCATCGACCCACGTGCTTCGACCGTGCATTGGCGCATTGCCGACACATCAGGCCGGGAAGTAGTCCTCGAAATCATCAACGGAGAGCCACGATTCTACGAAAACCCGATAGGCGTCCTGACAAATTCTCCGGGATTTGAATGGCAACTGACCAACTTGAACAATTACGTCAATCTTTTCCCAGGGAGTGCCAAAGTCAAGCAGATGGGGAAAGCAACTATCGCGCCATTCGGGGCAGGCAGCGGATTCTTGGGAATGCCGGGCGATGTAACGCCGCCATCACGCTTTGTCCGCGCAGCATTCTACAAAGCATCAGCGCCACAATACGATTCGGCGCAGCAAACGGTGATGCAATGTTTTCAAATACTGAACAACTTCGACATCCCTATCGGCATCGAATTTTCCTCCACGGAAACGCCGACCGATATCCCTAGTGCAACACAGTGGACTTCGGCAACAGATATCCGCAATCGGACAATTTATTACCGCACGATGTACAATAGTACGATCCGATGTATCGACTTGAAAGAAATTGATTTTGGCAAAGTTAAATACCAAGCAATTCCTTTAGATCAGAGCAAAGAACAACCGGTCGAGAGAATCAAAATCCAATAAGCATTTCCCCTTATTGCGAATTTTCCCTACCTTTGCGGCCGATAAACATATATAATAATAGTAACAAACGTATTTAAAACATGAATTGGCTACAAGATTTGCTAATGAACCCCAACTCGATAGCCCACATCGTAGCGCTCTATGCGTTCGTAATTGCGGCGGGTGTCTTGCTGGGGAAAATTAAGATTTTCGGCATTTCGTTGGGCGTAACGTTTGTCTTGTTTGTCGGCATTGTGGCGGGACACTTCGGCTTTACGGGGAATCTAGCTATCTTGTCGTTCTTGCAAGACTTCGGACTGATTCTTTTCGTGTTCTGCATTGGCTTGCAGGTAGGACCTTCGTTCTTCTCTTCATTTAAGAAAGGAGGCGTAAGAATGAACTTGCTGGCAACCGGTGTAGTAGTGCTGAATATCGCGGTAGCGGTAGCACTCTACTACATCTTGCAGGGACGAGTTGAAATCCCGATGCTGGTCGGCATCCTTTGCGGGGCGGTAACAAACACGCCTGGTTTAGGTGCGGCCAACGAAGCGTTGCAGCAGCTCCACTACGCGGGGCCGGAAATTGCGATGGGCTATGCCTGTGCCTATCCGCTGGGTGTCATCGGTATCATCCTTTCCATGACTCTCATCCGCTACCTTTGCCGGGTGGATTTGCAAAAGGAAACCGAAGAAATCCAGAATGCGGAAGGAGCTAATCCCCACCTAAAGCCGTTCTTCCTCTCCCTCAAGGTACAAAACGAGGCGCTGAACGGTAAAACCATCCTTCAAGTACAGAACTTCCTCGCACGAGACTTTGTCTGTACGCGAATCTTCCAAGACGGACACATCAACACGCCGAATGCCAAGACGGTGCTCCATCTCGACGACAAGATGTTCATCGCTTGTGCCGAAGATGATGCCGAGGCTATTACAGCTTTCATCGGTCCGAAATTTGAAATGGATTGGGAAATCGCAAATGCGAAGGATACCCCACTCGTATCGCGCCGCATCCTCGTAACACAGCCGAAGATAAACGGAAAAGCGCTTGGTTCCTTGCACTTCAGCAGTATGTACGGAGTAAACGTAACACGTGTGAACCGTTCGGGTATGGACTTGTTTGCTTCACGGCAATTACGTTTGCAGGTGGGCGACCGCGTGATGATGGTCGGACCACAAGACTGCATTGAGCGGGCAGCAAACCTCTTAGGTAATGAGATGAAACGGCTTGACCATCCGAATATCGTAACTATCTTCGTAGGAATCTTCTTCGGTATTCTCTTCGGAAGTCTTCCTATCGCTTTCCCTGGAATACCAACTCCCGTGAAGTTAGGTTTGGCTGGCGGACCGCTGATTGTATCCATCTTGATTGGACGCTTTGGGCATAAAGTGAAACTGGTAACTTACACAACAATGAGTGCCAACTTGATGCTCCGCGAGATTGGAATGGTTTTATTCCTCGCTAGCGTAGGTATTAAGGCAGGAGCAAACTTCGTACAGATGGTAGTAGGTGGCGATGGCTTGCTCTATGTAGGTATGGGTTTCCTGATCACGCTTATTCCACTATTGATAATTGGATTGATAGGAAGGTTGCATTATAAAGTCAACTACTTCGTATTGATTGGTTTGATTGCAGGTAGCACAACTGACCCTCCTGCATTGGCATACGCAAACCAAGTATCATCTACGGATGCTCCGGCCGTAGGTTATTCAACGGTCTATCCGCTGACAATGTTCCTCCGAATATTGACAGCACAATTACTTATCCTGCTTATGTTTAACTAGCATAAGAGCTTAAAGGACTTTCCTAAGAAGGAATAAAATCAGCCAACTAATTTATTGTAGGTTAGTTGGCTTTTTTATGTTTCAACGTTGAACAAGACAAAAAGAGAAAGTAATCCACCCAAAATAGTCGCTATATGATTTGGTCAATCTACGTTGATGCCGTATATTTGCATACGAAAACCTCAAAAAAATAAAATCAACGAATATCATGAAGAAAATCTTTATGTTGTGTAGTGCGCTGCTGTGTTTATTTTCAGCGCAAGCCCAATGGCAGCCGGTAGGTGATAAAATCAAGACGGCATGGGCAGAGAAGGTCAATCCAGCACAAGTTCTTCCGGAGTATCCACGTCCTCAATTGGTTCGTAACGATTGGAGTAATCTGAACGGAGAATGGGAATATGCTATCCGTACCAAGGGAGGTGTTGAACCCACTACCTTTGACGGAAAGATCCTTGTACCCTTTGCCGTAGAATCTTCGCTATCGGGTGTACAAAAGACTGTCGGCGCAGAAAATGAGCTGTGGTATCGTCGCACATTTAATGTTCCGTCTGCTTGGAAAGGCAAACATGTCATGCTAAACTTTGGTGCAGTAGATTGGAGAGCGGACGTTTATGTAAACGACATCTTGATCGGTTCACATCAAGGTGGTTACACTCCTTTCTCTTTCGATATCACACCGTATCTGACTGGGCAAAAAGACCAGAAATTGACAGTTTGTGTATGGGACCCGAGCGATAAAGGCTATCAACCACGTGGTAAGCAGACAAGTCAGCCCGAGGGTATCTGGTACACACCTGTAACAGGTATTTGGCAAACTGTATGGATGGAAGGCGTTGCGGCAAACCATATTACAGCAATCAAAGCTATTCCGGATATTGACAATTCCGTATTGGGTGTAACTGTTTCGACCTCAAATGCGAGAGTTACAGATATCGTGGAAGTGCAACTTTTCGACGCAAACAAACAAGTAGTAGCCGAAGCTAAGGGTGTACAAGGCAAAGAAATCCGTCTTGCGGTAGAGAAACCACAATTATGGTCGCCCGAAAACCCATATTTATACGACATGAAAATAACTTTGCTGGGCAAGATAAAAGATGAAGTGAAATCATATACCGCCTTCCGCAAGATTTCCATGGAGAAAGATGCACAGGGAATCTATCGGATGTGTTTGAACAACAAACCGCTCTTCCAATATGGCCCGCTGGATCAAGGTTGGTGGCCAGATGGTCTTTATACTGCACCAACAGACGAGGCTTTATTGTTTGATATCCAGAAAACCAAGGAATGGGGCTTTAATATGATTCGTAAACATGTGAAAGTCGAACCAGCGCGGTGGTATTATCACTGCGACCGCGAAGGCATGTTGGTTTGGCAAGATATGCCGAGCGGCGATATGGGAAATGCATGGGAGCCACATGTATATAACGGAGGAACCGACAAGCAGCGTTCTCAAGCTTCCATCGACAATTTCTATCAGGAATGGAAGGAAATCATGGACTTATGCATCTCTAACCCATCGGTAGTTGTATGGGTTCCTTTCAACGAAGCGTGGGGACAGTTTGATACAGAAGAAGTAACAGAATGGACTGAAAACTACGACCCGTCTCGTTTAGTAAATTCAGCAAGTGGTGGCAACTATCGTCCATGTGGTGATATACTCGATTTGCATAATTACCCAGCTCCTGAAATGTATCTCAATGACCCGCAGCGTATAAATGTTCTGGGTGAATACGGTGGAATTGGCTTACCTATCGAAGACCACTTGTGGTGGAACAAACGCAATTGGGGATATATTCAATTCAAGAACAGCGACGAAGTAACTGCAGAATATGTAAAATACGCCAACATCTTGAAAGATTTGGTTCGCCGAGGCTTCTCCGCTGCCGTCTATACGCAAACGACAGACGTTGAAGGCGAAGTAAATGGTTTGATGACATACGACCGCAAAGTTATCAAGATAAACGAAGCAGCCGTACGAAAGGTCAACCAAGAGGTTATTAAGGCAATGACGGAGTAAGCTCCGTGTTATGAGGTTATGAGTTACGGGATATGGATGTGAGTTTATAATAATTCATAATTCATAACCCATAACTCATAACTTATTCTTATATTTGCGCGGCTAAAAATGTTTTAAACGAATGAAATATAACACAGAAGAAAAGCGATTGGCTTTGCCGGAATACGGACGTAATATCCAAAACATGGTAGATTATTGTATAACGATTGCAGACCGAGAGGAGCGGAAGCGTTGTGCAAATACCATTATCAACGTGATGGGCAACCTTTTCCCTCACCTGCGTGATGTAAACGACTTTAAGCATATTCTCTGGGACCATCTGGCTATTATGTCTGATTTCAAATTAGATATTGATTATCCCTACGAGATTGTCAAGAAGGAAAACCTGAACACTCGGCCGCCGCGCATCCCTTACAGCAATTCCCGCTTCCATTACCGCCATTATGGGAAGACATTGGAACTGATGATCCAAAAGGCAACGACTTACCCCGACGGTCCTGAGAAAGACCAGCTCATCAAGCTGCTGGCTACGCAAATGAAGAAATCTTTCCTGACATGGAACAAAGAAACCGTGGACGACCGGAAGATTTTCAAAGACCTTGACGAACTCTCTGACGGCAAGATTATCCTCGACGAAGAGGAACACAAGCTTCTTGAGAGCCGCGACCTGATTGCTCGCACCAACTCCAATACAAACAAGAAAAACTATTCACGCAATAAAAGCAGATGAGCTCATTTGTGATAGAAGGCGGATACCGGCTGAACGGCGAAATCATCCCCCAAGGAGCTAAGAACGAAGCCCTCGAAGTGATTTGCGCCGTCTTGCTGACGCCCGATAAAGTAACCATCCATAACATCCCCGATATCCTTGATGTCAACAATTTAATCCAACTGCTGCGCGATATGCGCGTCAAGGTGGAGCGAATCAGTGTGGATACCTATACATTCCAGGCGGACGACGTGGACTTGGATTACCTCAACACCGAGGACTTCCTGCGCCGGAGTGCTTCCCTGCGCGGCTCGGTGATGATTGTGGGTCCGCTGGTGGCTCGTTTCGGGAAAGCCTTGATTCCTAAACCAGGTGGGGACAAGATTGGGCGCCGCCGTCTGGATACGCACTTCGTGGGCATCCAGCACTTGGGGGCGACATTTAACTACGATGCTACCCGCCAGGTCTATGAGATAAATGCCAAGCAATTAAAGGGGGCGTATATGTTGCTCGACGAGGCTTCGATTACCGGCACGGCGAATATCCTCATGGCTTCAGTCCTCGCCGAGGGCACCACGACTATCTATAACGCCGCCTGCGAGCCTTACCTCCAGCAGCTCTCCGCGATGCTGAACCGCATGGGCGCCCATATCTCCGGTATCGGTTCTAATCTATTGACTATCGAGGGAGTGAAGGAGCTGCATGGTACAGAGCATACGATATTGCCAGACATGATCGAAGTCGGAAGCTTCATCGGCATGGCAGCCATGACGGGCTCTGACATCACGATAAAGAATACCGGCTACGACAAGCTCGGTATCATCCCCAATGCTTTCCGCCGCCTGGGTATCACCGTGGAGCAGCGGGGCGACGACATCCACATCCCGACGCACGATTCTTACGAGATAGAGACCTTCATTGACGGCTCTATCATGACCATCGCCGACGCTCCTTGGCCCGGCTTGACGCCCGACCTCCTCAGCGTCTTCCTCGTGGTAGCGACACAGGCCGTCGGCAGCGTCTTGATTCACCAAAAGATGTTCGAGAGCCGCCTCTTCTTCGTGGACAAGCTCATCGACATGGGGGCGCAGATTATCCTTTGCGACCCGCACCGCGCGACGGTCATCGGACTAGGACACCGCTTCAAACTCCGCGCCTCGACGATGGTATCGCCCGATATTCGCGCCGGCATCGCCCTTCTCATCGCCGCCATGAGTGCCGAAGGGACGAGCCGCATCCACAACATTGACCAGATAGACCGGGGTTACCAGAACATCGACCTCCGCCTCAACCAATTGGGAGCGCGTATCACCCGGCTCTAAATACGAATTGACACAAAATGATTACACAAGAAGAACTCTTCAAAATAGGACATTTCGCCAAGCCGCATGGTATCAAGGGCGAGCTCTCGCTCATGACGCGTTGCGACGTATTCGACGAGTCGGACGACCCTTACATCGTCTGCGAGATGAATGGCATCCTCGTCCCCTTCTTCATCGAATCGTACCGATACAAGGGCGCATCCACCATCCTCGTCAAGCTCGAGGGCGTGGACACTGAGGCCGACGCGCGCGAGTTTACCGGCAAGGAAGTCTTCTATGCCCTCGACGAGGTGGACGAAGACACGCTGCTGGGCGATATCTCGTGGGACAACTTCGTGGGCTACCGCGTTATCGATGAGCGGCACGGCGAACTGGGTCCGATAACAGCCGTGGACGAATCGACGGCGAACGTCTTGCTCCAAATCGAGCACAACGGTCGCGACGTCCTCCTCCCTGCTGTCGAAGAGCTGATTAAGGAGGCCGACCACGAGGCGCGAGTGCTCCGCGTCAGTGTGCCCGAAGGACTGTTGGAGTTGTAACGTAGTATGACACTGAAGAAAAGGAAAAAGAAACAAGGATTTAAGTCGTTTTGGAGCCGCGTACGCTTCAAATACAAGCTCACGTTCATCAACGAAGACACGCTGGAGGAGGTCTGGACTTTCCGCCTCTCGCAGCTCTCGGCCTTCGCTGTGCTGCTTGTTTTCGCCTTCGCGCTGGTGTCCGTAACGGCGTTTATCATTATTAAGACGCCGATACGCAACTACTTGCCGGGCTATCTGGACGTCGAGGTGCGCAAGGAAATCGTCCAGAACGCGCTGCGGGCCGACTCGCTCGAACGTATGCTGGAGATACAGCACGTCTATCTGGAAAACGTGGCACGGATTATCGGGGGCGAGGTGCCGCTCGACTCCATCCGCCGCATCGACTCCCTGGCGCGCGTGGATGCCGACTTCGAGATTCCACGCGGCGAGGCCGAGCAAGCCTTTGTTGCCCAATATGAAGAGGAAGAAAAATACAGCCTGACGGCCTTGAACCCGAATCCGGTCTTCACGGAGCAGGCTTTCTTTTACAAGCCGGTGGACGGAGTCGTCTCCTCACACTACCAGACCGACATCCGCCACTTCGGGGTGGACATCGCCGCCTCGCCCTCGGAAAGCGTCTTGGCTACGCTCGACGGGACAGTGGTTTACGCCGGCTACGACCCGCAGCATGGGAACGTCATCCAGCTGCAACACCGGAACGGATTGGTATCGATTTACAAACATAACGAAGCGTTGCTGAAGGAACCGGGCGACCACGTCGTCGCGGGCGAGGCTATCGCTTTGGTGGGAAACACCGGGACGCTCTCGACAGGACCGCACCTCCACTTCGAGCTGTGGTACAAGGGTGTGCCGGTCAATCCCGAGGAATATATCGCATTTTAAAGTATGAAACGACGTTTAGCTATATTAGGTTCGACTGGATCCATCGGGACGCAGGCGCTCGAGGTGGTGAGCGAGCACCCTGGCGAGTTCGAGGTCTATGCCTTGACCGCCAACAACCAGGTGGAGAAGCTCATCAACCAGGCGCGAAAGTACATGCCTGAAGTGGTGGTCATCGCCAACGAACGCAAATACCCCGAGCTGAAAGAGGCGCTCGAGGACTTACCTATCAAAGTATGGGCCGGCGCGGACGCCATCGCCCAAGTCGTGCAGTCGGAGCCTATCGACATGGTTCTGACCGCCATGGTCGGCTACTCCGGCCTCCGCCCCACGATGGCTGCCATCAAAGCGGGAAAGGCCATCGCGCTGGCCAACAAGGAGACGCTGGTCGTCGCCGGCGAGCTGGTTACGGCTCTGGCTTCGGAGCACAACGTCCCCATCCTGCCCGTGGACTCCGAGCATTCCGCCATCTTTCAATGCTTGGCGGGGGCTTACGAGAATCCGGTGGAGAAGATTCTCCTGACGGCTTCCGGCGGCCCGTTCCGCACCAAGACGCTGGAGGAACTCGCCACGGTAACAAAGGCTCAGGCGCTGAAGCACCCCAACTGGCAGATGGGCGCGAAGATTACCATCGACTCCGCCTCGATGATGAACAAAGGCTTCGAGATGATTGAGGCCAAATGGCTCTTCGGCGTCGCCCCCGGACAGATCGAGATTGTGGTCCACCCGCAGTCCGTCATCCATTCGATGGTGCAGTTCGAGGACGGGGCCGTCATCGCCCAGCTCGGTATCCCCGACATGAAGCTCCCCATCGCCTACGCCTTCTCGTTCCCGAAACGGATGAAAAGCCTCGCGCCGCGCCTGGACTTCAGGCAATACGCCACGCTCACCTTCGAGGAGCCGGATATGCGCCGCTTCCGCAACCTCGCCTACGCTTTCGAGGCTGTGGCTCGCGGGGGGAATATGCCCTGCATCCTGAACGCCGCCAACGAGGTGGTCGTCGCCGCCTTCCTCGAGGACCGCATCGGCTTCCTCCAGATGAGCGACGTCATCGAACGGACTATGGCGAAAGCCTCGTTTATCCCCAACCCGACGTATGATGATTATGTAGCCACCGACGCCGAAGCGCGACGCCTGGCTGCTGAGTTGTTTTAATATTAAATAAGAAGAATAGCTAATGGAGACATTTCTTATCAAAGCCCTGCAGCTCATCTTGAGTCTTTCTATCCTCGTGATAGTCCATGAGTTCGGGCACTTCCTTTTCGCCCGCCTTTTCAAAGTGCGCGTCGAAAAGTTCTACCTTTTCTTTGACCCTTGGTTCTCGCTCTTCAAATTCAAACCGAAGAACAGCGAGACGGAATACGGCATCGGCTGGCTCCCCCTCGGCGGCTACTGCAAGATTTCCGGCATGATCGACGAAAGCATGGACAAGGAGCAACTGGCCAAACCGCCCCAGCCCTACGAGTTCCGCTCGAAGCCGGCCGGCCAGCGTCTGCTCATCATGGTGGGCGGCGTCTTGTTCAACTTCATCCTCGCCTTGTTTATCTACTCGATGGTGCTCTTCTACTGGGGCGACACGTATTTGCCCCTGAAGAACATGAAGATGGGTATGAATTATAGCGAGACGTTCCAGAACGTCGGCTTCCACGACGGCGACATCCTCCTCAAGGCCGACACGACCACCCTCGAGCGTTTCGACGAAAATACCGCCCGCCTCGTCATGGAGGCACGCAACGTTACCGTCCTCCGCGAGGGCAAGGAGGTCGTCATCCCCATGCCGGGCGACATGATGCAGCGCCTCCTGCGCGACAAGAAGGGCTTCGCCGGCCTCCGTTTCCCGATGGTGGTGAAGGATTTGCCCATCAAGGACGCTCCGGCGGTCGTCGCCGGCCTCCAGCCCGGGGATAGCATCGTCTCGGTCAATGGCGTAGCGACTCCGACGTTCGACGACGTGGCCGTCTCCCTTTATGCCCACAAAGGCACGCCGCTGACCCTCGGCTTCTACCGCAACCACCAGCGCGACTCGCTGACAATCACGCCCGACACGCTTGGCAAAATTGGCGTCGCCGTCTTCCTCCCCACCGAGCTCTACGAGATGAAGAAGGTGTCCTACGGTTTCTTCGCCTCTTTCCCGGCCGGAATCGAAAAGGGCGTGCGCTCGCTGACGGGCTACGTGAACGACATGAAATACGTCTTCACGAAGGAAGGCGCCTCGAGCCTCGGCGGTTTCGGGTCGATTGGCAACCTCTTCGCGCCCGTCTGGGACTGGCAGCTCTTTTGGGAGCGTAGCGCGTGGCTTTCGCTCATCCTCGCGTTCATGAACATCCTGCCGATACCGGCGCTGGACGGCGGGCACGTCATGTTCCTCCTCTACGAGGTCATCACGCGGCGGAAACCGAGCGATAAGTTCCTCGAATACGCGCAAGTAACGGGCATGGCCATCTTGCTTCTGCTCCTGATTTATGCCAACGGCAACGATTTGCTGCGCTTCGTATTCAATTAGTAAAAAAATAACCTTGCCCCTTCAAGGAGTAGGCCAAACGCAGCCCGGCGTTGGCTTACTCCTTATTTTTTTACCCAAAAGTAGTTGCTGGGTAAATTTTGACGAAATATTTACCCAAAAGTAGTTGCTGGGTAAATCCAGATGAAATATTTACCCAGGAGTAGTTGGTGGGTAAATCGGAGACGATTTTCTTACCCACAAGTAGTTGGTGGGTAAATCCGGACGGAATATTTACCCACAAGTAGTTGGTGAGTAAATTTGGAGGGAATATTTACCCACGAGTAGCTGGTGGGTAAAAAGAATCCCCGAGCCGCCTCAAAAGGCAGTCCCGGGGATCTGGATAATAAGGAGTATGAAGGAATATTAATAATTACGGGCGAAAAGGACGCGGCGAGCTGACGGTTTGCCTGTTACCATGCAGCAGCCCGGTTCGTTGTCGTCGTCCATCGGGATGCAGCGGATGGTGGCCTTCGTCTCGTTCTTGACGCGCTCTTCGGTCTCCGGCGTGCCGTCCCAGTGAGCCAGGACGAAGTAGCCCTGCTCGATTTTTTCCTTGAACTCGTCGTAGGAATCGACCTTGACGGTGCGTTCCTCGCGGAGCTTGAGGGCTTTCTGGAAGATGTTCTTCTGGATGTCTTCCAGGAGGTTCTGGACGTAAGTCTCGATGCCATCGCAAGAAACTGTCTCCTTCTCGAGCGTGTCGCGGCGCATGACTTCGATGGTGTTGTTCTCCAAATCGCGCCCACCCATGGCGAGGCGGACGGGGACACCCTTCAGCTCGTAGTTGGCGAATTTCCAACCCGGTTTGCGGTTGTCGGCGTCGTCGAACTTGACGGAGATGCCGAGCTTCTTCAGGTTGTCGGCGATGCCGTTCACCTTCTTGCGGATTTCGTCCAGCTGCTCCATGCTGCGATAGATAGGGATGATAACCACCTGAATCGGAGCGAGGTGCGGCGGGAGCACCAGTCCGTTGTCGTCGGAGTGAGCCATGATGAGCGCACCGATGAGACGCGTCGAGACGCCCCACGAGGTAGCCCAGGCGTAGTCGGTCTTTCCGTCCTTATCGACGAAGGTAACGTTGAACGCCTTACCGAAGTTCTGTCCGAGGAAGTGGGAAGTGCCGGCCTGCAAAGCCTTGCCGTCTTGCATCATCGCCTCGATCGTATAAGTATCCAGGGCGCCGGCGAAGCGTTCGCTGGCGGTCTTCACGCCCTTGATGACGGGGACGCCCATGTAATTCTCCACGAAGTCGGCGTAGATATTCTGCATCTGGCGGGCTTCGGCCTCAGCCTCTTCGCGGGTAGCGTGGGCCGTATGCCCCTCTTGCCAAAGGAATTCGGCGGTGCGGAGGAAGAGGCGGGTACGCATTTCCCAGCGCATCACGTTGGCCCACTGGTTGCAGAGAATCGGCAGGTCGCGGTACGATTGGATCCAGTTGCGGTATGTATTCCAGATGATTGTTTCGGAGGTCGGACGGATAATCAGTTCTTCTTCCAACTTAGCTTCGGGGTCCACCACGACGCCCGAGCCGTCGCTGTTCGTCTTCAGGCGGTAGTGGGTAACCACGGCGCATTCCTTGGCAAAGCCTTCGACGTGTTCGGCTTCGCGGCTCAGGAACGATTTCGGAATCAAGAGGGGGAAATAAGCGTTCACGTGCCCCGTTTCCTTGAACTTGTTGTCCAGAATCCGTTGCATCTTTTCCCAGATAGCATATCCATAGGGCTTGATGACCATGCAACCGCGCACGGCAGAGTTCTCGGCAAGGTCTGCCTTGATGACCAAGTCCTGATACCATTGCGAGTAGTTTTCACTTCTCGATGTCAGTTCTTTCAGCTCTTTTGCCATTGTAATTTATTTATGAATTGATATAGCGTTTTAATTTCGGGCGCAAAGATAGTGAAAATTATCGCTTTTCTAAATACTCTTAGCGGTCATTATGGAGGCACGGATGATTTCCACCGGAATAGCAGAAACATCCGTGCGCTCATGGGCATAGCCATCACTGAGCCATGAGATAATCCTTGAAGGCGGCGAAATCGCGGGACATGGCGACGCTTTGTTTCTGTCCCTTCATGAAAGCGCGCAGGCGTTCCGGAATCTCAAGGTCGATGCCGAGGATGCCGTCAACTGTCGATTTGAACTTCGCAGGATGCGCCGTTTCGAGGAAGACGCCTGTCTCCGAAGGCTGAAGCCCGTCTTCCAAAGCCTGATATCCGCAAGCGCCATGTGGGTCGAGAATATAGCCATATTTCTGATACACATTGCGCATGGTTTCCGCTATCTGCTCGTCCGTATAGCGGGCGGCGGCTATCTGCGCACAAATGGCGGCATGAACATCGCCTTCGCCTCCATATAAATCCAGGATGCGGGCAAAGTTGCTCGGGGCTCCGACATCCATCGCGTTGGCGAGCGTCGCTACTGATGGGCGCGGCGTATATGTTCCCGTCTGCAAATACTCGAAGAAGACGTCATTTCGATTGTTCGCCGCAATGAATCGCTTGATTGGCAGCCCCATCTTCTTCGCGAAAAGCCCGGCAGTCAGATTTCCGAAGTTTCCGCTTGGCACGCAGACGACCAAATCCTGCGCCAGCCCGTGCCGCTCCATCTCCGCGTAGGCGTTGAAGTAGTAGAACGATTGCGGGAGGAAGCGCGCGACATTGATAGAGTTCGCAGACGTCAGCATCATCTTCTGATTCAGCTCGCTATCCATGAAGGCCGCTTTCACGAGCGCCTGGCAGTCGTCGAACGTGCCATCGACTTCGAGCGCCGTAATATTCTGGCCCAAAGTCGTAAACTGGCATTCCTGAATCGCGCTCACTTTCCCCTTAGGATAAAGCACATAGACGTGAATCCCCTCGACTCCGAGGAAGCCATTCGCCACCGCGCTCCCCGTGTCGCCCGAGGTCGCAACTAGCACATTCACTTCGCCTTTCTCGCCCCTTTTGCGAATAAAATATCCCAGCAAGCGCGCCATGAAACGCGCTCCGACGTCTTTGAAAGCGAGCGTCGGCCCGTGGAAAAGTTCCAGACTATAAATGTTTCCACCGACGTGGACTACCGGCGTATCGAACGAAAGTGTCTCACGCACAATCCCATCCAGCACGTCGCCCGGGATATCTTCGTCGAAATATGTCCGGGCCACGAGACTGGCAATTTCATGAAACGAGCGGTTTTTCAAATCGGCAATTTCCGCAGGGGCTATCTGCTTGATTTTCTCGGGCATATATAGCCCCTTGTCGCCCGCCAAGCCCTTCACCACGGCCTCTTCGAGGGTGGCAAGAGGGGAATGGTTGTTGGTACTATAATACTGCATATCATTTAATTATAAAACATATTTTCTATTTCAAAAACTCGCGTATGAACTGATTGCCCTCGAGCAGCCCATATTTTCCTTTCAACACGGAAAATTCATCGAATGTTTCCACGCTGTCCGCCTCTGCGCCAGGCTTATACATGAGGAATGGGACTGGCTCCGCCGTGTGCGTACGTATCTCACATGGCGTCGGATGATCCGGCAAAACGGCGATAGCGACTTCGTCCGACCACGACTTCAATTCCTCGACAACAGTTCGGATAACACGCCGGTCGAGGTCCTCTATCGTGCGAATTTTCAGCTGCACATCTCCCTCATGCCCAGCCTCATCGCTGGCTTCGATGTGGAGGTAAACAAAGTCGTCCGTCCGGAGCGCATCGAGTGCAGCCTCTGCTTTCCCTTCATAATTTGTGTCGTAAAGCCCTGTAGCTCCGCGCACTGGTATATTTCTCAGCCCGGCGTAAGCACCGATGCCACGTATCAAATCGACGGCGGAAATAACTGCACCGCGCTTGATGCCAAATATCTCCTGAAGTGTCTGCATTCGAGGACGATAGCCTGGCGACCACGGCCAAATGCTATTGGCTTTATCCTTTCCCATCTCGGCTCGCCGGAGATTCACGGGATGCGAATCGAGGATTTCCTGCGACTTGAGGATGAGCTGGTTAAGCAAACGGGCGGTTTCCTCGGCCTCCGGGACGCAAGCCTTAATCATCAGAGGGCGAAAGGGATGCAGCGGCACGTCGTGCGGGGGAACGCACTCAATCCGTTTGTCGCCGCCGCGAATGACGAGTAAATGGCGGTAGGAAACTCCGGTATAAAAGCGAATTTTGTCTGAGCCAAGTTTCTCATTTAGAGTCTGAATCAACAAGTCAGCCTCGTCCGTAGTAATATGCCCGGCCGAATGATTTTTCAGGATATCGCCTTCGATACAGACGAGATTGCATCGCATAGCCATATCCCCCGGCTGCAAATCTACACCGATGCTCGCGGCCTCGAGAACGCCACGCCCCTCATATACTGTCGGCAGGTCATATCCTAAAACAGAGAGATTTGCGACCTCACTTCCGGGATGAAAACCATCAGCGACGGTGCGGAGTTGCCCCGTAACGCCCCGTTTCGCCAGCAAGTCCATGTAAGGCGTGCGGGCAAATTGCAAGGGAGTCAAGCCCGAAAGCTTAGGCTGCGGATGGTCAGCCATTCCGTCTCCTAAGATAATTAAATGTTTCATACGTCTTGAATTTGTCAATACTTTATTATTCATTGTTTCTTATCGAATTATATTAAAAAACTGCGTCCACATCTAATTCCATTTGTCGCGAAGACGGCCGCAGGCGTTTCCTTCTTCTCGCCAAAGCGCTGAAATCGGCAGCAGACTTTTCCCGTTTCCCGAAAAATTTCATATACGAGAAACGGCCGTTTCCAGCTTTTTTCCGATGTGCGGAGGCTGAAAACGGCCGTTTCTGACTTCCGCCCATTCCGCGGAAGATTGGAATAGGCTTCAACGGATATTCGCGATGGAGATGATGTCGGCAAATACGCCAGCTGCAGTTACGTCAGCGCCAGCACCATAGCCTTGTATGATCATCGGATAATCGTGATAGCGCTCGGTCGAAATCATGATGATGTTGTTGCTGCCCTCGAGCTCGTAGAACGGGTGGCGGCTGTCAACAGCTTGAAGCCCAATGGAACACGAACCGTTTTCCATGCGGGCGACATAGCGCAGGCGTTTATTCTCGGCCGCAAGCTGTTTCCGTTGTTTTTCAAACTCGGCGTCGAGCGTGCAGACGTTTTCCCAGAAGTCGTCGAGCGAACCGGCAAAGAAATGCTCGGGGATGAAATGACGCACTTCTACATCGCTCTGTTCCACGCGATAACCAGCTTCGCGGGCCAGGATGACAAGTTTTCGGAGGACATCCTTTCCGCAGAGATCCACGCGAGGATCGGGCTCGGAGTATCCAGCATCTTTCGCCATGCGGATGGCCGTACTAAACGGAATATCTTCACTTATCGTATTGAAAATGTAATTTAACGTGCCCGAAAGAACCGCTTCCAAACGGAGGATGTGGTCGCCGCTATTCATCAAAGCGTTCATTGTGTTGATGATAGGCAAACCGGCGCCCACGTTTGTCTCGAAAAGGAACTTGATACCGTGGTGGCGCGCAGCCTCTTTGAGGGCGATGTAATTTTCGTAGGGAGAAGACGCAGCCTCTTTGTTCGCGGCGACGACAGAGACGTTTCCGTCGAGGAGGCGTTGGTACAGGCTGGCGACGTCCGAACTCGCTGTGCAATCGACAAATACCGAATTAAATATGTTCATTTTGAGGATTTCCTCGCACAAGATTTCGGCGTTGCAAGGCTGCCCACGGCGGTTGAGTTCGTCCTTATAGTGGTCGAGGTCAATTCCCTCGCGACGGAAAAGTGCCTTCCGGGAGTTTGCGATGCCGACGATGTTCAGTTTCAGGCCATTCTGTTGCATCAGTTTGGGCTGTTGTTGATGAATTTGCGTAAGGAGATTGCCGCCCACCGTGCCAATCCCGGCTATAAAAATATTGAGGACTTTGTATTCCGAGAGGAAGAACGAGTCGTGGATGGAATTAAGAGCCTTGCGCAGAAATTCGAGTTTTATCACGAAGGAGATGTTCGTCTCCGAAGCGCCCTGGGCACAAGCAATTACGCTGATACCCGCACGCCCCAGTGTCCCAAATAATTTTCCTGCGATACCAGGCGTGCGCTTCATATTCTCGCCCACGATAGCGACGGTAGCCAAGTCTTTTTCCGCAACGGTATCATTCATATCGCCTTGCGCACGTTCCAGCGCGAACTCTTCATCGAGAACACGGACGGCCAAGTCGGCATCCGCGTTTCGAACCGCGAACGTGGTGTTATTTTCGGAACTGGCTTGGGAAACCATAAACACACTGATTCCGTTCTTCGCAAGCGTACGGAAAATTCGATAATTCACGCCGATGACGCCAACCATGCCCAGACCTTGCACCGTGATGAGACAGGTGTCGTTGATGGACGAAATTCCTTTAATCATGGCGCGGCCAACCTCGGCAGGGCGTTCGCGGGAAATATACGTTCCGGGAGCCTCTGGATTAAAGGTATTCCGGATGCGTATCGGGATATTTTTGTGATAAACAGGGTAAATCGTAGGCGGATAGATGACCTTGGCACCGAAGTTACACAATTCCATCGCCTCGGTGAAGCTCAGATGGTCGATAACATACGCCGAGCTGATGACACGCGGGTCGGCCGTCATGAAACCGTCCACATCGGTCCAGATCTCGAGGATGGAAGCGTCCAACGCCGTTGCCAAGATTGACGCCGTATAGTCGGAACCGCCACGGCCCAAATTCGTTACCTCGCCGTTGTCTGCATTCGAGGAAATGAAGCCTGGGACGAGCGAGACTTTAGGGAGAGGCGAGAAAGTCTCTTTTATCAATCGGTTCGTGATTTCAAAATCAACGATATGCTTGCTGAATTGTTTGCGCGTCTTGATGAAACGGCGCGAATCGAAGAGTTTTACATCTTTAATAACGTAAGAGATGATAAGCGAGGAAAGACGTTCTCCGTAGCTGACGATGGTATCGGATGTCTTCGCTGACAAATCGTTGATAAGGTAAACGCCCTTGAAAATATTCCCCAACTCATCGAGCAGAGCCATGACACGCCGTTGCGCATCGAATCGCAATGCTTTATCCGGGATAACACCTTCGATCACGTCTAAATGCCTCGTAATAATTTCGGATAATGCCTTTTCGTATCCCAAATCACCTCGCGCGGCCAGAGCCGATGTGTTGAGCAACTTATCCGTGATGCCTCCCAACGCGGAAACGACCACGATGACAGGTTCGTCAATAGCCTCGACGATTTTCTTTACGTTCAATATACTTCCGACAGAACCTACTGAGGTTCCACCAAACTTCAATACTTTCATATATTTGATTTCAATTCTTCACCGAACTCACGGCGCGGGTGCAATATTAGAGATGTTTTTTCAAAAATGCAATAGATAGGACAAAAAAGTATAAAATTTCTTTGATTTTTCCTCCGAACCTACGATTTCTTTCCTCAACACCCATAAAAAATTTCATCAACATCTACCTGAATTTTCCTCAACACCCGCAAAAGTGCCGCCAAATAGTCTTGCGTCGCCCGGCAAATATCCGTAAGTTTGCAAGATGAAATGGACAACAGAACAAAAGCATTTTATGCACGAACATGCGGCGGACGACTTGACTCATCTGCTCCTCTCCGCCTCCCGTTATCCCAATTTGGATATTCCTTTCCTCGTCAATCAGCTTGCAGCTCGCCGGCAGATTCGGGAGAAGCTCCCGACATGGTTTGCCGAGGAGGATTTGGTTTTCCCTTCCAAGATTGCCGCCGAGCAATGTTCTTCCGAGCAGACGGCGATGTATAAACAACGCTTGGTTTCTCCGGACGACAGGCTTTGCGACCTTACCGGCGGCTTGGGAATCGATAGTTTTTATTTTTCCCGCCAAGTCCGTATTGTATATTATATCGAACGGTTTACGGAATATTGTGAGGCGGCTCGGAACAATTTCCAGACTTTGGGGGCTGATAATATTGTGGTCATAAATGAGGATTCCGTCTCGTATCTCCCCCATCTGCCGGCTGTTTCTGTCTTTTACATCGACCCGGCGCGTCGTGGCGAGGGCAATAAGCGGGTTTACGCTTTGGCGGATTGCGAGCCAGACTTGCCTGCTCTCCTCCCGAAGTTGCTGGAGCTTGCCCCGCGCGTGCTTGCCAAGTTATCGCCGATGGCGGATATCCAGCAGACGTTGGCTCTACTTCCGGGCACGGTGGCTATCCATATTTTATCGGTTCGAAATGAATGCAAGGAGGTTTTGATGGATATCCGGCGCGAAGGTGGCAAGGATACGGAGAACGGGGTGCAGGTTCATTGCGTGAATTTTACGTCTTCAGGCAAGGAGGAGATTTTTTCTTTTTCCCTGGAAGAGGAGCGACAGGCGGTGCTCCATTTCGCCCCGTCCGTCTTGTCTTTCCTTTATGAGCCGAACGCTTCGGTGATGAAGGCCGGGGCTTTCAAGACTGTCGCCCTCCGTTTCGGCGTCGAGAAATTGCACGCGAGCAGCCATCTCTACACTTCTGCTGAACTGAAAATGGATTTTCCAGGCCGTATCTTCGCCGTGGATGCGGTCTATACCTTTAATAATAGGTTGTGCAAGGAAATTGGGAAGGAGATTCCGAAGGCCAACATCGCCGTGCGGAACTTCCCCCTCTCGGTGGACGAGCTGCGGAAAAAGAGCAAGATTAAGGAAGGCGGCGACGTCTTCCTCTTCGCTACCACGTTGTCCAGCGGAGAGAAAGTTTGGATACGCGGGCATAAAATATAGGATTTGTCGGAGAGAAAACCTATATTTGCCGAAACGAAAATATCTATCTATACAAAGGAGGTCATCATGTTTCATTCACGAAAAGTTTTGTCTGAAGGCGAAAGGCGGGAGCGTTCCTTTTCCCGCATCTTCATCGGCCTGTTCTCGTTCATCGGGATTGTATTTATCCTTATCGGTATCGGCGTAGCCGTCTCGCGGGCGCAGTTTTTGAAGAACGCGTCGCCGGTAGAGGCTAAAATCATTGCAATGCACCGCACGGGCACGGATGCATTGGGAATGCCGGTCGTGGAATACACGGTCGATGGAAAGAAATATACCGACACGCTCAGCCTTTCCTCTTCCGACATGCACCCGAGCGGTCTCATCACCATTTATTACCAAAACGACAATCCGGAAAACATCCGCGCCATCGAGACCGAGGGTTTCCTCATCGGCATCTTCCTCTTCATCGGTCTCGTCTTCGCTTCCATCAGCTGGATCATCGCCTCCGTGCGCCGGAAACACCGCCGGAATATCCGCCAGCTGCTCGCCAACGGACTGAAAGTCGATGCCGAAATCACCGACATCCAAGAAAACCTGAACAAACGCATGGGAAAACACCACCCCATCATCGTCCACTGCCGCTACCTCTCCCCCGACGGCCGGCTCTACCTTTTCCACAGCCATTCGGTCTGGTGCCGCAGCCACGAAATCGACATGACAAAGAAGATTCCGGTTTACGTGAACCGGCAAAACCCTGCCCGCTATTTCGTGGACGTGGACGCCGTCCTCTAACTCACGACGCGCCGAAGAGAACGAGCACAATCTGCGCCAAAAGTACCCGGATAAACATGGAAAGCGGATAGACCGTCGCATAAGCTACCGACGGCTCGTCGCCTTCGACGGTCGTGTTCGCATAATTCAACGCCATGGGATTGGCCATGCTCCCGCAAAGCATCCCAACGTTCTGCGCATAGTCTATCTTCACGATTTGGGCGGCGATAAAGCCGACGATAAGCACGGGGACGATGGTCAGCGCGAAGCCAACTCCCACCCAAAGCAGTCCTTCGGCCCTGAAAACGGTCTCAAAGAAGTGTGCACCGGCGTCGATGCCCAATCCGGCCAGATAAATGACTATCCCAAACTGTCGCATCATCAAGTTAGCGCTCTGAGTGGCGTAGGTAGTCAAGTGGAAGCGTGGCCCGAACGCGCCCATCAATATCCCGACGATAATAGGCCCTCCCGCGATGCCCAACTTCACCGGCGTCGTCATCCCGGGCAACCCGATGGGGATGGAACCCAATATCATGCCCAGGGTAAGCCCTACGAAGACGGCCAAAAGGTTCGGATTCTCTAAGCGTTTCACTTCGTCGCCGAGGATCTTGCCTACGTTGTTTACGGAGTTGGCTTCGCCGACGATGGTGAGCTTGTCGCCGATCTGCAGGCGGAGGTTCGGCGAGGCCAAAAGGTCTATCCCGGCACGATTGACGCGGGTGATGTTGATGCCATAGAGGTTGCGGAGGCGCAGGGAGCCGAGCTTCACGCCGTTAATCCGATTGCGCGTTACGAGGATGCGTCGCGAGATGAGCTGACTGTCTATCGCGTTCCAGTCGATGTCTTCCTTGTTCCAATCGACGTTTTCCTGCTCGCCGAAGAGGACTTTGATGTTCTCAACATCGGCTCGGACGGAGATGATGAGCAGGTGGTCGTGTTCTTCCAACAAGGTTTCGGATGTCGGGATGCTTACCTTGCCGTTCCTCCAGACGCGCGAGATGACGAAATGCCGGTCCGTCAGCTGCATAATCTCCTTGATGCTTTTGTGATAGATGGCGGGATTGCAGACCCCGAATTCCGCCACGTAGGTTTCCATATCTTTCGCTGTCTGGGGCGTCGCGCTTTCTGATTTTTTACTTTGGAAAAGGGCGCGGAGGACAATGATGGCCAAAATCACACCTACGACACCCAAGGGATAGGTTACGGCGCACGCGAGCGCCATATCCGTTACGCCCTGCGCGTTCCCCGGCTCTATTTGTTGCAATGCTTGTTGTGCGGCTCCCAATGCCGGGGTGTTGGTTACAGCTCCGGCGAGTAAGCCCATCATATCCGAAAGTTTGATGCCGGTCGCATAATGCAGAACTATCGCCAAAATGAGTCCGAGGGCGATGATGCCCATCGAAAGTGAGTTCAAAACGATGCCGCCATGCTTCAGCGACGAGAAAAAGCCCGGCCCGACCTGCAAGCCGAGGGTATAAACGAAAATAACCAGTCCGAAGTTTTGGGCGAAGGCCAACATGTCTTTGTTCACCTCTATCCCCAAATGTCCCGCCAATATCCCGGCGAAGAATACGAACGTAATGCCTAAAGATACTCCAAAAAACTTTATACGTCCCAGATACAACCCTACGGCCGATACTATCGAGAGTATGACAACGGCCTGTATCATCGTGGGTTGCAAGAACGTCTCATCAAACCATGCTATCATACTTTTTTCTTTTTGCGGGCGCAAAGATAAGCATTAAATCGATACGCGGAATGCCCTGCCGCCGCCTGGAGCTCATTCCCCGGCGTTATAGACGGCTTTCCACCACGCCAGATTATGATACCAGGCGTTCATGGCGGGGATTGTTTCCTGCGGAGCGTAGACTGAGAGACCGCAGAAGGTATTGATATCTTGCTGATTCGGATCTGCTTGAACAAAATAGTTTTGCGGAGTGCAGGCTTTGTAAAAAACAGAACGGTCGAGGGCATCGCGGAACTGAGTGTAGTCATTTGGCTCTGCAAGATGCTGTATATAGTCGTCCATATCGTAAAGGCAATGCGTCTTTTGGAAGAAATATTCGAGGGGCTGCACTTCCGCAAGTGGAACAGCCCATAATTCCTCGTCAGAAAGCGTGCTGAAAATCGGGCGGCAAGCATCAGCCAATCCGGAAAGCTCATCGTTTTTCACAACGGCTATAGAAGCGGAGCGCATCAGCCCCGACATATTATTATAATAGGTATAGAAGGCTTCAGCAATGCCACGCACGTCTGCGGTGGAGGAAAACATTGGTCGAATCATCAAATCATAAGGGAAACCCGCTCCCATAACTTCTGTAGCAGAAGCTATCAAATAATCGGCACAGTTTCTAAGCTCATAAGCTACTTCCACACTTCCCATATAGCAAGCATCAAATGCGAGAAAATCAAAATGGAAATCGTTAAGCACTTGTGCTAATTCCATAATCTCTATATAATCATTTCCATCCGGTCCGAAAGAACGCATATAGGAACTGGGATTCGCGGGAAGCCAACCTGTACCGTGGCTCCACAAAACTAAACCCATACTTTCGGCTGGATAGGCTTCAGAAACATCTCGGATAACATCGCGTATGGTTTGAGGAGATACAGAATTGCCCTCCGGATATTCTTTGACGAGAACCCGTTTTCCCCCATTCTTTCCCGGTTCTATTTTATAAAGACGTGGAGCTTCATTGATAGAATCGGAATAAACCAACAGATTTCCTCCATTTAAATTCTCTATACTACAGCCTCTTTCTATAGCTTTAAGATTACCGCCTATGTAATGAGCCAAGCTATTGTCTCCAGCCATATAGACCAAAACCGTCCGCGCGGGCGCAGCGGGTTCCGGCACATCGTCGGAACAGGAAATCACGCCCAGGAGACAGAGGGCGACGAGTAGAAGCTTATAAATCGGTGTCATAATCATTCGTTTATTTGCGGGCGCAAAGATACGAACATCGCCGAGAGCGGACAAAGGCTTCGGGGAAAAGTTTCGGGCTGCAGGGGCGGTCTTCGCCACTTTTGTAAGTATTCTTTACGGATTTTACAGAGAATTCAAAAGTCTTAAAAAGTGGATTTCTAATAATGGGAGGAGTACTTTGACAAGTAAAAAGTGGATTTTTAATAATGGGAGGAGTAGTTCGACAAGTGAAAAGTGGATTTTTAATAATGGGAGGAGTAGTTTGACAAGTGAAAAATGGATTTCTAATCTTTAGAATCCACTTTTTCAATTTTGGAAACATACTTAAAATATTGGAAATCCACTTTTGATATTTTGCAAGTATTAACAAGAAGGCGGATGAGCATTTCCGGCGGACGGGAAGGGCAAAAACGACCGCTCCGCATCTTTCCCGCTCCATGCCTATGCCAAATTCCCATTTTTTGCTTATACTTGCAGTCGCAAAAAGTATTAACCGATAAAATTCAGACCAGATGAAACGAAGAGATTGGATTCGGACGATGGCAGGCATGGGCCTCCTGCTCGCAGCCGGGCAGACGAGCCAACGGGCGTGGGCTTCGGCTCAGGCGGAAAACGGGAAAGTCAAGACGATGACGCTTGGCGAAATGAAAATGACGTGGATTCAAGACAACGCAGCGGATAGGAAGATGCAGAATTCCCTCTTCCAAGGTGCGGACAAGGCTATCATCGAGCAGCTATCGCCCGACGGGGGCGCGGCGGCGACGGTCAGCTGTTTCCTCCTCGAAACCGGCGGGAAGCGGGTGCTTTTCGACACGGCGAACGGGCGCGCCGATAGTCTCCTGTTGCCCGGACTGGCGTCGATAGGCGTCAAACCGGAAGACATTGACTATATCTACATCACGCATTTCCACGGCGACCATATCGGGGGCATGATGCGCGACGGGAAACCGGTCTTCACGCAGGCGGAAGTCTATGTCGCGAAGGCGGAATACGACGGATGGATGGCGATGCCCGCCGAGCGCAAGGGGCAAGTCGTCAGCACGATGGAGGCGTACAGTTCGCGGCTCCACCAGTTCAGTTTCGGCGACGAGCTGCCGGGTGGCGTCGTGGCGATGGAGGCCATCGGACATACGCCGGGGCATACGGTCTATCGCGCAGGGCAATTCTTGGTTATCGGCGACCTTATCCACGGGGCGGCAATCCAGTTGAAGCATCCGGAAGTCTGCGCGTCGTTCGACATGGACCAGCCGAAAGCTGTCGCGGCGAGGAAGAAATATCTGAAATATGCCCAAGACGAAGGATTGACGATGGCGGGGATGCATTTGCCGGCGCCGGCGTTTTTGAAATTGACAATGGAGAATTGACAATTGACAATGAAGAATCTTGGGGTTATTTTCCTGCTACTTTTTAGCCTCATCAAGGGGGCGGAGGCGCGGGCGCTGAGTCCGGAGGCGGAGATTAGTCTGCTGACGAGCGCGCCCTACGAGGCGGAGGTGTTCACTGTCTATGGGCATGCGGCCTTGCGCGTCTCCGACCCGAGGCAAAAAATCGACGTAGTGTTCAACTACGGGATGTTTAGCTTCGACAAACCTTTCTTTATCTATCGCTTCGTGAAGGGAGAGACCGACTACATGCTCGGAGTGATGCCCTACGCGCATTATGCCGTCGAGTACCAGATGCGGGGCAGTACCGTAACCGAGCAAGTGCTCGACTTGACGCCGGCGGAGCGCGAGACCATCTGGAAAGCCCTCGTCGAGAACGCGCGGCCCGAGAACCGCGAGTACCGCTACAATTTCTTCTTCGACAACTGCTCCACCCGCCCGGCGGAAATCATCGAGCAAAACGTCGAGGGCGGCGTGGACTACTCGGCGTGGCAGCCCGAAAGCCTGACGTTTCGCGACATGATTAATTATTGTACGCGCAACAAGCCGTGGCAGACTTTCGGTTGCGACTTAGTGCTCGGGACACCGACGGACCGCACCGCGACGCCGCACGAAATGCTTTTCCTGCCCGGCTACCTCTCTGAAGCCTTCTCGAAAGCCACCATCGGCGAAGGGGAACACGCGAGGAAACTCGTGAAAGAGACCCGGCAATACGAGGCTGTGTCAGACGAGGCGGAGGAGACGGTCGTAACGCCGGCGGTGGTAGCTTGGGCGCTATTCGTCCTCGTCGCCGGAATCACGGGGTGGGAAATCAAAAAGAAGAAATACGCTTGGGGGATAGACGTGGTGCTTTTCACGGTGGCGGGATTGGCCGGGTGTTTGTTGTTCTTCCTGAGCTTTATATCGGAACACCCGAGCATCTTCCCGAACTGGAATTTGATGTGGCTGCAACCGCTCCATCTGCTTTCTCCCCTATTTTTTTGCATAAGAAAGGGCGCAAAGGCGTTTTATTATTATCATTTTATTAACTTTGCGGCGCTTTTAGCAGCTTTGGTGGGCTGGATAACCGTTCCGCAACACCTCAATGCAGCTTTTATTCCGTTGATAATAAGTCTGCTCGTCCGCAGCTGGCAAGCCCGCGGATTTGGGAAGCAACTGAAAGCATCAGCAAAGACACGATAACATGGATAAGAAAGTACGGAAAATATTGTCATCGTTGATAGCCATCTTGGCAGCTACGAACTTGGAGGCGCAACAGCAGGCGCCCAAGTTGGTGGTCTGCATCACGGTGGACCAACTTCGCGGCGACTATATCGAGTACTTCTATAATACGTTCGGCGAACGGGGATTCAAGAGGCTGATGAACGACGGGGTGATGTACAAGAACATTCGCTTCGAGTTCTCGAATATCGACGAGGCGAGTGCCTTTGCAACCCTTTTCACCGGCTCGAATCCTTGCTTCTCAGGCATCACGGGCAATAAGAAATACGACTTCGAGAACGAGCGCGAACTGCCCATCCTGAACGACCCTGCCTACCTCGGCAACTACACCCGCGACAACTATTCCCCCAACGCACTCATAAGCTCCACCATCGGCGACGAGCTGAAGATCGCCTCGAAAGGCCGCAGCGACGTCTATGCCATCGCCCCGAATCCCCAGAGTGCCCTCCTCTCTGCCGGGCATGCAGCTGACGGGGCTTTCTGGATCGACAATGAGAATGGGAAGTGGGCAACAACGACTTACTTTAAGGGCGTGCCTTGGTATGTGGACAGATATAACAGTGGGAATGAGTCGCTCTCGGCCCGGCTTTCCCAAATGGTATGGACTCCCTCCTTGCCCATCGAGCGGTACAATGCTTTCCCGTATGTCTTGGACGATGTGCCGTTCCGCTATACCTTTAGCGAGAACGAACGCTATTGCTACGAGAATCTGAAGACGACACCGTTCGTGAATAAAGAGATCAACCGCCTTGCGATGCAGTTCCTCGAATACGGAGGTTTCGGCACTCGCTCCTGCCCCGATATGCTCTCGGTTACTTATTATGCAGGGAATTACCGGGGTAACATGAACAAGGAATATACCCGCGAGATACAAGATACGTACTACCAGCTCGACCAGGATATCGAGAAGCTGCTGGATACTATCGACAAGAAGGTCGGTCTGGATAAAACCTTGGTTGTCTTCACCGGCTCCGGCTATTACCGAAGCGAGGAAGAATACGCCGACGGCCTCCACGTAAACCGTGGTGAGTTCCACCCGAAGCGTTGCGTCGCCCTCCTCAATATGTATCTGATGGCGCTCTACGGCCAACAGACGCAATGGGTTTCCGGATATTATAATCAACAGATATTCTTGAACCGCAAGGCGATAGATGATGCCAAACTAGACCTTGCAGTCATACAGCAGAAGGCGGCAGACTTCGTCCAGGAGTTTAGCGGAGTACAGGCAGTTACCACAGGACACGCCCTCCTCACCGGCGATTGGAACGAAGGAACGGCATCTTTCCGCTACGGCACGCACCACCTCCGCCGGGGCGACCTCATCATCGAACTACAACCCGGCTGGCAGATAAACAACGACAACCCGCAGGAAAAAGTCAAGGTCGTACGCCACAACGCTACGATCACCCCCCTCATTTTCTTAGGCAACGGCCTGAAGCCGGAGCGCATCTACCGTGAGGTCAAAGCCACGGAAGTCGCGCCCTCCATCACCTACATCCTCCGCATCCGGCCGCCCAACGCCTCGCAAACCATGCCTCTGCAGGAGCTGATGACTAACTCTATGGTTTCGAGCAAATAAACCTACATTCTCACTTCCCTCGGAGGCACCGCCCGGATACACTATAATGTAGCATCCGACTACATTATAATGTAGCATCCAACTACATTATAATGTAACACCTCGCTACATTATAATGTAACCACACGCTACATTATAATGTACCAACATGCTACATTATAACGTACCGACAACCTACTCTATAGAGTACTTATTTCATTCATTTAATGTAGAATATAAATAAAAAGAATATAACAATGGGATTTAATGAATTCATGACGAAGTTGTTCGGCAACAAGTCGCAGCGCGATTTAAAGGAAATCACGCCCTACGTAGAAAAAATCAAGGCCGTTTATCCGTCTATCCAGGCACTTTCAAACGATGAACTGCGTGCCAAAGTAGATGAGATTAAGCAGCGTATCCAAGACTATGTGGCCGATGAACGCGCCAAAGTGGACCAGCTCCGCGCAGGCATCGAAGACAAAGAGTTGGAAGAACGTGAAGCCATCTGGGCAGAGGTCGATAAGATTGAGAAGACCATCACGGACAAGATGGAGGTAGTATTGGAAGAGGTTCTTCCGGAGGTGTTTGCCATTATGAAGGATACGGCCCGCCGCTTCTCGGAGAGTAGCGAGGTGGTGGTTACGGCCAACGACTTCGATCGGAACTTGGCGGCGACGCACGACTTCGTCCGCATCGAGGGCGACAAAGCTATCTATGCTAATCATTGGATGGCTGGAGGTAATGAAATCACCTGGAACATGGTGCATTATGACGTGCAGCTGTTCGGTGGCGTCGTCCTGCATAAGGGGAAGATTGCCGAGATGGCGACAGGTGAAGGTAAGACCCTGGTGGCTACCCTCCCGGTATTCCTGAACGCGCTAACCCGTAACGGCGTGCATGTTGTAACCGTGAACGACTACCTCTCGAAGCGCGACTCCGAGTGGATGGGTCCGCTCTATATGTTCCACGGACTGTCGGTAGATTGCATCGACAAGCACCAGCCGAACTCCGAAGGTCGCCGGCGGGCGTATAATGCCGACATCACATTTGGTACAAATAATGAATTCGGCTTCGACTATCTGCGCGACAATATGGCGACTAATCCCCGCGATCTGGTACAGCGGAAGCACAACTACGCGATTGTCGATGAGGTCGATTCCGTGCTTATCGACGATGCACGTACGCCGTTGATTATCTCCGGACCGGTGCCGCGCGGCGAGCAACAGCTGTTTGAAGTATTCCGCCCGAACGTCGAGGTCGTAGTGAACGCACAGCGCACACTCTGCTCGCAGCTCCTCATCGAGGCAAAGAAGAAGATGGCCAGCGACGACCCGAAGGTAGTCGAGGAAGGGACTGTGCAGCTCTATCGTTCGTTCAAGGGATATCCTCGAAACAAGGCATTAATCAAATACTTGAGCGAGAAGAGCATCAAAGCTCAGATGTTGAAGACCGAAGAATACTTCATGTCGGAGAACATGAGGCACATGCACGAGGCGACAGACGAGCTGTACTTTGTCATCGACGAGAAGAATAACAGTGTCGAGCTTACGGACAAGGGCATCGACCTCTTGACTGGAAACAGCGACGACCCGAACTTCTTCGTCATGCCGGATATAACCACGGAACTTGCTGAACTCGAGAATATGCAGGGCACGGAAGAAGAGAAGCAGGCGAAGAAAGACGAGATACTGGCGAACTACTCGGTGAAGAGCGAACGCGTACACACCGTGAACCAGCTCCTCAAAGCGTACACATTGTTTGAGAAAGATGATGAATACGTGGTGATGGATAATAAGGTAATGATTGTCGATGAGCAGACCGGACGTATCATGGACGGCCGCCGCTACTCCGACGGATTGCACCAAGCTATCGAAGCCAAGGAACGCGTGAAGGTGGAAGCTGCGACGCAGACATTCGCTACCATCACCCTGCAGAACTATTTCCGTATGTACCACAAACTCTCTGGTATGACGGGTACGGCCGAGACAGAGGCAGGCGAGTTCTGGAGTATCTATAAGCTGGATGTTGTTGTCATCCCGACAAACCGCCCGATTGCCCGCAAGGACTTGAACGACCGTATCTATAAGACGAAGCGCGAGAAGTATGCCGCAGTCATCGAAGAAATCGTACGTTTGACAGAGGCAGGCCGCCCCGTCCTGGTGGGTACAACCTCGGTAGAAATCTCCGAATTGCTGAGCCGAATGTTGACGCTCCGCAAGATTAAACATAATGTATTGAACGCGAAGTTGCACCAGAAGGAGGCTGAAATCGTCGCCCTCGCCGGTCAAACGAGTACGGTAACGATTGCTACCAACATGGCCGGTCGTGGTACAGATATCAAGTTGTCGCCGGAAGTGAAGGCGGCAGGTGGTCTCGCCATCATCGGTACGGAGCGCCACGAAAGCCGACGCGTCGATAGACAGTTGCGCGGACGTGCCGGACGTCAGGGCGACCCGGGCTCTTCTGTGTTCTATGTCTCTCTGGAAGACGACTTGATGCGTCTGTTTGCCTCCGAGAAGATTGCCGGACTGATGGACAAGCTCGGATTCAAGGAAGGCGAGGTTTTGGAACACAGTATGCTGAGCAAATCCGTAGAGCGGGCGCAGAAGAAAGTCGAGGAGAACAACTTCGGTATCCGTAAGCGTCTGTTGGAATACGACGATGTGATGAACTCGCAGCGTAATGTTATCTATACGAGACGTCGCCACGCCTTGATGGGTGAACGTATCGGCCTCGATGTCTTGAATACCATCTATGATACGGCGAATGCTATTGTAGATGAATACGCCGATGCCTCCAACTACGAGGGCTTCAAGCAGGAACTCTTCAAGACAATGGCTATGGAATGCCCGCTGACAGAGGAGGAATACAAGAATATGAAGGCTGACGCGATGGTCGAGAAAGTCTTCAGCGCCGCCCTCGAGATGTTCAAACGTCGTATGGAGCGTCTGACGCAGTATGCTAATCCGGTCATCAAACAGGTTTACGAGAACCAAGGTGCGATGTACGAGAATATCTTGATTCCGATTACCGACGGCAAGCGGATGTACAATGTCTCTTGCAACCTGAAGGAAGCCTACGAGACCGAGTGCAAGTCTGTTGCCAAGGCTTTCCAGAAGCTCATCGTCCTCCATACCATCGACGACGCGTGGAAGGAGCACCTGCGCGAAATGGACGAACTTCGTCATTCCGTTCAGAATGCCAGCTACGAGAACAAAGACCCCTTGTTGATCTACAAGCTGGAATCCTATAACCTCTTCAAGGGCATGGTCGATACGATGAACCGCAAGACCGTCGCCATCCTGATGCGTGGACAAATCCCGATGCGCGAACCGAGTGCCGAGGAACGTCGCCTCGCCGAAGCCCGTCGTGCCGCTGCCGAGAGTGCCAGCAAGCAGGCTGCCGCTCTGGAGGCTGAGGCCCGCCAGCGTATCCAAATCCAACGTGCCCAGGAAGAACAGCACGAGGATATGAGCAAATACCGCACGGAAAAGGCGGATGCCAACGGTGGGGGTGCCAATATCAATACGCAAGCTGCTCCGCAAGAGCCTGTCCGCGCCGAAAAGCGTGTAGGTCGCAACGACCCTTGTCCTTGCGGCAGTGGTAAGAAATACAAGAACTGCCACGGTGCTGGACTCTAACGGATTGGTTATGGCAAAGAAAAGGAAAAAGAAACCGTTGCCCCCGAAGCCGCTGACGGAGGAGCAGTTCATCCGACTGAAGATGCGCTCGCTGCCTATCACCGAATGCCTGATGGAAACGGGATGGGAAGAACGGGGCTTGTGTTGCATCGTGGTGAGCCGCCAGCACCCGAACGGCAAGATTACCATGGGGGTTTTCCTGGTGGATAATTTCTGCCTGGGTTTGAAGGAAACACATTACTTCTTCGAGATTCCCGACGAAGACTATGCGACGCGCATAGGGGGCGACGTGGCGATGAAGAAGGTTTCCTACGAGGAAGTGCATAATTTCATCTACGGGGCTATCGCTTTCGCGGAGGAGGTCGGCATCAAGCCGGCCAAATCCTTCGAGCTGACCCAGTATATCCTGGAGGAAGACACGGAGGATATCCCGCTCATCGAGTATCCGTACGGCAAGAACGGCAAGTATTACCTCTATGCCGACACGCTCATGGAACTCAACACCCATCTGAAGCATTTGCAAAATGTCTTGGGCGACGAGTTCGGCGGCTTCGAGGTTTACAGCGAGCAGCGGAAGCTCTGGCGACTGCGGAAAAAACTTATCGAGTGTTACATGGATGCCGGTATCATACCGGATTGGCAAACGATGTATCCGGATAAATAGCCTTCCCGATAGCCTGGTAACATGCGTTTACGCGAGTATTTAGCTTGCCCCCCCCTCAAGCCAAATACTCGCGTAAATGGCTTTATAGGGGGGGTAGGTAGGCGTTTACGCGCGTAAAAGGCCTTACCCCCCACCCCTCTAAGCCCAAATACTGCAGTAAAAGGCTCGATACCCACCCCCCTAAGGCCAAATACTCCGGTAAAAGGGCCGACAATCCCCCCACTTCGACCAACTTTGGCACGGAAACCGACGTTCCGTCATCCGTTCTTTCGCCCGTCTCCTGTTTTTAGCAGCCATTTTGTCAGCTTCCGGCTTTGGCACTCCTTTTGTAGAAAGATAAGCGTGTTTCTAAATAACGAATTAAAGTAGAAAGGAGATTAACAATATGAATTTTAACAACTTTACAATCAAAGCGCAGGAGGCCGTGCAACAGTCGGTGCAGCTCGCCCAGCAAAACGGGCAGCAGGCTATCGAGGCCGTTCATCTGCTGAAGGCTGTCATGATGACGGGCGAAAGTGTTGCTAACTTCCTGTTCCAAAAGTTAGGCGTCAATACGCAGAACTTGCAGCGCGTCTTGGATGCGCAGATAGCTTCCCTGCCGAAGGTTTCGGGCGGTGAGCCGTATTTGTCGAGCGAAGCCAACCAAGTCCTGCAGAAGGCTATCGATTATTCGTCGAAGATGGGCGACCAGTACGTTTCCCTCGAGCCTATCTTCCTCGCCTTGTTCACGGAGAAGAGCAGTGCGTCGCAGATCCTGAAAGATGCGGGCATGACTGAAAAGGAACTCCGCCTCGCCATCGACGAGCTGCGGAAGGGCAACAAAGTTACCAGCCAGTCTGCCGAGGATACGTACGACGCCCTGAACAAATACGCTATCAACCTGAACGAGCGTGCCCGGAGCGGAAAACTCGACCCGGTCATCGGCCGCGACGAGGAAATCCGCCGTGTCCTTCAGATTCTGAGCCGCCGTACGAAGAACAACCCGATCCTGATTGGCGAGCCGGGTGTCGGTAAGACGGCGATTGCCGAGGGGCTGGCGCACCGTATCATCCGTGGCGATGTCCCTGAGAATCTGAAGTCGAAACAGATTTTCTCCCTCGACATGGGTGCGCTGATTGCCGGTGCAAAGTATAAAGGAGAGTTCGAGGAGCGTCTGAAGGCTGTCGTCAATGAGGTTACGAAGAGCGACGGCGAGATTATCCTCTTCATCGACGAAATCCATACGCTGGTCGGTGCCGGCAAGGGTGAAGGCGCGATGGACGCTGCCAACATCTTGAAGCCTGCCCTCGCAAGGGGCGAACTCCGCGCCATCGGTGCCACCACCTTGGACGAATACCAGAAGTATTTCGAGAAGGACAAGGCGCTGGAGCGCCGTTTCCAGATTGTTATGGTGGATGAGCCGAGCGAAGTGGATGCCATCTCCATCCTCCGTGGTCTGAAGGAGAAATACGAGAACCATCACAAGGTGCGTATCAAGGATGACGCTATCATCGCTGCCGTCCAGCTTTCGAGCCGGTACATCACCGACCGTTTCTTGCCGGATAAGGCGATTGACTTGATGGATGAAGCTGCCGCCCGCCTCCGTATGCAGATGGACTCGGTGCCGGAATCCTTGGACGAGGTTTCCCGCCGTATCAAGCAGTTGGAGATTGAGCGCGAGGCCATCAAGCGTGAGGATGACCAGCAGAAGCTCGCCCAACTGAACAAGGAAATCGCTGACCTCAAGGAAGAGGAAACGAAGCAAAAGGCTCAGTGGCAAAGCGAGAAGGAGCAGATCAACAAGATTCAACAGAATAAGATTGATATCGAGAACCTGAAATTTGAAGCCGACAAAGCCGAGCGCGAGGGCGACTACGGCAAAGTAGCCGAAATCCGCTACGGCAAAATCAAACAGAAGGAGGAGGAAATCAAACAGGTTCAGGAGAAGCTCCACTCCATGCAGGGCGGTGCCGCCATGATCAAGGAGGAGGTAGATAGCGACGATATCGCCGATGTGGTTTCGCGCTGGACGGGTATCCCCGTGAGCAAGATGCTGCAGAGCGAGCGCGAGAAGCTGCTCCACCTCGAGGAGGAACTCCACAAGCGTGTCATCGGCCAGGACGAGGCTATCTCCGCCATCGCCGATGCTGTCCGCCGCAGCCGTGCCGGTCTCCAAGACCCGAAGCGGCCTATCGGTTCGTTCATCTTCCTCGGTACCACGGGTGTGGGTAAGACGGAGCTGGCCAAGGCGTTGGCCGACTATCTGTTTGATGATGAGAACATGATGACGCGTATCGACATGAGCGAATACCAGGAGAAGTTCAGCGCGACACGTTTGATCGGTGCCCCTCCGGGATACGTGGGCTACGACGAGGGTGGCCAGCTGACCGAAGCTATCCGCCGCAAACCGTACTCGGTCGTCCTCTTCGACGAAATCGAGAAGGCGCATCCGGATGTCTTCAATATCTTGCTGCAAGTCCTCGATGATGGCCGTCTGACCGACAACAAAGGTCGCACGGTGAACTTCAAGAACACCATCATCATCATGACCAGCAACATGGGCTCGTCGTTGATTCGCGAGAACTTCGAGAAAATGACCGACGCCAACCGCAGTCAGGTCGTCGAGCAGACGAAGGGTCAGGTCCTCGAGTTGCTCAAGAAGACCATCCGTCCGGAATTCCTCAACCGTATCGACGAGATTATCATGTTCACCCCGCTGACCGAGAAGGAAATCCGCCAGATCGTCGGACTCCAGCTGAACAACGTCAAGAAGATGTTGGCCGAGAATGGCATCACGCTCGAATTTACCGACGCGGCCTTGGACTTCATCAGCCACGAGGGTTACGACCCGCAGTTCGGTGCGCGTCCTGTGAAACGTGTCATCCAGCGGTACGTCCTCAACGAACTTTCGAAGGAAATCCTGAGCGGGCACGTCAATCGCGAGCACGCCATCACGATCGACTTCGCCGGCGGCGAGCTTGTCTTCCGCAATTAAGCGGTTCCCGCTGGAAAAAGATTCATCACGGTCGTTTTATAGATAAAGAACGGCGTTGCCGGTTCCCTTCCGCGCGAAGGGATGCTGGCGACGCCGTTTTTTTGTTTCCTTTCGCTCGACGAGTAGTTAGAGCCCCGGGCTCTGGCGTCCTTTCGCAAGAAAAGTTGTCAGAGCCGCAGGATCTAGCGTCCTTTCGCAAGAAAAGTTGTTAGAGCCTCGGGCTCTGACGTCCTTTCGCGAGAAAAGTTGCTAGAGCCGCGGGCTCTACGAACTCGTCGCGCGATTTGGGGTTAGAGCCGGCGGCTCTGGCGTCCTTTCGGGCGGAGTAGCTCAAAAATCAGGCACGGATTACGCGGATTAACACGGATATGATTTTTGAATCCGTGTTAATCCGCGTAATCCGTGCCTTAAAAATAAAGAGAATGTGATTAATCGAACAGCGAGAGCTGCATCTTCTCCGCCTCCATCTTCTTCAAATGCCGTTTCCCTTGCGGCGTGATGATTTCCATTCCGCCGAAACGAGTGCGGATGACGGTCGTAACGATGTAACTGACGTTGATGACCTCGCCCAGCTCGGAGAGGCGGCGGGCAATCTCGAGGACACACTCGATACACATGCCGCTGGCAAAGGCGATCTTGTCCTCGACCATCTGCCGCTTGAATTCCTCGTCCTGCATGTAGAAATCGATTGTCGCCCCACCTTTATTATAAATACCCTTCCAGCGATAGCGCGCGTCGGTGAGGACGGGCGAGATTATTTCGATGACCGCCCGCGTGTCGCGCTGCGTAGGCAGGTCGTCGGAGCGGAGGATGTAGAAATCGAACGATTCGCGCTTGACCTCGAGGAGACCGGAGCGGCTGCGGCCGGCCTCGTTCAATTCGCGCAGGGTAATCTTCGTAATCTTCGGATAGCCCCGGAGCGCCTCGTAGAAATTGGATTTAATCTTGCAGAAACGGGGCGAGTTGGCGAGAAGTTCGACCAGCGCGTGGGGGACGCCGCGTGCCTCGCGCTTCAGGTCGCGGCGGAAACGGGCGAGTTCCTTCTGCATCCGCTCGTCGTCGCCCTCGGACCGCTCGAAGAGAGGCTGTCCGCCGACCGAGAGCGTGGGGCGGACGAGGATTTGCATCGCGAGATTGAGGACGACGGAGATGCAGCGGACGCTTTCGCCCGCGACGCACCAGATGTCCTTGAAGCCCTCCTGGAAAATGTGCGGCTCGTCATAGACCGTCAGCCGCACGTCGAGCATATCGGAGAGGGAACGGATTAGCTGTAGGATTTCCTTTTCGCAACGATGGCGGATCGTGGCGTCGATATAGGTTGATTTATCGTTGAAGCCGTAGCGCAACTCCAGCTTGTTGGAAAATCTAATCATGGGACTTTTCATGTTTCAAATCGAGATAAAAACAGTTGTGTTAATGTTATCGAAATGCAAAGATAGGGAAAAAGTGCACAAAATCGTCCGATTTTCGCCAAGGATGGCGGAAATGATGGATTAGGGAATATTAATAAGGAGGCAGTCGGCACGATAGAGAAAAAGATGTACCTTTGCGGCTTTAAAACTATTCCCTGAGTGAAGGAAGCATACTTAGATATGATTAGGAGTAAATTCTTACAAAGCTGTTTGGTTCTGGTATTGGTCATCTTGTCCGGCGCGAACGCTGCCGCGCAGCATATCTCGGCATCGGGCATCGTGAAAGACTCCATTACCGGAGAACCGCTATCCTACGTTTCCGTGATTTTCAAGAACACCACTATCGGCGCGATGACCGACGACTTCGGAAAGTTCTCGTTGCAAAACGCGCAGGGCGTCCGCCAGATGGTCGTCTCCTCGTTGGGCTATAACGAGAAAACCGTTTCCCTGAAAACGGGGAAGAACGAAGGGCTGGAAGTCCTCCTCGCCCCTACTTCCATCGAAATCAGCGAGGTCGTGGTCAAGCCCGGACGCGAACGCTACAGCCGGCGGAATAATCCGGCCGTGGAACTCATCAAAAAAGTCATCGAGCATAAAGACGAGAACCGTATCGAGGCGAAAGACGAGTATCAGGTCGAGATGTACGAGAAGCTCGCCCTCTCGCTCGACAATTTCAGTCCAAATCTCGAGAAGAACAACTTCACGCGCAAGTTCAACTTCATCAAGAACTACCTCGACACGTCGGAATTCAACGGGAAACCTATCCTCACCCTCTCTATCCGCGAATCCATCGTCGATAAATATTACCGCAAGAAGCCGAAATCGGAGAAGCTCATCACCATCGCCCGCCGCCAGCAGGGTGTCGATAAGACGCTCGACGAAGGGGGCATCAGCGCCAACCTCGACGAGATATTCCAAGGCATCAACATCTTCGACAACAACATCAAGATATTGCTGAACCGCTTCGTCAGCCCGCTTTCCTCGACGCTGGCCACTACCTATTATAAATATTACATCATGGACACGGTGGACGTGGCCGGGGACAAGTGCGTCGATTTGGCGTTCGTACCGGTCAATAGCGAGAGCTATGGGTTTACCGGTCGCCTCTACGTGATGCTCGACGGAAGCTATGCGCTGAAGAAATTTACCCTCAATACGCCGGCCGACATCAACCTGAACTTCGTCGATAAGCTCCGCATCGACCAGCAATTCAAGCAGATGCCGGATAGCACCTGGGTGCTTGATACCGAGAACACCTACGTCAACTTCTACATCATCGAGGGAACGCAGCAATTCTATGCCCATCACTTGCGAAACTACGATAAATACAAGTTCGAGGTCGCCGAGCGCGATTCCGTCTTCGATCTTTTAGGCGAAGTCCATGTGGCGCAGGGTGCCATGGCTCGTCCCGATACCTTCTGGGTGCAGAACCGTCATATCCCCCTCCGCGAGAAGGAAAGCGCCCTTGATGATTTGCTGGCGCAGATGCGGAAAGTGCCCGTCTTCAACGTCATCATCAAAACGGCCGAGATTCTTATCTCCGGATACATCCCGACGGGGAAAGACCGCGAGTCGAGCAAGTTCGACTTCGGTCCGATGAATACGACGTTCAGCTCGAACGAACTCGAGGGCTTCCGCATGAGGGTCGGCGGCATGACGACTGCCAACCTCCACCCCCAATGGTTTGCCAGCGGCTACTTGGCTTACGGCGTGAAGGACCGCAAGTGGAAATACAACGTCAAGCTCACGCACAGCTTCAACAAAAAGGAATATCACGAAGGGGAGACACCGCGCAACAACCTCTCGCTCATCCAAGAGTACGATGTTTACACGCCCGGCCAGGACTTCCTCTTCACCAGCAAGGATAATATGTTCGTGGCTATCAAGGTCGGTACGCCCGTAACCCGGATGCAATATATCCGCAAGACGATGCTCCAGTACGAGAAGGAATGGCTCAACGGCCTGAGTGTCCTCGGCTGGGTCCGCAACGAAAATAACGAGGCCGCCGGCGAACTCAGCTACGACATTATGAACGCCGACAACACCCTGACGCACATCCGCGACTATACGACAACCGAAGTCGGCGCCCAGCTCCGTTTCGCCCCCGGCGAACGGGCTTACAACGGCCGCGCAGGGCGTGAGTCTCCTTTCAACCTCTCGCAGGACGCTCCGATATTCAAGCTGTCGCATCAGGTCGGCATCCAGGGATTCCTCGGCGGGGATTATACGTATAACCATACGGAAATCAGTGCCGAAAAACGTATCTGGCTCTCCTCCTTCGGGCATATTGATGCCAAGGTGAAGGCGGGGAAGGTCTGGGACCAGGCTCCTTTCCCCTTGCTCATCTTCCCGAATACGAACCAGTCTCTGACTATCCAGCCGGAGGCTTTCAATATGATGAATGCAATGGAGTTCATCTCCGATCAGTACGTCTCTTGGTATCTGACCTACTATTTGAAAGGCTGGATCCTGAACCGCATACCGGGCGTCAAGTGGTTGAAGCTCCGCGAGGTGGTTTCCTTCAGCGGATTCTACGGTAGCTTGAGCGACAAGAACAATCCGGCGCTCACCAACGGCCTCTTCCAATTCCCTGAGGGGATGATGCCGATGGGCAAGATGCCGTACATGGAGTTCAGCGTCGGTCTCGAGAACATCTTGAAAATCCTCCGTGTGGATTACTACCGACGGATAACCTACCTCGACAATCCGGGAATCAAGAAAGGCGGTTTCCGCATCGCCCTCCGTTTCTCCTTCTAACGGTACGACAGCATGGCTGAACGAGATTTCCAACATACGCCGAACGCCTGGGCTTTGCTCCCGCTCTGGGTCTTCCTCTTCACCTACCTCGTGGTATCGTGCATCGCGGGAGACTTCTACAAGATGCCTATCACTGTCGCGTTTGTCCTCTCGTCCGTCGTCGCCATCGCGGGCTCGAAGGGCGGGATGCTCCAGGCTCGCGTCGAGCAGTTCTGCCGGGGAGCGGCGAATAGCAACATCATGCTTATGGTGCTTATCTTCATCTTGGCAGGGGCTTTTGCCCAAACCGCCAAGGAGATGGGGGCTGTCGATGCGACGGTGAACCTCGCCATGTCCCTCTTGCCCGGCAACCTTCTGGCGGCGGGTATCTTCATCGCCGCTTGCTTCATCTCCATCTCAGTCGGGACTTCGGTCGGGACGATTGTCGCCCTCGCCCCTGTCGCCGTGGGCATTGCCGATAAGACGGGGATGCCCGACGCGCTGATGCTGGGTGTCGTCGTCAGCGGGGCGATGTTCGGGGATAATCTTTCGTTCATTTCCGATACGACGATCGTGGCCACACGGACGCAGGGCTGCCAGATGACCGACAAGTTCAAGGTAAACTCCTTGATTGCGCTCCCCATCGCCCTCCTGACCACCTTCCTTTATGTCTTTCTCGGAAATCAAATATCGGAATCCTATTCCGTCGGGACAATCGAGTGGCCGAAAGTCGTGCCTTACCTCGTCGTCCTCATTACCGCCCTCTGCGGGATGAACGTCATGCGTGTCCTTTTCATCGGCATCTTGCTCTCGGGCGTTGTCGGACTGTTTACCCACGCCTTCGATGTCTGGGGATGGACAGGCGCGATGGGTCAGGGCATCACCGGCATGGGCGAACTCATCATCGTAACCCTCCTGGCAGGCGGAATGCTCGAGATGATACGCTACAACGGCGGTATCGAATGGATAATCAACAAGCTGACGGCCCGCATCCGCTCCGCGCGAGGTGCCGAGGCCAGCATCGCCTCCCTCGTGAGCTTCGCCAACCTCTGTACGGCAAACAACACCATCGCCCTCATCATGGCAGGGCCTATCGCGAAGGACATCGCCGACCGCTTCCACATCGACCCGCGCCGCAGCGCCAGCCTCCTCGACATCTTCTCCTGCTTCGTCCAAGGCATTATCCCTTACGGGGCACAGATGCTGATGGCGGCCGGACTGGGTGCCGTCTCTCCCATCGAAATCATGCAATACTTATATTATCCTTACCTGCTGGGCTTCGGCGCAATGCTGGCGATAGTATTCCGCTATCCGCGAAAATTCAGCGGAAGTCTGGGTAAGGAAAGAACAGGCACGGATTACACGGATTAACACGGTCTTCTGGATAGATTCTTTCCCCAAAAACCGCGTCATCCGTGTCATCCGCGTCAAAAATACCAAGTTTGGAATCTGTATCAATATCTTTTAAACGAAAATAGTTATGACAACAATCGGTACCCCCTTCTCCCCGACCGCCACGAAAGTCGTCCTCTGCGGCTCGGGCGAATTAGGAAAAGAATTTGTAATCGAACTCCAGCGCTACGGCGTCGAGGTCATCGCCCTCGACAAATACGCCAACGCGCCCGCCATGCAGGTGGCAGACCGCTCTTACGTCGTCTCCATGCTCGACGGCCAGGCGCTGCGCGAAATCATCGAACGTGAAAAGCCCAACTACATTGTCCCTGAAATCGAGGCCATCGCCACCCAGACTCTCCTCGAGCTAGAAAAAGAGGGCTACAACGTCATCCCGACGGCCAAAGCTACCTGGCTGACGATGAACCGCGAAGGCATCCGCCGCCTCGCCGCCGAGGAACTGGGACTCCCCACCTCGCCCTACCGCTTCGCCGCGACGGAAGAGGAATTCCGCGAGGCCGTGCGCGTCATCGGCATGCCTTGCGTGGTCAAACCCATCATGAGCTCCAGCGGTCATGGGCAGAGCGTCGTCCGCTCCGAAGCCGACATCGACCCGGCTTGGCACTATGCCCAGGAAGGCGGACGCGCCGGCGCGGGCAAGGTCATCGTCGAGGGCTTCGTCGATTTCGACTATGAGATTACGCAGCTCACCGTGCGCCACATCGGGGGCACCTCGTTCCTCGAGCCGGTCGGCCACGTGCAAAAAGACGGCGACTACCGCGAGTCGTGGCAACCCCAGGCGATGAGCCCTGCCGCCAAAGCGAAGGCGCAAGACATCGCGCGGCGAATCACCGATGCCCTCGGCGGTCGCGGCATCTTCGGCGTGGAACTCTTTGTCAAAGGCGACGACGTGATATTCAGCGAGGTATCGCCCCGTCCGCACGACACGGGCATGGTAACGATGATTACGCAAGACCTCTCGCAGTTCGCCCTCCACGCACGCGCTGTCCTCGGTCTGCCCATCCCGAACATCCGTTTCCTCGGTCCGGGAGCATCGCGCGCCGTCGTCGTCGAGGGAGACAGTACGCAGCTGGCCTTCAGCAATCTGGATAAGGTCTTGGAACAGCCCGACACGCAGCTCCGCCTCTTCGGGAAGCCGGAGGTACACGGGCATCGCCGCATGGCCGTCCTCCTCGCCCGCGCCGAAAGCGTCAGTGAGGCTCGCGAGAAGACCGGAAGGATGATGGAAAATCTAAAAGTCTCATTATAAAGCTGCTGAACCGGTTCAGGAGGTCGGTGAGGGCCCTCAAAAAGCTGCTGAACCGGTGCAGGAGCTCAGCGAAGCCCTTCTTTTAACAGCTGCACCGGTACAGCTAAACAAAAATTCATTTTTCCTAACTCCTGTACCGGTGCGGCGGGTCAGAAGAATACAATTTTTAACTCCCGTACCGGTGCGGCAGCTGAAACGAGCGCTCCGCTGACCCGCCGCACCGGTGCGGCAACTTTTCGTATCCCCCGCCCCGTTTCCCGCTCCGGCACGGCCGTACGCCAAAACCTCGTTTTGATTCAAAAATTAACGTATCCCGCTTTCCTATTATAAAATATGTTGTACCTTTGCGAGTATTCATGAAGAATCTAAATTTTTTTATCTACTATAATGAAAACATTAATTGAAATGCAGAAAAAAGTCCGCGTACTGACCCTCTGTGGCGCAGCGGCAGCTTCGGCAGCGATGTTCTGGAGTTGCTCAGGCGTAGGGGCCTCGACCGAATCGTTCAAGCGGTCGGACTACTTCACACGCGGCATCGGGCAATATCCGGGAAACCCGAGTGAAGACTTCTCGCCAGAACTGTTGCCGGACAACTCGACCTACCGCAACATAGCCCTGTTGCGCAGCGCCTACCAGTCGTCGAGCTACGACTACAATTTGGTGGCGCAGTTGGTTACCGATGGCATCATCACCAAGCAGCAGCCGCAGTACATCAACCTCTCGACCCCCGACGGCGACAAGCCCCGGCGCGAGCGCGAGTGGATGATCGACGAGGGTCCGTATTCGCGCAACATCACGATGGGCGCGGACACCTATTTCCAGTTCTCCCTGAACAATTACACCAAGAAGGCCGACCGCGTCTATATGCGCGGGACTGTCGCTTACCACGCTGACCAGGCGACGAAGGGCTACGAAATCATCTGCCAAGGCTCGAACGACGGCAAGACGTGGACCGACCTGGGCAAAGACAGCGGCAAGGGGTTGCCGGGCAAACCGCTGCCCTACATGCTCCACTCTGACCCGAACAAGCAGAGCGCGAAGGGCGACCTTCCGGCGCGGGTCATCGACCAGTCGATCAAGATTGCCCAGCCTGCCGAGTATGGCTACTACCGCGTGGCGTTGAAGATGCCGGGGGCTGCGCACTGGACCTTCATGGACATGAATTTCTACGAAAAAGACCAGCTGGTGGAGATGAAGCCGTCGCAATTCTTCAACAGCGCGTGGATGAGCGAGACGGGCGACGAGGAATGGGTTTATGTCGATTTGGGCAGCCGCTCCAGCTTCGATAAAGTCATCCTCCACTGGATAAACAAGGCATCCAAGGGTAAAATCCAAATCTCCGACGATGCGAAACAATGGCAAGACATCGCGGAATTGCCGGGCGGCGACAACACGACCGACGAAATCACGGCGAAAGGCCTGGCGCGCTACGTGCGTGTCCTGATGGAAGAGCCGGCGAAGGAAGGCCGTTATATCCTGAGCGAAATCGAGGTGATGGGTAAAGGCGGCTTGGTTCCGCAGGCTGCTGTACAACCGACTCCGGCGAACGGCGAAATCCGGCTGTCGGGCGGCAACTGGAAATTGCAGCGTGCCTCGCAGGTAACGGCGAAGGGCGAGGAAATCTCGACAGCCGCGTTCAATCCCGAGGGCTGGATTGTGGCGACGGTGCCGGGCACGGTCTTGAGCAGCTACAAGAACATCGGGGCGGTGCCGAACCCGAATTATGCCGATAACCAGCTGAATATCTCGGAGTCGTTCTTCTATTCGAACTTCTGGTACCGCGACGAGTTCGAGATGCCAGCCGACTTCAAGAAAGACCGGGTCTTCCTGAACTTCGACGGCATCGACTGGAAAGCCGATGTCTATCTGAACGGTAAGAAGCTGGGACGCATCGATGGCGCCTTCATCCGGGGCATCTTCGACGTAACGGATATCGTAACGGCGGGCAAGAATGTGGTCGCCGTCGAGATCATCAAGAATAATCACATCGGTGCTATCAAGGAAAAGAACAAGCAGAGCACGGACTTCAACGGCGGTATCCTCGGTGCCGACAATCCGACGTTCCATGCAACCATCGGTTGGGACTGGATTCCGACGATGCGTGGCCGTAACATCGGTATCTGGAACGACGTGAAGCTGACGACAACGGGCAAGGTTACCGTGGCCGACCCGCTGGTAACTTCCGTCCTCCCGCTCCCGGACACGACCTCGGCGAAGCTCACGGCTGAAGTCATTGTCAAGAACCACGACGCGGCGGCGGTCAAGGGGACGCTCGTCGGCAAGGTCGGCGACATCACCTTCGAGCAGCCTGTCGAACTGAAGGCGGGCGAAGAAAAGACGGTGGTCTTCGACGCAAAAGACTATGAGCAGTTGAATATGAAGAACCCGCGCCTCTGGTGGCCGAAGGGATACGGGGCTCCGAATCTATACGATGCGAACTTTACGTTCACGATCGACGGGGCGGTCTCCGACGCGAAAGACTTCAAGGTGGGTATCCGCCAGATGACGTTCAACGAAGACAACCATATCCTCAATCTCTTCATCAACGGCCGGCGCTTCATCGGTCGCGGGGGCAACTGGGGCTTCAGTGAATCGAACCTGAATTATCGCGGACGCGAGTACGACATTGCCGTAGCTTACCACGCTGACATGAACTTCACCATGATGCGTAACTGGGTGGGCATGATTGGCGACGAAGAGCTCTACGAGGCTTGCGACAAGTACGGCATCATGGTATGGCAAGACTTCTGGCTGGCGAATCCGGCTGACGGTCCAGACCCGTACTATCCCGATATGTTCATCGCGAACGCCGAGGACTACGTGCGCCGCATCCGCAGCCACGCCTCCATCGGCCTCTATTGCGGACGCAACGAGGGCTATCCCCCGAAGCAAATTGACGACGCACTTCGCCAGATCGTTAAGGACGAGCACCCGGGCTTGCACTACATCTCCAGCTCGGCAGACGACGTGGTGAGCGGGCACGGTCCGTACCGTATGCTCCCGGCCAAGACGTACTTTACGCTGGAGACCGGCAACGATAAGTTCCACTCCGAGCGCGGTATGCCGAACGTCCTGACCTACGAAAGCTTCCTCCGCACCTACTCGCCGGAAGGAATCTGGCCGCAGTCTGACGAATGGGGTATGCACGACTACACGCTGGAAGGCGCACAGGGAGCAACCTCGTTCAACGAAATCATCGCCAAGGGTTATGGCACGCCGCAGAACGTGAAGGAATTCACCGAGCTCGCCCAATGGGTGAACTACGACGGCCACCGCAGCCTCTTCGAGTCGCGCAGCAAGAACCGCATGGGCCTCTTGATGTGGATGAGCCACTCCTGCTGGCCTTCGATGGTTTGGCAGACCTACGACTACTACTTCGAGCCGACGGCCGCCTACTTCGCCATCAAGAAAGCATCGGAGCCGCTGCATATCCAGTGGAATCCGGCTACCGACGAGGTGGAAGTGGTGAACTACAGCGCCGGCAATCGCTCGGGCTTGAAGGCTAAGGTGCAAATCCTCAACATGGATGCCTCCGTAGCCTGGGAGAAGGAAGCCGACGTGGACAGCAACGAAGACACGACCAACAAGTGCATCAAGCTGGAGTATCCGGCCAACATCTCGAAGGTTCACTTCATCAAGATGCAGCTCTTGGAAGGCGACAAGCTCATCTCCGAGAACTTCTACCACCGCAGCCTCGAGGAAAACAACTACCAGGATTTGAAACAGCTCCCGAAGGTAGCCCTCACGCAGAACGTAACGTCTGCCAAGGACGCCGACGGCACCTGGAATGCCACCCTGACGCTCGAAAACACGACCCAGACACCGGCCCTGATGGTTCGCGTGAATGTCGTGGGCGACAAGGACGGCGACCAGTTCCTCCCCATCTTCTACACCGACAACTACTTTGCGCTGATGCCGGGCGAGAAGAAGGAAGTGAAGATTCACTGGAAGGATGTCGATACGCGCGGCAATGCTCCGGTGGTGAAAGTTACCGGCTATAATGTCGAATAGTTTCATTTTCTTAATTCTTTATAAATAACGGACAAGGTCTGCGGCATGGAGACATCGCTTGCAGGCCTTGTTTTTTCTTTTAGCAGTGATGAATCGGCTCGAAATGGCTTTCCTAGGGGGAGGAAAGGGCGCGGCGACTACTCGCCGGGCATTGTGTACCACCCTATTGCCTGCGGCGACTGCTCGCCGGGCATTGCGTACCACCCCAACTGCCTGCGGCGACTGCTCGCCGGGCATTATGTACCACCCCAACTGCCTGCGGCGACTGCTCGACAGGCATTATGTACCACCCCTATTGCCCACGGCGACTGCTCGACAGGCATTGTGCCCACCCCTATTGCCCGCGGCGACTGCTCGCCGGGCATTATGCCCATCCCTTTTACCTGCGGCGACTACTCGCCGCGGACTTTCAGCCCACTGTTTCGAGCTCTGAATCCGACATTTTATTTTAAATAGCTTATACAAATGAAAACAACGATTTCAATCTTCCTGCTGGCAACCCTCTTTTTCTGCGCTTGCCAGCAACCGGCTCCGCAAGAGGGGCCGGGCGAACCGTCCTGCGGGGCGGAAGCCTTCGTGCGGGTGCAAGGCCCGGATTTGATTCAGCCCGACGGGACGAAACTCCTTATCCGGGGGACAAACCTCGGGAACTGGCTCAATCCCGAGGGATACATGTTCGGTTTTTCGCGCACCAATTCCGCGCGGATGATTAACGAGATGTTTTGCCAGATGGTGGGTCCCGACTTTACGGCCCAGTTTTGGAAAGCCTTCAAGGACAACTACATCACGCGCGGGGACATCGAGTTTATCGCCTCGACGGGAGCCAACACCATCCGTCTGCCCTTCCACTATAAACTCTTCACGGACGAAGATTACATGGGTCTGAACGCGGCGCAAGATGGCTTTGCCCGCATCGACAGCGTCGTGAACTGGTGCCGCGACAACCATCTCTACCTTATCCTCGACATGCATGATGCGCCGGGCGGGCAGACGGGCGATAACATCGACGACAGCTACGGCTACCCCTGGCTTTTCGAGAGCGAGGAGAGCCAGCAGCTCTTCTGCGACATCTGGCAGCGTATTGCCGAGCGTTACAAGAACGAGCCGGTCATCCTGGGCTATGAACTCATCAATGAGCCGATAGCCCCCTACTTTGAGACCGTGGACGAACTGAATGCCAAGCTCGAACCGCTGCACAAACGGGCGGTGAAGGCCATCCGCGAGGTCGATACGAACCACATCATCCTCCTGGGCGCGGCGCAGTGGAACAGCAACTTCTCCGTCTTCCACGATGCCTCCTACGACGACAAAATCATGTACACCTGCCACCGCTACGGGGGCGACGCGACGGCCGAGGCCATCCACAGCTACATCGCGTTCCGCGACAGCGTGAACCTCCCGATGTACATGGGCGAAATCGGGCACAACACGATGGAATGGCAGGCTTCGTTCCGGGAAGTGATGGAAGCCAACAACATCGGCTGGACCTTCTGGCCCTACAAGAAGAAGGATGACTCCTGCATGATGGGCATCCGGATGCCGGAGAACTGGGGCAAGGTCGTCGCCTTCTCCGAGGCACCGCGCGGGACCTACTCGGAAATCCGCAACGCACGCCCCGACCAAGGGGTGGTCCGGCAGGCGATGCTCGATTTTATCCAGAATTGCCGCATCGAGAACTGCATACCGCAGACCGACTACATCCAGTCGCTCGGGCTTGAGGCAAAATAAGGCCGCGAAGGCTCGAAAATCGCTGAAAAGTGTCCAATTTTTTGACAGTGGTGTCCAAAAATTGGACACTTTGGTTTTATCGGGAAATTAACAAACAGCTAAGGGATAAAGAGATAACGTTTTTGGCACGATATTTGTATAAAATTAAGCATACAAACATGTATTACGAGTAACAATAAAAACGTTTGATATATGAAGAATCTACTTGATTTAAAGACCTTTTTCAAGTTCCTTTCGCGGAACAAGGCCTACACGGCCATCGACCTCTTCGGTCTGTCGGTGTCATTAACCTTCGTCATCCTGATCGCGATTTACAGTGCGCAGGAATTTTCAACGGATAGGTTCCAGGAGAAAGGGGAACGCGTCTATTTTGTCGGCTCCGAGAGCGTGCCCTGCGTGGGTGCCGCCATCCCCTACATGCTGAAAGAGCGATATCCCGAAATCGAGAAAGTCTGCCCGCTGGTCGTGAACCAGTATCCCAACATGAAAGTGGAGACCGAAGGGAAGAAGATGAACGCCGACCTGATGTTCGCCGACAGCACCTTCTTCGACATCTTCTCCTTCCCCCTCCTCCAGGGCGATGCCCACAACGCGCTGGTGGCGCAGAACAACGTGGTCGTCAGCCAATCGTTTGCCCGCAAGCTGTTCGGGACGGAAGATGTCGTGGGTAGGGGCATCACCATTGAGGATTCTCTGCAGATGGTGGTCAGCGGCGTTGTGGCAGATCTGAAACATTCCACGATTCCGGAGGCGGACATCATCATGCCGTGGCGGACGGTGGCGAAGTTCAATCCATCCTTGGCGCCCGACGAACTGAACAACGCGGGTAGTACGACCTGCGCCGTCCTGGTGCACGAGGGGGCAGACTTCACCTCGCGGGCGGAAGACATCGCGGCGTGGTACAAGACCTTCTTCTGGCCCTACGAGAACGGATACTGGAAGGAGGTGCGGATGGAATCGCTCGCCAATGCCTACTTCTCGGAATGGACGAGCTGGCCTTTGCTGCATGGCGACAAGACGTTCGTGGTCGTGCTGGTGTCGGTCGGTGTCGTCATCCTCATCTTTGCTATCCTGAACTATATCAATCTCTCCGTGGCACAAGCCGGATTCCGGGCCAAGGAGATGGCAACGCGGAGGCTGCTGGGCTCGACGCGGGCGGAACTGTTCTGGCGGCTTGTGATAGAGTCGGTTGTCCTGTGCCTCTTCTCCTTGGTGGTAGCGATATTCCTTGTTTTGGCCATCGCGCCCGAGGCGGGGAATTTGCTGCAAGTGCAGTTGGATATGTCTGTCCTCCTCTCGCCAGTCTGGATAGGGGCGATCGTGGCGTTTGCCCTCCTCGTCGGCGGTGTAGCCGGCTGGCTTCCGGCGATGATGATATCGGCAGTGAAGCCCATCGATGCGGTACGCGGGACGTTCCGGCGGCAGACGAAGATGGTGTTCAGCAAAGTATTCATTACCTTCCAGAACTTCATCACCATCATTATGTTGAGCTGCTCGCTGGTGATGATCCTACAGATAAACCACATGCTCCATGCGCCGGTAGGGTATAACACGAAAGGCATCTATTGGATGTTTGTCGGAGAGATAGACAAACAGCAAGCGGCATTCCGCGACAAGATCCTTTCCATCAGCGGAGTTAATCGCGTAGGCAGATCCAACGGTCTACCCTTCTTCGGCAGCAATAACAATACGTGTATCTATGTGGCACCGGACGGAAGCAAGCGCAATATCTCCTTCCAAGAATATCCAATGGACTCGACAGCCCTCAATATTCTTGGCATACATATTCTAAGGGATAATCATCTGGCCAACCCGGAATGGTATATCAATGAAGAAGCTCTCCAACAACTGTCCTTATCCCCCGATGCAACAGATTTCACAATAAATAAAGGGAGGGCCTCAGGGAAAACGATTTCTATCTCTGGTATTGTCAGCGATTTCCATGAGGGAAACATCTTATATCGTGTGCCACCCGTCATGCTCCGCTTTCTCCGTCCCGATGAACCATGTTATTGCATGGTAGCCGAGCTGCAAGGCGATATGTACGGGACGGTGAAACAAATCGAAGAGGCGTATAGCGAAATGACGGGCGGACTGGAAATCATGGGTGGCTTCTTGGATGAGGCATTACAAGAATCGTTCGACTCCCAAATCCGCCTGGCCAAGATAGTTGGCGCCTTCACGGTTGTCGCCATCCTTATCAGCTTGCTCGGATTGTTGGCGATGAGTACCTACTTCATCCAACAACGGTCGCTCGAGGTGGCTATCCGCAAGGTATTCGGTTCGGACAATGAACAGATTATGGTAAGGCTCGTCCGGACGTTCCTCACCTACGTCGGCATCGCGTTCATACTGGCGGTACCCGTGGCCTACTACTTCATGCGCGACTGGCTCTCCGACTACGAGTACCGCATCTCGCTCTCGCCGTGGATATTCCTCGCCGCTGGACTGTTCTGCCTCCTCATCTCCTTCCTGACCGTGGCCGGACAAAGCTGGAAAGCGGCGAATAAGAATCCGATAGAGAGTATGAGAGGGAGAGTCTCTTAGAAAGATTAGTTATAAACCCCATAAACATCCATTATCGTTATGCTAAACATGGTATTTAGAAATCTGAAAAGCATCGCCCGGCGCTACCCAACAGCTGCCGCGCTGAACTTAGTGGGCCTGGCCGTCGCCATCGCCGCCCTGCTTGTCATCATGATGCGGGTGAATTACGAATATCATTTTGAGTCGTGCCACTCCAAAGCCGACCGCATCTACCGTATCGTACAGACCGGGGAAGACGCCTTCTTCCAAGGCGCCATCCATTCTTGCCCGTTCGTCGATGAGTTTATCGCTTCCTCGCCCCAGATTGAGGCGGGAACTATCTACAACACCTTCGGGGGAGATGCCTATATCTCCGTCGAGCAACAGGGCGAGCAAGTGGGCTACAAAGAACCTATCCGCAGTTGCTATCCGGATATTGTCAAACTGTTCGACTTTAGAATGATAGAGGGCGACGCCTCTTGTCTCGCCCAAGGATACGAGCAAGCGCTAATACCCCAAAGCATGGCGCACCGCCTCTTCGGGGATAGTCCTGCCGTCGGGAAGATGCTCCGCTTGGAGGAGGAGCCTTTCGGCAAAGAGGACTGCCAGTTCCTGACTATCGGCGGTGTCTATGAGGATTTTCCCCGGAATACCCAGCTGGATAATGCCATCTACACCCAACTCTCGGAGGTCATGCACCGGATGACGGGGATGAACTTCACCGCCTACGTCCTGCTGACGCCGGGAGCGGATGCCCAAGCCATCGCCGCCAATTTCAATGCGCATTCGGAACATATCAAACGTTTTCAAGAGGCGGGCTATGCGATTCAGGCAGAACTCCAACGCCTGCCCGATGTCTATTTCCTGAGTAAGGGCATGGATGCCATGTTCGCCAAAGCGGGCGACCGCGAGGAGACGATGCTCTGGATTCTCATCGGCCTCGTGGTCCTGGCGATAGCCGGCATCAACTTCACCAACTACCAGCTGGCCCTGGCGCCACTGCGCATCCGGAATATCAATACGCATAAAGTTCTGGGGAGCAGCGATGCCGCGCTGCGGATGTCGCTGCTGGCCGAGGCGATGGCCGTCTCCCTCGCTGCCTATGCCATCGGGATTTGCATTGCCTGGGGGATGAACCGCATAGGCTGGCTCTCGTTTATCGATGCGGATTTGGATATGAGCCACGCGGCGAATATCTCCATCGTGTGCCTCTGCGGACTGATTGCGCTAGGCCTCGGAATGGTTGCGGGACTATATCCGGCGTGGTACGTTACCTCTTTTCCGCCGGCTTTGGTACTGAAAGGGAATTTCGGGCTGTCGGCAACGGGGAAAAAGCTGCGCACCGGCTTGGTCGGCTTCCAATTCATCGTCTCTATCATCCTGATTGTCTCGGCTCTCTTCATGAAATTGCAGAGTAACTATATGAACAATCTCTCGCTGGGGTTCGACAAAGACCGGGTGCTGGTTACGACCCTCAACGACAAGATTATCCAGAATTCCAAGCAAGCCTATATCTCGGAACTCCGCAAGAACGTCGGGATTGAGGATGTCGCTTTCTCCTTCCAGAAGCTCGGAGCCAGCGATACTTACCTCACCGGAAGCATCACCTACAAAAACGAAAATATCCGCCTGATGTTCCTCCCTGTCTCCTGGAATTTCCTGGACGTGATGGGTATCTACCTTATCGACGGCGAGCGTCCGACGCAGCGGGACGAGGAGAGCCCGACGCTCTACTTCTACGAACCGCTGGCTAAGCAATACGGCATCACGGCTCTGGATAAAATTGATAACGAGGGCGGACAGACGAAGGTCGGCGGCATCGTCTCGAGCCCTAAATTCTCTTCCCTGAAAAACGAAATGACGGATGCAGCGTTGATTATTGGGGACAACTATCCCATGAAAGTCTCTTATATCCGGATGAAAGCCGGGGCCGACGCCAGCGAAGTCATCGCCTACGTCAAGCAAACGATTCACGCGCTGGACCCAACCTATCCTGCAGATGTAGAAACCTATCCCACCGTCCTCAACCAGTTCTACGAGAAAGACGAACAGCTGATGCAGATGGTTTACGTCTTCTCCTCGCTGGCTATCATCCTGTCGCTGATGGGCGTATTCAGTCTCGTGATGTTCGAGACCCTTTACCGGAAGAAAGAAATCGGTATCCGCAAGGTTTTAGGGGCAAGCATCTACGAGGTGCTGATGATGTTCGGGCGTAGATACTTCTGGATAGTGCTGATCTGTAGCGTCATCGCCATTCCGTTTGCCTATTACGGGGTGAACCTGTGGCTCCAGAACTTTGCCTACAAGACGCCGATGTATATCTGGGTCTTCCTCCTCGCCTTTTTCCTGGTCATGCTAATAACCCAGGCCACCGTTTTGATTCAAAGCTGGAAGGCGGCTACGGCGAATCCGGTAGAAAGTATCAAAGAAACCTAAATTCTGTCTACAAATATTAACGAGAGAATTTTTTGTGCCTCAAAAACCCCCGAAAAAGGCATAAAAAAAATTTGAACCCACTTCCTAAACTCGGAAGTGTTAATAAAAAAAATTTGAAGCCACTTTCAGACTTGGGAGCGGGGATAAAAAAAATTTGAAGCTATTTTCCAAACTTGAAAGGGGGAAAATCCGGAGGATAGGGATTGAGCATCAGCAATCCCCTCCCTCCGGAATTCCTTGACTATCCAAAAAGAGTTGTTACCTTTGTACCTAAATCAAATTTGAAAAACACACAGATATGAAACAGCATGTATTTTTTAAACGTAGCAGCAAGCCCTTGGCTCTCCTCGCAAAGGTTAGTATGGTTGCTCTGGGAGTGGGATTGAGTGCCTGTGGTGGTGAATCGAAACAAGAGGCGGATTATTTTGATGCACAACTGGATGTTGTTTGCGAAAAGGTTGTCATTGATGGAGATAGCGCGATTGTTTGCGATTATAACCGAGTTAGAAAGCAGCACGTAACAGAGATTCCTTATTCCGCAATAGCCTCGGATTATGAACTTGTGAAATTGGATAATGATAATCCGGATGCATTTTTATCCACGCAATATTCTCCAATAGTTATTTCGGAAAATTATATTGGCGTGCATTGTTATGAATTTTATCCTTTCAAATTGTTCCGGAGGAGCGATGGAAAATATTTGCGGGACATTGGTGGGTATGGACAAGGGCCAGGAGAATATAGCATGGTTAAATGTGCGCAAATTGATGAAAAAAATAACAGAATATATATACTTCCTTCATTGCAGAAGAAAATACTAATATATGATTTAGAAGGGAAATACCTATCGGATATTCCTTTACAAAATCTGACGAATCAAAATTTTTATCTTGATACAGAGAAAAAGCATTTGTATGTAACATCATCTCTTGGTCCGCGCCATGAAGCATTTTTGCAGATGTTAGATTTAAATGGGAATATTATTCAAGAACTTACATCTAAAGAATATGACATAAGAGGATTTCATTTGAATTGTGGAAACTGTAATGCTAATGCATATAATTTGGATCTAATTAATAATGATGGATTTTTCTATAATCCGAATCCCGATATAGATGTCAATGATGGACTTTACTGGACTACTGAGGCAGACCGAAAAAATCCACATACAGTCATGGACTTTTTCTGTTACTATATCCCAGAAGAAAATCGGTTGTCTCCACAATTTGCTATAAAAAACATGGAAGACCAGCGGTTTATTCACGAACTTAAAAGTTATTTTGTAGTGGAAACCTCAATGAGTACCTACGGCGTGTCTGAGGAAAAACTGAAATCGACAAAAATATTGATAGATAAACGGACATTGAAAGGGTGCGTATTTGATGGAATCCGATTGCCTTCAGGTATATTCATGGATTGGTACACCTCATTATGTCAAAGTCGAGATGGTTATTTCCTTATTAATGTATTTGGAAGTAAGCTAAAGGAATGTATAGAAAAGATGGATAGGACAAAGCTATCCCCGTCGGAAGAGGAAGAGCTGAAGAAGTTGGAAGCTCTGATTTATGACGGAAAAGAGGATTGCAATGTGATTATGATAGGAAAATTGAAATAGACAAGAACAAAAAAGGCCGCCGAGAATCCTAAAGACTTTCAGCGACCTTCCTTGGTTATTGTCTCGTTTCTTGGTTGTCAAGTGATGAACACTCTATCCAAGCAACAGCAAGTTTAATTGAAATAGGCAGAAAAATGAATCTCAGATAACCGCGGGGTCACGCCGAAGCGACAACGCGAAGAAACAAGAATACCCATTGAATTTTGCTTAATTAGCTTCACTCTTACTAGGAAGGAAACGAGCGATGCCCATGACTACTGCGATGATTGCCAAGACAACCATGATCACGGTCTTCGTGGTTGCACTCTCGAATACGGTTGTTCCTACTAATACCAAGCTAATGCAAGAGAGCATAAGTAATGCCTCTGCCAGATTTTTATTGATTTTCATGACGTTATAAAGTACTTAATTTAAAGTTTGAGATTATTCCTTGACAGGTGTTTCTTCGGTACTTACCGTATTGCTCAGGCTCTTCATGATTCCGAACAGGCCGAAACCAAGGGCGAGGAGCACTACGACTAACTTCACATAATCGTTCGGGATGATTGAACTACATGCTAATACGCATCCTACGATTGTTACGATAATAGATAACCAAAGATTGAATTTACTAGATTTTGTTGCCATGATATTCTTAATTTTTAAATGGATAAACGTTTTAATTGATTGAATGATAATTCATGCAGCTCCCTTTCGCCGCGTCAGTCCACGGCAAAACAAGCCACGAAGATTCGAGAGAGAACAAAGCTCAGCCTCGTCTCCCCACGTGCATACGTTTCCCAAAAATTAAATCAGCAACTTTCGCAAGGCAAAGACATGATGTGCCTTGTTACAACAGAGGGTAGAAAAATAGATAGTTTGTGTGTCAGTCTCGTGTTCTAATACTTTAACCAAGGTATTGCCACCTTTCAAGCGGAAGTATTGCAGGATGCGCTGTACGCCGTCGTACTGGCGGATGGTGGTGCTTTGGGTAAATGAGGGGAGTGTTCGGCGGGGAGTCAGCAGGTTATTGCTTTTCATCTCTTTGCTCAAGACAGCTATTTGCGTCTGCATATCCGAGCGGGCGTCTTTCTCGACGACTGCCTTCTCGGTATTTACAGCTGCAACATCGCTGCTCCCCGTCAGACTTTCTTCGGGAGAGAACAGCAGCAGGGCTGTCAAGATGCCTAATATGTACATTACCCGTTTCACGGCCGCAAATGTAAGGCAAATTTCGGAATTGAGCATACGAAAACTTATTTTTGTTTGTACTTTTGCGAAAAAATTTTTCGAAACGATGACTTTACCGATGACGAAAGGGCAATCGTGGCTCTTAGCCGCCCGCCCACGCACTTTGCCGGCTTCGCTGAGCCCGGTCATATTAGGTTGTGCCCTCGCTTGGCACGACGGCTTTTTCCAATGGATTCCCGCCGTTTTATGTTTCCTCGTGGCATTGCTCGCCCAGATTGCCAGCAATTTTGCTAACGACTACTTCGATTTCAAGAAGGGTGCGGACGGCAAAGACCGCTTGGGTCCCGAACGCGCCGTGGCTCAGGGCTGGATAACTCCCGCTGCCATGCTCCGCGCGACCTTGCTCACCCTCGGACTTGCCTGCCTCTGCGGTTGCGGACTGCTCTTCTACGGCGGGTGGAAGCTGATTTGGGTCGGACTGGCTATTGCGGTCTGCGTCCTGGCCTATTCTGCCGGGCCATTTCCCTTGGCCTACAACGGGCTGGGAGATGTTTGCGTCCTGCTCTTCTACGGCATCATCCCGGTATGTTTCACCTACTATGTACAGGCGCAGGCGTTCAGTCTGCTGGCTTTCCTCCTCTCCATCGCACTCGGTGCTTTGTCCGTCAATATCTTGATTGTAAACAATTATCGCGATTATCGTCAGGACAAGGCGGCGGGGAAACGGACGACCATCGTTATCTTCGGCCGCCGTTTCGGGCGGGTGATGTATCTCGTGAACGGGATTATCGCGCTGGCGCTGGTGTTGCCCTTCCTCTTCCTTGCCTCCCTGCCATTCATCCTCCTCTTCGCCCTCTTCTTTACCTTATTTATAAAGACGTGGCAAGATTTGCGGCACCGCGAGGGCAAGGCGCTCAACAAGACATTAGGCGATACGGCGCGGAATGTCCTCCTCTTCGCCCTGCTCCTCTCGGCGTTTATCGTGTTTTCTTGAGGCAATCGGAATAATTGGTTTATACATTAAATAATATAACTCAGATAGAGATATGAAAAAGATTTTGATTCCTGCGCTCCTCCTTGCTGCCGCCTTCGCGGGCAACGTGCAGGCGCAATCGCTCGAAAAAATGCAGTGGTTCAACGAACCGGCTGAATGGAAAATTGTCAATGACAACAAGTTCGAGATGGTGGTTCCCGCCCAGACGGATTATTGGCGCATCGCCCACTACGGTTTCACGGTCGATGACGCGCCCTTCTACTACGCCCTCTATGGCGGCGAGTTCGAGGCCAAGGTGAAAATCACCGGCGAATATGTTACCACCTTCGACCAAATGGGCCTGATGATTCGCCAGGACCACGAGAATTGGATTAAGGCGGGTGTGGAATATGTGGATGGCAAGCAGAATGTCAGCGCAGTCGTAACGCACGGAACCAGCGACTGGAGTGTGGTGAAACTCGACAAGGCGCCCAAGTCCATCTGGATTAAGGCCGTCCGCCGCCTCGACGCGGTCGAGATTTTCTACTCCCTCGACGACAAGGAATACACCATGATGCGCACCTGCTGGCTGAAGGATAATTGCCCGGTGATGGTAGGTCTGATGGGTGCCTGCCCCGATGGGAAGGGCTTCAAGGCTATCTTCGAAGACTTCGAGGTGAAGCAGTTGCCCGACCAGCGCAGGTTGGAGTGGGCGAAGAAGCAGAAAACGCAAGAATAAGCCTCCTATCAATAAGGGAAACGGCTATTGTTCGTGAACAACAGGTGCTCCCACCGCTGGCGGGAGCCATTGTTCGCGAACAATACGAGGTCTCACCGCTGGCGGGAGCTATTGTTCACGAACAATACGAGGTCTCACCGCTGGCGGGAGCCATTGTTCACGAACAATACGAGGTCTCACCGCTGGCGGGAGCTATTGTTCACGAACAATACGAGGTCTCACCGCTGGCGGGAGCCATTGTTCGCGAACAATACGAGGTCTCACCACTGGCGGGAGCCATTGTTCGCGAACAATACGAGGTCCCATCGCTGGCGGGAGCTATTGTTCACGAACAATACGAGGTCTCACCGCTGGCGGGAGCTATTGTTCACGAACAATCCATGGTTACATCGCTGGCGGGAGCTATTGTTCGCAATCAAACCTTCGTCAGCCTAAAGAAACGTCGGCAAAGCAGCAATCCCTGCGTAGTCAGACTGACGGGGAAGCCGCACCATACGCCCGCAGCGCCCCATCCCAGCACGAATCCGCAAAAATAACCTATCGGCAAAGCCAGGCAGATATGGCAGAAGAAGGCGGTGCCCGCCGTATAACGCACGTCCCGCAATCCGCGCAAGGCGTTGGCAAAGACAATCTGCATCCCATCGCCAAACTGATATACCATCACGAACCAACAGAAGAGGGAAACCAGCCGGACAACTTCCGTCTCCGGCGTAAACAAATAGCCTATATAGGTGTGAGTTAATAACAGAAAGGATATATAGCAGAGCGCGCAGACGGCACCGATGCGCAGTCCCGCCATCGCCGCGTTGCGCACCTCGCGCCGGTCGCCCCGTCCGACGAAAACGCTTACGCGGATGGCCACCGCCGCCCCGATTCCGTAGTAAACCATAAATCCCAGTGTCGTTACGACGTTGGCTATTTGGTAGGCGGCAAGTGCCAGACTGCCAATCCATCCCATCATGATGACGCTGAGACTAAACGAGGCCGTTTCCACGCCCATCTGGAAACCGACGGGAAGTCCGAGGCGCGCCAGCTGCCGGACGTCGGTGCGGTTCACACGTGTCTGCCGGAAACCCTCGAGGTATTTCCGGTAATGCTTTCCCCGCGTAAAAAGGAGGAAGAAGATAAGGAAAGTTCCGATACGCGAAGCGAGGGTGGAGATGCCCGCGCCGGTCAAGCCCAGCTCCGGGGCACCGAAGTTTCCATATATCAAGACATAATTACCACAGATGTTCAGGATGTTTGCCCCCAGCATAATCCACATCGGCGTGAGCGTGTCGGTCGTCCCGTCGCTAAACTGCTTGAACGAATTGAAAAGCATGGCGAAGATGACCGAGAAAAGCTGCAAGATATAATAAGGTATGATGTAGGGATACAACTCGCGCGGCTGCCCCAGCATATCGAGGTTGAGCAAAAGAACCAACATGACGAGACTCAGCAGGACACCGAGGCAGAAGTTGATGCAGAGGCTGTTCTTCAGCATCCCGCCAATCTTGCCATATTCCTTTTGCGAAAAGAGATTCCCGATAATCGGCGTCAGGCCGTAGGAAAAACCCATGCCGAAGATAAAGGCCAGGTTAAAGAAGTTATTGACGAACGAAGCCGCCGCCAGTTCCTCGGTGCTGTGATGCCCCACCATGATGTTGTCAGCAAAGCCCACGACGATGATACCCAGCTGGCCCAGCATGATGGGGATGCCGAGGCGGATGGTTTCTTTGATATGAGACACGCTCACGCTCTTTCCACTTTCAATATAACGATATTCTCCGTCGGCCTGTCTTGCTTGTTCGTCTTGGAGCCTTCGATTTTCTCCACGACGTCCATGCCTTCGACTACTTCACCATAGACCGTATATTGATTGTCGAGGAAGGGGACACCGCCGATGGTCTTGTACGCCTCGCGCTGTTCGTCGGTGAGCTTCGCCTCGTCGCGACGCTGCTCGGCTTCGAGTTCGGTCTTGCCAATCAAGGTGTCGCGGAGGATAGCCAAGCCCTCCTTGTCGCCCGAGCGGTAAAGCTCCATGATTTTCGCCTTGTTCTCGGTCTGCAGGCGGGCAAAGATAGATTGCTTCAGACGGTTCTCCAGTTGCTTTTCCATCTGCTTCAGTTCGCTGTCGCTGTATTTCTTGCCCGTAACGATATAGAATTGCGAGGCCGAAGAAGCACGTTCGGGATTCACCTCGTCGCCGGTGCGGGCAGCACAGAGAGCACCGCGTTTGTGGAAATGCTTGGGATAGACGAACTCGGCGGGGACGGTATAGCCCAGATCACCGGCACCCAGTTGTTTGTTCATCGGCGCGTCCTTGGAAGTTACATCACCACCCTGCACCATGAATTCGCGGATGACGCGGTGGAACAATAAACCATTGTAGGTACCATCGTCCACCAGCTTGAGGAAGTTGTCGCGGTGGAGCGGCGTGTCGTTGTAGAGTTTCAAACGGATGTCGCCCAAGTTGGTACGCATCCAGACTTCAGTTTCTTTTTCCATGTTATTTCTCAACAATTTTCATTGATTTAATCTTGATATTCTCGGTAGGACGGTCTTCGGAATTTGTCTCGACCATCTGGATTTTGAAGACCGTTTTCATACCCTTGACCACCTCGCCGAAAACCGTATATTTCCCGTCGAGATGCGGCGTGCCGCCCTCCATCATGTAGGCCTCCTTTTGTTCCGGAGTAAAGGTCATGTTCTTCTCCTTCTCCATCTTGTCCAGTTCCATCTCGGTAAAGAAATTACCGGTAACGATATAGAACTGTGTGGCCGAGGAAGCCCGTTCGGGATTCACATCGTCGCCCGTGCGAGCCGCACAGAGCGCACCCGCCTTGTGGAAATGCTTGGGATAGACGATTTCGGCAGGGATGGTGTAGTCCAAATCGCCGTCGCCCAAGTGCTGGTCGAGCGGGGCATCCTTCGAGTTGATGTCGCCCGCCTGAATCATAAACTGCTTGATGACACGGTGGAAGAGCAAACCATCATAGCGGTGTTCCCGCACATTCTTCAAGAAATTGTCCCGGTGCAAAGGCGTATCGTTGAAAAGTCTCACAGTAATTTTCCCCTTGTCCGTATCTATCTGCACCAACGTCTCCTTTTCTTCACCCCAAAGGGAGAAAGCCGGAGCCGCAATCATCATCACGGAAAAGAAGCATGTAACTAAAAGATGTTTCATAGAGTCTAAAAAAATTTTGACGGGCAAAAGTAAAGAAAAAAATGGGAAAACAAAGGGTGGGTTTGGGAAATAATTCCTACTTTCGTGGCGAGAAAGCGAAAAGATATGGGGAATTTTGCTAAACAACAAGAAGAACGACGGGAAACCAACGAAAGGAACAAAGCGAGACGAGATAAGCTGGCCGGATACTTCTTTGATTTATCCAAACTTATATTTGCCGGATTGGTCATAGGAGGTATTACACCCTTGTTTTCCCAAGAATCCGAAGGAATAAACTGGATTACGATTATAATAGGAGTTTGTACTACCTATATATTTGCTTTCCTTGCTAATAGAATTTTAAAATAATTATGTTTATGGATACTTTAGGAATTATCTTTTTAATCACTGGCATCGTGGGGGCAGCTTTGGTTGCATGGTCTTATACGAAAGCTGGGAAAAAATGGCTTGACAACCTCTAACCCCATTATATTAAATCATGGAAATGTTAGGTGCTATATTTACAGTAGGCGTTATTGTCGCAGGAGGTTTCTTAATCTGGTTAAACACAAAATCAGGCAAGAAATGGCTTGCCAATCTTTAACACAATAGTTTCTTCTTTTTTTTAATAGGCGGGCATGAAGCGGCCGGGGACACCCCTTACCAAATCCTATTTTCTTTTTCCCTCTTAATGCCGAATCCTATTAAAAATTCCTATCTTTGCCGCTAATTTAGGACAAACAAATATTGAGATGAAGAGACTTTGGATGTGCGTCGTCGCGTTGTTGCTTGCGGGCGCAGGGGCGAACGCCTATTCACAATCAGAGAATAACCAACGAAATACCGTGCGGATTGTCGGAGGAGAGCAGGACAAGGACTTTTTCTTCCACACCATCGAACGGGGACAGACGGTCTATGCCATCGCCACCATGTACGGCGTTTCCACAGAGGATATCTACCGCCTGAATCCCGAAAGCAGGAAGGGTATCCGGGCGGGTGCTACACTACGCATTCCGCAACAGAAGAAAGGAGTGAAAACGACGGACAATCCTTCGCCGACAGAGAATTATACGTTCCATACCATTGAGAAAAAAGAGACGCTCTACGCGGTTTCCATGCGCTACAAAGTGCCTGCCGTCGATATCGTCAAGGCGAATCCCGGACTGAGCACCAAGACGTTCACCATCGGGCGGACGATTCGTATCCCCATCGCCTCGCAGGTGGAGGAAACCGTAAAGCCGACGGAATCCAAACCGGAAACGACCGTAGAAGAAGAGACTTACACCATAGCCCGGCGGGAGACGATGTACAGCCTCTGCCGGAAGTTCAATATCTCCAGCTACGAACTCATCAAACGGAACCCGAAGTTGAAGAAAGGGGTCAAGGCTGGGATGGTGATTTACATTCCCGTACGGAAGACGGAAGATGTCGTGGTCGATGACATGAAGCATGAAACGACGCTCAGCGAATCGGAAGTAAATGCCCTCTTGGACAAGCCGCAGAACATCGAGCGAGTACGACAAATCAAAGTCGCCCTTCTCCTGCCTTTCATGGCGAACGGGACGACCTCGGCAACAACTTCGCGCTTCGTGGAATATTACGAAGGGATGTTGCTGGCAGTCGATAGCCTGCGAAAAATAGGAACATCTATCGACCTCTCCGTTTACGACAGCGGAAAAGGGACACAGAAACTCAAGCAAATTCTGAATACGGATGCGTTGAAAGAGGCGAACTTGATTATCGGGGCTGTGGAGAACGACCAAATCGGAGAAATCGCCCGCTTTGCCGAGAAAAACAACATCAAGTATGTGATTCCTTTCACGTCGAAGAACGACGATGTGCTTTCGAACTCCCTCATCTTCCAGGTGAACACGCCTCACTCCTACTTGTATTCCAAGGCTGCGCAGGCGGGCTGCGATTTGTTTGCCAACGACAACATTATCCTCGTGAACATCAACGACCGCGATGTGAAGACCGACTTCCTCCAAGCCTTCAAGACGGAGATGCAGGAACGCGGCATCCAGCACAAAGAGATTACCTATAATGCCGAGACGTTTGCGACCGACATCCTTCCGCTCCTCGACCGCGAGAAACGGAACGTCGTCCTCCCGACTTCCTCGTCGCTGGATGCCTTGAAGCAAATCAAGACCCCGCTCCGGATGCTGGCGGAAACCGGCATTGAGGAGCCTGACCCCGACAATCCGGAGGAGACGCGGCAGGTGGTGTTCCCCATCTCCATGTTCGGATATCCGGAATGGCAGACTTACGTCCGTGATGCGCTCGAGGATTTCTATGTGCTCGATACCTATATCTACAGCAACTTCTATGCCGACAACCTTTCGGAGCGGATTCACCACTTCTACAACCTGTATAAGACGTGGTACAGCAAGACGCTTATCAATACGTTCCCGAAGTACGGTATCTTAGGCTTCGATACGGGCATGTTCTTTTTCCAAGCCATCGAGAAATACGGAACGAACTTCGAGAAGAACCTGGATAAGATAGCGTACGAGAGCTTGCAGACCGGCTTCGACTTCCACCGCGTGAACAATTGGGGCGGGTTCATCAACACCAACATCTTCATCGTGCATTACAAGAAAGACTTCACGGTAACAAGACAATGAAACGACTTATCCTATATCTTATGTTGCTTGCCCTTCCTTTCGTCGGACAGGCACAAAGCACGTTCAAGAAAGAACTGGCGGTAGGTGCCTCGTTCGGCACGAATTTCTCCCGTGTCAGCTTTGCCCCCAAGGTACACCAGAAGATGCAGATGGGATTCACCGGCGGTCTGACCCTGCGCTGGCTCACCGAAAACCACCTCGGCTTGCAGGCGGAGGTGAATTTCACCCAGCAAGGGTGGGCGGAGAAGTTCGAGGAGCAGCCGCAATACCGATACAGCCGCAGCCTCACGGGATTCGAGGTGCCCTTTATGACGCACATCTATTTCGGCAGCGACCGCTTCCGTTTCTTCGTGAACCTCGGTCCGAAAATCGGCTATATCTTCAGCGAATCGACGGATAGCAACCTCAACGGCGCAACACCCAACCTGAACAATGACCAGCACGACCTCGCCATCCAGAAGAAGTTCGACTGGGGCTTGTGCGGCGGTCCGGGCATCGAGTTGCGCACGGGTATCGGACACTTCCTCCTCGAGGGCAGGTATTACTACGCCCTCGGCGACTTGTTCTACAGCACGAAGAGCGACCCGTTTGCCAAGTCGTCCCTCCAGACCATCACCGCCAAGCTGACGTATTTGTTTCCATTTAAGTAAATTCGATTAGCCATGAACACGATACAAATTCCTAACACGCGGCGGAACCTGCTCCTCCAGGTAATCTATTGGGGGATAACATTCGCCGCCTGGTTCATCTTCCTCAACAGCTTCAGCCGCTACCATTTCTTCTATATCGAGCAGGCGCAGTTGTTCACCGGCGAGATAAATACCCACATCAGCGGTTGGCTCGCCCAATATTTGACCGGGAGCTACGTGCAACACTTCGCCGTCCCGCTGGTTGGCCCAATCATCCTTGCGTTCATCAATACATTCATCGCAGGCTTGACCTTCGTCGTCATCAACCGTTTGGGGATGAAAGGGAACGGGATGATTCTCGCCCAGCTTGTCCCGGTCTGCTTGACGTTCATGTTCTTCAACCACCTCTACAACTTGGAGGGGACAACCGCCTTTCTCCTGGCACTGCTCGCCCTCGTCGGAACGATAAGCGTCAAGCCTTGGATTGCACGGTTTATCACGGCAGCGATATTGGCACCGCTCCTGCAATGGTTCGCCGGACCGGTGGCGTTGCTCTACGCCGTAGCGTTTTTCCTCTTCGGATTGTTCCGCGAAGCAGGATGGGGACGGATTACGGCTCTGCTCCCGCTGGCGACAGCTTCGGGGGCGGCTTATTATGCGGCCATCACAGGAATGACTGACGCCATGTCGCTGGCTTTCCTCCCCGACGAATACTTCCACCATAATGCCCAGCCAGACAAGCTCATCTACGCGGCATGGTGGGTGCTCTGGGGCTTAATTCTGCTCGGCGGCTGGATGGGCAAGCGGGAAATCCAATCCGCGAAACTGCGTATCTTGAGTTTTGCCGTTTCCTTGCTTCTGGTTCTCGGCATCGCCTGGCAAGGCACCCTGCGCTATGGCAACGCACATACGACCCTCTTGAAGCAGATAACGTATTATGCCCAGCGCGAAGACTGGCAGAAGGTGCTCGACCTGACGAAGGATAATCGCACCAACTACCTCTACATCAGCTACCGCAACTTAGCCCTCTCCCACCTCGGCACACTGGCGGACGACCTCTTCCACTACCCGCAAGTCGGACTCCTCGGTCTGTTGCCCACGTGGGACAAGTCGCCGACGACCTCCAGCCTCCTAAGCGACATCTATTACCACATCGGCGACATCGCCCTCGCGCAACAGATGGCTTTCGAGGGGAATATGGCGCAAGGCAACGGGGGCTGCCCCCATCTCTGGAAGCGGCTCGTCGAAACCAACCTGATTTTTGATGCTCCCAAGATAGCCCTCAAATACATCGACCTGCTGGCGAAGGCTCCCCACCACCGCGCGTGGGCAGAACAACAGCGTGAGCTGGCCCTCCATCCCGAACGGATAGCCGACGACCCGGAACTGAGTGCCAAACGCCGTTTCTTCGGAGGCGAACAGCATCTCCGCCACTTCTACGGCATCGATTTCGACATCCGCTTGATAGCCGAGCATTGTCCGGAGAGCCATGCAGCCGTGGAATACCTCGGTTGCCTCTTCCTCCTCGGCAAAGATTTGCAAGGATTCCAGGCTTTGCTGGATAAATATTACGGTACGCCGGTCCTCCCGGAACTGCCCGTGTCGTTCCAGCAGGCGGTAGTCATCATCAACGAGAAAGCGCCCGAGAATTGGGCAAAATATCATATCACACCCGAGGTGGCGAAGCAGTTCGATGCCTTCCGCACGACCTTCAACCGCAACCGCCAGTCGGCCGCCCTGCGCTCAACCTTGCTCCGCTATTTCGGCGATACCTACTGGTACTATTTCACCTTCAAAAAATAGTCATTTCCCATGAAGAAGCATTTCTTATTCCTGATAGTCCTCGTGCTCGCCGCGTGCCGGCACGACATTACGCCCGACGTCGAGAAACCGGAACAGCCCGGCATCTTCCCCGATTACGCCGACGCGACCATTCCCCCCAACATCGCCCCACTCACCTTCCACACCCTGACGGACGCTACCGACGGTGAAGCGCGTTACTCCGCCGACGGGAAAACGATTACCGCCCGGCTGACGGACGACGGCTTCCGCCCGGAGCTCGAGGCTTGGCATGAACTGTTAGCCCACGCCAAGGGGCAAGACATTTCCGTCGAGGTGCTCACCTGCGAAAACGGGCAGTGGGTCCAGTACGCCCCTTTCACGCTCCACGTCGCCAACGAGGAGATTGACCCGTACTTGGCCTACCGCCTCATCCCTCCCGGCTACGAGAACTGGAGCACGATGGGCATTTACCAGCGCGACCTGACCTCGTTCACGGAGACCCCCATCATCGAGAACCGCCAGACGAACAACAACTGCATGAACTGCCATTCCTTCTGCAACCGCGATGCCGGCACGATGCTCTTCCACATGCGCGAGAAGAACGCCGGGACTTACCTCATCCGTGGCCACGAAATCGAGAAGCTCGACACGAAGACCGACCATACCCTCTCCGCCCTCGTCTATCCCAGCTGGAATGGCGACGGCCGCCACGTGGCTTTCAGCGTGAACAGCACGTTCCAGGCTTTCCACCCGAGCGACCCGAACCGCATCGAGGTCTATGACACGGCATCGGACGTGGTGGTGTACGACACCGAGGAGCACACCATCGCGACCTCTCCCCTCCTCAGCTCGACCGAGCGGATGGAGACCTTCCCCACCTTCTCGCCCGACGGACGGACGCTCTACTTCTGCTCGGCCCCGGCACTGCCCCGCGAGCAATTCCGGGAGGTGAGATATAGCCTCTGCCGTATCTCCTTCGACCCCGCGACGCATACGTTCGGCAATCAGGTGGATACGCTCTTCAACGCCGAGGCGGAACAGCGCAGCGCATCTTTTCCCCGCGTCTCCCCGGACGGGAAGCATCTGATGTTTACGGTCAGCTCGTACGGCAACTTCAGCATCTGGCACAAAGACGCCGACCTCTTCCTCCTCTCGACGGAGACGGGAAAATATCGCCCGATGGACGAGGTAAACAGCCCGGATGTCGAGAGCTACCACTCGTGGAGCGGCAACAGCCGGTGGTTTGTCTTCAGCAGCCGCCGGGTGGACGGACTCTACACGATGCCTCACATCGCCTACCTCCGTCCCGACGGGACTGCCGCGAAACCCTTCCTGCTTCCGCAGGCGAGCGCTTCGTTCTACCACGATTTCTTCTATTCCTATAATATACCCGAACTCATCGACGGGAAAGTGGAGGTGAGCAGCTATGAAATCAGCCGCGTCGCCAAGACGGGGAAGGCTGTCAAGGTTCATTGATAGCCGCCCATCGGGATGGGCGACCCTCACAAGTAGTTGTGAGACCTGCCCATCCCGATGGGGAACCCTCACAAGCAGTTGTGAGACCCGCCCATCCCGATGGGGAGCCTTCACAAGCAGTTGTGAGACCCGCCCATCCCGATGGGGAACCCTCACAAGCAGTTGTGAAGCCCGCTCATCCCGATGGGCGACCTCCACAAGCAGTTGTGAGACCTGCTCATCCCGATGGGCGGCTTGCTATTTTCCCCTCAAACCTCTATCTTTGCCCTGCTCAAACTACGAAACACGAAAAGAATGAAAGAAGGCACGATATTGATTGTAGATGACAACAAGGCGATACTCACCGCCGTGCGTTTGCTGTTGAAAATGTACTTCGAAAAAGTCATCACCCTCTCGAAACCGACCGGCATCCCCGCCGCCCTGCGCGAGAACCGGGTGGACGTGGTTCTCCTCGACATGAACTTCAGCGCCGGCATCAACAACGGCAACGAAGGGCTGTTCTGGCTCTCGGAAATCAAGCGGACCGACAATAGCATCCAAGTGGTCCTCTTCACCGCCTACGCCGACATCGACCTCGCCGTGAAAGGCATCAAGGAAGGCGCGACGGACTTCGTGGTCAAGCCCTGGGAAAACCAGAAACTCGTGGAGACGCTGCAATCCGCCTACCGCCTGAAACAAGCCAGCGGGAATCCGGAGTCGCTCGAGACTTCGGGGACAACCGACAGCCGGATGTTCTGGGGAGACAGTCCGGCCATGACCCGCCTCCGCCAGTTGGTCGAGAAGGTCGCACGCACGGATGCCAACATCCTCATCACGGGCGAGAACGGGACGGGCAAGGAAATGCTCGCCCGCGAGATTCACCGCCTCTCCGGACGCAACCGGGGGCCGCTCGTTACGGTCGATATGGGTGCCCTGACGGAAACGCTCTTCGAAAGCGAGTTGTTCGGGCATGTCAAGGGGGCGTTTACTGACGCCCGCACGGATCGCGAAGGTAAATTCGAAGCGGCAAACGGCGGCAGCCTTTTCCTCGACGAAATCGGGAACCTGTCATACCATCTCCAGGCGAAGTTGCTCACGGCCCTGCAACGGCGGAGCATCGTCCGCGTAGGTAGCAACACGCCTATCCCGGTGAACATCCGCCTCATCGCGGCGACGAACCGGAATCTGGAGGAGATGGTGCAGCACGGCGAGTTCCGCGAGGATTTACTTTACCGCATCAACACCATCCATCTGGAAATCCCCCCGCTCCGCAAACGGACGGAAGACATCGGGCCGCTGAGCGAGTTGTTCATCAAGAAATACGCCTCGCTCTACGGGAAACCCGCCGTATCCCTGAGCGAAGAAGCCCTCGACCTCCTGAAGCGGCAACCGTGGATGGGCAACATCCGCGAGCTGGAGCATACGGTGGAGAAGGCGCTCATCATCAGCGAAGGGAAAACCCTGGAGGCCGACTGCTTCGACTTCCCGCAAGCCAAGGCCATCGAGACGCCGACAACGGAAATCACGACACTCGAGGCAATGGAGTACAAGCTGATAACCGAATCCATGCAGCGCAACGACGCCAACCTCTCGCTGGTAGCTGCCGAGCTGGGTATCTCCCGGCAAACCCTGTACAACAAGCTGAAGAAGTATGGCATATAAGTCGCTGGCACGGAGTTTCAACTTCCAAATCGCCTTGGTAGCCCTGAGCGGCGCGGTGATGGTGGGGACGATAGCCCTGGGCTGGTGGGGAGTCGCGCCGGTAGCTGCCATCGGGATAGTGTATGGGCTGGCAAGGATGAAGTTCCTTTATGTCCGGAACATGCGCAAACTCACCTTCATGCTCGACGCGATAGACAACAACGACTACGCCTTCAAATACCGGACGACCGGACACAGCCAGCAAGACGAACTGGTAAACGAGACGCTGAACCGCATCACCCAGATTCTTTTCCAAGCAAAAGCCGATGCCGTCCAGCGGGAAAAATACTACGAACTCATCCTGAACTCGGTCGGCACGGGCATCGTCGTCGTGGACGACCGGGGCAACGTCTATCAACACAACAACGCCGCCCTGCACCTCCTCGGCCTCTCGATATTCACCCACGTAAACCAACTGGAGAAAATCGACGAGCGGCTGATGAGCACCATCAAGCATATCCAGCCGGGAGAAAAGCAGCAGGTCTCGTTCAGCAACGAACGGGGGGCCGTGCACCTCTCGCTCCGCGTCTCGGAGATGACCCTGCAAGACAAGCACGTCCGCATCATCACCCTGAACGATATCAACAACGAGCTTGACGCCAAGGAGCTGGACTCGTGGATGCGCCTGACCCGCGTGCTGACCCACGAGATTATGAATTCCGTTACCCCGATTACCTCGCTGAGCGACACGTTGCTCTCGATTCACGAAAACGTCAATCCGGAAATCCGGGACGGACTGGAAGTCATCAGCAGCACGGGGAAGAGCCTCATCGCGTTCGTCGAGTCGTATCGCAAATTCACCCACATCCCCACGCCGCAGCCGACGCTCTTCTATGTGCGCAAGCTGGCCGAGCGGACAGTCCGCCTCGCCGAGCACCAACTGGACTGTCCCAACATCCGATTAGATATCGACATCCAACCGGACGACCTCATCGTCTATGCCGACGAGAACCTCATCTCGCAAGTCATCCTGAACCTCCTGAAGAATGCCATGCAAGCCATCGGTCCGGAGAAACCCGACGGGCGAATCCTCTTCCGCGCCTACAGCAACGACGACGACTCGGTGGTGATGGAGGTAAGCAACAACGGCCCCGCCATTCCCCCCGAGGAAGCGGAGCATATCTTCGTCCCCTTCTTTACGACCAAGCAGGAAGGGAGCGGTATCGGCCTCTCCATCTCCCGGCAAATCATGCGGCTCTCGGGCGGCAGCCTGACGCTGAAGTCGAGCCAAGGGGAGATGGGGACGACTTTCGTTTTGACTTTCCGGTAAATACAGTATGATAGAATAAAGAATGTAGAATCGTATGAAGCTATTTGAGAAACTGAAGCAAAGACACCAGCACCACTCGGGCGCCATCGAGCTGCTGAAGTATATCGGCCCCGGCCTGCTCGTAACCGTCGGCTTTATCGACCCCGGCAACTGGGCGACCAACCTCGCCGCCGGCTCGGAGTTCGGCTACGCCCTCCTGTGGGTCGTAACCTTCTCGTCCATCATGCTTATCATCATCCAGCACAACGTGGCGCACTTGGGTATCGTTACGGGTCTCTGCCTCTCCGAAGCCACCAACAAGTATCTGCCCCGCAGCCTGAGCCGGCCCATCCTCGGCTCCGCGATGCTGGCCAGTATCTCGACCTCATTGGCGGAAATCCTCGGCGGGGCGATTGCCCTCCGGATGCTGTTCGGTCTGCCCATCAAGGCGGGGGCAGTCATCATCGTGCTCGTCTGCCTCGCCATGCTGCTGAGCAATACGTACAGCAAGATAGAGCGGTGGATTATCACGTTTGTCTCCATCATCGGCCTCTCGTTCCTCTACGAACTCTTCTTGGTTGATGCCGATTGGGGTGCGGCGGTCGAAGGCTGGATAAAGCCCACCTTCCCGGAGAACTCGCTGCTCATCGTCATGAGCGTGCTCGGGGCGGTCGTGATGCCGCACAATCTCTTCCTCCACTCCGAGGTCATCCAGAGCCGCGAGTGGAACCTCGAAGACGAGCAGGTGATTCAAAAACAGTTAAAATACGAGTTCTACGACACGCTCCTCTCGATGTTCATCGGCTGGGCCATCAACTCCGCCATGATTATTCTTGCCGCCTCGACGTTTTTCCGCGAGAACATCCCGGTCGGCGAGCTCGACCAGGCGCAGCAGCTGCTCGTCCCCTTGGTGGGCAGCAACGCCGGGGCGATATTTGCCCTCGCCCTGCTGCTGGCCGGCGTCTCCTCGACCATCACGTCGGGCATTGCCGGGGCGTCCATCTTCGCCGGCTTCTATGGCGAGTCGTATCACCACCGCGACCTGCATTCGCGCCTCGGCGTGCTCCTCTCCTACCTGCCCGCCCTGGTGCTCATCTTCGTGATAGGCGACCCGTTCGAGGGGTTAATCGTGTCGCAGATGGTGCTGAGCCTCCAGCTCCCGATCACTGTTTTCACGCAAGTCTTTTTAACATCTAACAAGCGCGTGATGGGAAAATTCGCCAACAGCCGCTCGACGACCGTCCTGCTCCTCGTGCTGGGAAGTATCGTTACCATCCTGAATCTCTTCCTGTTAGTAGAACTTATTATCGGCTAATGATAGTCCCCGTCCAACAGGCTACTCCGATTTTTCATCCGATGAAAAGCCCTAAACACCCGGGCGAATAGGACTTATCAGTTAATGAGTGTTATAGACCCACGGGAGAAAAGCATTTATCAGTTAGTGAGTGTTAAAGGAATCCCAGGTATCTAGGACTTATCACTTAATGAGCGTTAAAGGCCCTCCGGTGAAAAGCATTTATCACTTAATGAGTGTTAAAGGAATCCCGGCGGACAGGGCTACTCTTCGGGAGAAAAATCCGAAATATCGGGAGGAAAAGCATAAAAAAGGCTGCCCGGAATCCCGGACAGCCTCATAGGATAATTGCGCAAAACAGTCTCCATTTAGAGATCATTATTGTTTCCCAACAATATCTTCAGCTTATCAAGTTGTTTCTTTGTCAATTTCAGATGGCGGAGCGAACCCTCATAGACACTGCGGCGGTGGTAGTCGGAACCGACAAACTTATAATACCCTTCGTCGAGCATCCGATGCGCCTTCTCGTAGGGCAACTGGCCGTAAGTCCCGACGAGCGACATCAGATTGAGCTGAAACTCGATGCCGTGCTCGCGGAGGCGGTCGTAATCGCCCTCCTCCATATACATATACCGCTCGACGTGGGCAAGGACAGGTTGAAGTCCCTCGGCCTGTAATTCGTAGAGCGTCTGTTCCATATCGTAAGGAGCCGAGAGGTACGAGGTCTCGACCAAGACGCGGTCGCGCCCGAGCGTCAGCAGCCCCTCCTTGCGCCGCGAGGCAAAACCATTGTCCAACATATATTCCGCCGCGAGATGGAACTCGATAGGCGTCTCCACCTGCCCACGGAACCAATCCAGACGCTCGCGGAGATAGGCGGGAGTGTTGTCCACCATATCCTCCATAATGTGCGGCGTGAGGAAAATGCGGCGAACCCCAAGCGACTCCATGAAGTCGAGCGCACGGTGCGCCTCTTCCAGATTCGCCACGCCGTCATCGACACCCGGCAGGAGGTGGCAATGCACGTCCGTCATGCCGGCAAGTATGCCCGACTCAAGGATATTCTTCTTAGGATTCAGGAATGAAAACATAATTAAGCCTCTTCTTTCTTCTTTTTCTTATCATCGTTGCCATAACCGTACCCGTAGCCATACCCATAGCCGTAACCATAGCCATAACCGATACGCTTATGCTCGATACCATTCAGGACGATAGCCAAATTCTTGAACTGTCCGCTCTGGTAGAGACGTTCCAACTCCGGCAGCTGGCGGCGGTCCAAGATACCGGCGCGGACGACGTAGATAGTCAAGTCGGCAACGCGGTTTACAATCGGAGCATCGGCCACCACGCCCGCAGGGACATTATCCACGATGATATAATCGTAACGCTCGCGGAGTTCGGCGAACATCTGGTCCAAACGGTCGCTCAGCAACAACTCAGCCGGGTTGGGCGGAACCGGACCGGCCTGAATCATATCGAGACCTTCAACCAACTGGTCTTTCAAGATAATCTCGTCGATGGAAGCAACCTTATCCGAGAGGTAGTTCGTTGCACCCTTAGCCTTCGTATGGGTATGACCGGAAAGCGTACCCTTGCGAATATCCAAATCGACGAGGACGACGCGCTTCTTCATCAAGACAAGGCTGGCAGCCAAGTTCGAGGAGACGAATGTCTTTCCGGCACCCGGATTCATGGAGGTGAACATCACGACCTTCATATCCTTGGCACGGACACGCATGAAGTCCATGTTGGTGCGGATGATACGGAAAGCCTCGGAGACGGCATCGCGGCTGCCGCTGCGAACCACCACCTTGCTCTTCTCCTTCTTGTCCTGAGCCGGAATCTCGCCCAAGAACGGGATGGTCGTCGCATCCTGAATTTCCTTCTTCGTATGTACCTTCGTATCCATACTCCATATCAACCAGATAACACCGGCCGGGATAGCACAACCCAAGATAAAGGCGGCGGCCAGAACGATGATTGACTTGGGAGAAACCGGGTCCACGCTACCCGTAGCCGGGTCGAGGATACGCGTATTACTTTCCGTGATAGCTTGTGAGAGGGCGTTCTCTTCACGCTTGTTCAACAAATAGAGGTAAAGTTCCTCTTTGATTTTCTGCTGACGCTCGACGGAGAGGACGTGCTTCTGCTGGGAAGGAACCGCTTCGATACGCTTCGTCAGCTGCTCTTCCTGGGCACGGACATTGCGAATCTTGATTTCCAAACCCACAATCAGGTTGTCGATAGAACGGATGATGGTCTGCTTCATCGCACTCAGCGAATTGTTCAAATCCATCACGACCGGGTTCTTGTTACTACTGTTGCTGATGAGCTTGTCGCGCTTCAACAAGGTCTCGTTGTATTCGGCAATCTGTTGTTCGACGCCGGCATCCGATATACCTGTGTTGGCAGGAATCAAGTCGGCGGCCTTCTGCGGGTCGTTCAGATATTCCTGGATATAGCGGGCAAGGCTCAACTGGTTTTCGAGGCTAAGCCCTTCCTTCTGATACATACTTGTGTTCTCCAAATACATACCCGTTTCAGAGGTAATATCGGTCAATTGGTTGGCCCGCTTAAACTCTTCGATGCTGGCATCCACGCTACCCAATTCCTTCTCGATAATCACCAAACGGTCGGCGATGAAGTTAGAGGTATTGACCGTAACGCGGTTCTTGTCGTTGATAGCATCCTCGTTATAGACAGAAATCAACGTATTCAAGACATCTTCCGTACGGGAGATGGAGACATCCTGCAAAGTCAGGTTGATGATGGTTGCCGTCTTGGAAGCCAAGGCAGACTGCAAATCGGCCTGGTATTTCTCGACCACCTTCGCCATGTTAGACTTCCGCACCTTTATCGCTTCGTTATAATATAAATCGGTATAATATAAGCTCGGGACAACCACCATGCGGCCGATAGGCGTATTGACGGTATCGTTCAAAGCGACTTTTTGCACCTCGTCATATTCTACTTCATCCCCTTCTTCATCCAATGCGACGAAATCCGACAACTGGACTTCCTTATCCGAAAGCGGCGTTACCTTGAAAGAGAACGACTGGGCTTCTTCGACATCAGGGAAAGAAAGCACGACCGGCGACTCGCGATACAACTCGACCGTCCGCAACCCCTCTTTAATGGTATAGCTGACATCCAGATGCAAACGCTGAGCCACGATATGCATCAGACGGTAAGCCTTGAAAACAATCACCTCGTTATCGACATTCCGCTGCACGCCGAACATATCCAAATCCGCAAAGCCGTAGGCATTCGCCATGCCAGCCCCGCCTTTCTGCTCATCCTTTATTAATATAGAAGCCGTACGGGTATAAACCTTCGGCGCCCAAAGCAGATAGAGGCACGCCAAACCCAAGCAGGCGACGATAGACAAAGCGAACCACTTCCAATTTGCCTTCAAGACTAAATAGAGGTCCCAAAGATTCAATACGTTCTCTTCGTCTTGCTGTTGTTGTGTATTGTTTATCTGATTATTCTCCATATTCTCTTTTCACTCTCTTATTTAGTTGCAGTTACAATCAAAGAAGAAATTGTTGCCAAAATGGATACGGCAGAGAGCCATACGCTCATTGACGTATTGGAGTTGATTTCACGCTGTCCTGCTTTCGCCTTGTTAGGCTCTACGTAAACAATATCGTTTTGCTGCAAATAATAGCATGGGGAAAGGAATATATCAGAAGAGCGTAAATCATGGAAAAGGATGGTTCGTTTGCCGTCAGTCTCACGAATAACAGCCACGCGGTCGCGACGTCCGTAGATGGTCAAGTCGCCTGCCATACTCAACGCTTCCAACAACGTAATGCGGTCGCTATTGATAGTAAATGAACCCGGACGGGACACTTCGCCCATGACAGAAACCTTGAAGTTCAGGAACTGCACCGTAACGATCGGGTCTTTTATCAAATCTTCATCTATCAGTTTTTGCTTTATCAGTTCAGTCAGTTCCAGACGGGTCAGACCGGCTACCTGCAACTTGCCAAGGATTGGAAAATCAATTTCCCCGTTCTTATCCACCAGATAGCCCAAGACACGCTGCTGCGGCGTATTCTGCGTTCCTATCTGGTAAGTTACCACCGGCATATTGAAAGGCAATGCCAACTCGGGGTCCTTACTATTTACCATAATTGCTAATAAATCATCAACGTGGATGTGCATCTCGAACTGTTGCGCAATCTCCTGCTGTTTCAAGGGTATTACATCTTGCAGGTACACTACTTTCTTCGTAGAATTACAGGAAGTGCAAAAGACAACCAGTCCTACCAGCATAAGTTTGACCAACTTTCCAATCATAATCTCTGCTTCTTTTAGTATTAATTCTTGTTCTATATCAAAAATAGTAGTCGTGTTTGAAAAGACGGGGGCAAAGATACAAAAATATTATTTGAAAAAGTGCCTTACTCCCTATCCTTTTTATTTTTCGTTCCGCAAAGCTATCTCGTAGCTGACCGTCCCTATCCATTCGTGCCCCAACGAATACCACTCGTCCAGCAGCGTCAGGTCGGGAACCCAACTCTCCCACCGGCTTATCGGCTCGTAAAAGCGGTCGGTCGAGTGGTAATCGGGATTCATGCCGGCGGCACGGAAGCAATCCAAACTCCGGCGCATGTGGACGGCGGAAGTTATCAAAAGGAAAGGTTCCGTCTTCAAGTCCGGGAGCATTTGCAGTGTATAGATGGCGTTCTCGTCCGTGTTCAGCGCTTTCTTCTCAATCAAGATATCCGTAGCCGGGATGTCCAAGTAACTCATCTGGCGGATAAAGGTCTGGGCATTACCATAGTCCGGATGCGTCGTCCCGTCGCTCGCTATCACTATCTTGCGGATACGCCCTGCCTTGTACAACTGGATAGCTTCCCATAGACGGTCGGCGGAACGATTAAAGTCCAACTGGTCTGATTCCGGATTGTATCCCCCAAAGCCTCCCAGCACCACGCCGTAGGTATAGACCTGCCCCGCCTTCATCGACGACAGCGTGTCCCGTGTCCACCATCGCTCGGCAGCTTCATACACGAAGTTGTTCGTAAACAACAGGAACAGGAACAAAACACTGAGCAGGCACACACGCTTCACCTTCCGACTTTCAACGAAAACGGCAATAAGCAACAGCCCGACTAGATAAATAACCGGGCTGGCAAGCATGGCGGCAAAACGGGAAAGGATGTAGAACACTGAGGGAGTTATGAGTTATAATTCATAATTCTTTCAATAGCCTTCTTTCTCATTCGGGAAGTCCTGCGTCTTCACATCATGTATATAAGACTGGACTGCCGTGGTTATCGTCTCGGCCAAATTCGCATATTGGCGGAGGAACTTCGGCTTGAAACCTTGGTTCATGCCCAACATATCCTGGACAACGAGCACTTGCCCATCCGTCGCCCCCCCGGCTCCGATGCCGATAGTCGGGATAGACAATTCCGACGTTACGCGGGCGGCCAGCGCAGCGGGTATCTTCTCCAGCACAACGGTGAAGCATCCGACTTCTTCCAGGGCGTGGGCGTCGCTCACCAGCTTCTCGGCCTCGGCTTCTTCCTTGGCACGAACGGCGTATGTCCCAAACTTATGGATGCTCTGCGGGGTCAGTCCCAGATGTCCCATCACCGGGATGCCGGCATTCAGGATAGCCTTCACTGTATCCAAAATCTCGACACCGCCTTCCAGCTTGAGGGCATCGCAACCGCTTTCTTGTATGATGCGGATGGCATTCTTCACGCCTTCCGTCGCGTTCACCTGATACGTACCGAAGGGCATATCGCAGACTACCAAGGCACGGCGGACGGCACGCACCACGGACGAAGCATGGTAAATCATCTGGTCGAGTGTAATCGAAAGCGTTGTTTCGTGCCCGGCCATGACGTTCGACGCCGAATCGCCGATAAGAATTACATCCATGCCGGCTTGGTCCACCAACGTCGCCATCGTATAATCATAGGCAGTCAGCATCGAAATTTTTTCGTTCAACTGCTTCATACTCATCAATCGATGAGTCGTTACTTTCTTGATTTCATCGTCTCTCTTTGCAACAGACATAATCATTAACTTTAAAATTCGGGCGCAAAGATAACGCTTTCGCAAGAAACAACCCGCGTTTCAAAGTAGCTTTTGTCCCGAGATAAAGTTTCTTTTGTCCCGAAGAAAAAGGGAATAGGTCAGGACATATTCTTAAAACGACAGTGTCGTTTGTAAAAACGGCTGTGTTGTCTGTAAAAACAACTGTGTCGTTTGTAGAAACGACAGTGTCGTCTGAAGAATATCTCGGGAGGTAGCCAAGTTTTCCATACGAGATATTAAGTTTTAGGAGGGAATTTGTTGCATTTTATGTCCTAATCTGGGAGAAAGAGAGTATATTTGCAGTATGGAAAAAGAAAGTAAGCACATATTATTCTCTGAGATAGGGAAATATTGTACGAACATATCCAAGCTGGTGTTCGGAGGTGTGATATTGGCCGGTATTATGAAACTGGATGTCAATCGAGTTTTACTATTTGGCATGGGCTTCGCCGTCGTACTCATCATGGTTATTGCCGGTATTTCCTTTACTATATTGTCGAACAAAAAAAGCTAAGTATTATGGAACTGATTTATTTCTTAGGCGCAACAGGCCTTTTAGGACTAATTGCTTTAGCATACGCTTTGCATGAGTTTAGCAAACAAAACAAAGAAGCTAAAAGATAAACATGAGCCGGAGCTCCCCCTCCGGCTATTTTTTAATCGCATATACATTAATTATATAGATAATAACATGAAACATTTACCAATCACTCTCCTCTCCCTCCTGGCGTCTGCCTCTGTTTTCGCGCAGACTGGGGGGAACGACCCGGTGCTGGCGACTCCCGCCTTTGCCGGCGCCGACTGCGTTACGCTGCTCGACAGCACGGCAGTCCAGGTGGCCGAGACCGGTTCGGGGACGTTTACCGTCCACAAAAAGTTTAAAGTTCAGACGGAAAAGGGCGCAGTGGCTAACCACGTCGTGAAGTACGACTACGACCCGCTGACGGCTTTCGCCGAATTCCGCTACGCCACGATTTACCGCGAGGGCGGCGATGTCGTGAACGTCGATGTTACGCAGGCTTGCGACTACGCGGCTCCGGCCCGTGCCATCTATTGGGGTGCGCGGCAAATCATGCTCGACCTCGGACGACTGAACCCGGGCGACGTCGTGGAATACGAGATTGCCAAAAAGGGCTTCACGTATGCTTTGCTGGCTGACGGCAGCGACGACGAATCGCGCTTCATCCCTCCGATGCGCGGACAGTTCTACGACATCGTTCCTTTCTGGGCGACGGAGCCGACCGTCCGCAAGGTCTATCGCGTCAGCATCCCGATGACTAAGGACATGCAGTTCCAGTTCTACCAGGGCGAATGTACCTCGTCGATGCGCTACGAGGATGGCCGCAAGACCTATACCTTCGCCATGGACGATATGGTTCCCTTCAAGCGCGAGCCGAACATGGTCGATTTCTTCGACGCCGCGCCGAAGCTGATGATGTCTTCCACTCCCCGCTGGCAGGACAAGTCGCTTTGGTTTAACAAGGTGAACGAGGACTACGGCAGCTTCGCCCCGCTCCCTGAGGCTCAGAAGAAGGTCGATGAGCTAATCAAGGGCAAGAAGACGGATATGGAGAAGATCGCTGTCCTGACGCACTGGGTAGCCGACAACATCCGCTACGCCGGTATCACGATGGGCAAGGGCGAGGGCTATACCCTGCATAACACGAAGATGAACTACACCGACCGCTGCGGCGTCTGCAAGGACATCGCCGGCACACTGATTTCCTTCCTCCGTATGGCGGGCTTCGAGGCTTATCCGGCGATGACGATGGCGGGCAGCCGCGTCGAATCCATCCCGGCAGACCACTTCAACCACTGCGTCGCCGTAGTCAAGGTGAACGGGGTTTATATGCCGCTCGACCCGACATGGGTTCCTTTCTGCCGCGAACTGTGGAGCAGTGCCGAGCAGCAGCAGAACTATTTGCCGGGTGTCCCCGAGGGCTCCGACCTCTGCCTCACACCGGTTTCCGCTCCGGAGAACCACTATGTCCGCATCAAGGCGAACAACAAGCTGGCTGCCAACGGCACACTGACCGGCTCCTTCACCATCGAGGCCGAGGGACAATCGGACAGCAACATCCGCCGTATCTTCACAACCGGCTGGCAGGTGGATTGGAAGCGCACGATGGAACGCCAGCTCCTCGCCGTCTCTCCGAACGCCCGCCTCGTCAGTGTCGATTGGGGAAAGAACCCGAAGGACTACCAGGCTGCGCCTATCAAGATTACCTTCCGCTACGAGATTCCGAACTACGCCGTGAAGGGGAACAACGAATTGCTCTTCAAACCGATGGTGATGAATAACCTCTACAACCAAGTGAAGTCGTACCTCCGCATCGACACCGACCTCGAGACGCGCGACTTCGGCTTCAAGGACGGCTGCTCCCGCCTCGTCGAACTGGACGAGACGATCCAGCTGCCGAAGGGATACACGATGGCGACTGCCCCGAAGTCCGACAGCATGACGAGTAACGCCGCCGACTTCGACGGTTCCCTCTCCGCTGCCGACGGCAAACTGACGCTCCACCAGCGCCTCGCCCTCAAGAAACGCGTTTACGAGGCCAGCGACTGGCAGGGCTTCCGCTCGGCTGTCAATGCCCACAAGTCTTACGGTGATTACATTATTTTAAAGCACAATTAATCGGTCATGAAACATCTTTCAAATAAAATCGCATTCGTATTCTGCCTCCTCCTCGTGGCGTCGTTCGCGTTCGCCGCTTCCGAGGCTGAATACAAGAAGCTGTCGAAAAGCTGGACGCTCAACGCCGACGGCAGCCAAGAGTTCCGCTACAACATGGAACTGACGCTCTTCACCCATACGGCCATGAACAGTACCTACGGCGAGAGCTTCATCGTCTATAACCCGGCATACCAGACGCTGAAAATCAACGAATCCTACACGAAGCAGAAGAACGGCAACGTAGTCCGCACGCCCGACAACGCCTTCGTCGAAGTCCTCCCCGCCGCTGCTGCCAACGCTCCGGCCTACAACGGTCTGAAGGAGATGGTTGTCGTCCACACCGGCCTCGAACTGGGCGCGACGATTTACCTCGACTACACGATTACCACCAAGCCGGGCTACCTCTCTGCACTGGATATTTACCAAGGCATCGAGCAGACTTCGCCCGTCAAGGAATGCAAGCTGACGATTTCCGTCCCGGATTCGAAGACGCTGAATTATCATCTCTCCAACCTCAGCACGAAGCCCGCGATTTCCGCCAACGGCGGCCAGAAGGTTTACAGCTGGACGCTGCGCAACATCCCGGCAATGTCTCACTGGGCAGACCGTTATTACCTCGACAGCCCGCTCCTCGCCGCCAACACCTACGCTTCGCCGAAAGAAATGGCCGAGACGCTGACGAAGCAGATGGACGTCGCGAAGAGCCTGCCGCTCCTCAAGACCCTCGCCGAGACCATCACGCAGGGCGCGACTTCCGACCTCGCCCGCCTCAAGGCTGTCTATGCTTACATCCAGAACAGCTACGCCCATACAGCCCTCGGCCTCAGTGCCACAGGCTACAAGTTGCGCCCCATCGAGGACGTGATTAATTCGGCCTACGGGACAGATGCCGAGCTGGTCAATGTCTTCCAAGGCTTGCTGAAGGCTCTGGGCATCAAGTCCGAAGTCTGCGCCATACTGCCGGCTACCGACGCCACGGGCATGGGCCTGCACAACGCTCTACTCTATGTAAAGGCCGAAGCCGACGGGCAGACTTTCCTCCTCTCCGCCTCTGCCGACCGCACGAAGCTGGCCTCCGACGCGCGCCAGTATTATCCCGCGCTGAACCTCGCAACGGGTGAAATCCTTGCCGCCGCGCCGCAGTCTGCCGCCATCTCTGCCAAGGCTGAAATCTCTCTCGGAGAAAAGCCGGAGGCTTCCATCGACGCGAAGATTTCGAACTTCTTCCTCGACATCGAGGGCAACACCGCCAAGGCCATCACCGCCGGCGACAAGGATGCGAAGACCAACGCCTCTGCCAATGCTACCGCGCTGAGCTACAAGCAGACGCTCGCCACCGAGAAGGCCGGCGACTACACCCTCGTCTCGCTGCCCGACTTCCCCTTCAGCGCCGCCCACAGCAACTGGGCTGCCGGCACGGGACGCGACATCCTGCTCACCCTCCCCGTGGCCTACGATGAATCGTACGAGTACCACATCGTCCTCGGCGGCAAGACGTTATGCACGCCCACCACGAACGTGAAGCGCAGCAACGCCATCGGCAGCGTCGAGATTTCCATCCGCCCCAAAGCGGACGGCGCGACCGTCAAGCGGACGCTGAAGTTCGCGAAGACGCAGATTCAGCCGAAGGAATATGCCGCCTATCTCGACCTGATGCGGACGTGGGGCGATAAGAATTATATGCAGGTGTTGGTGAAATAAACAACAGCTAACCAATATGATTAGCCCGGCATTTTAATGCCGGGGGCAGCCACGACAACCACCCTCCCTCCGTCGGGTTTAAACCCGACGGAGGGGTATATTAGGGGCGCCCGAATCCCGGCAATAAATTGCCGGGTTAAACATAAAGGGGGCGCATGAAACCCGGCAATGAATTGCCGGGATAAACATAAGGGAAAACATAGCGTTTTGGTTCTAAAATACTATGCTGGCGAGGTCGGCATAGTATTCTGGTTCTACAATACTATGCCGATGTGGTCGGCATAGTATTCTGGTTCTACAATACTATGCCGATGTGGTCGGCATAGTGTTTTGGTTCCATAATACTATGCCGGCGAGGTCGGCATAGCTTTTTGGTTCCACAATACTATGTCGGCGCGGTCGGCATAGCTTTTTGGTTCTGCAATACTATGCCAGCGCGGTCGGCATAGTTTTTTCGCACCAAAATACTAAGAAAAAAGGGTGGGAATATTGGGGTAAAATCAAAAATAGTTGGCGACAATGTCTTGCCGGTAAAGAATAAATGACTACCTTGCGCGAAAAATAAAACGGAAAACAGACATGGAACCCTATTTCAAACCCATCACGGTGGATATGATCTACGTATCCCCCTTAAAAGCAAAGCTCGTGGAGAAGGACGGTTGGGAAAAAGTTTTGCCCGTGGACAAAACTGTGCCCCCGACAGGCTCGGTCATCATGGACGCAGTGGCCGACATATTGAAACACACCACAATATCGTCGGTAAAGGGCCTCGCGGCGCAGCTGAAAGTCAAACCCAAAGAACTCTCGGGCGCCATCCACATCCTGACGCGGCAAAACGCCGTCGATTTCATCATCGATTACCGGATAAAACAGGCGAAAGAGTTGCTGGCCTGCACGAATTTAGACATGAAGGAAATCGCCAAACGCTGCGGACTCAAGTGGGCCGAAAACCTCGCCCAGCGTTTCCAAAAGGAGGAGAAGATGTCCCCGCGCGACTACCGCGCGAAGCACCGTCCGGAGGACTATGCCCGCCGCTACGAGTGGGAATGAGGCGGGCACAAAAAGAGAGGAAGCCGCCGCGACTCCTCGCGCAAGCGGGCTTCCTCTGCCAACTATGAAACAAATCAACGCCTTATTTTATATCTTCACCACCTCGTAGGCTTTCGTGCCGAGGCCGATTTGCTCGGCATAATCGACCGTGTGGCGGCCGTGCTGCTTCTCGATACGCTCGACGAGCGGACGGGGATTGTTTCCCGGCTCGGGCTTGACGGCATAAACGAGGTCGAGGCAGGCTTCGTCGAGGGCGACGGGGTCGAGGGAGGCCAGGATGCCGATGTCTTTCAGCTCCGGAGCGTGGGGGTTCGCGTCGCAGTCGCAGTCGATGGACATATTATTCATCACGTTAATATAGAGAATCTTGTCGCCGAAGTGGTCGGCTACGGCCTGGGCCGATGCAGCCATGGATTCGAGGAAAGCGTCCTGCTCGGGGAGGTTGTCCCAAAGCTCTTCGGGCTTCTCGACCTTGCCGGCAGTATGGATATACGTCTTGCCGTTGGCGGAAGCGACGCCGATGGACTGATTCTTGATGACGCCACCGAAGCCGCCCATGGCGTGGCCCTTGAAATGAGCGAGGTTGATCATGAAGTCGTACTTCTCGATGTTCTTGCCGACGAGGTTGTACTTCAGATGCTTCTGGTCTTTGACCGGGAGCTTGATTTCGCCCTCGGCATCCATGATATCGACCGGAGCGATGGCGGTGAAGCCGTGGTCCTTGACGGTCTGGAGATGGGCTTCGGTCGTCGAACGCTTGCCGGCGTAGGCCGTGTTGCACTCCACAATGGTGCCGTTCACCTTCTTCACCAAATCCTGGATGAGAGCAGGTTGGAGGAAGTTGTGGCCGCCCGGCTCACCGGTACTAATCTTGACAGCAACCTTGCCGGTGGCCTGGCGACCCAGGGCTTCGTAAATCTTCACAAGGGCGGCGGGGGAAATCTCCGTCGTCATATACACTTTCGCCTTGGCGGCGACCTTCATGCCGGCGGAAGGCTCGACCGCGAAAGCCGGCATACTTTTTACAGCAGCCAGGGAAGCCAAAGCCGCGAAGGAAGACTTCATCCAGGCTCTTCTTGTCATTGTTTTTTTCATCGTCCGAATGTTTTTTAGTTTACCGCAAAAGTAGAGACAGACGCAGAGCGATTCTCCCACTCTTTCCAGCAAAGCGAAAAAGAAAGGCTTATCGCGAAGGGAGCCACGGTTTAGCGCAGCATCCCCATCAACATCTTCATCGCTTCCTCGCTGGCGGCTTCGATGTTGCCCGCGCGGTCGTAGGGGAAATGGAAGCAGCGGGAGACGAGTCTATCCCCGCAAGCCACAGCGACCCAGACCGTGCCGACGGGCTTCTCTGCCGTGCCGCCGCCCGGACCCGCGATGCCCGACGTCGCCATCGAGCAGTGGCAGCCGAGGACGCGGCGCGCGCCCATCGCCATCTCCTCGACGACAGGCTGGCAGACGGCGCCGTGCGTCTCCAAGTCGGAGAGCAGGACACCCAGCACGTTGTGTTTGACATCATTACTATACGATACGATACCGCCGACGAAATAAGCCGAGCTGCCGGCGATGGAGGTGAGCCGGCTGGCGATGCGGCCGCCGGTGCAACTTTCGGCTGTACCTACGGTCCAGCCGCGTTCGAGGAGCAGAGCTCCTAATTCTTCTTCTGTTTTCATCAGATTTGCACTCTTGAGAAGGGAGCCGCCGACATGGGGCAGAACTCCTTGTCCTGATACTTATAATAACCGGTGATGGCAACCATCGCCGCGTTGTCTGTCGTGAAAGAGAACTTCGGGATATGGACTTTCCAGCCGAAGCGCTTGGCGTGGTCGAGGAAAGCGTCGCGCAAGCCGGAGTTGGCCGAGACGCCGCCGGCGACAGCCACCTCGCGGATGCCTAAGTCCTTGGCAGCCTTGCGGAGCTTCGTCATAAGGATGTCGATGACCGTCGCTTGGAGGGAGGCGCAGAGGTCGCGCTTGTTCTTCTCGATGAAGTCGGGGTCGTCCTTCAGGGCGTCGCGCAAGGTATAGAGGAACGAAGTCTTGAGGCCGCTGAAGCTGTAGTCGTAGCCGGGGATGTGGGGCTTGCTGAAGGAGAAAGCCTTGGGATTGCCCTCGTTCGCCAGGCGATTGACTACCGGACCGCCGGGATAGCCCAGGCCCATGACCTTCGCGCATTTGTCGAAGGCCTCGCCCGCCGCGTCGTCGATAGTCTGGCCGATGACTTCCATATCGTTGTAGGCATTTACCTTGATAATCTGGGAATTTCCACCCGAAACCAAGAGGCAAAGGAAGGGGAAAGAAGGGGCGTGATTGTCGTCGGGAGATTCCTTGATAAAATGCGCCAGGACGTGCGCCTGCAGATGGTTCACCTCAATCATCGGAATGCCCAGCGAAGCCGCGAAACCCTTGGCGAAGGACGTACCCACCAGCAGCGAGCCTAAGAGACCGGGGCCGCGCGTGAAGGCGATGGCATCCAGCTCCGACTTGTCGATGCCTGCCCGCTTGATCGCTTCGGAAACGACGGGGATGATGTTCTGCTGATGCGCCCGCGAAGCCAATTCCGGGACGACACCGCCGTATGCCTCGTGAACCGCTTGGCTGGCAATGACATTCGAGAGCATTACGCCATCGCGGATTACGGATGAGGAGGTATCGTCGCACGAAGACTCGATACCTAAGATTGTTATACTCATATTTTATTCTTATTTTTCGCGCAAAATAACGAAATCTATCGCGATAAAATTCTACTTTTGTGCTTAAATTATTATAAGTACTACTATCAAAGGATTTAAATACATAACCGTTTTCCTGCTTATCCTGATTGGCATTCTGTACGTTTTGCCCTCTATCTTAGTCAGTATCCCGCAAGTACAACGCAAGATATCGGCCGTGGCAACCCAGGAATTGACCAAGCAACTGGGTGTGCCCGTAAGCATCGGCCGGGTGGCGATGGAATGGCCCAACCGCGTCGTGCTGGAACAGCTTTACCTGGAAGACCAGCAAGGGCGAGAGCTCTTCAAGGCGCTTCACGTCTCGGCTGGACTGGACATGATGCCGCTGCTCGAGGGGAAGCTGGTGTTCACGACCGTCCGCCTCTTCAGTCCGACGATCCACCTCAGCAAGCCGGCGCCGGGCGAACCGCTGAACCTGCAATTCGTCATCGATGCCTTCGCCCGCAAAGACACGGTGAAGAAGCGGAAGAACATCGACCTCCGCTTTAATACCATATTAATAAGGAAAGGGAACTTCACGTTTGACATCGACAACGCGCCACGGACGCCGGGCAAATTCAACGCCAAGCATATCGACGTGCACGACATCAGTGCCAAGATTTCTCTACGCGCCTTCAACAAGGACACAATTAATGCACAGGTAAAGAAACTTAGCTTCGGAGAAACGTCGGGTTTCCTGTTGGAGAAATTAACCGTAGGTGTTGAGGCAAATCGCGACAGTGCCTACGTTACCGACTTCCAACTGAAATTGCCGCAGACGGATTTGCAAATCAGCCAGGCACACATCCAACTGCCCCAAAGTCGCGACACGACCTTCAAGAAGGAGCTATTGGAGGCGCCTATCCGCCTGCACATTGCGCCCTCGCAGATTTGCCTGAGGGATATTTCGGCTTTTGTTCCCGCGCTGCGGAATTTCGCGGATACGGTATCGCTCACGGCACAAGCCCAAGGGTCTATCAATCATATCCGCTTGCAAAACCTGTCGGTCAGCTACAACCAAAATCTCCGGATGATCGGGAAGATGGATCTGAAAGGGATAACCCAGCCCTCCAGCGCCTATCTGGATGGGAAGGTCAGCAATATGTTCATCACCCCGAAAGGACTGGGCTGGCTCATCAACGGCTTCAGCAAGTCGCCCGTCGAATTGCCCCAATCGGTGCAGAATCTGGGGACAATCGACTTCAACGGCGAGATTTCCGGCTTCTTCGACAATTTAGCGGCCTACGGGAAACTGACAACGGCCATCGGAAGCATCCAGACGGACTTAATCTTCGGGAAAAACAAGGAAGAGCATATCGCCGCCTTCCTGAAGGGGCACGTCTCCACGTCGAGCCTCCGCCTCCACGACCTTTTCCCCGAGGGCAATCCGCTTGGAGAAGGGAAGCTGGACATCGACATCGATGCCAAGCGTCCCGAGGGCGGACACTTCGCGGGAGCTATCCAATCGCGCATCACGGATCTGGAATACAAGGGTTATCAATACGAAGACATCACGATTGACGGCAATTTCCGGAGGAATACCTTCGACGGCTGCCTGCGCATCAACGACCCGAACGTCCGTTTCCACGCCGACGGCTTCTTCCAGCATCAGGGGAAGAATTCGGTGTTCAACTTCACTGCCGCAGTCAAGGATTTCCATCCGGATTTGCTGAACCTGACGAAGAAATACGAGGAGCCGGACATCGCCTTCAATATCACGGCGGATTTCTCGGGCGACAACATCGACAATATCGAAGGGAACATTACGATAGACAGCATTTCCTTCCGCACAACTCCGAGCGATTTCTTCTTGAAGGAACTGAAGATTGAGGCATCGGGAAACGCCATGGACCGCCGCCTGCTCATCTCCTCCGACCTGATAAACGGGGAGATTGCCGGGGCTTATTCCTTCGCGACCATCGTGCCGAGCTTCCAGAACACCCTCAAGGAGTATTTGCCCGCCATTATCAACGAGACGAAGAAAAAGCCGGTGCAGGAGAACAACTTCTCGCTCCTCCTGACTATCCAGAACACCGAGAATCTCTCCAATACGCTGAAGCTCCCCTTCACCATGCTGACACCGGGGCGCATCACGGGCTTATACAATAATAACTACAACCGCTTCCGCCTCGAAGCCTACCTGCCGCATTTCAAGGCGGGGAACAGCCATTTCCAATCGGGCTATATCGATTGCAACAACCTCGCCGACCGAATCGATGTCAAAGTGAAGGCTACGAGCTACAACGCCAAAGGCCGCAAAAACTACATCGACCTCCGCATGGACGCCAAGGATAACCGCCTCAACACCCTTTTCCAATGGGCCAACAACAAAGAGCGCACCTTCCGCGCCGATTTATCCGCCTCCGCCCTCTTTTCCCAAGACGAGAACGAGGAGCAACGGACATCCTTGCGCACGGACATCCGCCTCAACCCGACGCAGATGATTCTGAACGACAGCGTATGGAATCTCTCGCCAGCTACTATCCGCGTGCAGAACAAACAGGTGGAAGTCCGCGACTTCTACTTCTACCACGGCCGCCAGTATGCCAAGCTGAACGGTTTTGTCTCCCCGGCACTGGAAGATACGCTGAACCTGGAGCTGAACGACATCGAACTGAGCAATATCTTCGATATCCTGAACATCCCGGCCCTCCAATTCGCCGGAAAAGCGACGGGCAAGTTCAACATCAACGACCTCTACGGCCGGCGCATCCTCAATACCGATTTGCTCATCCGCGACTTCTCCTTCAACCAAGTCCAGCTGGGTTTGCTCAAGCTCTTCAGCGCGTGGGACGACGAGCAGATGGGTATCCTGATGGAAGGAAGCATCTACAAGAACGATTCGACCTGGACAGACGTGCACGGCTACGTTTACCCCGTAAAAAGCCCGGAACGTCCCGCCGGCCTCTCGCTCCATTTCGATGCCAATGACATTAATATTGCCTTCCTCCAGCCTTTTATGGAAAAAATCGCGAGCGGTGTCCGGGGCGAGGGCTTCGGGAGTATCCACCTCCACGGGCCGTTCAAGGAGCTGACGGTCGAAGGGAACGCGTTTGTCAAGAACGGCGGCATGGGCATCGATTTCCTTGATACGTATTACACGTTCTCCGACTCCATCACGCTGGAGCCTGAGGCCATCAAGATACGCAACCTCACGATGTACGACAAGTATCAGAACACCGGCACGGTGGATTTGACCGTCCACCACCGCCATTTCAAGGAGTTCGACTACCAAGTTGACATCCGCGCCAACAATATGCTGATGTACAACGCCTCCGAACGGCACAACCCGCTCATCTACGGCACGGTCTTCGGCAGCGGCACGGCGCAAATCAAGGGAAACGCCCAGGTCTTGAACATCGACATCAATATGCGCAACGAAGCGCAGACGAAGGTTTTCCTCAACTTCATGAGCGGCTCCAAAGCGGCTGAATATGACTTCATCACCTTCGTGGACAAAAAGAAACAGCAGGAAGACGCGAGGAAAAAGCGCGCCACGGCCGACTCTCTCGCCATCCCGCCTCTCCCCGCCGAAGAGGGGGCTGAAATCCGCATGAATTTCCTCCTCGACATCACGCCCGAGGCTGAAGTCGAACTGATTATGGATCCTACGGCGGGCGACCGTATCCAAGGCACCGGCAGCGGCAGCCTCCAGGTTCAATACGGCAACCGCTCGGACTTGCGCATGTACGGCAACGTCGGTATCCAGAGCGGGAGCTACAATTTCAGCCTCCAACAGCTTATCCACAAGGAGTTTCAGATTCGCGAGGGGAGTCTCATCACGTTCAACGGCGACCCACTGCAGGCCAACATGAACATCAACGCGATTTACAACCTCACCGCCAACATCGGCGACCTGGACCAGAGCCTCGTCATGGAAAGCGCGCGCACGAACGTCCCCGTCAACTGCGTCCTCAACCTCGACGGCCCGCTCCGCAGTCCGCAAATCTCGTTCGACCTCGAGCTGCCCGGCTCGAACGAGGAACTCGAGCGGCAGGTCAAGAGCCTCGTCGATACGGAGGACATGATGACCCGCCAAATCGTCTATCTCTTGGTTTTGAACAAATTCTATACGCCCGAATATACCGGCACGGTCGGCTCGAACGACTTCACCGCCGTCGCCTCGTCTGCCCTCTCGTCGCAGCTCTCCAGCCTGCTGAACAGCATCACGGACAAGGTGCAGATAGGCACGAACATCCGCGCGAGCGAGGATGGCATCACGGATACGGAGGTCGAGATGCTCCTCTCCAGCCAACTCCTCAACAACCGGCTTATATTCAACGGAAATTTCGGCTACAAGAATAACCCGAACCAAAAGAACGCCTTCATCGGCGAGTTCGACCTGGAATACAAGCTGACGAAGAGCGGCGACATCCGCCTCAAGGCGTACAACCACGCCAACGACATGTACCAGTACCTCAAACAGGCGCTTACGACCCAAGGCGTCGGCATCATGTTCAAGCGCGACTTCACGCACTTCTCCGAGATGTTCCGCCGCCACAACCTCTTCCCTCTCTTTTCCAAAAAGAAAAAAATAGAAACCGTACAGGCGGCGGACAGCACGCGGACGGAGTCGAAATAATCATTTCAACTGAAATGAAAACGGAAACCCAATCCGCGTCCTCCGTGTCATCCGCGTCTCCCTTTTTTCCATCCGGGGAAACAACCTATCCGAATAATTCCTCAAAAATCTGCCACAATTCCGTCTTGCACCGCTCGAAATCCACTTCGCCGCCCAGCTCGCGAGCCAAAGACGTCGCGCCCTTGTCCGTGAACCCGCAAGGATTGATGAGCGAAAAATAAGACAAATCCGTATTGATATTCAGTGCGAAGCCGTGCATCGTAACGAAGCGGCTGCTCTTCACGCCGATGGCGCAAATCTTCCGCGCACGCCCGGCGACGAGCGGGTCGAGCCATACGCCAGTCGCACCGTCCAGTCGCTCGCCCTTTATATCATATAAACGAAGGAAACGGATAACGGCCTCCTCGAGGCGAGCGATGTACGCCTTGAGACCGAGGTGCCAACGCTCGAGGTCGAAGACCGGATAGCCGGTTATCTGCCCCGGGCCGTGGTAGGTGATGTCGCCGCCGCGCGCGATGTGGTAGAGCGAGATACCACGCTCGGCGAGCAGCGATTCGGGAATCAAAAGGTTGGAATCTTTCCCGCTTTTGCCGATGGTGAAGACTGGCTCGTGCTCGCAGAAGAAGAGGCTGTTCTCGCCGGGCCGTCCCGCGCGTTTGTTTTCCAGCAAAGCGTCGAAGGCGGCGGTCTGGCGCTCGAGGGCGTCGGCATACGGGATGCGATGGAGGTCGTAGAAAGTAAATGCGTTCATAAAAAACCGTGTTTAATCGGGGCAAAGATACGATTTAAAACAGAGACAGCCTCACTCCGTCAGCTGGCGGACGACCCGGCACGGATTCCCGAAGGCCAGCACATGCGCAGGAATATCCTTCGTTACGATGCTCCCCGCACCAATCACGCTCCCCTCGCCGATGCTCACGCCCGGCAGGACACAGACCTCGGCGCCAATCCAGACGTTGTCGCCGATGGTGATGGGGCGGGCATATTCCAGACCTTGGTTCCGCCGCGCCACGTCGAGCGGATGCCCGGCCGTGTAAAATCCGCAATGGGGCGCGACGAAGACGTTGTCGCCGAAGCGAACCTTCGCGCCGTCGAGAATCACGCAGCCGGCATTCAGGAAGAAGTTCGCGCCGACCTCAATGTTGTAGCCGTAGTCGCAGTGGAAGGGCGGGACGACCGTCGCATTCTCCCCCACTCGCCCGAAGAGGCGGTGCAAGAGGGAGCGTCGCTCCGCTTCCTGCGAAGGGCGCAACTGATGGTAATCAAACAGAAGTTCGGCACAGGCCGCGCGCTCGGCGAGGAGCTCGGGGTCGTAATTCGCGTCGTAGAGTTTGCCCGCATGGGCTTTCATTTTTTCGGTTTCCATATCAGAACATGTATCAAAAACTGGGGGCAAAGATACGGTTTATTCCAATCGGCCCGTTACGCGCAGGTATTCCGTCTCGTAAATTTTGCATTGTGTCCGCGCATCGATCAGATTGCTCTCGGCCTGCTGCCACTGCGATTGGGCGTCGAGCAAATCCGTCAGCGTGCACATCCCGTTCAGGTAGCGGTCGCGGAGGATACGGAGGTTGTCGCCGGCCTCCGTCGCGCCCAGTTCCGCCGTCTCTATCAAGCGGTAGCTATCCATGACGTTTTGGACAGCCTGCTGCGCCTCGATGCTGAGGAGACGGGTGTTTTGCTGCAAATCCAGGCGGGCGTTCTCGACGTCGAGCTTGGCTTTCTTCACCTTGCGTTGGTTTTCGCCCCAGTGGAAGATGGGAATGCTGACCGACGCCATGACCAGCCCTATCCCGTCATTGAAACGCTGCGTATAGGGGAACGCGTTGCCGTTGGCATCCTGCGTCATCCCGTTCATCTTGATATTTCCGAAGTAGGAATAGCCGACAGACAGTCCCACGGTAGGCAACATATCGGCGCGCGCCACCTTCACCTGCTGCTCAGCTGCTTCCACCTGTTTCCGCAAGAGCGCAAGTTCCGGACGCTGGGAAATATCCGTATCCATCGGCGCGACCGGTGCGACGTGCACGACCGTATCCGTCGGCACGATTTGCGTCTCCAGCGGACAACCGATGACGTTGCACAAGGCTAAGCGGCAAAGGTTCGCGCCGTTCCGCGCCTTCTGCCACTGATAGCGGATATCGCTCTGCTTCGTGCGGATACGGAGCAGGTCGTTTTCCGTCGCCATGCCGGCAGCGAGGCTTGTCTCAACTTGGCGGTAGAGCGAATCCATCTGTGTCTTATAAGCCTCGAGCATCCGCACTTTCCACGCGACGGCGATGAAGTTCCAGTAAGCCTTATCGGCATCGGCGAGGACCTGCATCCGCGTCTTCCGTCGGTTTTCCTGCATACTTGTCCGGCCGATTTCCGCCAGCCGGTTGCCCGCACGGATTTTCCCGCCGGTATAGAGGGGCTGCATCAACGTGATGCCAGCCAGATACATGCCGTGCATCTGGAGTTCCATTCCCATCATATCGAGGTCGGGAAACATATAGGTACCCATCGCCATCGCGTCGAACTTCGGGAGATAAGCGGCGAAAGCAATGCGCTTGTCGAGTTCCGCCTGCCGGACGGCATTATCGGCCCGTTGCAGGTCTTCGTTGTGCCCGAGCGCCATCTCCCGGCAAGTCGCCAGCGAAAGCGTGAGCGGTTCTTGGGCATGTACCACCGTCAGGCAAAGGGCGGCGGCACAAAGGAGGAATATTCTTTTCATATTTTCGATGTTTGATGTTTTCATTCGATTCTTTTCTTTCAAATTCTTAAAAAAGAGCTTTCGCGGCGCGCGAAAACGTCCTGCACGATGCAGGAGACTTTCGCGACATGCGAAAACGTCCTGCACAGCGCAGGAAACTTTCGCGACATGCGAAAACGCCCTGCACAGCGCAGGAAACTTTCGCGACGTGCGAAAATGTCCTGCACAGCGCAGGAGACTTTCGCGACGCGCGAAAAATGCCCTGCCGCGAACAGCTGATTTTCGCGACGCGCGAAAGCTCCCGTTTTCGGGTCTCCCTCTCTCCTACTGTTCATCCCGCTTCTCCAGTGTTTTCGGAAACAAAACGGTATAGAAGAAGGGAAGCAGCAGCAGGGTGATGATGGTCCCGACCGTCAGTCCGCCCATAATCGTGATGGCCATCGAGCCATACATCGGATCGCCAACCAAGGGAATCATCCCGACGATGGTCGTGAGCGAGGCCATGATGACCGGACGCACGCGGGAGATAGTCGCCTCGATGACTGCCCGGAGCGGCTCCATGCGCTCTTCCGTCTGCAACCGATTGATTTCATCCACCAGCACGATGGCATTTTTCACCATCATCCCCACCAAACCCATCACACCGATGATGGCCATGAACGTGAACGGCTGGCGGAAAAGGAGCAACGAAGGAACGATGCCACAAATGACGAAGGGGAAGCATATCAAGATGAGCAAGACCTTTTTCCAGCTGTTGAACAAAAGCAGGAGGGCGAGGAAGACGATGAAGGCCGTAATCGGGACGAATTTCAGCAGCCCGCCGATAGACTCGTCCTGCAATTCGCCTTCGCCTACCCAGCGGAGGGAATAACCGTCGGGCAGAGGAATCGCCTCGATTTCGTCTTGGATAGAAGCCACGACCTTAGCAGGGGTCGCGTCGTAGAGGTCGGTATTCGGGTCGCATTCCGCCTCGATGGCGCGCTGTCCGTTCATGCGATGAACCACGCCCTCGTCCCAGGCGAAGCGGAGACCGTCCGTTACGTTGCTGAGGGGAACGCTTTTGAAGAGTTCGTCTTGCAGGGACTCGACGCTTTGACCGCCGGCAACGACCTTCTGCAGTGCTTCATTGGAAAAGTGGAGATTCATGGTGCTCCAAACGGGGATGTTCCGTAAATCTTGGATTCGGCTCCCGTCGGCCTCGCGCATCTGAAGGTTTACGATAAGCTGACGGTCCTGATCGGTCAAGACACCCACAGGCATCCCGTCGGTGGCCGCCAGGAGGGCGTTGCCGACATCGCTACGCTCGATACCGGAGCGCAAGGCGTTGGCACGGTTGTATTCGGCCACGAAAGTTTTTGCTTTTGGCTTCCAATTATTTTCAACCGAGTAGGGGTCCACGTATGGACAACGCCGCATGATCTCCTCGGCCTGATGGCTCAGACGACGGAGGACGGCCGGGTCGGGACCGGAGAACTCCACCTCCACAGTGTGCGAGGTAGAAATCGAGAAGTTATACTTTCGGATACGGATATACGCGTCGGGGAAGTGGGAACGAAGTTGGCGACGGATTGCCGGAATCTGATCCATGACGGTCGCGTAGTCCGCACAGTCCACCATCAGCTCGCCATAACAATCGCCCCCGGAAGTCATCGGACGCACCAGGCAGTAATGAGCCGGAGCATTGCCCATGCTGGCGGCGACACGCTCGACGGCGGGATTTTCTTGCAACATAGCGCTCATTTTCAAGAGGTCGTTCCTGACGCTATCGGGATTGCTCTGCGCCGGGAAGAAACATTCCACGACGAACTGCTTATAATCGAAGTCCGGAAAGAAGAGATTCTTAACCCTTGTCATGCCGAAGATACAGACAGCCAGAAGGACGACAGCTACAGAGAGTGTCGCAGTCCGGTGGGCAATCAGCATCGATGCCGTCCGGCGGACGAAGCGGTGGATGGGGGAATTCATCACCTCCTCTTTCTTCCTGGCCTTCTCCCGAAGCGGCAACCATGATTTGGCGCAAACAGGCACCTGAATCAACGCCAGCACCCAGCTCGCCAACAAGCTGACGCAAAGGACGAGGAATAAATCGCTGGCATATTCCCCCACCGAACCGGGAGTCAGGTAAATACAAATGAATGTAGATGCCGCAATGATGGTCGCCCCCAACAAGGGCAACGCCGTGTTGCGGCCGATGCGGTAGAGATAAGTCTTGGGTCCGAAGCCTCGCTGCTTGTCGATTAGGATGCCATCCATGATGACTATCGCATTATCCACCAACATCCCCATCGCCACGATAAACGCGCCGAGGGAAATGCGCTGGAGGGTCGTGCCCAAGGTCAATAATATCGGAAACGAAAGTGCAATAGTCAATATCAACCCAAAGCCGATAATCACCCCGCTGCGGAGTCCCATACTGAATATCAGCACAAGAATCACAATCGCCACCGACTCGACGAGATTCCACATGAAGGAGCTGATGGCCTCATCGACCTTGTCGGGCTGGAAGAAGACTTTATCCGTCTCCATGCCGGCGGGAACTTGCTTCATCACCTCCGCCAGCTTGCGGTCCACTGCTTTGCCCACATCGGGGACAATCGCGTCGGCTTCCATAGCCAGGCAAATGGCGAGCGCAGGCTGTCCCGAGAGGAAGAAGCCGTTGCGCTGCGGCTCGGCGTAGGCACGCTCGATTTGAGCGATGTCGCCCAAGCGGACTTGCTTGCCGTCAGTGGTTTGGATAAGAATCTGGCGGATATCCTCCTCGTCCTCGATTTGGCCGGAGACGCTGAGGCGCAGGCGGTCGCCGTCGTTCATGCTGCTTCCGGCATTGACAGTTTGGTTCGCACTATTCAGAGCCGACATGATTTGCACCGGGACAAGGCCGTTGCGAGAAAGCTGCTCTTTCGAGAGGACAATATTGATTACCTCATCGCGATTGCCCACGATATTGACCCGCTTCACACCCTTGACAGCCAAAAGCTCGCGGCGAATCATCTTGGCGTATTTATACAATTCGGGATAGGTATAACCATCGCCCTTAAAGGCGTAGAAGATGCCGTAGACATCCATCATGTCGTCGATGACTATCGGGTCGTAACAGCCTTGGGGGAGCGAGGCGCGGAGATCGTTCACCTTCCGGCGGAGCAAATCGAAATGCTGCTCCAACTCCGAGAGCGGGACCGTCATCAAGAATTCGACCGTGATGGAAGCCGACCCATCGTGGCACTCGGTCTTTATCTTCTTGACATCCGGCAAGGCGCGCAGGGCATCCTCCATCTTTATCGCGACATCCAATTCCACCTCGTGAGCGCTGGCTCCCGGATAAGGGACGACCACCATCGCCTGCTTCACGGCCACGGCCGGGTCTTCCAGCTTAGGCATTTGGATAAAGGCGATGACGCCGGCGATGAGGATAGCGGCCATCAGCGACCAAAACAAGGTCGCGCGGCGCATAAAGAATTCCGTAACTTTCATCAGAGCAATCCTCCTACGTTGGTTTTAGATTCTTCGTCAATCACCCGGACTTTCTCGCCATCCTGCAAAGCATGGACGCCGGCGCGGACTACAGACTCGTCGCCCCGCAAGCCGGAAACAAGCACACGTCCCGAAGGACTCGCCTCCAGCACATCAACCTTTACTTTATATATAATAGAGTCGCGGCCGACTGCCCAGACATAATTTCCTTCCTCTTCCTGAAAAACAGCACGCAGGGGAAGGGCGAACAACGGTATCGAATCCGCCTGAGCAAAACGGATTTCCGTCTCGACATTCATGCCTGCCGTCAGCGAAGCTCCCGGAGCTGCATCAAATCCCAGGCGCAAGCGATAGAGCTGCGTGGCATCTGCCTTCGGAGTCAAACTGAGCATCTTCATGGGGATTGAAATCCGATTTCCATCCTGCGAAACAGAGCGGCACGAGATTCGGTCGATATTCCCTGATGCCCGATAAACCGCAGCCGGGACATCGACTTCGACTTCCATCCCGTTCACATCCAGCAGACTGATGACGGGCGTCCCGGCATCCACCATCTCCGATTCCTCGAAATTGACACTCCGGACATAACCGCCGACCGGAGCGTAGAGGCGCGTATAGTCCAACTTGTTCCGATTCACTTGCAGTTGCACGCCCAGCTGCTTCAGACCGGCCACCGCCTTCTCGTAGTCATTGACGGAAAGGCTGCGCCCTTTATACAGTTGCTCAAGGCGCTTCACTTCCTTGGAAAGCTGTTCATACTGGACTTGCAACGCTTCCACGCCCAATTGATAATCGGCATCATCCAGCGTGGCGATAAGCTGTCCTTTCCGGACATAATCACCTTCATCTACGGCAATCTGCCGAATTTGTCCCGGTGTCTTAAAGCCCAAGTTGATTTCGCTCGCCTCGCGGACAATGCCGGGGAAGCGTTGAGTTTGTTCCGTACTCGCCTTCTCCGGCCGGGTGAGCAGGACGCTGTGTACGCGCTCTTCCGTGGAAGATTCGTTGCATCCGGCCAATAGGAAGCATAACAATAGGGGAATAAAATAGATTCTTTTCATCTGATAATTTCTTTTAATGATTATTCTAAGTGCAAAGGTCAAGATTTTCCCACGCCGGCCAATCCTCCAATCGGACGGCAAAACATCCCATCGGATGGATTTTTGCAAGAAAGAAACGCAATCCGGCTATATTTTTTGTCCTAAAGCACTATTTTTGCCCCCAAATAATGGAATATGAAAAACACTTCTATCTTCAAACCGTTAGACATGGCGATGCTTCCCATCATGGAGCACACGCTGATTTTCGAAAACGAATTCATGCTGGCCGACAATTTCGGCTTGCCGCCCGAAGTCCAGACTGCCTCAGAATTCGTGGCAACAAGTTATCCCTTCAAAGTAAACTTCACCTTGATTTTACTGTGTACCAACGGATATATGCGCGTCCAAGCCAACCTGAAAGAGCATCTCCTCCAGGCCAACAGCGCGTTGGTCATCTTGCCCAACACCATCGGCCTTTGTCTGGAAGTAAGCGAGAATTGCCAGCTGGCCTTGATTGCATATTCCGGCAGCAAATATGAAAAAGAAATCAATACTGCGGCCTCGCTATCCGTCCTCAAATACCTTTCGAAGCAGCCCATCCTCCACTTGTCGCCCGAGGAACTGGCGGAAACCCTCGCCATCTACAACGCCATGCGCCGCAAAGTCGAGCAGACCGACTACAAATTCACCCGCGAAGCGCTGAACGGCTATATGCAAGTTCTTTTCTGCAACGGCTACCAATGGATAATGAAGTACGACAAGAGCAATCCGGAGACGAAGACCGAAAACCGCCAGGAGAAAATCTTCAACCGCTTCCTGGATTTGGTACAAACGCATTATAAGGAAGAGCGCAGCATCTCTTTCTATGCCGACAAGATGTGCCTCACGCCCAAATACCTTTCCCTCGTCATCCACCAAGTCAGCGGGCGCTTCGCCGGCGAGTGGATAAAAGATTATGTCATCCTCGAGGCTAAAGCCCTGCTGAAGAGCAAAGCCTACACGGTGCAACAAGTCAGCGACCTGCTCAACTTCTCCAACGCTTCTTTCTTCGGGAAGTTCTTCAAGGCTGCCGTCGGTTGTTCGCCGAGAAAATATATTTATCAATAAGTAGGGAAAGGGCGCCCCGCTTCACAGCGAGCCGCCCCGAGGAAAAACAAAACAATCCACAAAAACTATTATTTGCGCTACTACTTATTACTAAAATCCTAAACTAATTACTAATCATCTTATCTTGTCCATTCGCGAAGGCGGGCAATCGCCTCCTGCGTCTCGTCCCGGTCGCCGAATGCCGTCAGCCGCAAATATCCCTCGCCGCAGGGGCCGAATCCGACGCCCGGCGTCCCGATGATATTCACCTCGTAGAGTAGCTTCTCGAAAAACTTCCACGAGGTCCAGCCGTCGGGAGCTTTCACCCATAGATAAGGCGCGTTCTTGCCGCCATAGACAGTCAGTCCGCAGTCCGTCAAGCCTTCGCGCATAATTTTCGCATTCGTCATATAATATTGAATCGTCTCGCGGACTTGCTCCTTCCCTTCCGGGGAATAGACCGCCTCGGCTCCCCGCTGGGTGATGTAGCTCGTGCCGTTAAACTTCGTGCACTGCCGACGATTCCACAATTTGTTCAGAAAGACTGGTCCGCCCTTGAGTGTTCGCGCCTTCAATTCCTTGGGAACTACGGTGTAGCCGCAGCGGACACCCGTGAATCCCGCCGTCTTAGAGAAGCTCCGGAACTCGATGGCGACCTTCTTTGCCCCCTTTATTTCGTAGATGGAATGCGGAATATCAGGGTCTTGGATGTAGGCTTCATAGGCAGCGTCGAACATGATGATGCTGTCGTTGGCCAAGGCATAATTCACCCATTTCTTCAGTTCCTCTTTGCTCAAGGTCGTCCCCGTCGGGTTGTTGGGATAACAGAGGTAGATGATATCGACGCGTCGCGAAGGCAAGTCCGGGACAAAGCCGTTCTCGGCCGTGCAGGGGATATAGACCACGTCGCTCCATTTGCCATCGACCAGATTTCCTGTCCGCCCCGCCATCACGTTCGAGTCGATATAGACGGGATAGACCGGGTCCGTAACCCCGATGCTGTTGTCGTGCCGCAAGATGTCGCCGATGTTGCCGCAATCGCTCTTGGCGCCGTCGCTGATGAAGACCTCGCTCGGTTCGATGAAGACGCCACGGCTCTCGAAGTCATTCTTGATGATGGCATCTATCAGGAACGAATACCCCTGCTCCGGCCCGTATCCGTGGAAGGTCTCCTTGCGACTCATCTCCTCCACGGCCTTGTGCATCGCAGCGATGACCGCCGGAGCCAAGGGTTGGGTTACATCACCGATGCCCATCCGAATCACTTTGCTTTTCGGATGCGTAACCTTGAAGCTGTTTACCTTCTTGGCGATATCCGAGAAGAGGTAGTTGCTCTGCAATTTCAGGAATTCTTCGTTTACTAATGCCATACTTATATTACACTCTAATTTGGATTCATCAGACTCTCTGTCTTAATCCGTGTGCAAAATTATGCGCTTTTGAAATATGATTATCGGCTTTGAGGCGTTAATGTGTAAAAAAAACACATGACTAACAATCGTTATCGAAACAGCGGAAATATGCTACGATTTGCAATCGCGCAAAGAGGGAACACAGCAATATGAAACTTCAAAATATTTTTGCGGTATTTGGGGAGGGGGAGCATTGATTGAGAATTGAGAATTGATAATTGCTTACACGCACGCCGTGATTCCGAGCGACGTCCCGACAGCCGTCAGAATGGTGATCAGCGTCTGGAGGAGATTTTCCAAATTTCTTTTTTGTTGCTCATAATCTTTTTAAATTAATGATGAATAATTTGCTGGGGTTAAAACCCCGGATTTGGGGAGGCGATTCCAGGTCCCGGCGTTAAAACGCCGGGCTATGCATAACCCGGCATTTCAGTGCCGGGATGATGGCAATATCTCCTTTTTCTCGGGTTTTAACCCGATGAATAATTTCATCAACACCCGCGCATTTTTCCCTCCGCACCCGCGTTTTCGCGGGTGAACACAAAAAAACCCGGCGACGAATCGCCGGGTTATGCCTAACCGATTGCCATTCCCTACTTTTTGTCCTTCGCAGCTTTTTTATCCTCAAAATGGAAGTAAATGACACTGCCGATGGCAATTACAGTATCCGAATAGGAGGAAAATAAAAAATACCTGCAACCCGAACGACGGACTGCAGGTATTTTTTTATTAAAGGTAAAAGGGGAATCCTACCGCTCCCTGTTATTTGATCAGCCGGTTAGTCGCCGTATCCGGGAATATGACCGCAGGCTTGAAGCTCTTCGCTTCCTCGAAATCCATCATCGCGTATGACATGATGATGATGACATCGCCCGGTTGGACTTTGCGGGCTGCGGCTCCGTTGAGACAGATGACGCCCGAACCCGGCTCGCCCTTGATAACGTAAGTCTCGAACCGCTCGCCGTTGTTATTATCCACAATAGAAACTTTCTCGTTCGGAATCAGGTTGGCTGCTTCCATCAACTCGGCATCGATAGTAATGCTACCGATGTAGTTCAAATTGGCTTCCGTAACCGTTACACGGTGAATCTTCGATTTTACAACTTCTATATACATTACGTTCTAACCCTTAAGATTTGATGCATATTTGATATTGTCGATCAGCCGTACCTCGCCGCAATAGACCGTGATGCAGCCGACGGGATAATCCGTTTCGCTCCAGTCGTGAATAGGCTGCATGGTATGACCGTCCACAATTTCGTAATATTCAACTTTCATGACAGGCTCTTGCTCGATTGTCTTCACGACGAAGTCGATCACTTCCTGTACGCTCTTTCCGGGTGCAAAGGTAACGCTTTCTTTTAATGTACGGGCTATCAGCGGCGCTTTTTGACGCTGTTCGGGCGTTAATCTTGTATTCCGGCTGCTCATGGCCAAGCCGTCGGCCTCGCGCATGATGGGACAATCGACGATATGCACCGGGATATTCAGCTGCTCGACCATCGCGCGGATGACGGCAATCTGCTGGAAATCTTTCTCGCCGAAATAGGCGTTGTCCGGCTCGACGATATAAAATAGTTTGCTCACCACCTGAGCCACGCCGTTAAAATGGCCGGGACGGCGCGCCCCTTCCATCACCTGCATGACCGGACCGAAATCGAACGTCCGCGTGTCCGGCTCGGGATACATCTCTTCGACCGACGGGGCGAAGACATAGTCGCAGCCCGCCGCTTGCAACAATTCACAATCCTTGTCGAGCGTACGGGGATAGGTTTCCAAATCATGCTTGTCGTTGAACTGGGTCGGGTTCACAAATACACTGACCACACAGACAGCATTTTCTTCCACACAACGTTTAACCAAGCTCAAATGTCCGGCATGTAAGGCGCCCATTGTGGGGACCAAGCCGATTTGCTTCTTATCTTGCTTTTCCTTAGCGAGATATGACTTTAAATCCTGAATTTTGTTTACTATTTTCATCGCATAGATGCTTTTTGAGGGTGCAAAGCAACTAAATAATTATCGTAAATGAAAGAAATTTCGTATCTTTGTAGCGTTTTAATTAAACGAATTATAGAATGGATGCAAAAAAAGTCTTGTTTATAACCCAAGAAATAACCCCTTACTTACCTGAATCAGAAATTTCTACGATTTGCCGTAACTTACCTCAAGGCATTCAGGAACGCGGCCGTGAAATCCGGACATTCATGCCCAAATTCGGTCTCATCAACGAACGTCGTAACCAACTGCACGAAGTTATCCGCCTTTCGGGAATGAATTTGATTATTGATGATACTGACCATCCATTGATTATCAAAGTTGCTTCTATCCAATCTGCCCGTATGCAGGTTTACTTTATCGATAACGACGATTACTTCCAGCGGAAAAATATCGTGGGAGATGACGACGGTACCGAATACCCCGACAACGACGAACGCTCGATTTTCTACGTCCGTGGCGTCTTGGAAACCGTCCGCAAATTGCGCTGGATTCCCGACGTGATCCATTGCCACGGCTGGATGTCTGCCCTCACCGGCCTCTACATCAAACGCATGTATGCCGACGATCCTTGCCTGCGCCACGCCAAGGTGATTTATTCGCTTTACAACGACGGGTTCAAGCAACCGTTCCCCGCCGACTTCTATAAGAAATTGAAAATCGACGGCGCGAAGGAGGCTGACGTGAAACTCCTGAAGAGCGACACGAGCTGCACCGCCCTGACGAAACTCGCCATCGACATGGCCGACGGCGTCATCCAGGGCAGCGAAAACATCGACCCGGAAATCAGCGAATACGTCGCTTCCAAGAAAAACAAATTATTCTTGCCTTACCAGGCACCCGAGGTGCTCGTGGACGAATACAACAAGTTCTACGACGCCATCATAGAATCCAAATAACTTATTCAAATCTGATGATGATGATGAAAGTCAAACTTTTTACAGTTGGGCTAACCTTGGGAGCCACAATGCTCCTGAGCAATTGTAATGATGATATCAGTCTGGTCGGTCCCAGCATCCAGCCCGAAAGTGATAAGATTACCGTCTTCCAGGACAGTATCCGATTCAAAGCCTCGACAGTCCAGCTCGACTCGATTTATGCCCGGACAGTCAACGGCTTGCTCGGCGAGTTGTACGACCCCTTGTATGGGAACTTGAAGTCGGATTATATCTGCCAGTTCTACTGCCCGGAGGGTTTCAAGTTCAAGCACACGCCGATAGACGGGCGCATCGACTCGATGATTTATCAAATCACCTACCAATCTTGGGTCGGCGACTCCCTCGCTCCGATGCAAGTCCAGATTTATCAGGTTACAAAGCCGCTGCAGAAGGATTACTACACGAACATCGACCCGGCGGACTTCTGCGATATGCAAACCTCACTCGGGACAAAGACTTACACGGCTTATGATACCAGCATCCCTGATTGGCAGCGCGAAATCAAAGACACGAGCGACCCGGACTACTACGTCCCCCACGTCCACGTCCGTATGCCGCAGTCGCTGGGGCAACACATTTATGACGAGACGCTGAACAACCCGGCTTCGTTCGAGACGCAGGAGGCATTCAATAATTTCTTCCCCGGACTCTATGTTACAACAACATACGGAACCGGGAACATCCTCGACGTCCGCAGCTCCTCGATGTTGATTTATTATCGGTATAACGGCACCAGCTCCAAGACCGGGAATGATACCATCTATACCACCATCGAGCGCTTCAACACCACGCAGGAAGTCATCCAGCTCAACAACCTCCGGAACGGCAACCTCGAGCAGCTTCTGGACCCCGATGCCGAATATGCCTATATGAAAACGCCCGCCGGCGTCTGCATCAAACTGGAAGTATCGGGCGAACAACTCAAGGATATCATCGGCGACCATATCGTGAACAACCTGCCCTTCTCCCTCACGCCCATGCCACAGGAAGATTGGGATTTCGCCTTCGCGCGCCCCTCGAGCCTCCTGCTCCTGCCCGAAGATTCGGTGAAGAGCTTCTTCGAATCCGGAAAGCTCTCCGACAGCCGCACGTCGTTCCTCGGGACGTATAGCAGCAGCGACAATGTCTATAACTTTGGCAATATATCCCGCCTGATGGAAACGCACATCGACGAGAATCCCGACGAAGACCTCAGAATCCTCATCTTCCCGGTCGAGAACGTAACCCAATCGAGCAGCAACTACGGCACTTCGGATGCTACCACGACGGCCATCAACAATTATATGGCGCCATCGGGAGTCAAAGTGAAGAAAGACGACGAATCTATGACGTTTGTATTGACAACCAGTATATACAACGAATAAAAAGTTCACATGTGTGATGTGAATGCTTTCGATTTCTTGAGCGGGCGGTCTTTCGTAGGCCGTCCGCTTCCTTTTTTCCCGCGCAGACAGCATCACAAAATTTTTGTAGAAAATGAAACATATTATTCTTGCAATAGACTCTTTTAAAGGCTGTCTCAGCTCCGCCGAACTGGGAAAAGCCGCTGCCGAAGGCGTCCGAGCCGTCTTCCCTGCGTGCCAAACTACCATCCTGCCCGTTGCCGACGGCGGCGAGGGCACCGTGGACGCATTGACGCAGGCCACCGGCGGGGAAATCGTGAAGGCGACAGTTCACGGTCCGCTGGGGCAACCCGTCGAAGCGCGATACGGAATCGCAGCCGACCGGCGGACAGCCATCCTCGAAATGGCCTCGGCAAGCGGGCTCGCCCTTATACCTTATAATATAGGCAACGTGATGGAGGCCTCCACTTACGGGACGGGCGAATTGATAGCCGACGCCATCCGTCGCGGTTGCCGCCGCATCCTGATGGGCATTGGCGGGAGCGCGACCAACGACGCGGGCGTCGGGATGTTGCAGGCGCTGGGCTTCCGCTTCCTCGGCGCTGCGGGGGAAAATATTCGTCCCTGCGGAGGAAATTTGGAGCGGATCCGGAGCTACGACGCGATACATGTTCACCCGGAATTGGCCTCGTGCCGTTTCCGCGTAGCCGTCGATGTCGATAATCCTTTCTACGGACCCGAAGGAGCGGCCTACGTTTTTGCCCCGCAAAAGGGGGCGACGCCGGAGATGGTTCGCCAGCTCGACCGGGGACTGCAACATTTTTCTGCCCTCGTCCTGCAAGAAAAAGGCATTGACCTGCAACAAATACCCGGCAGCGGGGCGGCGGGCGGACTGGGCGGAGCGTGCCACGCCTTCCTCGGAGCCGAACTCCTGCCCGGAATCGAAATGGTACTCCGCGAACTCGATTTCGACCGCCTCCTGGCGGACGCCGACCTCGTCATCACCGGCGAAGGCAAGATCGACCGGCAGACGCTGCGGGGGAAAGTCGTCGCCGGCGTCGCGCGGCACGCACGGGAACGCGGCATCCCCGTCATCGCCCTCACCGGCAACGCGACAGACCTCTCCCCCGCCCTCTACGACATGGGAATGACCGCCTGCTTCCCCATCCACCCCGCACCCGTCTCGCTGGGAAAGGCGATGGAGGCAGAATATGCACGGGAGAATGTGCGGAAGGTGGTGGAAGAAATGATGAGGGTGATGAAGGCCAAAATATTTTAAAACAGAACGGATTAATCCAAAAATAATAAAAACAGCTTAAAAGATTTGGCTGTTCCAAAGCAATGCTATACTTTTAGCGTGTACAAACAACAATAAAAATAGATTTGACCATGAAAAAAATTGTATTATTGGTAGCATTCTGCCTGTGTATGGGGAATATATTTGCCCAAGATGCAGATAAGTTGAGAGATGAAGGCGATGCAGCATTGAATGCCAAAAATTACACAGAAGCACTGGCTAAGTACGGAGAGTATCTGAAACTCAATGAGTACAAGGATACAGTTCGTATTTTTAACTGTGCGTTCAGTGCAACCCAGGCAAAGAACTATGCTGAAGCCGCCAAGTATTTCGACATGGCTATAAAACTTAATTACAACCTTGACGACTCTTACACAGGCGCTGCTATGGCTTACCGTAGTTTAAACAAATCGGAAGAGTTCTTTAAAACAGTTGAAGAAGGCCTGAAAGCCTTCCCGGGCAACGCAAACTTGGAAAAGATGCTCTATTCTTACGGCATCAAACAAGGACAGGCTGCCCAAAAGAAAGGCGACATCGAGACTGCCACGAAGATGTACAAAGCCGTTTTGGTAGCTTCCAACAAGAAGTACAAGGAAGGCGCTTTGTATAGCTTGGGCGGTATGCTGTACAACCAAGGCGCGACGAAGCTGACGGAAATCTATCCGCTTGCTTCCTCCGACCCGGAAAAGTACAAAGCCGAGAAAGCAAAGGCTGATGCCCAACTGACAGAAGCTAAAGGCTACTTGGACGAGGTGATGGAACTGAATCCGAACAATGCCAATGCGAAGAAATTGGTGGATGCTATCGCAGCTTCCCTGAAGTAATCGCGGCATTATAGCCTAAAAGTAAAACGGGATATTGCAGAAAGACAGCGATATCCCGTTTTTTTAGTTTTATTATACATAGAAAAATGGACAAGCCTCTTGCTTTTTCCAAAATAATACGTACCTTTGCACCCGTAATCGAAAAGGTTACTGACATCGCGGAGTGGAGCAGTGGTAGCTCGTTGGGCTCATAACCCAAAGGTCGTTTGTTCGAATCAAGCCTCCGCAACAATGAGAAGGAAGAAGACGTAACGGTTTTCTTCCTTTTTTATTTTCTCCATCTCCTTCCTGCCGTGCAAAATGAAATCAACATCACAAGAGGCATATAACAAAAAAGCACGTCGGAAACCAACGTGCTCTCAAATGGGTGAAAGATGGGGCTCGAACCCACGACCCTTGGAACCACAATCCAATGCTCTAACCAACTGAGCTACATTCACCA
>CALUZV010000005.1 GCA_944325345.1 uncultured Parabacteroides sp.
CATCCCGTCCGAACCTTCGGAAACAATGGATGCAATGCAAATATTCACGTCCGACGCTTCGGAAGCAATGGATGCAGTGCAGACATTCATGCTCGACTCTTCAGAAACAGTTGCCGAGCCCCTGGATATGGCTCAAATATGTTAAAGTATTAATTAAACTTAGAGGGAGATTATTTCAAAGTGTTTTCCAAATAATGAAATGAGAACGGTTCTTGCAGGCTAATGTTCATACGCTTGTCTTTCTTAATTGTTTGCCTCTTTCGAGCATTTTCAAAAACAAAGCGTAGTCTGCCAATCTCTGTTCCCTTTCTTCCGGTGTTTCCCGGCGGACTTGTTTCATCCGCTCCTCGAATCGCCGGGCGTCTTCCCCGAAGAGAATCGGGGTTTCTTTAATCGGTCTTGCCATAATCTTATGTATTTATAAATGAATAGAGTTTTGATTTATGGCGCAAAAGTAGGCATTTATTTTGGTTCCGCCCCGCGCACCTTTTTTATTACATAATTAAAATAAGTTAAACGTAGGAACATTTTTGAAAAGCGCATTGTTTTTAAGGCATAAAATATCGTACATTTGCGATATGCTTTAAAAATAAAGAAAAGAAGCATGGCTACAATCACATTGAAGGGCAATGTCGTTCACACGAACGGGACATTGCCGGAAGTCGGGACGAAGGCTCCGGCTTTCACGGGGGTAAAGAGCGATTTATCCGAATTATCATTAGAAGAGTTGAAAGGCAAACGTGTTGTTTTGAACATATTCCCCAGTTTAGATACTGCAGTATGTGCAACTTCCGTCAGAAAGTTTAACCAGGCCGCGGCCTCGCTCCCCAACACGGAGGTGCTGGCTATCTCGAAGGATTTACCCTTCGCGCAGGCGCGGTTCTGCACGGCGGAAGGAATCGACCGGGTAACACCCTTGTCGGTGTTCCGTTGCTCTTGCTTGGAAGACGCTTACGGCGTGCTGATGACCGACGGCCCCCTGCGGGGACTGCTGGCGCGGAGCGTAGTCGTAATCAACGAAGAAGGGACAGTTGTTTACACGGAGTTGGTGCCGGAGATCACGACTGAACCTGATTATGAGGCAGCATTAGCTGTATTACAGTAAATAAGAATATTGTTTTTCATTGGTTAAAGTTAAGGGTTAGTGTAGGGGGGCTATTGGATGTGAATCCGGTAGCCTTCGTTTTTTATATCCGTCATCATTCTCAGAGTCCGCCCGAGCAAGTCAGCTAACAGATTCAAACAAATCGATAGCAAAAAAAACCGGCTTTTCTACTTTTTATTCATTTTAATGTACCGGAACCACTCTTTTTCCAAACAGCTAAAGCGCGGTCATTCAGCGAGAAAAGCCGAAGGGAAGAAGGCGAGGGACAATTCTTATTTTAGGTCAAGAGTAAAATGTAAATCCTTCATTAGTTTTGTAGAAAAATGATGGATGGGTGATAGTTCGGCAAGAAAGGGTTTTAAACAAAATGCTTAATTGAAAGCCATCTCCTGGAAGTTCGATAAATAAAAGGAATCTATTCAAATTAAAAAGACATGAAGGATAAGCTAGGAATATCTTACGATGACATTTACAAGGAATTATATGACTTGCTGAATGGAGTTCAACAAATATCGGAGGAGCTATGCGATGCCATATTTGAAAGGAGTTCCGTGCTGCATTTCGACAAGGGAGAATATTTATCCATCGAGGATAAAGAATGCAATACCCTGTTCTTTGTAATACGTGGTTTCTGTTCTTGTTTCTACCATAAAGACGGGAAAGAATGCATCTTAGACTTCATTAGTCCCGGGTCGTTCTGTACATCCTTCTACGGGTTCTATGGGAATGAGAAATCCTTATTCAATATCAAAGCGATTGAAAACACGATTGCGATAGCGCTGTCGAAGGAGAACTTCAACGAGCTGAAGCGGGAGAGCAGCGAGTTTGTCGCGTTCTTCAACCGGATATTGGAAATCCAGACCTCGAAGTTGGAAGACCGGCTGTTCCGGATGATTAGCAATCGCGCGGAAGAAAGGGTGAAACACTATATGAAGACACGGGAAATCCAATACCTCTTGAAGCACGTCCACCAATACAGCGTGGCATCCTATCTGAATATGACGCCGGAGACGTTTGCCAAGATATTCGGCAAATTGAACAAAGACGACGCATAAGATACTAACCCTACATTGTTATATATGTCTATAAATGAAAAACGGGCGGCCTTGAGAGGCCGTCCGTTTTTATTTCTATGAAATTGTCTATCCTTTATCCTAAGAATCCTAACAAGATACCAGCGGCTACGGCAGAACCGATCACACCGGCAACGTTCGGACCCATGGCGTGCATCAACAGATAGTTGGTCGGGTCATATTCCAAACCTACAATCTGAGAGATACGAGCAGAGTCGGGCACGGCAGATACACCGGCGTTACCAATCAACGGGTTAATCTTGTTGCCTTCCTTCAAGAACAAATTGAAGAACTTAACGAACAAGACACCGGCGCAAGTTGCGATTACGAATGACAACGCACCCAGACCGAAAATCTTGATAGAGTTTACGGTCAAGAACTGAGTTGCCTGCGTAGAAGCACCCACCGTGATACCTAACAACATCGTGATGACGTCAATCAGCGGACCACGGGCAGTCTCGGCCAAACGACGGGTTACGCCACTTTCCTTACACAAGTTACCGAAGAACAACATACCTAACAGAGGCAGACCAGACGGTACCAAGAAGGCGGTCAATAACAAACCGGCAATCGGGAAGATGATCTTTTCCGTCTGAGAAACAGCTCTCGGCGGCTTCATGCGGATCAGACGTTCTTTCTTAGTTGTCAGCAGGCGCATGAACGGCGGCTGGATAATCGGCACCAAGGCCATGTAAGAATAGGCTGATACCGCAATCGCACCCATCAAGTTCGGAGCCAGTTTAGAAGACAAGAAGATAGCAGTCGGACCATCAGCACCACCGATGATACCGATAGCACCAGCCTGACTCGGGTCGAAGCCCATCTGCAAGGCAATGATATAAGCACCGAAGATACCGAACTGGGCGGCAGCACCAATCAGCAACAACTTAGGATTCGATATCAATGCCGAGAAGTCGGTCATCGCCCCGATACCCAAGAATATCAATGGCGGATACCATCCTTGCTTCACACCTTGATACAAGATGTTGAACACGGAACCTTCTTCGTAAATACCCAACTGTAGTCCTGCATCTTTGAAAGGAATGTTACCAATCAAAATACCGAAACCAATCGGAATCAGAAGCATCGGCTCGAATTCATACTTAATCGCCAGGAATATAAACAGCAACCCCACCAGCAACATAATGAAATGTCCGGGCGTTGCGTTGGCGAAGCCGGTATAAGACAGGAATATCTGGATGTTTTCAGCCAAGAACTGGGTGAAACTTTCATGAGCTACTCCTGCTTGTAATAATATAGATGAAAACATAATATTAACCGATTACGACGAGGTCAGCGCCTTCCAGCACAGAATCGCCTTTGTTTACCTTAATTTCTACAATCTTACCATCTCGATCCGCATTGATCGTGTTTTCCATCTTCATGGCTTCCAGAACCAAAATCTTCTGGCCTCTCTTCACGGTATCGCCTACCTTGCAATCAATGCTCAAGATAACACCAGGCAGCGGAGATTTAACAGCACCAGCTACGCTCGGAGTTGCCGGACGAGAAACAACAGGCTCACCGGACGCTGTCGTAGGAGCTTGTGCCGGACGCTTCAAGGCTACCATCTGTTTCTTAGCCGGTTTCTCCATTTTTACGTGATACGGAGTACCGTTTACTTCTACATCTGCAATATCATCAACGATCGAGTTGATATGAACTTTATATACATTACCGTTAATGGTATATTTAAAACTTTTCATTCTTCAAATTCAATTTAATAAGGATAATTATTTTTTAAGGACGGGAGTCTCACGCAAACCATAAATCTTAGAGCTCCACGGTGAATATCTGCGCTGTACCTTACGGATAGTCAGCACGGTGTTTTCGATATCGTGATTATCATCGCTAATCTCATACAAAGCCATAGAAATAGCAGCGAAAATTTCACCTGATTCCTGACCGGCATTTGCTGATACAGTTCCACCTGTAACCGCAGCAGCTTGAGCTGCACGACGCTGGCTCGCACGGATAGAAGCATTACCAATTTGTTTGAATATCAAATACAAAACAAACAAACCACAGAATACTACCGCCATGGATGTAATCGTCATACCAATACCCCACGAGTCATTTATGCGGAAATTCTCCACTTTTTCATTGACATTCAGTGTGATATTGTTTGCCTTAGGAGTAACGCGAGTAAAATTAATCCAGTCTCCCGTACCATCCATGCTACGTCCATAACTAATATCCGCTTTCTGACCTGCTGGAATCGTAACTTCATCAATCAATGTTCTTCCATCTGAATCATAGAGAGCAATATAGTTTTCCTTTGTAGGATCCAAGACAAAATTAACATGGAATGTACCCCGCTGCTCCTCTTTATCAGCCCAGAACAAAGCCTGTTGATGAGGTGGAATCTTCGTCAGAACATCGCCTTTAGGAATAACATACATTGTCGGGTTGTTCTTGTCGTTCGTCAAGTAACATCCCCCCAAGTCCACCGTACCCGCCGAGTTGTTGTACAGCTCGATCCATGGGTGGCGGTGTCCGTAGTCATCCATGAAGTTCTCTTCATTGACGACCAATACTTCATTTATTCTAACGGAAGTCGTCTGCTGTGCTTGGGCACCGAATGCAAACAGCACCATCAGCAACAACAAGACCCCGAATCTTTTATTTGTCATACACATTCAGTTTTTAATAAGATTACAGAGGCAGGTTATCATGTTTCTTTGCCGGGTTGCTCAACTTCTTCGTCTGCAACTGCTGCAATGCACGAATGATGCGGAAGCGAGTATTACGCGGTTCGATCACATCATCGATGTAGCCATACTGTGCTGCGTTATAAGGATTAGCAAATGCCTTCTTATATTCTTCTTCGCGAGCAGCGGCACAAGCCTTCGGATCTTCAGCTGCGGCAACTTCCTTGGCAAAGATAATTTCTACGGCACCGCTCGGACCCATCACTGCGATTTCAGCCGTCGGCCATGCGTAGTTCATATCGCCACGCAAGTGCTTAGAACTCATCACGCAATATGCACCACCGTAAGACTTACGCAATGTTACTGTTACCTTGGGCACTGTTGCTTCGCCGTATGCAAACAACAACTTAGCACCATGCAGGATAACGCCATTGTATTCCTGTCCTGTTCCCGGCAAGAAGCCCGGTACATCTACCAATGTTACCAAAGGAATATTGAAAGCATCACAGAAGCGAACGAAACGTGCGCCCTTGCGAGAAGCATTGCTATCCAAGCATCCAGCCATCACTTTCGGCTGGTTTGCGATGATACCTACAGCCTGTCCGTTGAAGCGAGCGAAACCTACGATAATGTTCTTTGCATAGTCGGCATGAACTTCGAGGAATTCGTTGTTATCCACGATTGTCCCGATTACTTCGTACATATCGTATGCCTGGTTAGGATTGTCCGGAATGATTTCATTCAAGTTGTCGTCCAAGCGGTCGATCGGATCCTTGCATTCAATCACCGGAGTCTCTTCCAAGTTATTCTGCGGCAGATAGCTCAGCAACTGGCGGATAAGTTTCAGACCTTCTTCTTCCGTATCCACTGCGAAGTGAGCCACACCAGACTTCGTGGAGTGTACGCTTGCGCCACCCAGCTGTTCCTGCGTTACATCTTCGCCTGTAACTGTCTTCACTACCTTCGGTCCCGTCAAGAACATGTAGCTTGTCCCGCGAGTCATGATGTTGAAGTCCGTCAAAGCCGGCGAATAAACGGCACCACCCGCGCACGGCCCGAAGATACCTGAAATCTGTGGTATCACACCCGAAGCCAAGATATTGCGCTGGAAGATTTCCGCATAACCAGCCAAGGCATTCACGCCTTCCTGAATACGTGCACCACCCGAATCGTTCAATCCAATCACCGGTGCGCCCATCTTCATGGCCATATCCATCACTTTGCAAATCTTTGCGGCCAACATCTCAGACAATGCGCCACCAAATACGGTAAAGTCTTGTGCATAAACATAAACCAAACGACCGTCAATCGTTCCGTAGCCGGTTACGATACCATCGCCCAGATATTTTGTCTTGTCAATACCGAAGTTCGAGCAACGATGCTTCACGAACATATCGATTTCTTCAAAACTGCCTTCATCCAGCAACATGGCGATACGTTCGCGAGCCGTATATTTGCCTTTCTTGTGTTGAGACTCGATTCTCTTCTCTCCTCCGCCCAAACGCGCTTGTTCACGCAGAGCGATAAGCTCTTTTACTTTTTCAAGCTGATTACTCATTGTATTCTGATTTATTGTTAGAAATGACTACTCAATTGACAATGGAAAATTGACAATTGACAATTAGGAGTGTCTCTGCATTGTCAATTGTCAATTGTCAATTGTCAATTGTCAATTATTAATTACTTCTTGCCCGGCATACAAAGTTCGGTCAATACACTGCAAGTTGATTTCGGGTGCAAGAACGCGATGTCCAACCCTTCGGCGCCACGACGCGGTGCTTTGTCAATCAAGCGTACGCCCTTCGACTCTGCTTCGTCGAGGCAAGCTTGTACATCCGGTGTCGCGAATGCGATGTGGTGGATACCTTCGCCTTTCTTCTCGATAAACTTGGCGATTGTGCTGTCTTCGCTCGTCGGCTCGAGCAATTCCAATTTAGTTTGGCCAATCTTGAAGAATGCCGTCTTTACCTTCTGGTCGGCAACTTCTTCGATGCTATAACATTTCAAACCCAGCACGCCTTCGTAGTACGGCAGACATGCTTCAATGCTTTTTACAGCGATTCCTAAGTGTTCGATGTGTGTAAGTTCCATTTTATTAATGATTTAATTATTGTTGTTAGACTTTTTTGTTTCATTCAGGGCAAAGTTACACTTCTTTTTCTGAATAAGAAGAAAAAATTCAAAGGTTTTCTTAATCGAAGGCAAATTTTTTTTCTGAGGGGGATAAACGGGCCTTGCATCCGGAGCTTCTTTTCGCCGGGAAGAGGTAGTTGCATTGCAATTTCTACTTCCTGACGAAAAAATGCACTATTTGCATTGCAACTTGTGCTTCCTGACGAAAAAATGCCCTGTGGGTGTTGCAAAAGGTCATGTTTAGCCCGCAATGATTGCCGGGTTAAACATCACCAACCATTCCTTTGTAAAAAAATGCATCGCCGTCCGAGTATTTTTCCCTTCCCGAAGCAAAAGAAGTCCTGGCGACTGGAGTAGCAAGGCTTATTTGTTAATAGAAGTCAATGGATACTGAGTATCCAAAGCTTACTTGTTAATAGAAGTCAATGGATACTGAGTATTTAGACTTATTTGTTAATAGAAGCTAACGGATACTGAGTATATACTACTTACTTGTTAATAGAAGCTAATAGATACTGAAACACCATCAGGGCTTCCTGCGAAAATACGCATCGTCGTCGGCCCGGGAAGCCCTCCCGCCCAGCTCCATCTGCTAATATTCTATAATAGATGCCGCCAAATTCGTTTTCCTCTGCAAAAAAGGACTAACTTGCCTTGGTTTTTCAAAAATCAGTTTTATTTACTCCCTAAAATTCAAAAAATATGGGCAATCGCAAACTATTCGGCAGGCTACTGCTTGCCTTTTTATTCCCTTCGATGCTGAGCGCACAGGTTCGCACGGCGCAAACGCTCGAAGATGGTTGGAAATTCACGCGCGCGGCAGACGAAATCTCCTTCAGTGCGCCCGACACCGACGACGAGGCGTGGCAATCCGTCTCGGTCCCTCACGACTGGGCTATCTACGGGCCTTTCAGCATCAACAACGACAAGCAACTCACGGCGATTACTCAAGACGGGCAGAAGGAGGCCATGGAACATGCCGGGCGGACGGGCGGACTGCCGTTCGTGGGCGTAGGTTGGTATCGGCTGCACTTCGATACGCCGCGCGAGATGGCGGGGAAGCGGTGCACGCTTCTCTTCGACGGCGCAATGAGTCATGCGCGGGTTTATGTGAACGGGCACGAGGCAGGATACTGGCCCTACGGCTATAATGCCTTCAGCGTGGACGCTACGCCGTATCTGAACACCGATGGACAGCCAAACGTGCTGGCCGTAAGACTGGAAAACGAGACGGAATCTTCGCGTTGGTATCCGGGAGCCGGCCTATATCGCAATGTCCAGCTGATTATTACCGAGGATGCGCACGTGCCGGTCTGGGGCACACAGCTGACGACGCCGACTGTGCGTGAAGACTACGCGACCGTCTCGCTCAAGACCGCGCTCGAGGTACCGGCGGGCAAATCGATAGCGGATTACCGGATTGAGACCGTCATCCGGGATGCCGACGGGCAAATCGTCGCCCGGGGAGAGGCGCAGGGCGAGAATCCGGCAAATGTTTTCGAGCAGGACTTCGGGATACGCAATCCGCAGCTCTGGTCGCCCGCTATACCTATATTATATATAGCGGAGTCGAAGATTTACGAAGGCGGGACGCTGAAAGACGAGTATCGTACGCGCTTCGGCATCCGTTCGGTAGAGATTATCCCCGGCAAAGGCTTTTTCCTGAACGGAAAACCGATGAAACTGCGGGGTGTCTGCAACCACCACGACCTGGGACCGCTGGGGGGAGCCGTGAACGAGGCAGCTATCCGGCGACAAATACGGATATTGAAGGACATGGGCTGCAATGCCATCCGGACATCGCACAATATGCCGGCGACGGAGTTCGTCGAGCTTTGCGACGAGATGGGGATGATGGTGATGGCCGAGTCGTTCGACGAATGGAAGACGGCGAAGGTCGCCAACGGCTATCACAAAGTTTTTGACGAATGGGTGGAGAAGGATTTGGTGAATCTGATTCATCATTTCCGCAATAATCCCAGCGTTATCATGTGGTGTATCGGCAATGAGGTTCCCGACCAGTGGAGCGGGAAGCTCGGTCCGAAATTGACCCACCAGCTGCAGGCTATATGCCATCGCGAAGACCCGACGCGCCCCGTAACACAGGGGATGGATGCCCCCGACGCGGTGGTGAACAACAATATGGCAGCCGTGCTGGACGTCCCGGGCTTCAACTACCGTCCGCACAAGTATATGGAGAACTTCACGAAGCTGCCGCAGAGTATCATCCTGGGGAGCGAGACCGCATCGACGGTTAGCTCGCGCGGCGTCTATAAGTTTCCCGTCGAAAGGCGGAGCATGGCGAAGTACGACGACCATCAAGCCTCGTCCTACGACGTGGAACATTGCGGATGGTCGAACCTGCCGGAGGACGATTTCATTTGGCATGATCAATACCCTTGGTGCATAGGGGAATTTGTTTGGACAGGCTTCGACTATCTGGGCGAGCCTACCCCCTATTATTCCGATTGGCCAAGCCACTCCTCGTTGTTCGGCATCATCGACTTGGCAGGACTTCCCAAAGACCGTTACTACCTCTACCGCAGCCATTGGAACCCGGAAGTCGAGACGCTGCACATCCTCCCGCACTGGAATTGGGAAGGACGCGAAGGAGAGACGACTCCCATCTTCGTATATACCAACTATCCCTCAGCCGAGGTATTCATCAACGGAAAAAGTCAGGGCAAACGAACTAAAGACCTCAGTGTTACGGTAGAAAACAGTGCCGATTCGACCTCGATGAAGAATTTCAAGCGCCAGACTCGCTACCGCCTGATGTGGATGGATACAAAATACGAACCGGGGACGGTAAAAGTGGTTGCCTACGATGCGAACGGGAAAGCCGTAGCCGAGAAAGAAATGCACACAGCTGGGAAAGCACACCATATTGAGTTGATTCCCGACAGAGCGACTATCAATGCTGACGGGAAAGACCTGTCATTCGTAACCGTGCGGGTGGTCGATAAAGACGGGAACCTCTGCCCGACGGCTGAGAACCAAATCCAGTTCCGGGTAAAGGGGAAAGGGACTTACTGCGCAGGGGCTAATGGAAATCCAGCCTCGTTGGAGTCCTTCCAAGAGCCGTCCATGAAAGTATTCAGCGGCATGATGACCGCCATCGTCCAATCGACAGACGAGCCGGGGGAAATCACCCTGGAAGCGACAGCCAAAGGGCTGAAGAAAGCCGTCTTGAAGCTGACTTCTAAAACTCCACGATAAGCCGAGCGTTGATTTGCCGTCCTGTTAAGTAATTCGGGACGGCAAATTGCGCGTTATCCGCCCGCGTTATCCAGTAATAGGAGTTTGTATTCTTGATATCCAAGATATTGAAGACATCCACACCAATCCAGATATTCTTCAGGTACTGGAAGAAGCCCCGGTCCATGATAGCATCTGTTCCCCCTGCCAATTGATAGGAAACACCCAAGTCGATACGCTTATAAGCCGGCGTACGGAAGTATCCCGCTTCATAACCACGGTGCGGAATCGTTACGGGCAAGCCTCCCGAAAGGACACCTTTCAGATTTAACTTCACGCGCTTATATCCCGGAAAATAATCTTGGAAAAAGACACTCAAGTTGTAGCCCGGACTGTTAGGGAGCGGGGCTTTGGTGGTCTCGCGAATCGTCTGCTCGGCCTTCATGAGCGAAAGGCTAATCCAGGAGTCTGTGCCGGGAACAAATTCGCCGAAGAATTTCAGGTCGAGACCGGCGGCGTAACCCTTGGCGCAGTTCTCGCCGTAGTAGCGGACCTTCACATTGTCGATGGTATAAGGAATCAGGTTGTCGAGCTTCTTGTAATAAAGTTCAGCCGTCAGTTTGAAGTTCCTGTCCATCAGCTTAAACGTATAATCGCCCCCGATGATGAAGTGGATGGAGCGCTGCGACTTCAGGTTGTTGTTCAGCGTTACCACATCGTTGCCCGCCTCGTCCTGGGTCGTAAGGCGCAGCTCTTTATAGAAAGGCGACTGGTAATAAATACCCGTAGCAAAACGCATCGTCAGGTTCTGATCGAAATTAGGGATAAAGCCCAACGAGACACGAGGGCTGAAGATAAATTCCTTATTGTACGACCAGTAACTTCCGCGTATTCCGCCGACTAAAGTAAACAATCCCTGTTTTGTACGGAACTTAAACGCATCCTGGACGTAGGCCGAGAAGCGCGTGCTCTCTATCCGGTTATCGGAATACAGGTTGGAGATAAGGCTGACGGCTGTCCCCGTCTGAGGAAGCGAATAACCAGCCGAGTCGCGTTTCTCCCACTCGCTGATATGGTCGCTGATACGCTCAAACTGTACCTGCGCACCCCAGCTTATTTTGTTGTTCAGCAAATTGGCCGTACCTGTTGTTCCGACATTCATTACGTTCGAATGCAATTTATTCCGGGCGTGCTCCATGTAGCGACCGACGGACATGGCAGATATACCTGCATCGGACATGTTGCTATTCTCCGTACCGTCGCTCAGCCAATATTCGCCGGCGATATCGTAGCGTTCCTCTTCCTTGCTATCGAAGGCGGAGGCTTGCAGACCTAACTCCACTTTCTCGCTGGCCTTATATTTAAAGGTAAGGGCACCGAATAGGGTCTGGAACTTATCGCGCTCGTTGCTATTCGGAAACCAGACGGTGAAGTTCGTTATCTCATCCGTTGTCCCGAAGGAAGTCTCACGGCTATGCGGGACATAGTGATATTTGTTCGTGGCCAAGTTTCCCAGAAAATTCATTTCTATCTTATTCGTAGGCTTGTACGTCCAATAGGTCTGGATATCCATGAAGCGGGGGTCGTATTCCGCATCCGTATCCATCGTACCCAAAAGCGAACGTCCGCTCTTGTATCGAAAGCCGGTTACCTGCGAAACCTTCCCCATCGAACTACCCACGTATGCCGAGCCGCCGAGCAAACTGGCCGAAGCAGACCCTTCGAAATGCTTAGGCTGCTTATAGGTGATATCCAACACCGAACTCATCTTATCACCATAACGCGCCTCGAAGCCTCCGGCCGAGAAGTTCACGGATTCCGTCAAATCGGGATTCACAAAGCTAAGCCCTTCTTGCTGTCCCGAGCGAATCAAGAGGGGACGAAACACTTCGATGCCATTGACATAGACGATATTCTCGTCGTAACTACCGCCTCGAACTGAATATTGCGAGCTTAACTCATTATTGGAGGATACCCCGGCGAAGGTAACGACCAAACTCTCGATACTTCCCCCCGCAGGGTCGGGCAATAGCTTAATTCGGTCTGCCTGTATGTTCTCCATCGTCGTCGTCTGCCGACGGATGGCGGTAACGGCTACCTCTCCCAGTTCCAGCGAGGTATAATTCATCTGGACATTCAATCGCATATCGGCGTGGAGCGAAGGAATGATGCGCTCGGCTTTATTAAAACCCAGGCAGGAATAAATGAGGGCTACGGAATCACCGGGTGTCGTCGTGATGGTATAGAAACCCTTCTCGTTGGTCATTGCCCCATTCAGTGTGTTCTTAATGCGGATATTAACCAACTCGAGCGGACTCCCGTCGGCATCACGGACATAGCCTGTTATCTTCACCGTCTTCTGGGCCATCGCCGAGGTCAGCGCAAACATAAGCGCAAGGATTGTTATAACGTATCTTGTCATGCTCTATCTCTATGCTTTCGTATCTCTAACATATAACGAGGAAAAGAGCAGAACCGTATATGCTCTTGTCTTATTTTTTCTCTTTATCTTTGTCCCCGTTGTTAAAACGGCTACAAAAGTAAGAAAAAGATGAAAGACTTTGAATCATTAATCAAGAATAGACGCAGTACGCGCAAGTTCACCCAGCAGTTGCTCAGCCCCGAACAGGTGGAAAAAATCCTGAAGGCCGGACTGATGGCTCCTGCTTCTAAGCGTAAGAACCCTTGGCAATTCGTCGTGGTCGAGGATAAAGAGATGCTCCACAAGCTCGCCGAATGCAAACCTCACGGGGCGGCTTTCCTCGAGGGCTGCGCCTTGGCGGTTGTTGTCTTAGGGAATATTATGGAGAGCGACGCGTGGGTCGAGGACTGTTCCATCGCCGCTATCTTCATGCAATTACAGGCGGAGGACCTCAACTTGGGTAGCTGCTGGTGCCAAGTCAGAGGCCGCCAGCGGGAAGATGAGTCTGACGCTGGGGATTACGTCCGCTCTTTACTGGATATTCCCTATCAGCTGGAAGTCCTCTGCATCCTCGGCTTCGGCTACAAGGATCAGGTGAACAAACCGTTCGACGAATCTCGCCTCCAGTGGGAAAAGATTCACTTGGGGACATATCGGATGCCTCAGGAGGGGGCGGCAGAATGATAAGCGTTACTCTCCTCGGTGCCGGCAACCTGGCTACCCGCCTCGCCTTCGCCCTCTTGGAAAGCAGCGGGATTTCTATCCGGCAGATTTATAGTCGCACGGAAGAGCACGCCCGCTCTCTCGCCGCGCGGATTGCCTGCTGCTATACGACGGACCCTTCGGCCATCGAACCCGGCTCGGACTTCTATATCTTTGCACTGAAAGACTCCGCGCTCGAAGAGGTAGCCTCCCAAGTCCCTGCCAACAAAGGACTATGGTTCCACACGTCCGGCAGCATGTCGATTGATGTCCTCAAGCCATACACCTCCCGCCCCGGCGTGCTTTATCCTTTACAGACATTCAGCAAAGACCGCGACGTGGAGTTTTTCGAGATTCCCATCTTCGTGGAGGCTACGAACAAGGAGGACCTGCTTGCCCTCCTCCGCTTGGGCGACAAGCTCAGCCGCAATGTCCGCTTCCTCCCGTCGGACAAGCGGCGGTTGCTCCATCTGGCGGCGGTCTTCGCGTGCAACTTCACGAATCATCTCTATACGCTGGCGGGCGACATCCTCGACGAGGCGGAACTGCCGTTCGATGTCCTTCTCCCGCTCATCGACGAGACGGCTGCGAAGATACACGAACTGACTCCCTACGAGGCACAGACGGGTCCCGCCGTGCGCTTCGACGAGAACGTTATCCAGAAGCATCTCGACCTCCTGGACGACCCGCGCAAAAAGGACCTCTACCTCCGCCTCAGCCAAAGTATCCATCAAGATTATACCCAACCATGAGTACGATTAATTATGACCTGAAGCAAGTGCGCGCCTTCGCCTTCGACGTCGATGGGGTATTGTCGCGTACGGTGGTAAGCCTCTCCCCCGACGGAGACCCGCTGCGCACCGTCAATATCAAAGACGGCTATGCCATGCAGCTCGCCGTCAAGCTGGGCTACGAGATTGCCATCATCACCGGAGGATATACTGACGCCGTGCGCGTCCGCTACGAACGCCTGGGTGTCCGCCACATCTATATGCGGAGCGCCGTGAAGATACACGATTTCCGCGACTTCCTCGGCAAGACGGGCCTCCGCCCCGAAGAGGTGGCTTACGTCGGCGACGACATCCCCGACTACGACGTGATGCGCGAAGCCGGACTCCCCGTCGCTCCCGCCGATGCTGCCCCAGAAATCAAACGCATCGCCCGCTATATCTCCCACTGCAACGGCGGAGAGGGCGTGGCGCGCGACCTTATCGAACAAACCCTGAAGGCACAGGGGCACTGGATGCAGGACGAAGCCTTCGGGTGGTAACGATTTCACGAAGGGAAGCGTGCGTTCCCTTACCGGGGAACGACCTCTTCCCTTATAAGGGAACGACCCATTCCCTTACCGGGGAACACCTCGTTCCCGCCTAAGGGAATGCGCGCTTCCTATACATTATATAATATATAGCACCATGCAGAAGAATTATCACATCATTTTAGGCTCCAACTCACCGCGACGCCGGGAGCTGCTGGCAGGGTTGGACTTGGACTTCGAAGTCAAGGTTATCCCGGGATTGGAAGAGAGCTACCCGGAAGGGTTAAGTCCGCAGGACATTCCCGTCTTCCTCGCCCGCCAAAAAGCCGAGGCTTATCTCCCGACACTCGCTCCCGACACGCTCTTGATAACCGCCGACACCATCGTATGGAACCGCGACGCCGTCATCGGCAAGCCCCGCGACCGCGAGGAGGCTATCCGTATGCTCCGCGACCTCTCCGGGCACGAGCATCATGTCGTTACAGGGGTATGCCTCACATCGGTGGAGAAACAGGAGACGTTCTCCAGCATATCGACCGTCCGTTTCGCTCCGCTCGAGGATTCGGAGATCGTATATTACGTCGATAAGTACAAACCCTTTGACAAGGCCGGAGCATACGGCATCCAGGAGTGGATTGGCTACGTGGCGGTCGAGGGGATAGAGGGAAGTTTCTACAACGTCATGGGGCTACCCGTGCAACGCCTGTACCGCGAGCTGCGGAGGTTTTAGCCCCGGCTGCGATAAGGTACGCCCCACTCGTCGCGGAGTTTGTCCATCTGCCGCATAATCCGCAGCGTTTCGGCATGAGGCATATACGGCGACTCTATCCATCCGTTATCCAGAGCTTCGATGCAAGCATTGACTTGATACTCAAAGCCGGTGATTTGGTGCGGCGCGCGGATGGTTTCTTTCACTTGGTAGTCATTCCCCACGATGCGGATAGCCTCGGGATTATTCAGATTCTCGACGATGAGATGTCCCTCCTCGCCGGAGATAATTCCGAGGCGGTCCGTCTTCGCATACATCGAGCAGGAAAGCTGTGCCAGGCGGTCGCCCGAATAAAATACGGCAATGCTATCTTGTGCATCCACGTTTGTCTCGGTTTTTTGGCAGGCAGCAACCGTCCGTATCACATCGGACCCGAAGGCCATTGCCGCGAAATTCAGCACATAGACGCCCAAGTCCAAGAGTGCCCCGCCGCCGAGGGCAGGATCCACGAGCCGCTCCTTGTGGCTGACGGGATAACCCAGATTCGCGGTCAGCATGTACGGCCGGCCGATGGCTCCGCCTGCGATCAGCTCCTGCATCTTCTTCGAGAGGGGCATATAGCGCGTCCAGATGGCCTCGGTGATAAATATCCGGCGCTGCTGGGACAAGGCGAGGATGTTAGCCGTCTCCTCCACGTTCATCATAAAGGCCTTCTCGCAGAGAACGGGTTTTCCATGGAGCAAACAAAGGCGCGCGTGTTGATAATGGTGTGAATGCGGCGTGGCGATATATACCAGATCGACAGCGGGGTCATTGACCAGCTCGTCATAACTTCCATACGCCTTGCACATTCCAAACTCGTTGCGGAAACTCTCTGCCCGGCCGTAATCGCGCGAGGCGATGGCGTATCCTTCCGCATTGGGCATCTGGGCGAGCGTCGTCGCCATCTTGCGGGCTATATGTCCCGCTCCAATTATTCCTATCCGATACATTTTTGTCTCTCTTTCGTTAATACCTTCGCAAATATATGCATATCTTTGCTTCCTGTTCGAAGGAACAACCCAATATTTTTAAAACATATATACCATGATTAGAAATGTATTGCTTGGCGGCGCTTTCCTATTGGGAAATATCGCTGCCTGGGCCCAAAACACCGAGGGCCCAACCTTAGTCGTCCGCGCCGATGATATGGGCGCCTTCCATTCTGTCAATAAGGCTTGTATAGCGGCTTTCCGCGACGGTATCGAGCAGTCTGTCGAGGTGATGGCGGTTACCCCCTGGTTTCCCGAGGCTGTCAAGATGCTGAAAGCGAATCCCACCCTCGACGTCGGCCTCCATCTTGTCATCACAAGTGAATGGGAGAACGTCAAATGGCGTCCCCTCACCCATTGTCCGAGTATCACCGACGACAACGGTTACTTCTACCCCATGATGTCGCCCAACCCCGCCTACCCCGGACAGTCTATCCTCGAGAACCAATGGGATATCCGGGAGATAGAACAAGAATTCCGCGCACAGATCGAGTTTGCCCTGAAGAATATTCCTCAAATCAGCCACTTGACCGGCCACATGGGTAGTTCGATGTTCGCACCCGAAATCTCGGCCTTGACGCAGCGACTCGGCGAGGAATATCACCTGCCAGTTATCGACCGCGCCGAATCTGCCCAGTTGTACGACTTTACCTTCGTTGGCTACGAGGGCGAAAAGAAGACTTCCGAGCAGAAAGTGGCCAGCTTCATCCGCATGTTGAACAATCTGAAGGATGGAGAGACTTATCTCTTCCTCGACCATCCCGCCTACAACGATTCGGAGATGGCGACGGTGGGGCACATCGGTTACGAGGACGTGGCGGTCGATCGTCAGGGTGTTACGGATGTTTTCACCAGCCCTGAGGTTCGCAAGGCTATCGAAGACAACAATATCCGCCTGATAAACTTCAACCAGCTGACCAAAAGTCTCCCCCGCGCCGAGGCTGCGCCTAAAATGGAGAAAGCCATGGACAAATACCTCAAGGCAGTGGCTGATGCCAAGCAGGATTTGCACAGCATCATGGTGCTGCAGCATGGCAAGGTCGTCGCCGAACACTGGCTCGGTGAGGGCGACGCCAACAAACCGCACATCCTCAACTCCGTCAGCAAGACATTCACTTCCATGGCCGTAGGCTTCGCCATCGCGGAGGGGAAACTGAAGCTCACCGACAAGGTCATCTCCTTCTTCCCCGATGAAGCGCCTGCTGCACCGAACGAAAACGTGAAAGCGATGACCGTCCGCAACCTCCTCACCATGTCCTCGGGCCACGCAACCGACCCGACGGCTAATGTCCGGAAAGGCAAGGACATCAACTGGGCGAAAGCCTTCTTCGACGCGCCCGTCGAGGAGCAACCCGGCACGCGGCACGTCTACAACAGCCTCGGGACTTACATGCTCTCGGCTATAGTCCAAAAAGTTACGGGCGAGAAAGTCATCGACTACCTCTACCCCCGTCTGTTCCGTCCGCTGGGCATCGTCGGCGCGACCTGGGAGGAAAGTCCGCAGGGAATCAACGCCGGCGGCTGGGGATTGTACCTGAAAACAGAGGATTTAGCCAAAGTCGGCCAGTTCCTCCTCCAAAAGGGCGCGTGGAATGGCAAACAACTGCTCCCAAAGGAATGGATTGAGGAGGCATCAGCCAATCAAATAGCCTCTTACCCCGCCAATACGCCGAAGGAAAAATATCCCGAGATGAAACAGGGCGACAAGCGCAGCGATTGGCTCCAGGGCTACGGCTACCAGATGTGGCGTTGCCGGCATAATTGCTTCCGCGCCGACGGAGCGAACGGCCAATTCATCATCGTCGTCCCCGAACGCGATGCAGTGATTGCCATGACCGCAAACATCGGTAATATGCAGGCGGAACTCGATCTCGTCTGGAAATATATTTATCCCGCGCTGAAATAAGTAATTGGATTCAGCGAAAACAATGAGACCGACGGCTTGAAAGCTATCGGATGGCGAGGGAATAAGGAGAATACCTTAGGTAGAGAACTTATTCCCTCGCGGATTTTTACCTCTACCTAAGGTATTTTCTTTTGCGCACTCAAAAAAATTACTAACTTGCGCCTGTTCTTCCCGATGTTTGGGTGGACAAGAGCTAAAATGGAATAAGGCACAAGGAGGCAAAACGAAGGAAAAGTAAGTGCATAAAAAAAGGACCCTTCCCTTGCGGGAAGAAGTCCTTTTCCTGTTTATGGCTTATGCACAGATTATTCAGCGCTTTCTGCCGGTGCTTCTTCAGTCGGAGCGGCTGCAGCGGCTTCTTCAGCAGCTTTAGCGGCAGCGGCGGCGGCCAGTTCAGCCTTCTTCTGAGCGACAGCTTCAGCTTTCGCTTTGTTCACTTCCTTCTCTGCTTCAAGGCGAGCGGCAGCTTTAGCTTTCGCAGCGTCAGAATCTTTTGTCTTGATGGCAGTCAGAGAAGCGACCTTAGCGTCTTTCCAAGCCTGGAATTTAGCCTGAGCCGTAGCTTCGTCGAACGCGCCCTTCTTAACACCACCAAGCAAGTGCTTCATCAAGCAAACGCCTTCGCGTGAGAGGATGTTTCGAACTGTGTCAGTAGGTTGAGCACCTGTTTGTAACCAATACAAAGCTCTGTCGAACTTCAAATCTACTGTAGCAGGATTAGTGTTCGGATTGTAAGAACCTATCCTTTCAATAAATCTTCCATCACGTGGAGCCCTGCTGTCTGCAATAACGATCTGATAGAAGGCATAACCCTTGCGACCGTGTCTCTGCAATCTAATTTTTGTTGCCATGTTTAAAAATACGAATTTGATTTGTTTGTAATAAAGCTATTTGTATTAGCGGGTGCAAAGGTAGGAAAAGATTTTAATTGACAATTGAGAATTGACAATTGAAAATTGGGGATTAACATATATTCCAATTTCTCCACCCCAATTGTTAATTGTCAATTCTCTATTGTCAATTCTCAATGGTTGATTCCCTCGAACATCTCCGACCGATTCTCCTTCATCTCCGTCTGTTTTGCCTTGAAACTGTTGAAAGTCCAGCTCAGCGAGAGGGTGATTTGGGGGTATTTGGGCTTGATGCGGGTGATGGAGCGGAGGTCGGCCGTCTGAATATCGCTCACATAGCTCGCCGAGCGGAAGACATCGCGGAAAACGAGCGAGGCCGTCAGCCGTCGGTTGAACAGTTGCTGGCGGATAGCTATATTCGCATACCAGTAGGCATCCGTGCGCCCTTGGGTAGTTACCGACGGGCCAACGAAGCTGGCATCCACTTGGACGCGGGTATATTTCGCCACGTCGAAGAGGTTGTTCCAGAGGATATCGTAGTTCGTGCTCGTCGAGGTGTTGCCGCCAGCGGCGCGTTCGTTCTTCACTTTATAATGGTAGAGGCTCCCGTTTACGGTCGTGTTCCACCAGCGGACGGGGTGGAAGTTCAGGCTCAGTTCGAGACCCGTGGAATAGTCGTGGCCGACGTTCGCCATCGAGTCGAGGGTTACTCCCGCTTCGTAGGGGACGCGCAGGCGTTCGATTTTATCCTTTCGCGAGCGGTGGAAGGCCGTAACCGATACGGTATTCTCCCCAAATGTCTTGCGGTAGTTCAGCTCGAAGGAGTTGATGTATTCCGGACGAATGTCGGGGTTGCCAATCTCGGCAGTGTAGAAGTCGCGGTAGGTGATGTACGGCTCCATGTAGTAGAGCTGGGGCCGCGTCGTCCGCCGGGAATAGGAGGCGAGCAGGCGATGGTCGTTCGGCAGCGTATAGCCCAAGTGTACGGACGGGAAAAACTCGAATCTATTCTTCGTCCGGTCCGCGCCGGGCACGGAACTGCGCAGTACGGTGTGCGTATGCTCGCCACGGACACCGACTTGGGCATCTAAGCCCCGCCACGTCTGTCCGAGTATCGCGTAGATGGAGTTTACGCCCTCCTGAAAGTAGAAGGTGTTGTAGATATCGTCGCGCCAGAAGAAGGATTGGGTCTCGGGGCTCCACCATTCCATCCGATAATCGCCATCTTCCAGGTAGGAATAGTATTGATAACCCGCTTCGATGCGCGTCCCCGTCTTGAGGGGCAGGACGTAATCGAGATTCGCCCGCAGCGTCTCTCGGTGTTCCGCTTCGTAGGCGCGATGGCCCTGCTGCCGCTCCCCGGCGAGGCTCATCAAGTCGTTAAAGAAGTACTCGAGGGCGTGCCCACCATATTTATAATAGGCCGAGGCCGACAGCTCGTGTCCTTCGTCGTTGAAACGATGGCGGACGGCGAGGCTCCCCAGTCCGATGTTCTCGTCGTTGTCGTAATCGTCCAGACTGGTGTAGTCCATCGTTGCTTCGGGACCTGCTCCCGTCTGGCGGGTCTCGCGGTAGCGCATTTCGCCTTTGCGTTTATTCCCGCCGTAGCCGCCCTCGAGGTCGATGGAGATCGAGGTGCGCGGCAATTCGAGGTTCCACCCGCCTTTCAAAGTATAATGATAGCTGTCGCCCGTGCGCGGACCGACGGAATGGGACGTCGTCGTCTCGTCGCCCACGACGGTCATCTTCTCCTGGTCGAAATCGCTCTTGCGGAGGCGGTCGGTCCACTGTCCCCCGACGTACCAGCGCGAGCGGGCGTTCTGCTGCGTCAGTAAGAAATCAATGTGGCGCGAGAGCCACGTGCTCCCCGAGAGGTTTACCATGCCGCTCAACCCTCTGGAGGTATGTTTTTTCGTAATGATATTGATGATACCCACGTCGCCCTCCGTGTCGTGCTTAGCCGAGGGCGTGGTGATGATCTCGATGTTCTCAATCTGTCCGGCCGGGATTTGCTCCAGAGCCTGTGTCCCCGTAAAGACGCTGGGTTTGCCATCTACATAAACCAGGAACCCGCTGCTGCCGCGGAAAGTAACCGCCCCCTCGGCATCGACCCGCACCGACGGCGTGTTCTCGAGGATATCCACCGCCGAGCCGCCGCCCGCCATCATGTTCGAGGATGCTTCCACGACCTTTTTGTCTAATTTGTAAACGATTTGCCGCTTTTCGGCCACGACTTCCACCTCCGCGATGCCGACTTCGAGGGGCTTCAGCCGCAAGACGCCCAGCTGAACATCTGCGGCAGAGGACGACGGCACCACGACGTCGCCGACCGTCAGCACATCATACCCGACAAGCCGCACCATCAGTCCGTAGCGTCCCGCCACCACTCCTTCGAAGCGAAAACGCCCGTCTTCGCCCGGGAATGTTTGTTGTACGGGATTCTCATTACCTTCTTTAAAGAGAAGAATATCAGCGTAGTCGATAGCCTGCCCGTTGGCATCATCGACGAGTTGCCCGACGATGCGCCCCGCCGGTTCAGCGGCCCAGGCCGGGAGGAAAAGTATCCAAAAGAGGAATGTCTGAAAAAAAACTTTCATGGTTCAGGATTAAATCTACTGTTAGCTATGTCAAAATTTCCGGCAAAAGTACAGAAAAATAGGCTTGGATAGACGAAAAAGAGGCGATTTTCGCTCCGGAATCGCCTCAAAACACATAAAACACTATTTATCAAGCTCCTGAACCGGTACAGGAGCTTTTTGACGACCCTCGCCGACCTCCTGAACCGGTTCAGGAGCTTTTTGACGACCCTCGCCGACCTCCTGAACCGGTTCAGCAGCATTTTGACGGCCCTCACGGACCTCCTGAATCGGTTCAGCAGAACTTTGACGGCCTCCGCTGACCTCCCGCACCGGTGCAGGAACATTTTTTAACACATTCAAAACTGCTCGAGGATGCGAATGCGTTCCTTGATGGGCGGATGCGTAGCGAAGAGGCCACCCAGTTTCCCGAGGAAACCCATCGCCTGCTTGCCGGGGTGCTCGATGAAGAGCTGCGCCACGTCGTCGCGCGTAACGGCCTCGATATCCGGGTCGCCCGAGATTTTCCGGAGGGCGCTGGCCAGGGCGCGCGGGTTGTGCGTCATCTCGGCGGCGCCGGCGTCGGCCATAAACTCGCGCTTGCGGGAGATGGCGAAGCGCATGAGGGTGGCAAAGAAATAGCCGATGATAGCGACCACGAGGGCGATGAGCATCGCGACGGCGACGCCTCCGCCTTTGTTGTTCTCGTTGCTCCGCCGCTGGCGAGGGGCGTAAATCAGCCACCGGAACGACAGCTCGGCCAGCATCGCGAAGATGCCGACGAAGACGATGGAGATGATGAGGAGGCGGACGTCGCGGTTGCGGATGTGGGTCAGCTCGTGCGCGATAACGCCCTCAAGCTCTTCGTCGTTCAGTTTGTCGATAATGCCCTTGGAGAGGGTTACGGTATAGGTGCGGTCGTTGATGCCGCTGGCGAAGGCGTTGAGGGAATTGTCGTAGATGATGTTGATGCGGGGCATTTTCATACCTTGCGAGATGCAGAGGTTCTCCACGAGGTTATAGACACGCTTGTTATCCTTGCGGTCCAGCGGTTTAGCCCCGGTAGCAGACTGAATCATCTGCACGTTGGCGAAATAAGCGATGACGAACCAGACGGCCACGCCGCCGAGGGCGTACGGTGCCCAATGGACGAAGTAATAATTCGCGTAGGGGAACAACTCCGCCGCCGGATAGCCCCTCCCCGAGAGGCTGAACCAGACGTAGAGGTAGCAAAACAGATACACCAAGCCCACCACGAGGCAAGGGAAGAGGCAGAGGAGCAAGACGGAGCGGAAGTTGTTGCGGCTCTGCTGCGTGAGGATGCCGACGTATTCCATCAGAACTTGATTTCAGGCGCCTGCTCGAGCGATTGACGCTGCTCGCCGAGGTCGAACATCGTTTCTTTCTTAAATCCAAACATGCCGGCCAGCAGGTTGGCGGGGAAGGATTCGACGGAGGTGTTGAGCTCGCGCGTGGCGGAGTTGAAGTAGCGGCGCGAGGCGGCGAGCTTGTTCTCGACGTCGGAAATCTCCTCCTGCAACTGCATGAAGTTCTGGTTGGCCTTCAAGTCGGGATACGCCTCCAAGGTAACACGGAGACCGGCGAGGGCAGAGCTTAACACATTCTCAGCGGCAATCTTATCGTCGATGGAACGGGCTGCGACGGCACCGTTGCGGGCGGAGATGACACGGTCCAGCGTCTCCTTCTCGTGCGCGGCATAGCCCTTCACCGTAGCAACGAGTTGCGGAATCAAATCGTGCCGCTGCTTGAGCTGGACATCAATATCCGCAAAAGCATTCTCACGGTTATTTCTCAGTTTAACCAAACGGTTGTAGATGGAGACAGCCCACAAGCCGAGGACTGCGACCACGGCGATGATAATCAGAATAGTCATATACATAAAATATTTAGAGTTCGGGGCAAAGGTAGTAAAATTCGCGGAAAAGATGCGGGAGTTGGAAAATAAGCGTATCTTTGCGGGGGAAAATAAGCGGGAAAAAGGCATACAACAGAGGATAATTATGGTGCAAGAATTTATAAACAAGCAATTTTACAACCTGTTTGTCTTTACATACATCTTCGGCTTAGTCCTGTATGGGACCATCGGCTTCGACGGCATCGACGAGATTTGCGCGATGCTATTGTTAGTCTTGCTCATATACGGGATTTTCAAGACGGAAGGGTGGTATGTAAACAAAGCCTTTTTGTGCGTGATAGGCATCTTCATCTTTTACGCGTGCTATTCCTTATATATACACAGCAATTCGAAGGCGGCGATAGTGTCGGATTTTATTATACAGTTTAAGCCTTATTTGGCGTTTTTCGCGGTCTATTTCTTAGTTCCTCAATGGTCAGCTTCGCAAAAGAAGATACTCAAAGATACTTCCCTCGTTATCTGGTTAGCCATGCTCTGCATCGGGATAGTGGCTCAAGCAAACTTTTTAGTCTTCAAATATACGGTCGGGCACGTGGCATATTTTGCGGCGATTGTTACGTCGAGTTCCTTGCTCTATTTGTATTGCAGCGATGGCAGCAAGAAGGATAAAGCTATCTTCCTACTCATGTTGGCGACCGGTTTATTATCTGGGCGCGCCAAATTCTACGGTTTTTTCATTGTCGGAGCGGCGGCAGTCATCTTCAGCCGCTATATTTGCAACTTGCGCTTAAACTTCAAGACATTGTTGGTCGCAGCCATTGGGATTGCAGCCATGATTGCCGTAAGTTGGCAAAAATTAGTCCTATATTTCGGTGTCGGGCAATCAATCGAGAGCGTTCCTGACGACTTTCTCGCCCGCGCCATGTTATATACGACCGCTTTTGAGATATTTCAGGATTACATGCCCTTCGGTTCAGGCTTCGCCAGCTTCGCGTCATTCTCCTCCGGGACACATTACTCCGAAATTTATGAGAAGTACGGCATCGAGTCCGTAAAAGGGATCAGCAGAGACAACTATAGCTACATCGCTGACACCTACTACCCCTGCTTGGCACAATTCGGCATCGTCGGTGTGGTCCTCTACTTGCTTTTTTTCCTGTTTGTCTTCGGGAAAGCCCTCAAATTCTACAAGCGGAACCTATCTGACAAGCACTTCGTCATCCCTTTCCTGATAATTTGCTATTTCCTCATCGAGAATATTGCCGATGCAACCTTCACGAGCCATCGCGGCTTGTTCATTATGATGCTCCTCGGCCTCGTTTTATCGGAATCAAAGCTGTTAGTCCTCAAAAAATCAAATCATGATTAAAGTCTGCTTCCTCGTATCGTCCTTGTGCAACGAAGGACCGGTCAATGTCATGTACAACATCATTCAGTACATGGATTTCGACCGCTTTGACGTCTCCATCATCACGTTGATCCCCGAAAAAGCCAACTCGCGCCTCGACGACTTCCGCCGCCTCCCCGTCAGCATCCACCTGCTCTTCCCCGACAGGATGCCTTCGCCCGTCGCCATGTTCCGCGAGGCTTACAGATGCTTGAAATCCGTCGCGCCCGATATGGTGCACGCCCACTGCCCCCGTTCGCTCTACATTCTTTACCTCCTGCGCAAGAAATTCTTGACGGTGTACACCGTTCATATCTATCCGGGCAGGCAGCAACGGGTCTTGTACGGCGAATTCAAGGGCAGGCTCGTCGTCTTCCTCAATAATTTCGCCGCCAGACACCTCTCGCTCGCCATCGGATGCGCGGAAAGCGTCGGCGAACTATACTTGCAGCACGAGGGATGGTCTATCCCCTGCATCCCCAACGGCTGCTCACTCCCCTTGTGGCCTCGCGACGCCGACGAACGCCTCCGCCTCCGCCGCAAGTTAGGTCTGCGCGACGATGTTCGGTACTTTATCTTCATCGGACGCTTTTCTGCGGAGAAAAAACCGGCTTTCCTCGTCGAGGCTTTCCGTCGCTTCCCGCGAGAGGATGTCGGCATCGTGATGCTGGGCGATGGTCCGCTGCTGGAGGGCCTCCGCCCGTATGCAAGCGACCGGATTCTCATGCCGGGATTCCAAAGTAACGTGTACGACTACCTTATCGCGGCTGATTTTTACATATCCGCCTCTGAAGTCGAGGGTCTTGCCAATACATTGCTCGAAAGTATGACTGTAGGTCTCCCCATGCTCCTTTCAGACATCCCTTCGCACCGTGAAGTGCTTCGTCGCATCCCGCAGACGGTCGCTTTCATCTACGACAATACCGACCGCGACGATTTATACCGACGTGCCGAGCAACTCCTCGCCCTCGATTACCGAAAAGCATCGGATGCTATCCGACAAACCTTCAGCGACTTCTACACCGCCCGCCGGATGTCGCTCGACTATCAAAAAACGTACGTCGAACTCTATTCCCAACATCACAAACACTAATTTTCGCATGATTGACATCTCTATCATCACGGTGGTCATGAACCATCTCCCGTTTATACGCGAAATGCTCCGTTCACTCTATGGAGAAGGTATGCCGAAGGCTACTTTCGAGACGATTATCGTCGATAATTGCTCGACAGACGGCAGTTTCGAGTTCGTCCGCGACCATTATCCGGAAATCCGCCTCATCCGCAACGAGCATCCCTTCGGCTTCGCCCGAAACAACAACATCGGCGCCGCGCAAGCCTCCGGAAAATATATTCTCATCCTCAATCCCGACATCATCTTGTCGCCGGGAGCCATCGACGGCCTGCATCGCTTCCTCGAGTCCCATGCCGAGGCGGGAATCGTCGCCCCGCGCCTCGAGAATCCCGACGGCTCGCTGCAATTCTCCGTCCGTCGCTTCCCGACTCTCCGGATACTCCTCAGCCGCATACTTACACGCGGCGACGATAGCTCCGACGACCGACAAGTACAGTCCTACCTCCTGAAAGACCTCCCCCACGACCGGCCGACACCCATCGACTGGTGCATGGGCGCCTCTTTCCTCATACCGAGCACACTCTACCGCCAACTCGCGGGCTTCGACGAGGGTTTCTTCCTCTATGTCGAGGACATGGACCTCTGCTACCGCTGCTGGCAGTCGGGGCACCCGGTCATCTACCTTCCGACGTCCGCGATGACCCACGTGCATCAGCGCAGCAGCATGCATTTCAACAAAAAAACCTACATCCACCTCCGCAGCTTCTGGCATTTCTTCTACAAAAACCGCTTCCGTGTCAAGTCGTTTACGTCGAAGGGCGAAAATTAGCATACGTCATACTACAAGATATCCCCTGATTCCGAAAATGGGCTGACGATAGCCTGCCGGTCCCGGAATCAGGGGATTTTTTTTATATTCCTTCCTACAAGTCCATTTTTTCATTTAAGACAAGGACTTACATCATCGCATATCCCCTATTTCATCCTTCGGAATTAACTTTCTTTACTCCATACGTTAATAAACGTACGTTTGTGATAACTATTCCGATTTTTTGTAAATAAACGTCCTACAAAATGGACTTGCAAGGCTACAAGTACTCATTGTAGGTTGCGAATTTGGACTTGCAGACTAAAAAGCCCTATTTTTCAGTAAAAAACGGGTATATGCTGAAACGCAGATTGTAACCAAATGTTTACGGAAATAACTTGTTTTAATACAGGTCGGCTTTGTTTTCAAAAGGTGTGTCGGTGTGGTTTTACATCTGATGAAAGAAGAAAAAAATACCGGCAAGCGCCGCCGGAACCTATCAAAAACGAGCGATTCCGGTCGGCCCTTGCCGGCTGTCTTACCGATTACTTGAAAATATCATAACCAATCTCATAACATTTTATCTTATTCGGCTGATAACAACATACCAGGAAGCTGCGTTCCATCGTCAGCACGTCGCCATAACCGATATCGAAGGAGAGGCTGGTGAACAACGAGACGGGTTCACCACTCAGGTCGCCGTTTTTGATGAATGCAAGCTGAAAATCGTAAGTCTCCGTCGCGGAATTGACTAATCGATAGGTCAGGATGAAACCTCCATCGTGCGGAGTGAGCGACGGCGCGTGTCCGCGTATCGGCAGATACATCCAAGTCCACGTCGCGCCCAAATCCGGGCTTTCGCCGATGAGCATGTTGCCATCTTCGACGTTCGTCCGGGCCACGCAGTAGAGCATCCCGTCGATGTAGCCGAGCGAAGCCTCGTTGAAGCGCGGGTACGGGCTTTGTTGGGTGCCGAGGGCCTCATCCACCCAGGAGACGTTGCGCCACGTCCGTCCATGGTCGTCCGAAGCGACGAGCCAGGCCTGCGCCCAGCGATTATAACAGATTGTATAGATGATGCCGTCCACCATCACCATATTTCCACGAGCTGCGGCGAAGGTTTCGCTCGCCGTCGGGAACGGGAGGGTGGACGTACCGTCGTAAGTCCGTCCGAAATTCTTGCTTCGGAGCACCTTCACGTGCGATACGGCCTCCGACTCGCGTTCGAAGAAGCGGCAGAGCAGCTCGCTGTCGGAAACAGCGAACAACTGGGGGTCGCGCGCGTCCTTGCCGTCGGCGCTGTAGATTTCTATGGGGCTGCTCCACGAGCGGCCACGGTTGTTGCTTGTTATCTGCAAGATGCGGCCGTCGAAGCTGGCGTGTTCGCTCCCCGAACGGTAGGTGAGGACTATCCGGCTGCGGTCTGCGGTGCCGGTTATGGACGTGAAGGCGAGATGGCTGTCGCTGACGACGATTTCCGACGAGCGGAGGATGCTCGGGTTCTCGATTTCATCCAAAAAAGGGTCGTCTTGGGCGCACGAGTTGGCGGCGAAGACGAACGGAATTAGTAAAAATAATAAATAGTTCTTCATGACATTGTATTTAGGGATTTTAATCGATGTATTCCATTTTCAGCGGCTCGCCTCGCTCGATGTCGCGGTTCACGCGGTGTCCGAGGACCTGCGGCAGGTATTTGGGGGCCAACCCGTCGGCGGGGCGGATTGAACGGACGTTCTTGTCGGTCAGTATGTCGCCGGCGCGGAGGTTTTCGACGACAAACAGCGAGCGGGCGAACTTCCGATTGCGTCGGACAGCCGGTGAGAGGTCGTAGGTAACCCGTCCGAGGGCTTTTTCGACGTCGCGTATCGTCGCAACCATACGCCGAAACTCGTCGGCCTCCATCGAGAAGGCAGCATCCGGTCCGCCTATCGCGCGATTGAGTATGAAATGCTTCTCGACTATGCGCGCGCCGAGAGCGACGGACGTCAGCGCGACGGTGGACGACAAAGTATGGTCGGAAATACCCACCGGCACGCCGAAGCGCGACCGCATATCGGCGAGGGTGCGCAGGTTCGCCTCCTCGATGGGTGCCGGATAGGCGGAGGTGCATTTCAGCAGGGCTACATGCGGGTTCTGCTGGCGGCGACAGGCCGCAAGGGCCTCGTGTATCTCGTCTTCGCAGGCGATTCCCGTGGAGATGATGACCGGCTTGCCCTGAGCTGCGATGTATTCTATCAAGGGGATGTCGGTAATCTCGAAACTTGCGACCTTGTAAGCGGGCATGTCGTGCTGCGCAAGGTAATCGACGGACGTTTTATCGAAGGGGGACGAGAACAAGACGACGCCTGCGTCCTTCGCTGCCTGCTTGAGGGCGGGCAACCACTCCCAGGGGGTGTACGCCGTGCGGTAGAGGTCGTACAAGTTGGTTCCGTCCCAGAGCGTACCCTGCTTGATGCGGAACCAAGGCTTGTCGCAGTCGATGGTGATGGTATCCGGCGTGTAGGTCTGTATTTTGACGGCGTCGGCGCCGGCTTGCGCGGCTGCGTGCAGGGTTTGCACGGCGGTCTCGAGACTTCCCCCGTGGTTGGCGGACAATTCCGCGATGATGAAGGTGCGTGTCGAGTTGCAATCGTCGATTGCAAACTGTTGGAATAAATTTTCAGGCATACGAGTAAATGAATTTGAGCGAATCCGCCCGCTCGCATTCCGCCGGACGGAAGCCGGCTTTTTCGAAGGCGAGGCGCGAGGCGACGTTCGCGGGTTTGACATAAGCGTTGATATGCTGCAAGGCAGCGTGTTCGTGGCGTATGGCGGCGACGGCCTTCTGCAGGACTACGCTCGCCAAGCCCCAGCCGCGGAACGCAGATGCGAGGCTGATGCTGATGACCGCATCGCGCCAGCCGTCGGAATCGAAGCGCACCTGCCCCAGAAATTCGTTTTTCACGAAGAAGACGTAGAGCCGGCGGCCTTCGTCGGCGAGCAGGCGGGCGAACCAGGCGCGGTGCTCGTCCCACGCGATTGTTTTCGTGGAGAAGGAGTTCTGCCGGACAAGGGCGTCGTTCGCAAGTTCGAAGAGGCGGCTTGCATCCTCGTCGGCCGCAGGGCGCAGAGACAACTGCTCGATGGCGAACAGGCGGAGAACGCGCTTCGCGAGGCGGTCGGGGCCGCACCCGTCCATGGATTCTTGGCCGCGAAGGGACATGCGGCGGCGCACGTCGGCGGAAGCGAGCGAACGGAGGGCATCGCAGAGCTGCGAGTCGTCCCATTCGGCCGTGGCATCCAGGTACGCATCGATGAAACCATACTTCTTCCATCCCGCGATGTTATATGTTTGGTTACCGGCGACCTTAAACACGACGGAAGGGAGACCTGTAGCGGCGAGTTCGTTGATTGTCTGTCCGGCGGCGGAGATGGCGAGGTCGCAAGTCATCATCGCGTCGCGCATTTCGTCGGCCGTCAGGTTGCGGAGGAGCTTCGTCCGGCTATCGGCAAGACTTTCGACGGTACGGACGTCCGAAAACGCGGCGCCGAGGACCACTGTCTTCTCCCAAGTGGGGAAAAACGTCGTCAGGAGACGTAAAACACGCGGCGTTACGTTCAATGGATCCGTACCGCCGAAGGTAACAAGGACGCGAGTAATCTCCTCCGAAATTTCCGACCGTCTGGGGAGGTGCTTGAAGGCGTCGCGGAGAATCACGAAGTCCCCGCCGAGGAGGTAGAGCCTTCGCGGCTTGAAATCGTAGGGAATCGCCTCTGCACCGACTGTTCCGTTGACGATGATGCCCGCCGGGTAGTCCAATCTGTTGTAATCGTCGATGAAAATGGCCATCGGGACGCGGGCGGCAAGGTCGTCATAGACGTTTTTGGGGGCAAGGTAGGAATCAACCAATAAAAAATCGGCGACGGAAAGGTGCCGTTGCAGTGCAGGATATTCTCGCGGCCAATCAGAGGCTATGAGCGGGAAGTCGTGCAGCTGGCTCCGGACATTTTCGTCGCCGTTCACGATGAAAGTTACCTCGATACCGAGATTACGGAAACTCTTCGCGATGGCAAGGCATCTCGCAACATGACCGTAACCGGTGAAGGCGAAACCTTCGGTTAAAATATAAAGTTTCATAGGACATTATGAATCGTGGATTAACTTAAACTTCAGTTCGGCTATACTCCAGTCGGCGGGAGTATCGATATCCTGGACGCGACGCTCATCTACGACGATACCGGTACCGTTCGTCGTGAAAATCTGCCTTTCTGCAAGGAGGGCGGCGGTTCGAATCCAGTAAAAAGTACCACTATCATGGTAGAAAGTGGGCAAATCCTGGCTGCGAGCATGACGATGCTGGGGCCAGTGCATGGATAAACGGCCGTTTTCGTCGAGTTGCAGCGCGCGGAGTATGGGATAAGAGAAAGCGACGACCGGGCAGACGGAGTCGAACGACGATTGTTGCAAGACATCGTATGCCCGGCGGATGTCCGAGTCGTCAATCAAGGGCGCGGTTGGCAAGATGCAGCAGATATTGTCGTAAGAAACGCCCGTTTCCCGGTACTTGCCGACGACCTCGAGGAGGACATCGACGAGCGGAGCGTAGTCGTTTGCCGTGGCAGACGACCGAAGGAAGGGGACGGAGGCTCCGGCGCTGACGGCGAGGTTTCGTATCTCTTCATCGTCCGTCGAGACCATGACATCTTGGAATAAACCGGAGTTTTTGGCCGCTTCGATGGAGTAGAGTAATATCGGCTTGCCTGCGAAGGGCAGGATGTTCTTGCGGGGTATGCGTTTACTGCCGCCGCGGGCGGGAATGATGGCAAGATTACGTGTCATGAGGGAATTTTTAATGTGAAACAAACTTGCAAGTCCGGTAAATCGCGATACCGAGACCGGTATGCAGCGAGATGACGGATAAAAGAAAGCGCGTCCGCCAAGAGACACGCTTACGATAGTATGGATTCTGCCGGAAACGGGGCATGAGCTGCTGCATCTCCCGGGCTACCCGTTCGATATAGGCTCGTTCGGGTGGGACAAACTGGGAAAGGGCGACCATGACCGTATTCACGTAGAAAAGTTGTATAAAACGGAATTCGACCTCCGCTTGATAGCGTGCGAAGAAGCCCAGCCGCCGCATATTGTCGAGAAAGAGGCGCGAAGTCTCCAATCGATCGAAAAAACGGTAGTTGTTGAGGCTGCGGGTGGTCGATGTATTGTTGCAACGGTAGTAGTAGAAGGCTGCATCTACCTTCACGGCCTTGCGGGAGGCAAGATACAGGGCTGTAACTACGGCATTGTCTTCGTACTGGAGGTGTTCGGGGAAGAACAAGTCGTTATCCACGAACAACGAACGGCTGTAGAGGGCCGACACGTAGCGGATGTTTCCCAAAAGGAAGGACTTGTTGCGCTCGTCGCGGGGTAAATCGAACCACGAAGGGTGTCCGTTGAGCTGCCGCTGGCAATCGTCGGGCGAATTATAGACGAAGTAGTCGCTGCAGACCCAGTCCGCATCGTGCGCGAGGGCATTTGCGTACAAACATTCACACATTGTAGGCTCAATCCAGTCGTCGCTATCGACGAAAGTGATGAAAGGAGCGTGCGAATGACGTATTCCGGCGTTACGAGCGCCGCCTTGCTTGCGATTTTCGGGCAAATCGATGATGCAGATACGCTCGTCCAGCTGCGCATAATGACTTAATATCTCGCGGGAGGTGTCTGTAGAGCAATCATTCACGCAAACAATCTCGATATCATGCAATGTTTGCTGAAGAAGGGAATCCAGACACTTGCGAAGATACTTCTCCACGTTAAAAACAGGGATTACAATGCTGACAAGAGGCGTTTTCGACGGACAAAGACCCATAATCAAGCTACGACTAAGAAACAAACTCCAACACTGTGTCAATGACATACTGCTGCTCCTCTTCCGAGAGCGTCGGAAACATGGGGAGGCTCAGGCAGTGGTCATAATATTCCTCCACGACGGGGAAATCACCCTTCCGATAACCAAACGCACTGTAATATGGCATCAAGTGGAGGGGCACGTAATGAACTTGGGCGTAAATTTGGTGCTCGCGCAGGTAATTGTATAGTCCTGCGCGGTCCGCTACCTGTATGACGTAAAGATGATAGGCATGATAGGCCGACGGAGACAAGAAGGGCGTGCGAATCCCATCGATTTCGGCAAACGCAGCGTTGTAGCGGCGTGCGATCTCCTGTCTTTTGGCCAAATTTGAGGAGGCGCGCTTCAACTGAGACACTCCGAGGGCTGCTTGAAAGTCAGTGAGACGGTAGTTGTAACCTAAATCTTGCATTTCATAGTACCAGCCGCCGTCGTTCTTATGAAGCAAGGCTGAATCTTTGGTGATGCCGTGCGTCCGGTAGAAAGAAACCTTCTCGAATAGGGACTTGTCGTTTGTCGTTACCATGCCTCCTTCGCCGGTGGCAATATGTTTGACCGGGTGGAAGGAAAAAACGGAAACATTGGCAAATTGTCCGTTGCCGCACAACTGTTTTTCACCGTTGGAATCGACAAAATAGCCGCCGGGGGCATGACAAGCGTCTTCCATGATCCAAAGTCCGTACTCATCTGCCAAGCGACGGAATTTCTCCAAATCTACAGGATAACCAGCGAAGTCCACCGGGATAATTCCCTGATATGTACCCTTGGGAGTCTTACGCAACAAAGTTTCTACCTTATCGATATCCAACAAATAGGTATCTTTATCAATATCACAGAACACGACATCGCCGCCACAAAAACGTACGCAGTTCGCAGATGAGGCGAAGGTCAGCGGAGTAACGATAACTTTGCTTCCAGGCTTAACGCCGAGGGCAATAGCACCCAGATGCAGGCCAGCGGTAGCATTATTCACGGCAACCGCATATTTAGCACCGACATAATCAGCGAACGCATGTTCGAACTCTGCTATTTTCGGTCCTTGAGTCAAGTAGTCTGACTTCAAAGTCTCCACTACAGCTTGAATATCTTCATCTGTAATGTGCTGATGACCGTATGGTATAGGCTTCGTTATCATTTTACGACAAAATTAGGATCAACGTATTTCTTTATATTCTCACGCATGGACTCAACGGTTTCCCACTGCGTATTCTTATCTGAACTATAATGGAATCCTTCAGGAACCTTTACAGCATGGTGATGCTTGATGTAATCTTCATACTGATGGTTGAAGGCTACTGACGGAAGGATAGCGTAATATGGCCCGAGGTCTATGGTATTCATCGCATCAGTAACGGTTATCATCTCCTCATGCAACTTTTCACCCGGACGAATGCCAACTTCCACCAAAGGTAAGTTAGGAGCAATCGCTTTGGCCACATCGACAATATGATAAGAAGGTATCTTGGGAATAAAAATTTCACCGCCCAAATGATGACCAATGGCAAACATCACAAGCGCAACACCAGCTTCCAGCGAAATATTGAACCGTGTCATGCGCATATCCGTAATCGGAAGTTCCTTCGCGCCGGAATCGCGTTTATTGATAAAGAAAGGAATCACGGAACCACGCGACCCCATCACATTTCCATAGCGCACAACCGAAAACTTAATATCTCGCGACCCGCTGATATTGTTTGCCGCCACGAACAACTTATCCGAAGTCAGCTTCGTTGCTCCATAAAGATTAATTGGAGCACACGCTTTGTCTGTCGATAAGGCTACTACATGTTTCACGCCCGACTGTAGCGCGGCGTTAATCACATTCTGTGCACCGTGAACATTCGTCTTGATACACTCGTCCGGATTATACTCTGCGGTATCCACCTGCTTGATTGCCGCTGCATGGATAATCACGTCGATACCCTCACATGCACGCTTCAAGCGTTCTCCATCACGCACGTCGCCAATGAAGAAACGGAGCTGGGGATAGGACAAAGCCGGATACTTCTGCTTCATTTCAAATTGTTTCAACTCATCACGCGAATAGATAACTATCCGCTTCACACGAGGATAATCCCGTAGTATCGTCTCCACAAATTTCTTTCCAAAAGAACCAGTTCCACCGGTTATCAAAACAGATTTATCGTTCAACATTTCACTACTATTTTAATTCTACTGATATTTCTCGCAAACTTACGGAAAAGTACGGAAAAAACACCGTCTTTTCTTGGAAAATATCCGACATTGCCCGTAAAACATGGGATATTTCTCCCAAAACATGCCATGCCGGGTTGAAAGCAACTGCCGCACGAGCTTGCAGGGACGTCCTGCACGGGTTAGCAGGGAAGCCCTGCACGAGCCTGCAGGGATGTCCTGCACGAGCCTGCAGAGGTATCCTGCACGAGCCTGCAGGGATGTCCTGCAAAAAAAGAGCCTTCTTGATGACTACGGATATAGGACGCTACGATATCATATTCCTTGAAAGGCTCGCCCATATTACGACTCTCTACTTCGTGCTGAAACCAGATGACCGCCGTACTATTCTCGTGATAAAGCGTCAGATGGTTTCCATTTTCCAGCAAAAGCATTAACAGGAATTCAAGCATGAGGTTCGAGTGGATAACGGCCACACCGGATGATTCAAATGCCTGAAAGTCCCGGATATGAGGATGCGGTTTGACGTAAACCAAATCAAAAGCATCCTTATCCTGCTTTATTTGATGCAAAATATGCTCATTAATAAGATGGCTTGTCAGATAAATGGCTATTCGCTTCTCCCTCAGTGAAAGAAAGGTTTCGTATCCATCTGACAACTTTAGGAAATAAGGCAATTCTTCCCGCAAATGCGCAAGAAAAGGCTTTTCAAACGAAAGCAACTTCTTGTCATAGCCAGGAAATTGCTGGCGATATAAGTCTGGCAAATAAAGATACTGTCCTGTCAAGAATGACGAGAAACCCACATGCTTGCCAACTCCAGTACAGCGATTTATCCAACGCTTCAAACCCTGGGAATCATCGAAACGGTCGCGGCGGTAACTGCCAAAGCCCTCTTCAAACATGTACATTTCCCGAAAACGACGAAGCTGGCCAAAGATTCCGTAAACAAAAGATTTATCTACCTCGACAAAGAGCCTACGTGCCGGATGAAGAAAGAGATAACGATCGAACGCATATTGAGTCTCAAAATAAAGAACCTCATTCCACGTCTGGTCTAAAGCCTTAACTCGCTGATAAAACGTTTGCGCATTGACGAAAAAACCCAAGATAGCCAACACCCGGCGAGATTCTCCCAGAGTCCAACCGATATTCCGAATGTTGAAATATTGCAGGGGCTTTGAACACACATAAATATCTGTATCCATCGTTTAATGCGTATTATTTAGAAGGCTGCCTGTCTCTTTCTTTCAGATAAGCCTCTTTCAAAGACAAGTATTGCTCTTTTACAAACAAATAGCCGACCGGGACTGCGATTGTAAACAGCACCATCGCAATAGCCGCATACAATTTCCGTGGGGCAATGGGCAAGCTCTTTGAGAAAGCGGCATCAATCACCAAGCCACGGTTCATATCCCGCCCTATCTTCAACATCTCTTCTTCCCGCTTTTGCAAAAGGACTAAATAAACGCCTTGATATATTTCCTGCTGACGCTTGTAATCCAAATAGGTTCGTTCCTGCGTAGGGACACTGCCCATCTTGCTCAACAAGTCGCCTTCTTTCTTTTTGATATCAGCCAAAGCGATATCCAAAGTCGCCTTCGCATTTCGGATAGTCAGGCAAACACTTTCGCGCATCTTATCCAGCTGCTTGTCCATCGTTATCAAAAGGGGGTTATCTTCTTTGGAGTTACGAAGCATCCGCTGACGTTCTATCAAGGCTTCGTTGTAGGTTGTGATAGAACCGCCCTTTTCTCCTTCCTGGACATTCATCAGGACTGGGATTAGATTATATTTATTCGACGGGTCGTTCACAAAGTCTTCCATAAACTTGACAGACTGGATTTGTGTCTCCAACTCAATGATTTTAGTCTGCAAATCCTTCATCTGCTCGACATAAAACTGTACGTCGTACTCCAAGTCCGTCATTTTATTCTGGATTTTATAATCTTCTATCAAACGCTCCACCTTCGAGAGGTCTGCGACAACTGTCTCTATCCGTTTCTCCAGAAAAGCGACACTTTTCGAAGCATCCACGTCTTTAATAGAATCTGCTTGCAAGTTATATTCCGCTATAACGGTATTGAGTATATCTTTTCCCCGTTGCCGTTCATAATCTTCATACACAAACTCCAAGACATTAGAATTATCCGAATATGTATCCACCATCAACGCATCAGCCAAATCATCAGCCACCCATCCGGCCGGTCGTGCCGTGATATATAGCTTTTCTTTTTGTCCTTGCTGGAATGCCGGCCCATAATTCAACACGAAGACATCCTCCCCGACCGCCAAAGTAGCTGGCAAAGTGGCCGGCTCGAACCGAAACTCCTCATCCGAAGCCTCTGCCTTCACCGATAAGCGTCCGTTGGCATCGGCTTTCACCACAAATTCCACCGTCCGGTCTTGTTCCCGCTGGGTCTTTGGGTCTGGAGTCAAAGTGAACGGGAGGTTCTCATACATTTCATAGCCCCACGTAAATGGTTTCACATAAGTTACATTCAATCCCAAACGGGTAACGACTTTCGTCAGCAAATCATGCGACCCCAGCACTGCCTGCTCGTCATCAATATTAATTCCCGGTCCACTGGAGGGATTCAACCCGAAAGACTTCATCAGTCCGGCGGCATCACCCAAAGAGGCATTCCCGGAACCCATCTCCATATCGTCTTGCACCTTGATTCGGGCCATCATCTCGTATGTCTTCGGATAATATATCAGATAAAGGATTGCCGGAATCAACGTAAACAATCCGGCATACAGGAATAATTTCCAATGCTTCAGATAATAGATGATGATATGCTTCAACCCGATTACTTCCTCGTCTTTCTCTTTCGTATCCATACCGGCGAATTAATTCTTCTTTAAATTAACGATTGTAATAACCATAGATGTAATAATGGAAATGGCACTCAACGCTGCCGAGAACAACGACACATTAAACGACTGCGCCTGGCTATACCGCGAGTTCCGTTTCTTCGCATCGTTCGGCTCCACATAAACCACATCATTCTGTTGCAAATAGAAATAAGGGGAAGCCAGCAGCTCCGCGCTTGTCAAATCCAAGTGGGCGTATTCTTTTTTCCCGTTATTATCACGAATCAGCAGGATATTCTTCCTATCGGCATTGATGGTTACGTCGCCCGCAAAGCCCAAGGCATCCAAAATGGATATCCGGTCGCTCTTTACCGTAAAGACCGTCGGCCGGTTCACTTCGCCCAAGACCGTTACCCGGAAGTTGGTTATCTGTATGTTCACCAGCGGCTCTTCGACATAGGACTTCAGCTTCTCTTGCATCATCCCGGCCAATTCCTGCTTCGTCAGGCCTGCCACTTTCAGACGCCCCAACACCGGGAAATTAATGTAGCCGTCCGCATCCACCAAATAGGTGTACATCGCCGGGGAGGATATGGTCGCCTGCTCTCCCGCCCCTGCATAGGAATAAACCGGGGGATTGAACGGGGTAGTTACCGTCGGGTCGGAAGCCGTAACGGTTATCGACAATTGGTCATCCGGGCAGATTCGGGATTCGTAACTCCGGTTCATCATCTCTTTCTGTTCCGGCGTCAAAGAATCCAAGCCTTGCAGATAGGTTACATCTTTCGGCACCGAGCACGAGCTTGCCGCCATGATGATTAACACAAAAAATAACCAGCAATATTTCATCATACTTCTACTATTATCAAAACAGGTTGCAAATATAGGGCTTTTTAACGATTCACGAGGAATATTTCCGTTTTTCCCTCGCACATTTTTAACGATGCACTTCTCCCGATATTGCTGCACGGCAAGAAAAAATAAATCCGCCTCGTCTTTTCGTTTTTTCTCCCTACCTTTGCAAAAACTTCTTCCCATGCTAAATATAGGAAATTACAACACTCTGAAAGTTATCAAAATGCGCGACTTCGGCGCCTTCCTCGACGGCGGCGACGGGCGGGAAATCCTCCTCCCCACGCGCTATGTCCCCGACGGTCTCAAGCCGGGCGACGATATCGAGGTCTTCATCTATCACGACAACGAGGGACGGCTCATCGCCACCACCCTCCGCCCCCGCGCCACCGTCGGCGAGTTCCAGTTCATGCTCGTCAAGGCGGTGAACGAGACGGGTGCCTTCCTCGACTGGGGCTTGATGAAGGACCTCCTCGTCCCCTTCAAGGAACAGAAGCTCCGCATGCACGAGGGCCGATGGTATCTGGTCTATGTCCGCCTCGACCCGCTCACGAAACGCATCATGGCCTCGGCGCGGATCGACAAGTTCCTCGACAACGTGCCCCCCGAATACCGGCAGAACGAGGAAGTCGATGTCCTCGTCGCCGACGAGACGGAAATCGGCTACCGCGTCATCGTCAACAACCGCCACTGGGGTATGATTTACCGCAACGAGGTCTTCCAACGCCTCGAAAAAGGCGAACGACTGAAGGCATACGTCAAGGAGGTGCGCGACGATGACAAAATCGACCTCTCCCTCGCCCCCTTGGGCTATCAAAAAGTCGATGGCGTGGCCAAAACCATCCTCGACGCGCTCCGGACCAACCACGGCTACCTCGCCGTCCACGACAAGAGCGACCCCGAGGTGATTTACGCCCTCTTCCGGTGCAGCAAGAAGGCCTTCAAGCAGGCTGTCGGCGCGCTCTACAAGCAGCAACGCATCCGCCTCGAGCCGCAGGGCATCCGTTTGCTCGAAGATGAGTAGCCCTATATTATATAATGTATAGGAAAAACTTGCAGACGGAGCTTCCTGGCGGGAAAAAGCTCCGGTTGCATTGCAATTTTGGCTTTTTCTGGGAAAAACGCGCTGGATGCACTGCAATTTCGGCTTTTTCTGGAAAAAAAGCTCCGGTTGCAGCGACGACAGTGCGTGTTGGCGAAAAAATGCTCTGTTGTCGCCGACGACAGGCCGTCCTGGAGAAAAAACGCACTGTCGTCGACGACGAAAGTGCTTCCTGGCGAAAAAACGCATCGTCGTCGCCGACGACAGGGCTTCCTGACGAAAAAACGCACTGTCGTCGCCGACGAAAGCTTCCTGGCAAAAAAACGCATCGTCGTCGCCGACGACAGGCCTTCCTGACGAAAAAACGCGCCGTCGCCGACGACGAAAGTGCTTCCTGGCAAAAAAACGCATCGTCGTCGCCGACGACAGGCCTTCCTGACGAAAAAACGCGCCGTCGCCGACGACGACAGGGCTTCCCGGCGAAAAAATGCACTGTCGTCGGAGGGATTCCCCCCTCAATCCGTGTCCTTTTTGGGAACATTTGATTACTTTTGCACTGAAAAACGAAAATACAAATCTAATATTCTATAAAAAAATGAGTTTGAGAATTATTGTTTTAGCAAAACAAGTCCCGGACACGCGCAATGTGGGAAAGGATGCGATGACCGCCGAGGGTACGGTGAATCGCTCGGCGCTGCCCGCCATTTTCAACCCGGAAGACTTGAACGCTTTGGAACAGGCCCTGCGCCTGAAGGATGCTCATCCCGGTTCGACGGTTACGGTCCTCACGATGGGCCCCGGCCGCGCAGCCGAAATCATCCGCGAAGGCCTGTATCGTGGTGCAGACAACGGTTACTTGCTGACCGACCGTGCTTTTGCCGGCGCCGACACGTTGGCTACCTCCTACGCACTGGCTACGGCAATCCGCAAGATTGGTGATTATGATTTGATTGTTGGCGGTCGCCAGGCTATCGATGGCGATACGGCTCAGGTTGGTCCGCAGGTGGCCGAAAAGCTGGGTCTGCCGCAAGTTACGTATGCCGAAGAGGTGCTCAACGTCGATGAATCGGCTCGCCGAATCACGGTGAAGCGGCACATCGACGGCGGTGTGGAAACCGTAGAGGCTCCGCTGCCCGTTGTCCTGACGGTCAATGGCTCGGCAGCTCCTTGCCGCCCGCGCAACGCCAAGCTGGTGATGAAATACAAGTATGCGCTGGGCAAACAGGAACGTCCGGCGGAAGTGGCTCATGCCGAGTTGTACGAGAAGCGCCCGTACCTGAATATCCAGGAATGGAGCGTGGCTGACGTCGATGGCGATTTGAGCCAGTGCGGTCTGGCAGGCTCGCCGACGAAGGTGAAAGCCATCCAGAACATCGTCTTCCAGGCCAAGGAGAGCAAGACGCTGAGCGGCTCGGATGCCGACGTCGAGGGATTGATGGTCGAACTGCTGGCGAACCATACGATTGGGTAATTAACAGGTTGTCAAAATAGAAAAAACGAAGATTTATGAACAACGTATTTGTATATTGTGAACTTGAAGGCACGACAGTGGCCGACGTAAGTTTGGAATTGCTCACCAAAGGACGCAAGCTGGCGAACCAGCTGGGCTGCCAGCTCGAGGCAATCGTGGCGGGCAGCGGTTTGGAGGGCGTGGAAAAGCAAATCCTGCCCTACGGCGTGGACAAGGTGCACGTTTTCGACGCGCCGGGGTTGTTCCCCTATACTTCCCTGCCGCACGCATCCATTTTGATTAACTTGTTCAAGGAAGAGAAACCGCAGATTTGCCTGATGGGGGCGACGGTTATCGGGCGCGACCTCGGTCCGCGTGTATCCTCGGCCCTGACCAGCGGCTTGACGGCCGACTGTACGGCGTTGGAAATCGGACCGCACGAAGACAAGCGTGCCGGGAAGACTTACGAGAATCTGCTCTACCAAATCCGTCCGGCTTTCGGCGGGAATATCGTGGCTACCATCATCAATCCGGAGCATCGTCCGCAGATGGCGACTGTGCGCGAGGGTGTGATGAAGAAGGAAATCCTCGATGCAAACTACCAGGGCGAAATCATCCGCCACGACGTAGCGAAATATGTGCCGGAGACCGAATATGTGGTGAAAGTCATCGACCACCACGTCGAGAAGGCCAAGCACAACCTGAAAGGTGCTCCGATAGTCATCGCCGGCGGCTACGGCATGGGCTCGAAGGAGAATTTCGATATGTTGTACGAGTTAGCGAAGGAGTTGCATGGCGAAGTAGGCGCCAGCCGCGCCGCTGTCGATGCCGGATTCTGCGAACACGACCGGCAGATTGGGCAGACGGGCGTAACGGTTCGTCCGAAGCTCTACATCGCGTGCGGTATCTCAGGGCAAATCCAGCATATTGCCGGGATGCAGGACGCAGGCATCATCATATCGGTGAACAGCGACCCGAACGCGCCTATCAACGCGATTGCGGATTATGTGATTAACGGAACGGTCGAGGAAGTGATTCCGAAGATGATTAAGTATTATAAAAAGAATAGCAAGTAATCATGGCAAACTATTATAGTGATATTCCCGAACTGCGCTTCCACCTCAACAACCCGATGATGGAGCGCATCTGTCAGTTGAAAGAACGCGACTACAGAGACAAAGATGAGTATGACTACGCACCGCAGGACTATGCCGACGCGCTGGATTCATACGACAAAGTATTGGAAATAACGGGCGAAATTACCGCCGATGTCATTGCTGCCAACGCCGAGGGTGTGGACGAGGAAGGTCCGCACTGCGCCAACGGCCGCGTGGAATATGCTTCGGGCACGAAGGCTAACCTCGACGCGATGGTGAAGGCCGGACTGAACGGCATGACGATGCCGCGCCGCTTCGGTGGTCTGAATTTCCCGATTACTCCTTACACGATGTGTGCCGAAATCGTCGCCGCTGCCGATGCAGGTTTCGGAAATATATGGTCGTTGCAGGATTGTATCGAGACCTTGTACGAATTTGGCAACGAAGATCAGCACAGCCGCTTCATCGCGCGTATCTGCGCCGGCGAAACGATGTCGATGGACTTGACCGAGCCGGATGCCGGCTCCGACCTCCAGAGCGTCATGCTGAAAGCGACCTACGACGAGGCGAACAACTGCTGGCGTCTGAACGGTGTGAAGCGTTTCATCACCAACGGCGACGCGGACTTGCATCTCGTCCTCGCCCGCTCGGAAGAAGGGACGCGCGACGGTCGTGGCCTCTCCATGTTTATCTACGACAAACGCGACGGGGGCGTGAATGTCCGCCGTATTGAGAACAAGCTCGGTATCCACGGCTCGCCCACCTGCGAATTGGTTTACAAGAATGCGAAGGCTGAACTTTGCGGCGACCGCAAGTTGGGCTTGATTAAATATGTGATGGCGCTGATGAACGGTGCCCGCCTCGGCATCGCTGCCCAGTCGGTCGGCCTGAGCCAGGCTGCCTACAACGAAGCGCTGGCGTATGCCAAGGAGCGCAAGCAGTTCGGCAAGGCGATTATCGAATTCCCGGCAGTCTATGACATGTTGGCAACCATCAAGGCAAAATTGGATGCCGGCCGCGCCCTCCTCTACCAGACGGCACGCTACGTCGATATCTACAAGGCCCTGGACGACATCGCCCGCGAGCGCAAACTGACACCCGAGGAGCGCAAGGAACAGAAATTGTATGCCAAATTAGCAGACAGCTTCACCCCGCTTGCCAAAGGAATGAACTCGGAATATGCCAACCAGAATGCCTACGACTGCATCCAGGTTCACGGCGGTTCGGGCTTCATGATGGAATACGCCTGCCAGCGCATCTACCGCGACGCCCGCATCACGAGCATCTACGAGGGAACTACTCAGTTGCAGACGGTTGCCGCTATCCGCTACGTTACGAACGGGGCTTACGCCGCCACGCTCCACGACTACGAGGCTATCCCGTGTGCCCCCGAAATGGAGGAACTCATGAACCGCGTGAAAGAGATGACGCGCAAGTTCGAGGCCTGCACAAATGCCGTCAAAGAAGCTCAGAATCAGGAATTGCAGGACTTCGTTGCCCGCCGCCTGATGGAGATGGCTGCCGTAAATATCATGTCGCACCTCCTGATTCAGGACGCGACGAAGGCGCCGGAGTTATTCGCCCAATCTGCACGGGTTTACGTCAATTACGCCGAGGCCGAAGTCGAAAAGCATTTCAACTTCATCCGCAAGTTCCAGGCTGACGAATTGGCGGACTACCGAAAATAATTTTCGCATCCGCCGACATTGGTCTGATATTTGCAAGGACTTAGACAGATGAATTTAAGTAACCTTTAAAATAAGAACATTATGTTATTAAGCGAAAAATTATCAGAAGCATTCAACGCACAGGTGAATGCTGAAATGTGGTCGTCGAACCTCTATTTGGCTATGGCTGTTTACTTCAAGAAGGAAGGATTGGACGGTTTCGCCCACTGGATGGAAAAGCAATCTGCCGAGGAGCTGGAACACGCTCACGACATGATCAACTTCTGCATCGACCGTGGCGGCGACATCACCATCGGCCAGGTAAACGTCGTCCCGACAGCTTGGGGCAACCCGACGGAAGTCTTCGAACACGTTTACAAACACGAGACCTACGTTTCCGAACTGATTGACAAGATGGTCGAAATCGCTGAGGCTGAGAAGAACTACGCTGCGAAAGACTTCTTGTACAAATACGTCCGCGAACAGGTCGAAGAAGAATCAACAGCCAAATCTATCGTAGAACAACTCAAGCGTTACGGCGAATGCCACATCGGCATCCTCGATAGCAAACTGAGCAAAAGATAAATATCGGCGTGGGTAATTCATGGGGGTCGTATCCGAAAGGGTGCGGCCCTTTTTTGTGCCCGAAAACGTCTGCGCCGGTCGTTTTCAGGCTTTTCCGGCCCGCCACGACCTGCACGCCGAGTGAAACGACGCTTGAAATGGTGGAGTAAACGACTCTGCATACAGCGTTGGTCTTTATGCCAGGTGGAACAAAAAGCTCTGCAAGCTGCAGAGTTCTTTATGCCACCTGGAACAAATAGGTATGCAACATGCAAAGTTGTTTATACCAGGTGGAATAAACAACTCAACGGATGCATTCGTCTTTATACCACGTGGAACAAAGAACTCTGCAGCTTGCATCAGGCTTTATTCCACCCCCAGGCAAGCCCCATGACAACCGTTGTGAAACAAAATGGCGACGGGAAAGGGGAAAAGCCACCGCCTTGAAGCCTTTTCCTGACAAAATGAAAACTTTTCGGCCGAAATGATGCTTTTTTGCGCGCAATCTTGTACCTTTGTCTCCGGTATTATCTTAAAAAATCTTGCCATGAGACAAAGAATTCTTACTTGCGCTTTGGCGCTGACCAGTTTTGCGGCATTTGGCCAGCAGAACGAGTGGCTGGACCCGAACGTGAACGAAATCAACCGGGCTCCGATGCACACAAACTATTTTGCATACGAGAGTGAAGAAGATGCCCTGAAAGGCGACCAGGAAAACTCCGACAACTTCATGACACTCAACGGAACGTGGAAATTCAACTGGGTGGAACACGCCGACCAGCGTCCGACGGACTTCTTCAAGACCAATTTCAACGACAAGGGCTGGGACGACCTGCAAGTGCCCGGCATCTGGGAGCTAAACGGCTATGGCGACCCGATTTACGTCAATGTCGGCTATGCTTGGCGCGAGCAATTCCAGAACAATCCGCCGCAGGTGCCGACGACGAACAACCACGTGGGCAGTTACCGCCGCGAAATCACGATTCCCGCCGATTGGAAGGGGAAAAAGGTGATAGCACACTTCGGCTCAGTTACTTCCAACATGTATCTTTGGGTGAACGGACAATTCGTAGGCTACAGCGAGGATAGCAAGCTAGAGGCAGAATTTGACATCACGAAATACGTGAAACCGGGGAAGAACCTCATCGCTTTCCAAGTGTTCCGCTGGTGCGACGGTTCGTATCTGGAGGATCAGGACTTCCTGCGCCTCAGCGGTGTAGGTCGCAACTGTTATCTCTATGCCCGCAATGCGAACCAGATTGAAGACATCCGCGTTACTCCCGATTTGGATGCGCAATATAAGGACGGAACCCTCGCCGTCGAACTTCAGCTGAAGGGCAAGGGCACGGTGAACCTGAAACTGCTCGACAAGGCCGGCAAGGAAGTCGCTGCGACGCAGGTAACAGGCTCCGGCAAGCAGACGGCGACATTGGCTGTCAGCAATCCCGCGAAATGGACGGCTGAGACTCCGAACCTCTACCAACTGGTAGCTACGCTCGAAAACGGAGGCAAAACCATCGAATCTATTCCGGTGAAAGTCGGTTTCCGCAAGGTAGAAATGAAAAACGGACAAATCTTGGTGAACGGACAGGCTGTTTTGTTTAAAGGCGCAAACCGCCACGAGATGGATCCAGACAAAGGCTACGTCATCAGCGAGGAACGGATGCGGCAAGATATCAAGCGGATGAAAGAGCTGAATATTAACGCCGTCCGCACATGCCACTATCCGGATAATAATCTTTGGTACGACCTCTGTGATGAATACGGTCTCTATGTAGTGGCCGAGGCGAATATCGAATCGCACGGTATGGGCTACGACGAGAAAACGCTCGCCAAGAACCCACTCTATGCGAAGGCACACATGGAACGCAACCAGCGTAACGTGCAGCGCGGATTCAACCATCCGTCTATCATCTTCTGGTCGCTCGGAAACGAGGCAGGATTCGGCCCGAACTTCGAGGCTTGCTACAAATGGATTAAGAATGAAGACAAATCGCGCCCGGTACAATACGAACAGGCACACGGGAATGAATACACGGATGTTTATTGCCCGATGTATTTGCCCTACGACCGCTGCGAGAAATATTGTCAGGAAAACCCGAGCAAACCGCTTATCCAGTGCGAATATGCCCATGCGATGGGAAATTCGGAAGGCGGATTCAAGGAATATTGGGATTTGATTCGCAAATATCCGAACTACCAGGGCGGATTCATTTGGGACTTCGTGGACCAGTCTTTGCATTGGAAGGATAGCAAGGGAATCGACATTTATGGATACGGGGGCGACTTCAATCGCTATGATGCATCCGACTTTAACTTCTGCGACAATGGGTTAATCAGTCCGGACCGCGTATTCAATCCTCATGCTTACGAGGTACAATACTTCCACCAGTCGATTTGGGTCAATCCGGTAGATATGCAGAAAGGCGCGGTTAGCGTTTACAACGAAAACTTCTTCAAAGACCTGAGCGGCTATTATGCTGAATGGAGCTTGCTGGTGAATGGCGACATCAAACAGCGCGGCATTATCAGCGACTTGAAAGTAGAGCCGCAGCAGAAGGCACAGCTGACGATTCCTTATACATTAAATAATATAGAGGTTGACGATGAAGTCCTGCTGAACGTATCCTTCAAATTGAAGAACGAAGAGAGCTTGCTTCCGGCCGGTTACGAAGTAGCGAAGAACCAGCTCGTCATCCAGGAATACAAGGCGCCGGAAATGAAGTTGGCGAACGAAGGGACGAAGCATTACCAGACTCCCGCCCCGACGATTTTGGACAATGACAACAATTACCTCATCGTGAAAGGCGAGAACTTCGAGATGGACTTCAAGCGCCGCAATGGTTTCTTGAGTATGTATAATGTAAATGGCCAGACTATCATGGAAGAAGATACGTATCTGACTCCGAACTTCTGGCGTGCCCCGACCGACAACGATATGGGTGCAAACTTGCAAAATAAGAACCGCGTTTGGTTGAACCCGGAATTGAAGCTGAAGGATTTGAAGGCGACGACGGAGAACGGAATGGTTCGCGTACAGGCAACTTACGATATGCCGAGCGTTTCTGCCCAGTTGGAATTGACATATTTGATTAATAACGAAGGAGCCATCCAAGTTACCCAAAGCATGACGGCGGACAAGAGCGCGAAGGTGGCTGATATGTTCCGTTTCGGTATGCAACTGAAGGTTAATAAGGAATTGGCGAATATCCTGTACTACGGAAGAGGGCCGATAGAAAACTATTCAGACCGCAACCATTCGACCTTCATTGGCAAATATAGCCAGACGGTTGAAGAGCAGTTCTATCCCTACATCCGTCCGCAGGAGACAGGCAGCAAGACCGATATCCGCTGGTGGAATCTGACCAACAAGGGTGGCAATGGTATCCAGCTCGTAGGTGATGCTCCGTTCACGGCATCGGCTCTGAATTATTCCATCGAATCATTGGACGACGGGACAGAAAAAGAACAGCGCCACTCCACGCAGGTGGAAAAAGTAGATTATGTCAATCTGACCATCGACAAAGTACAGAGTGGACTGGCTTGCGTGAACAGTTGGGGAGCGATTCCTCTGCCACAATACCGCATCCCGTACGGCGATTATTCGTTCACATTTATCATCCGACCGGTACAAAATGCCTTGTAAAGGTCTTATGATTGTTTAAAAAAACAAAATTAGAACTACTTTTGGCAAATCGGGAGTAAAATCTTTTTTCCTTTTTGAGGAAATGAGTACTTTTATTCCCGATTTTTATGATACAAAAAATACCATTAAAGACATTTGTGCATGACAATGAATAGTTCTGAACACTATAAGAAGAAAAAAAACTTCTTTGCGACAAAGAAATTTATGTTTGGCTTGGGCATCTGCCTTGGAGCCGGCATTGTAATTGGTGCATACAAGACTTCTGTCTATTTTTCATCGGACGACTCTTGTATGATGTGCCATGTGCATCCCCATGTTTACGATAGTTGGAAACTGTCGAAGCACGTGAACAATGGAAGTGGAACCTTAGTGCATTGTATAGATTGCCACCTTCCGCCACAGAGTGAGACATGGGCGCACTACTCAGCCAAGATGCAGTTGGGCTTGAAAGACGCGTGGTCGTATTTCACAAAAGACAGTGCGGACTTCCATTGGGATCAGATATCGGAACTGGAACACGCCGTGGGCTATATTCCCAATGAATCGTGCAAAGACTGCCACCAGAATCTATTCCCCGAAGGGATTACCAACGATGGCATTACAGCCCATTTATATTATGATGAAAATGAAGAGAAATTAGACTTGCAGTGTATCAGTTGCCACTTGGATGCAGGGCATTACAATCCGAATTATAATCATGCCAAGATGACAGGCATCCCGGGATTGCAGGCTTCTGCTACGGTTGATACATCTGCTTTCTATAAAGAAGCAACTCCGATTACGTCGTTCTCCGACTATACAGAATGTATTCCGGGGACTGCCGTATCCTTCAACATGAAGGCAATTCCGGGCGGTACTTTCCAAATGGGTAGCTCGGAAAAGGAAGATTTCCATAAAGACGATGAATCGCCGGTACGTAATGTAACGGTCAAGTCGTTCTTCATGGCAGAGCTGGAAGTTACGTGGGATCAATATTGGGCATTCTATGGCAATACGATGAGTGAAGGACGTACTCCGCCTGAAGAAGTTTATGCCAACAATAGCGACCCGAATGTGGATGCTATCTCGGGACCGACTCCTCCGTTTGGTTTCCCCGACCAAGGTTGGGGTGGCGGCAATCGTCCGGCAATTACGATGACTCACTATGCAGCCGAGACATTCTGTCAATGGTTGTCGAAGAAAACGGGTAAGAAATACCGCCTGCCGACTGAAGCTGAATGGGAATACGCGGCACGTGGTGGTACGGAAACACCGTATTTCTTCAGTGGCGACCCGGCAGACTTCTCCGACCAAGGTTTCTGGCGTAAGTTCTTTGCTGCAAAGACGGACAGCATCAGTTCGTACGTGATTTATGCTAAGAACAGCCAGAACAAGACTCAAGATCCGGAAGTAGTCAAGCCGAATCCGTTTGGTTTGAAGAATATGTTGGGTAATGTGATGGAGTATTGTGCGGATAAATATGACCCGGAAGCCTACAAGAAGAGTGGGGATAACGTAAGTGATCCGTTAGTAACCGAAGGTACGGAGTGGGTTGTCCGTGGTGGTAATTATACTTCTGACGCAGCCGATGTCCGTTGTGCAGCGCGTTCTTGCACGCAGCATGACGCTTGGTTGAAGACAGACCCGCAGCAACCGAAGAGTATCTGGTGGTATTCTGATATCAAAGGTATCGGTTTCCGCGTAGTATGTGAATACGAAAATCAATAATAAACAAATCAATAAAATCATATTGCAGCTTAATAAAAGTTTTTTATATCATGAAAAAGGAAAACGGAATTAGCAGAAGAACTTTCCTGAAAAGTTCAGTAATGGCAGGCGCACTGGGCGCTATGGGTACAGGTACAGCAAGTGTTTTAACATCTTGCGGAGGTGGAAATGGTAGCGCAAGCAGCGCCACAAAACCGTTGAAGGAACCGGGTAGTTATTATGTTCCCGAATTGCCGGATTTGGCAAGCGACGGACAGGAGCTGAAAGCCGGTGTCATCGGTTGCGGTGGACGTGGTTCGGGTGCTGCGTTTAACTTCTTGAATGCAGCAAACGGTGTTACAATCACAGCTTTGGGCGATACTTTCCAAGAGAGAGTAGATGATTTGGCTGACAAGTTGAAAAAGGAAAAGAATATAGATATCCCTGCTGACAAGCGTTTCGTAGGTTTGGATGCTTACAAGCAGGTTATCGACAGTGGTGTTGATGTGGTGATTATTGCAACTCCTCCGGTATTCCGTCCGTTACATTTCCAATACGCTACGGAAAAGGGGAAACATTCTTTCTTGGAAAAACCGATTTGCGTGGATCCGGTAGGTTATCGTACCATCATGGCTACTGCAAAGCAGGCTGAAGCTAAAGGTCTGTGTGTTATCACAGGTACACAGCGTCATCACCAGCGTAGCTACGTTGAGTCTTACAAGAAGGTAATGGAAGGCATGATTGGCGAAATCACCGGCGGTATCGTTTACTGGAACCAGAATATGTTGTGGTATCGTGAACGTCAGGCTGGCTGGAGCGATTGCGAATGGATGATTAAGGACTGGGTGAACTGGAAATGGTTATCTGGCGACCACATCGTTGAACAGCACGTTCACAACATCGATGTCTTCACATGGTTCAGTGGCTTGAAACCGGTTAAGGCTGTCGGCTTCGGTTCTCGTCAGCGTCGTTTGACGGGCGACCAGTATGATAACTTCAGCGTGGACTTCACGATGGAGAACGGTATCCACTTGCACAGTATGTGCCGCCAGATTGATGGTTGTGCCAACAACGTCAGCGAGTTCATTCAGGGTACAAAGGGTTCATGGAACAGTGCTACGATGGAAATCAAAGACCTCGCCGGCAATGTTATCTGGAAGTACGATGCGGAAGCTGAAAAGACTCAGTACAAACAGACCGACCCCTACACATTGGAACATGTAAACTGGATCAACTGCATCCGTGGCAAGAAGCCTATCCAGCAAGCTACGGAAACTGCGGTTGCTAACATGGCCGCTATCATGGGTCGTGAGTCTGCTTATACAGGTGCAGAAACAACTTGGGATGCTATGACGGCTTCTGCCTTGGATTATACTCCGAAAGATTTGAACCTGGGCAAGATGGATATGAGCGGCTTTACCGTTCCCGTTCCCGGCAAACCTATCGATAAGAAATAAGGATTAAGTTTATGACGTTAGACAGACGTAATTTCTTGAAATCCGCCTTGTCGGGCGCAGCATTGGTTGGAGGAAGCTCTTTGTTGGCTTCCTGCAACAATGCTTCGCAGTCCCAGCAGGCGAGTGCTCCGCAAGCGAGCAAACTGAACGGTATCCCTTACCAGCCTTCTGCGGCTCTTAACCTCTCTTTGCAAGAGGGTGTCGCTCCGGGCGAGAGTTTGAACGAGAAGCTCGACTTCATGGAGAAGTTGGGTTTCGTAGGTATCGAACCGGGTGGGGGCAATTTAGCTAAACGTGTGGATGAGTTCAAGCAGGCATTGAACGGCCGCTCCATCAAGGTGAGCGCCATCTGTGCCGGCTTCAAGGGCTTTATCCTCTCTACGCAACCGGAAGTCCGGAAGCAGTGCATGGACACGATGAAGGAAATCATCGCTGCCGCCGGCGAACTGGGTTCGACGGGCGTCATCATCGTTCCGGCATTCAACCACCAGACTCCCGTCATGCCGCATACGCAGGAGACACGCGACTTCCTCTGCGAGCAGTTCAACGAGATGGGTACGTATGCCGCCGAACACGGTACGACGGTCATCTTCGAGCCGCTGAACCGCAAGGAGGCTTTCTACCTCCGGTTAGTAGCTGATGCCGCTTCGCTCTGCCGCGACATCAATAACCCGGGTGTCCGTTGCATGGGAGACTTCTGGCACATGAGTTGGGAAGAGACTTCTGACATGGGCGCCTTCCTCTCTGCCGGCGAATACCTCCAGCACGTGCACATCGCCAGCCTCAAGCGTCGCAGTATGCCGGGCGAAGATGGTGATGCCGATAACTACGTGGATGGTTTCAAAGGCCTGAAGGCTCTTGGATATAACAAGTACATCAGCTTCGAGTGCGGTTGCCAGAGCGAAGACCGCGCTGCCGCTATCACGACAGCCGTCGAACTGATAAAGAAACAATGGGAAGAAGCTTAATCGGGTATGCCGCTGGTATCTTCCAATATGCAAATGAGCGAGGTGGTCGAAGCACACACCTCGCTCATTCCTGTTTTAAACCGTTTAGGCATCCGCCTCGGACTGGGCGACCGCACCGTAGCTGACATCTGTACCGAGCACCAGTTGGATACGGACTTCCTCCTGACTGTCCTCAACACCTTTCTGAACGAGGAGTACTTCCCGGAACGGAAGCTCCGCACGTTCCACCTCTCGCAAATCATCGACTACCTGACGAAAACGAATCGCTATTACGAGCGTTACCAGCTCCCCAACATCGAGCGGCATCTCCGTTCCTTCCTCTCGATGAGTGGAGGCAACCCGTCTCTGGCCTTGATTGGCCGCTTCTTCGAGTCTTTCAAAGAGACGTTCCTCAGACGTATTGGCAAGGACGATGGGGAGTGGTTCCCCTACTGCCTCGAGCTCAGCCGCCGCCTCGCCACGAATCCGGATGTCGATGCCGAGAAGGGTTTCTCCCTGCCCTCGCCGGAGAATGCAGAAGACCAGATCGAGGCGCTCCTCGCCGACATGAAGAGCATCATGATCAAACACCTCTCCGGGGAATACAATGATAACCTCTGCTACGCCGTCATCTTCGCGATCAGTAGTTTGGAGAAGGACGTCAAGCAACACAACCGCATCCGTTACCGCATCCTGCTCCCTATGGTAGCCGCGATGGAATCGCTCTGCCGCCCGTAACTCCCCCTTCGACATGAACCGGAACAGACAAATAGCCATCATCATACCCGACACCCTCCAGCAACTGGGTCTCCAATGCCTCCTCTCCGAGTATTTCCCCCTGTACCGCCCCTGCTGTTTCTCCTCCCTCGAGCAGTTCAGCCATGCAGCCGACACGTTCGATTTCTACATTACCGACGCGGATTCATACCTTGTATCGCTCGAGTTCTTTCTCCTGCGCCGCAACCGGACGTTCGTCATCGTCCGCGAGGGAGTGGCGCCAGCTCCCGCTCCGCTCCTCCTCCCTGCCCGGGCTACGATGGAGACGCTCATCGAGACGCTCCAGCCGCTACTGACCGCCGAGAACACGACTCTGCTCCCGGCCGAGGGCAGCAAGGAATTATCGTCCCGCGAGATTGACGTGCTGCAAGAGATTGTGCGCGGCAGCACGAACCGGGAGATTGCCGAACACCTCAGCATCAGCCTCAACACCGTGCTCTCGCACCGCAAGAACATCACGGCCAAGCTCGGCATCAAGACCGTCTCCGGCCTCACGTTTTATGCTATTATGAACGGGATTATCTCCGGGGAGGAGATCGACTCGTGATTCCTCCCCGGATAAGGGCTTTACCTGCTTAATAAAAGATTATGGCTTCGAGGGCTTCCCACTCGGGATTCACGTCCATGACCAGTATGCTCCCCGCCGAGAGGTCGAGCGGCTCGTCTTCTCCGTATATTTGATCGCTATTCTTGTCTCCAAGGGTATAAATATTATTACGGTAGATACTGTATGTCAATGCGGTTTCGGGATTATCCCCGGTCGTTACGATGGCGCGCCCCCGGTCGTCGAGCGAGACGATGGTGCGGGTGGCCGATAGCTCTTCCTCGTCGCGGACGATGGGTGTCAAGTGCCGCAGGATATTGCCTTCGCGGTCGAGGAGTTGGAGTTGGAACGTCGGGCGCCCCGCCTCTATCTCCGCTTCACTGACGGCCACCGGTACGAGGTAGCTGTTTCCGAATACCGTCCCTTTGGCGAGCTTCACCGCCCCCTCAGCATGGAGCGAAGGATCGATTTGCCAATTCGTATCACCTGCGTCGAGGTATCCGTCGCCGTTCGTATCAGCCGGTTCATCGCCCTCGCCGGGGAACCATGCCGCGAGGTTTACTTCATAGACGATAAACGCGTCTGGCTGTTCTGAACCTGCCAATTGCGCATCGAAGTCGGTGCGTACTCCGGTTCCGTTCACTACCCGGGTGATGTTGAAGTTCTCAGGGTCTTCCAGCGAGCGGAATCCCCCGAAGATGAGGCTTCGGTTGCGCAGTGTCGTTACGAGGCGGAGCGTATGTACTGCCTTGCCATCAACCACCGCCGGGACGCGTGTGAAATACCCGTATGTCCCCGCCACCTGCCTCCGGGCAGTAACTACGGCATCTTCCAGTTGGGCATCTGATGTCGGCCGCGTCAGTAGTTTTCCATCCTCCACGTGCAACAATTCTGCACCTGCGAATATCTCCTGGGCATAGCTCCCGCTGGGGATGGTTGCTATCTCCGCTTTGCCCAATGGACTGCCAACCGAAGCATCCGCAAAGGCAGTATAATTCCCGTATGACCCTGTGTGATAGCCGACACCGTAGGCAATGTAAGTCTTGCCTTCTTCCAGTATCTCGTTGCCGATGAGGATGACATCCGCCTCGCGCCCGAAGGTCTTTCCGTCTATATAGGCTCGGCTGGTCTGTGTATCGGTATTGCTCCAACCCGTGATAGTCTTTTTGCAAACAACCATACCCGCGTTTTCTTCGTCCACAATAAGGATATCCACGCGGTCGATAGTCTGCTTTGGCGACATACTGAAAACGGGTCGGCTCTCTGCCGTTTCCCCGGCTCGTGTGAAATAAATATCCTGAGCTTCGCCTACGCTTTCAATGCGGAAGGTGAATGTCTGGCTCGGCTCTTCTGCCCGCCCGTTGTCGGGTCTTTCCAACCCATCGTCATTGCATGCGATGAATGCCGATGAAAGGAGTAATGAATAGAACAATAGCTGTTTCATATCACTTATTATCATTATAGTTATATATGCTCAGGATATAAAAACACGAACTGCAGCGGTCGCATCGCGTCCGTGTAATTCGTGCCTCAATTTCTTTAGAATGGAAGGGGTATTGTTGTCAGAGTATTTGCTTCAGACTTTAAACGTCAGATTCCACTCCTTGCAGGTTTGCTCATACTCTCTGCGCAGATTCTCGCGGTTGGCCTTGCGCGTTTCCGGGCTCAAACTTTCCACCCGACGCATCTCAGCTTCAAACCGCCGCGCGTCTTTCCCGTAAAGTACCGGGGTTTCTCTAATTGGTCTTGCCATCTGTTCCTCCTTTTTTGTTTGGTTTATAGCGGCAAAGGTAAACCTTTTCCTCCAAATATACAATGCTCACTTTCCATTCTTTCAAAGAACTCTTTCTTCTTTATATATAATAAGAATGGAATTGGAAAAATGTTATCCAGAGCTACAATTCATAGGGGTGTAGCGAATCGTATCCCACGTTCCTCCGCGACTTTTTTCACGTCGCCCCCCTTCTGTATGCACTGGCGTATCGCCCGCTTGTCGTCCAGCACGCGCTGGAATATCGACTTCTTCTTGCGTTCTGTTGTTTTTTCCATCAGGCTTTTCGTTTTATGCGGCAAAGGTAAACCTTTCTCCGCGTTTTTCCAATTCCATTCTTTCAAAGATCTTTTTTGCAGGAAACGACTTCCATCGCTCGGTGGAACCGGCATCCTCCGCCCGGTGGAACAAACGTCCTCCCTTCGGTGGAAGGGACTTCCATCGCTTGGTGGAACTGACTTCCACCGAGCGATGGAACCGGCCTGCGCTGCTCATTGCACGACTGGACCATCCGGTTCGTCGTCATCGCCGCCCTCTTCTGCGCGGTCGCCGACGTAGAGCGGAAGCCGATAATCTATCACCCTGAGGTTTTTGAGCAACGCGTCGGAGCGGCTGAAATAAGTCTCAATCCGCAGCATGTATTCCCCGTCGGTCAATGTCGAGGGCACGATGAACATCAAGCGGCTCGGCTCGTTGATGCCGACGGTAGTCTCGGAGACGGTGGCCACCTCTTCGAGCGACTGGGAATCGAGGAAAACGATTCTGCCGAGGCCTTCGCCCGTCTCGTCGATACAACGTATCTTGTTGCCCGTTACTTCGACGAGGCCGCCCGGGGTTATCTTCCCGTCGCGCTGCTTCGAAGCAACATCGTAAATAAATTCAATCTTCGCGCCGCCGAGGTCAATGGTGTGTCCCGAATAGACGGCGGTTACCTTCCCGACAGCCTCGCGCAAGCGCTTGGATACGTTGGAATTCACGACACACTGGTTGCGTGTCGGGTCAAACAAGTGGCTTTCGTCGAAGAGACCGGTGATGCCGGGGAGGTAGTTCACCAGCTCGTCCTTCACAGCATAGCCCTGCTGGAGGAGCGAGATGGTTTTCTCGGCAATCAAGTCGTTCGACGTCTTCATCGTTTCAAACCGCAGGTCGGTGCGTTCCTCGCAGATGAGGCGGATGACCTGATCAATGGACAAGGAGCCGCGCACGCGGACTGAAGCGATGTAATCGTTGGGCACGTCTTTTGTCATGGAGTACTCCTGAAGGTCGTACTCCCATTTCTTCATGTCTGAATTATCTGTCGCCATAACTATTACATTTTAAATTATACATTTAAATAACAAAAGACGAAGCGGAATGGTTTACGGGATATTAACCAATATTTGTGGACTACTCCCCTATATCTGCACTTCCTGCCTCCTCCAGCGTCAGACTTACCTTCTGATCCCAATTCGGATTGACGATGACATGGAGGGTGTACTGCTCGGTAAGCAGTTTGTTGTAATCGCCGTATATCTTGTAATAGTTATTCCGGACATAGCAGACGCGGAAGGGAGCCATCGGGTCGTCCTCCTCGGGATGCTCAGGATTGGTGGGAAGGTCGTTTCCCGAAATGATACCCGTGCCATTGCCCATAGGATTGCCCTCCTCATCAACAGGGATAGTTTTTGTAGGGATTTCGGTTCCGGTCTCCTTGAGGCGGAGGCGGGCATACTCGCACGAATTGTCTGTTTTTTTGATACGAACCGTCAGAGAGGTACAAATCTTCGTGAGAAGGTTGGGACCGATGATGCGGAAACCCTCGTCATATTTTTTACCATCAGCATCTACATAAGTCTCTCCGAAAAGCGTATTTCCGGAAGCCTCCCCTAAGACAAAACGAGAATGGTTAAAATCTTTCTCTTGACTATAGGCCGAGAGGAAGTCGTCATAGTAGCGGGCATGAACCTTGGTGTTGATGGTATCGGCAAGAAGCTCGATACTCTGGACTTCATTTTCGGGTACATTGTATAGGTTCAGCTCGATACCGGCAACACCACGATAGAGCCAACCGCCCAGTTGCCGGGTCTTGTCGTTCTTGGCATCGTTGTAGGTGAAGATGGTATCGGCATCAACCCAAGTGTTACCGCTTGGTGTACCCCAAACCACGGTGCCAAAGAAAAGCTCGGGACAGTTGTACTCGGGGTATGAATCATCTCCTTCAAGGAACTCATTATCAAAAGAGGTAAGTTGAACCTCAGCATGTTCGAGGCGATCACCCGTCATACTAAAGGGTTTCTCTTCTCTCTCCGCTTTACAATAAGCCACGGCGGTAAGGCGATACTCCTGGCTGCTGCTCATTTCTATCTCGCCGCTGGCTTCGAAGCGTGGCCACTTACCTACACCATTATCTTTCACAGGAAAACTATAGGTAGCTCCTTTCGCGAAGTCAGCGATATCGGAACGATACTTACCATCGGCTGCTCGGTGATAGACATAGACATCCACCATATCCACCTTATTCTTGCGCACTTCGTCGCCATACGAATGCCCGTCGTCCGGACTCGGTTTGTAGTCTGCACGGGTAGTCAGTGTGCCTTCGTCCAACAAACTGAACGAGATAGGCACCTTAATCCTCTCCCCTTCCCCAGGCACAGGCATATCTGCCTCGTCCGAGCAGGCTGCCAGCCCGTTGAGGAGCAGGAAGGCAGCGGCCAGGGACTTCTTTATATCTGATAAAGAACTCATAACTCGAAACTTATAGCTCATAACTCTTAGTAAGTCTTAATCGTTGATGTGATGCCGTCCGTGAAGTGCACCTTGACAATCTTTATGCCCGGGGGCATAGGCAGACGGTATTCGTTGGTCTTGTAGGATGCGACTCCAGACAGCTGTTCGGCGAGGGTGTAAATCTCGCAGCGGGTCATCATCCCCTCGGCCGAGCGGACAACCAGCGTGTTGCCACCTTCCTTGCGGAAACAATAGATGCGGGGCTGCGATGCGGAGATGACCTCGTTGCCCGTCGGTGCCGAACCCCGGAGGGAGAAGCGGCCGATGTTGGTCAGCATACGGCCCAGTTCGAGCTCGTTCGTGCCGCTGCGGAGGGCGTAGTTCTTGCCCGTCTCGAGGTCGTTCAAAACCCAGCCTGCATATTCCTCGGGTACGTCGATGTGGAGCGTAACCTCATCAGCCTTGGGCAGGACAAACCCTATCGGGGTATCCCCGCCCGAAGCCCGCTGCTGGATGTCGAGTGCATGACTGTCGGCAACGGTGAAGACGGCGATGGCAGGCGGGACCTCATCATCGATCAGGATATCCGCATCCTCCCCTTCGTGATAATAATCGCTTGCCGAGGCGGAGAAGCGGAGCATGGCGCTCGAACGCTGGCCAGAGGCGGAGGCGGAGAGGTAGAGGGCATCCGAAGGGGAAGAGCTTCTGAGCTGGCCTGAAACTCCTGGCTGCTGCGTCAGCATATCTTTGGTATAAACAATCGAGCATGTATTCTCATCCGTTTCCATACCAGAGACTTCGACGAAGAAGGATTGCATGGGAGGGATGTACTGGAGAGCTGTTTCTCCTGTAGTCACTATTGTTGAATTCTCACCTTGTACTACTGATGAATAATTACCATCCTCACTTACAACCTTGATTGCGATGATATGCTCATTCTCGTCGAACAACTTATCTACACGAATATGGGCCATGAAGGGATTACCGGCGAGAAAGACGTTATGGCCTTCACCGTACTGTTCATTATTATACGTCATGGTAATCGGGAAATCCGCTTCGCCATTTTCATCCTCGTAGATGAAGCGGCCGGCGGTCGTCTTGTCACGCTTCAAGTTCTCAGACGGCATATCCTGCGAATTGCCGCTCGGGTCGGAATAGAAGTAAGTAGCGTGCGTCTTGGGGAAGCGGAAACGGTAACGAGTGTCTTTATTCCCTTCTTCATTTTTATCAGGAGTAAGGGGATGTACCCAGACTGAGAGCGCGTTGAAATCGTAACCGCTTACTTTCTCGTAGGAGGCTCTTAGGCGGTTGTAGGGAGCTGTCCACTTCGTTGTGCCAATTTCAACTTTTTGCGGACTGAATTTACCATCTTGTCCCTTCAGCATATTCGATACCTCATGCTCCCACACACGTTGGTAGATAGTCGGGGTAACTCGGTTGGCCGGATAGTTCTCTTCCGTCAGTTCCGTAAAGTAGTCAGGCAAATCCGTCCCTTCCTTGCTAATAAACCAGTCGCCCGAATAGATACCCTTGATAGGGGTGGCAACCATATAATAGCGGTTCGGCTTCAACTCAATCTCGACCCATGCCTTGTTGTAGGTCAGGTACGGGGTGTTCACTACTTCGGCGTGGGGCTCGAAGTGGATGTAGTTGCAAGGGTTGAAGTCTGTACTTACCAGTTCTGGATAAGTAGAGGCATTGGATGGGATGATGACGTTGGTGCAGGACCAAGGGGCACCATCTTTCCAATTATACCATTCATTCCAGTTATTCGCTTTTCCCGATACCCCACCTTTCCAAGTTGTTTCTTTTGGGTGAATGGTTACATACAGGATATCATCCGATACATAGTCTCCATCGACTTTATCTTTAAACTGTACATAGTAATCACCACAAGGCAAAGGAAGGACAATGGTATTGGCAGACTTATCTAAAGTACAACTCTTACTATAAGTTTCATTCTTTTTAAAATTACCATCTTCACCATATTGATATACCTCGCAATAAACAGCTGTTAATGTCGTTTCACCTTCATACTCAAAAACAACATCTTCCACTGTCGCACCTTCATCTATACATATATCATTCGTTTCAATAGAAACAGATATATTTTGCGAACCAACTTCCTCCGAACAATCAGGGATACCATTCCCATTGGCATCAAGACGGGTATAAACCCCATATATCATGGTAGTCGATAGTACTTCAATGCCATTAAATTCCAAGACTAAACCATCTACACTCATTCCTGAGCCTACAGTAGTCTCTATATATGCTTTATCGCCATAAGCTATTAAATTCAAATCCAAGACGCCTTGATCACTTGCAGCTTCTGCCACAAGAGTATTCCCATTATACAAATATAACTTCATCGCATTCAGCAAACCAACCGAAGCTATACCTTCTGGTTGCATAATGGTAAATCCAAACTGTCTCTTTCCTCCTTCAGGAACGACCATCGGCTCATCTAACTTAATACCTATAGATATAGACGAGAATAATGAGACCTGCGCCGTTTGTTGGAAAGTTGCATAATTATAAGGATCATTATCTAACAGATTTCCCAAATTGCGAATAAAAGAAAGGACATTGGCTATATTCCCATCCGAAGTCTTTCCAAAACCAGTCTTTTCATACCAGATATCTGCGCCTATCCTTATATTCTCATTGCAAACTTCCGAAGGATTGATACGACGACATTTTTCTTCATCCGGCTCCCAGAAAGCATTATATAAACGGATGCTTGAGAATAAATGAATATTTGCTACACCGGCATACCACAATTCGATATGATCAAACTCTTTATCGGTAACTATCGAATAGCGCATTTTATTACTATCAGCTGCCAATAAATCCAATTTTACCGTACTATTTTCTCCAGGTACTGCTTGATCCACTCGCTCTCCATCTTTGTATAGGCGAATATAAAAATACTCTAAAGCATTTACATTCAATAACTCAGAAGAATACTGCATAGTAAATCCTACCCTAATTGGGGCTTTTTCAGCATTTATTGTTTTGCCCTCACCTAAATCAACAGCTATAACTGGCGTATTATTCACCAGATTTATTGGACGAGTAAATGTTACATAATTATCAGGATTACCATCTACCAAATTATTCACATTCTGGCGTTGCTCAAAGCACAAAATACATATATTCTCTTTTTCATAACTACCTACAACCCTTGCTCCATATTCTTTTTCTGTAATTAAAGTATTACAAACAACATTCTCTTCATCCGTTTTACGAGTAATCGTTACATTCTGTTCATATACTTCATCGCCCATTGTCAATGTCGCCTTAACAGTGTAATCGCCATCAACAGACATTCCGGAGATAAGGCCATTATTGCTATCAACAGAAAAGGTCTGGCTTGAAGACGAAGGTACCGTACTAAAACTTAAGGTTGCACCTGTTGGAATATCTTGTACATAGAGTTGGTAACTATCTCCGCTATATATCGTATCATTAGCTAATGACAAATAGGCATCCGGACCAACAGTTGTTGGCTTACGAACATAGGCGTAATGTACGGTAGTTTCTCCCAACTTAACATTTAAAGCTCCAAAATAGATATACAGTTGTGTACATGGCTTTGTTGTAACCATTCTCACATTTTGAGCAAAACCTGAAGCTACAGAAACACCTAACAAGGTTGTCGTTGACATGGCATCTTTCTCATTATCCCTGTCATCGTATGTCTTTAAGGTTATGCCTGACAACAAACCTAAAGACAACAAATCTGTTGAGGATATTCGATAACCGACTTCATAACCACTAGGAATCTCTTTATTAAACCTCACTGTAGCGCACTTTCCAAAAAGTGCACCCGCTACACTAAAAGCAGCACCATTTTCAAGATCATTATCAACTATATTATTCTTATCTCCGATCCAAACATCAGAAGTCCATCCTACGTCAAATCCGTTGTTTCTATGTAATGTCGGTGCAGTTTCAAAGAAAGGATTTCCTTCCACAGCCGGAATCTCTGGGTTTTCCCCTACAAAAAAGTATCTTATTTCTAACGGGTCTGAGAGAACAGATACATTGATTCCTGTATTGGATATCCCAATTTCATCAAAAGCCACAGGCGCAGTTACAGATGCAACAGAACATGTTTTTCCATTATCCGTTTTAAACGATAAGAGTTCCAAATTAACAACACTGTTTTCGCCATCGCCTTCTTGTGCAATGACACTTTCTCTTAATTCCCCCTTTAAATAGAAATGAAAAACAAACTTAGAGCTTAACACATCCAAACTCAGGAGTTCTGTTTCTTTAAAAGCAAAGACTATCCCGACTTTCTGCTTGGCGGCATAAACTCGATTGATATCTTTCACAGAAACGATTTCCTCATACAATAATGAAGCATCCGCTACTGAGCCTTTGAATTTCGCCCCGTTATCCAAATTCTCATCCACCAAACACCCAAGTTCCTGATCAGCTAACGACAACACAGAAACCGTTTCCATCAGACTATTCACCACGCGCCCTTCTCCGACTAAGGGAACTTGCTTCTTAACTGTCCAATAGCCTGTAGTTGGATCTTGCTCCATCACAGGAGTTGGAGTTGCAGTTTGCCCACTCATCTTGTTTCCGATTACCTGAAACAATACAAGCAAACCTATCAATGCGATTTTCATCAAATCCTTCATACTACTCATCTTTTTATCGTTCTTCCCATAAAGATTCGACATTCAATACATCCATAGAAGATAAATCCGGCAACTCTATTGGCAAACTAAAATCACTTAGACTCGAACCAAACCCGGTTATAGTTGCATTATCTCCGCTCATTTTAACATTAATATCTTCTTTTAATACCCCAAGTTCTTCCGCTGACATTGCAGGCGAATCTCCTGCTGTCAGTATATCAAAAGGTAAGGCTTCCTCCATATTACAAGAAATAATGCCATCTTTCGTTTGAGTCCAACTAGATTTTAAATTCAACCGATAAACCGGATGATAGCTATATACCCGCTTTTCATTCTTTCCTTGCTGGTCGGCAGATAACGTAAACGGTATTTTCCATTCCGCACTCGCATCCCCATTTAATACAATCTCTGATACCCAATCCGCAGCAGAACTTGAAAAGCCAACCCAATTAAATCCTTTATAGGTTACTTCACTGCCTTCATCCAAAGATCCTTCTAAATCAATTGCTATACTTGGAGACGAAGTATAATTTCTGTCTGCTGTCCATCGATTATTCAAATAATATCGGTCATTGACTACGGCACCTTCTTTATAACTGACTTTAGCTGTTTGATAAGTACTAATGTCATATTTTTGCCAATCGCTTTTCAAAACGGCATTGTCGTTCAAATATCCAAACAAATAAGATAATACTTGATTCAAAAACTCGGAATCACCTGTTTCTTCATCTACCGCAAACATATACTGTAAGAAAACCTCTTTTCCAGTTCCCTCTATTTGCGTTTTTAAGGTACGCATAGCCTCAGCATATTTTTCCCACTTTGCTTTCTCGGCCTTTTGCTCATCTGTTAATTCTGCACCATCAACGCCAACAATGTTACCAGCTAAATTATCATATATAGTCGCAACTTCATCTAAAAAGGAAGACACAGAAGTTACTACTTGCCTTGCCCAATAATCATAATTATCCGAAGCCATGCGGATAAGCAACGGATTCAAATATTCTTTAATGACTTCTGGCAAGTTTGACCCAGTACTTGGATTTTCTGGACTTCCCTCTATCCATTCCGGCAACCTCTCAAACCACCAATCCGTCCTCGTTACCACCCTCTTCAGCGTTATCGGGCAGTTATAGGGCGTATTCCGGTCTTGTCCTGTGCCGTTGATTTCTGCTTCCGCCAGATAGAACATATTCCCGTCGTTGAAGGCGAGATTGGCGGGGAGTTGGAGGTAGGCTGAGGAATAGGATGGGGCTGCGCTTCCGTTCGTTGGCAAGTCTGCTCCAACCAGCGGGCTATTCGTGCCATCCCACAATGAAGCAGCGGCATTTGCTACGAACACCGCGCGGTAGTTAGAGCCTACCAAGAGGGTGTCTTTCAGTGCCTCGCGTTGTTCCCATGTCATATTGTCGCGGGTCAGGGGCCAAGATTCTGGATTACCGGCATCATCTGTTTCATTTAGTCCCGGTATCTCCCTCCGCTTCTCCAAAACATAGTCATTTTCTTGCTGGATATAGAGCAAGTAGGTCAGCGAATTGATGCGCTCGCCTTTTGCGGCATTGTCCTTGATGGCGCGGGTCGTTACTTCGCCCGAATAATCGACAATAAACTGGCCGTCGGCAAGGGCAATGCCTGCTGCCTGCCCGTTGTCGAGGATTTCTTCTTCGCACGAGGTGGCGCCCAGCATCAGCGCCATCCCTACCATTATATTATATATCTGCTTCATGCTCATTACCTCATAATTCATCATTCATAATTCTCAATTCTCTCCGTCCCACGCATCGTCGTCCACATCGACTACCGCGTTATTGTCGAAGCCGGCATAGCGGACTTCAAACTGCTCGGTCGTCATGCCGTTGAACAGTACCGTCGTGCGGATGTTTTTGCGGATGAGGATGTTGCGGTCGTAAGTTTCACTATTCCCATCACTGTCGTTTATATCTTGTATGACAGCTATAGTCTTCCCATTCCCTTCTATATCTTTAAAAGGAATAAGAGTATTCTCTTCAGCATCTGCATACGCCTGCACCGCCAAATAGTACAACCGTCTCTCGTCCGTTACCGCCGGTGTTTCTCCTTCGTCATCTCCCTCAGCTAAGGTTTCAGAATCAAAGCCCGGCTTTACATCCGGCAAGAGGGAGATATGGATTTCCTGCTCTTCCGACTGGCTGGTTACGTTCCAAATAAACGTATGCTCGCTTGGCACTGCGGCTATCAACACCGAATCCATCGCCATATCCCGCACATACATTTGGGTCGGCGTTTGGAGGGTTATCTTGAAATGATGCACTTCGCCATCGAATTGGTCTGCCGGTATCCCCATATTCAGCACCAGCTCACCCGTCTGCCGCGTCAGCGTTACGTTTTCGGTCAGGGGGGAATAGGCATCTGCCCAGCGGTCTATCACCTTGCGGTAGATAGCGAGGTCTTCGCCTTGCGCGGCGTTGAGGTTGGATTGATGTTCCAAGACCGGCTCGTAGTCGATATAGCATTCCCCGAAATCGTGATTCGGCTCTTTATCCGCTTCTGTCTCGGGACCAAACAATTCTCCTCCTACCGTCGGCGTGCAGACAAAGGCGAACTTATACCATTGCCCGTACAGGCCGGTTACCTGGTAGCTGCTACCGCCCAGGTCTATTGTCTCCACGACGTGCAAGTCCTCTTCGGGTTGATCGTAGGCAGGAATTTCACCGTATTGACCGGGCTCAGGATGAACTTCCTCCGGAAACCCCGAATGCTCCTGCGCCCTCTCCGCCACAAACAAGCGCACCTGTTGTCCTTCGCCAATCCCGTTACCGGCACGGGTCGAAAGCTGGAACGTCATTGTCCCGCCTTCGCCCTCCGGCAACACGTCCGAATCATTCGTGCAGCCCGACAACATAACGGCCGCACTCACTATTAACTTAATAATTGATATTTTGCAACTCATAACTCATAACTCGTAACTCATAACTCGTAACTCCCAACTATCTCGGCACCACAACTTCATTCCCGTCGCCCCATTCATTATCCACATCGATGTCGCCATTCACCTCGCCCTCATGGTCGCCCTTCCAAGCATTGTGTCGGCGGGCACAGATGACGTTGTAGTAGCGCGAACGCTGTCCTATCTCCTTCTCGCCATTATACATATTGACAAAGTAGGAGAAACCGGACGTAATACCATACGCGTCTGACGCTGAAGGCGTGGACGAGTGGAAAGGTCCGCCGAATTCGTAAGGCAGATAGACCGACCGGGCATTCTCGTAGTCCATATAAAAATCATCCTCATTATTGAAATCGAACGGCCGCGTATGCCCATATATCGCTTGCAGCTCATTGGCAGCAGGCAGATACCAGACGATTTCCTCCGCATCTATCTTCCCGTTTCCGTTGCGGTCGCGGTTCTTCCCGATGGCATAGCCGAGGGCGATGTCCGAGGGAATCCCGTCCGGATAATAAGCCTTGACATCCGACTCATCGTCCCACAACGCCATGTGGTACAACTCGCGTGTATTCTTCAATCCGTCCCATTGTCCTTTGGATATCAACTGGTCCAAGCCGAGACTCCAATACTTCTCGAAGCCCCACGCCATGTTCTTCTTCTCCATCACCTGCTCAATGTAAAACGTATCGAGCACTTCCTTCAGCAGATTGTTCACATCTTGCCTGATATGGAGAATCACCATCTGCGCAGCGTATTGCTCCACATCGATATAGACAGGCTCTGCCGTCCCGCTCTCGATGACAATCTTCCCCTTGCGGGTCTTCACGCCCATGTTTACCCGGTCGCCACCTCCTAAATCAGGCTTAGTGGCATACCACGGGTTCTCTCGCGGACTATTTATCTTCGGAATAAACTCGTCGGTATGCACATAGATATAGTTCAGTCCCCCGCCCCCGCTCAGGCTAAACTGCGCCACGTCGCTCTTGGGATTCGTATCCCCGGCCTTGCGAGGCTTATAGCTCGGCGAGGTCGATATTTCGAGCCACGGTGTCTTGTCCGGGTCCACTACGCGTGCCGTCCAGTTGGTCTGCGAGTAGAGCAAGGTCTGGAGGACGTTGAAGTGGGCGTCGAGGATGGCGTTGTCGTAGTAGATGGCGAGGTTGCCTTGCGCTTCGGAATAAACACGGGTATCGTATTTGTCTTCCGTATAAATCTTTATATCATAAATGTAATTATGGTTACGCTTCACATTGAAGTCAGCGTAATTGTCTTTACCTAAATATACATAGTAACGCACCTTCGATGCCTCATATTTTCCTACCGCATTTACTCGTTGGTAAACGCCTTCTATCACTAAATAGGAAGCTCCGGGGAAACCAATGTGAGTATCAGTATAGCCTTGGTTTGTCCTATCAAAATAATGCGCCAACATCCGCTTGTTTATCTGGCGATACATCATAAACAAGTCTTTGCCTTCGTAATGTTTATCATCTGTACCACCGGTAACGCCCCTCAAACTCGAAAGGTCGTTCCAAGTCGTAGTACCGTCATCAAGCGTCCAATCTCGCGAACCGGTCCAGTTTTCTCCACCTGTCCCATTATTATAATCATCATACACCGCCCCGCGTCTATTCTCAAACTGATAGAAGGTAGCGTAATTATATTCCTTTCTGCTATCATCGGTTTGCGGTTCGTAATCGATGCGATAACCGGCTTTTGCATCATCATCATTGAAATAACCGGCATCTGTATAATCATCTCCCGCATTTAATTCTTGTTCGTCCTCGGCTACTTGCTGCTCATAACCATGTCCCAACAAATAACTTCCCTTCGGGATATTATACATAAACATCCCCGTGATGGCAAACTCATCCGTCTCTTCATCCGGCATGAAATAAACTTTGAACTCCAATTTCGCCGCCAGCCGCGCCACTTCTATTGTATATATCTCTTGAAAATCACCACTTTCTTTAAGCGGAGCAGACCCCGACATCACAAACCCGCTGCTCGCATTCGCCCCGTCTTCGGTCTCTATCGTCAGCACTATCGCTTGCAAGTCTTGCAAGGTTGTAGTCTTATCTTCATCCAAAAGTTCCGACTTTACTCCTTCTACTGATATTGGATTACCATCATCATCGTACTCTGTTTGCTCTTCCGGCAAATTGCAAAACGCATAAACCGTCGCGTCATCGCCCGACAAATACATCCGCACCGAGTTATCCCCCGTCAGCGACTCGAAATAAGCCCGCTTAAGAATGTTGTCGCTCGCATCCGTTACCACCAGCAGCACATTCTCAATCGCCTCTTCCGCCTCCGTCTCACCAGACCGCGTATAAATCTCCGCCGCGTTCTCTACGCCGAAGCGGAAGGTAACCATCCCTTCGGTCATGCCGCCCTCGCCCGAGAAACCTTCCTCGAAGTCGTCCTGGCAACCTGCCATGAGGCATACCATAAATAATATGTACAAGATTCCACGTACTTTCATATCTCGTTTTCTTTTCTTTCCTATCTCAATTTCTTCTTCAGGCACCCTGAATACCGGTATTCAAACACCCTGAATACTCCTATTCAGCCTCCCTGAATACTCCTATTCAGCCTCCCTGAATACCGGTATTCAGACACCCTGGATACCGGTATTCAGCACCCTTGGATACCGGTATCCAATGCCTTTGGATACCGCTACCCAACGCCTTTGGGTACCGAAAGTATATATTTGTCTGCCGGAAAGTATATATTTATCCGGCGATAAGTAGCTATTCGTTCGGCCGCAAGTAGCTATCTGTTCCCGAGTAAGTACTATCTTAATACGGGGTGATAGTAAATGAACTCTTACCCTAAGTTAGGGGATAGGGCCGGAGGGCGATGGGGTACTAATCTGTTTTTATCTGACATGCCCGACGAATATACTTAAGAACTGTTCGTTGAGCACCATATAAACCACCACCCGTGAAAGTACCATCTAAAAAGATATCCCAAGACGTAACACCATCACCAGCACTTCCTGTCCAATAAGCTTCTCCAGCTTTTATTCCATAATTACCTTCTACCGATCTTGCCAATTTCATGAAACTCTCCATTTCATCATAAGCGGGAAGAAACCATACATCATAAATATCATTTTCTACGTTGTACTCCTTTTTACCATTATTTATAGTAAAACGTTGCACAGCTGAATAATAGAAAGCAGCTCCTCCATAAAAAGCACTTCCATATAAATTAGGATAATCATCAGCATCACCTTTAGCTCTTTTATAATTAGCCAAACCACTGGTTAATGGGAAGAAAGTTCTTACACCATAAGATCCTTGATATCCCCAAATATATTGATATTCTGTTGTAACCTTTCCAGTTCGATAATCTCTTTCTGTTCCTAAATCAAATCGGCTAAATCCTAAATTTTCATTTAATATAGCTTCATATTGATGCACATGAATCGTATCTGAACGAATAGGACTCGTGCCACTTGCATCATACGTATCCAACTGTATGACCGCAGTACGAAAATTACCTGTAAGATTGTCCGTCATCACTACAGGAAATTGTTTCATCTCATTTTTATCATCATCAGATACTTCATAACTATTATCGTATATTCCTCCACCTAAATTTAAATAAAGCATTGAATTTTCTGAAGGATTATCCAAATCATATATAGTCAATTTCCATTTAGATTTTAATACGGAAGGATTTATCCTTAACCATAAACGCGGTGCTCTCAATTCCTCGTGTATTGAGTAATCACCTGTAAATATCCCCACAGGCGTTACATCATCTATCCCAATGCAATCAAAAATATAGCGTTGAGTTGTGTAAATACCATCATTACCCCAAAGTTCCATCGTACAAAATATCGGCACACTCGGAAACTCCACCGGAATCGTCTCCCCCGTCCATTCCTTCGGCACCACCGTTATCTTCTGCCCCAGCAGGCTCATCGGCTCGTCGATATCGTCATCCTTATTGCCGATATGGTAGATGTAGTTCGGAAGGATGTCGTAGGAAGTAGTGTTTTGTGAATCTATCGTTGCGCCACTTTCGTCCGTCAATTGGCCATCCGGGTCATCACTGCGCACGGCGTTGAAGGTTTTCGCAAGCTTTTCATTTCCATTCTCATCCTTTCCCAATAATTCAACAGACAAGGTGGCTTTTCCTTCCACATGTTTAATTGGGATAAGGTAGGCACCAAGCAAGACGGAGCCTTCTTTTATCCGGACATTCGTATCCTCAAATTGTCCCAGATTTCCTTCAAAAATCTCTTTTCCTTGCCCTTGTACTTCTCCTTGGTGCTTTTTTATTATCTCTTCTGGTATCTTATATTCAGCTAATATGGTTTTCTCCTCAGTAAATATACCATTTGATGTCCCGAAATCTTTCGTCCGGTCATCCAAGCGGCAGAGATGTATCGCGTCGTTCGCTTTTGTATTCAGGCATAAGCGAATAGTGTTGATGTTATATGTTTCTCCAGCTTCCGTTATCGTCGTCGGTATATCATTCACATAGCACAGCACGCCAGCCACGCGCCGCTTCAGTTCTACCTCAGCTATATTAATATTATCCGGCTCGAACTCAAACTCGGTCCAGCCGGCGAAAAGTTCTCCTCCAAATTCTTTATTAGATAGTTTAGCATAGGCTTCTGCTAATGTACCGGAAAGCGTCAAACTACTTCCGTTTTGTAAACCATAGCACGTCTTCGATGCCTCATCAAAGCCAATGCACAGCACGCGGTAAGTCCCGGCTGTCATAGCCCCACTCTCCGGCAAAACAAACTCGCGACCCTGGACTTTACCGTTGCCGTATTCGCCACCCCACTTGTTATTATATTCAGCTAACTCTTGTTCATATTTTTCCCTCTCTGCATCCGTCGGATTATCAGGGTCTGCAGGATTAAATTTCGGAGCATCTGGAGCTTTATACGGATTCCAAGCAACAAACTGCCCATCTTCCATACTCCCCAATTTTGTAGGATTTCCTTTAAGTTTATAATTGTTAAGGTCATTGGCATCGGTTCCTTCCAACTTATACAACACCGCCCACACTTCCTCCACATGATGATAGTCCCCGGTGCTTGTCAATTGGGTGCGTGTATCCAGCTCGCCGGTACTGAGGCGGATGACGATACCGCGCTCGGGCAGGCCGTCGATACCGCCTGACAGATTGTCATCGTCGGCACAGCGGGCGAAGAGCAAGGCCACGAGGAGGCCGCTGAGGATAGTGAGTAGGTGTTTCATGTCTGATTCCTTTCTGTTTTGATTGTTGTTGTTGCGGGGCCGTTTTCTCGTGTGTCCCCGACGAGGGCCTCGTGTGTCCCCAACGAGGGTGTCGTTTGTCCCCAACGAGGATGTCGTGTGTCCCCGACGAGAAATCCGCCGCTTTCTGCTTCTTTTTGGCAGTAGGCGCCGGAGGGTGTGCAGTCCCTCCGGCTGGCCTACTGGTTTGATATGAAAAGGAGTTTGAATAATTATTCGACTTCCATTCTGTGGATTAATTCCCAGTTGTCGTTTACACGGAGAATCAAGTTCATATTTCTAGACAAGTCTTCCGGAATATCCGTATCAGGATTATAACCATCCGTTCCCTTTTCACCTACTGAATACAAGTGGTTACGAACCAAGCTATAAGAATTAGCTTTTTCCTCACCTGAAGTAAGACCTGTAGGTTCACCATCTATATGATCCAATGTTACCATGTGAGCATTATTACCAACCGTACCAATCTGAGGATCGTCTGACCGCAAATTGATATTCCATGTTCTGAGAACTTTCAAGCTAGTACCAGCCCTCAATGTTTTCTGGTCAGCATCTAATTGATCTTCTTCAATTGTAAAGTCATAACCAATCAACTGCAACTGCAAAGTATTCACTCCACTCTCTTTCTCAAATGGAATAATGAAATTACCCGCAAAGACAGAACCCGGCTTGAAACCAGCAATTTCTTGGTTGTTTTCTGCCGGAGAAACCCAGTTATCACCATTTCCCTCCGCAGCATCTGCTTCACCTAAAATACCATCACCTGTTACATCACCATTCGGGAACCAATCTTTCAAATCAATTGTATAGATAGAATAAGCATCTTTAGTTCCAGTTGTAGGCGCAGCATCATCTCCTGCAGTAGCGAAATAAGCATCTTTTTCAATAGTACTGTCTTGCCAACCATTGATTACATACATAGCATCACTCTCTTCTGCAGAAGTAAAGTCAGAGTTAAAATGAGCAAACATAATGGTATTGCTACGATTAGAAGCAACCAAACGAAGCTGCATTGAATTTGTAATCTTCTTATACTCCGCTGCATTAGCTTCCGCATTAGTCTGACCTTCAGCCATTGTGCTAAGCAAATCTGATTGGCCACCAAGTTTGAATACAGGGATATTAGTAAAGTAACCCATCAAACCACTAACCTGACGATGCAAAGTCAAAACATTTGCCTCTGGGTTTGTTGTTAAATCAAATTCCCCTCCATCAAGTTTTAACGAAGCGATTTCTCCGGCAAAAATTTCTTCACCTAAAGCATCGTTTGCTACTGTTGCTTTGAATATATTCCAGTCTCCTGTTTCTTTTGCAACATATTCTGTCAAATATGCATTTTCATTATAAATACTTTCTGCTGGAGTTGTATAACCAACTGCATATACCTTATAAGATACTCCATCGGTTAATTTGCTCAACTCATCAACAGAAAGTTTCCAAGTTTGCTGCCGTCCATGCCCATCTGTTGTGTATTCAGTGCTATTGAGCATCCATGAAGGGAATGTTTTAGCTAAAGCAACTATTCCAGCATTAACAAAGAATACTTTAACCTCATCGATATCCTGCTTCGCTTCTGAGCTGTACAACGGACGACCAGCACGAGTAGTCAGACCATCACCAGAATTTGCAACCTGCAAAATGATTTCTGTACCCGATGTTTCTTCCGTCGGAGTTGTCTGCTCTCCGCCTACAATCGGATCCTCATCATTGTTACAAGACGCGAATGTCAGCAACCCTGCTGCCAACATTCCAGCATAATAAAACTTCTTTTTCATTGTAATTTAAACATTTAGTTAATAAAATAGTAATCTTATTCGTTTTCAATTAATCTCCATATTGTGTAAGCCCTCCCAATTATCGTTCACGAGGATATAAATCTTGAACTTACTGTTGCCCTCGGGGATATCGGGGTCGGGCGTCGGGATGTCCGGGTCGTCGGGGTCTGGTTCCGGTTCGGGTTCAGGCTCCGGTTCCGGCTCGGGGATGTCGCCCCCGCCGCGTTCGTAGATATAGCGGAGAATAGTCAGCTCGTTACGCCGCATGGAGATGCGGATATCCTCGGGCGCAATCCAGCTATAAGTGTTCGCGGCACGGAGGAGCGAGCGATAGGCGCTATAATCGTAGAAGTTGATGCTGAGGTTCGAGTTGTCGATGTCCGTCGAAGGGCAGAGGAGCGTCTTCGTCAGGATTTCATTCGGCTCTTGCCAGAGCGTATCGGTGTGCACCAGCGCCTCCTTGCCGTAGGTGAAGCTGCCGGTAACGTAGGCAAAGACATCGGTGATGTCCTTGGTCGAGAAGTCGATATGGTCCGGCAGGTTCTCGGCGCGGACGATGAGCTTGCCCTTGACGCGCTCCAGCTCGACAGTGTAGTCGTAGGTATGCTCGTCGTAGAGGAGCGTATCAGACTGGAGGTAGATGTCGTTGCCTCGGCATTGTAGAGGTGGAGGTCGGAGGCGGTAGGATTATCGCCCAGCGGCCTTTCGCTCTGCAGGTTGCCCCAGACCGTGATGATATACGAACCGAAAGGCAGGTCGTCGGGGAAAGAGACCGAGATTGTGCGGTCGCCACTCGTAACCTGCTGGACGGTCTGCTCCTGCACCACAGCGCCGGTAGCGGCATCGTGCAAGATATAATATAAGGTAGAGACGTAGCGGTTGAAAGGCAAGTCCTCGGCGAGACGCTCCTCGTAGCCCAGACGTTCTGCCCCGTCGATATTGAAATAGTTCTTGTCCTTCACGGCGATGTTCACGTGCAGCGGGGGACAAAGCGCTATCTCGTCGCGGATGCAAGAGGCAAGGGCGAGGATGGCGGCGAGGGCCAAGGCCGCTCTATACATTATATTATATATATACTTCATGTTCATCATTTATAATTCATAATTTGCTTCAGTTCTCTGACTTCCGGCACATTGTCGTCCAATCCCGCGAGAATCTCCTTCGCCTTCTCCCTCTCCCCTACCTGGAGGGCAAGGATAGCGGCATTGAGGTCGGCAAACGGGAGGAGCAGGCGGTAAGCCTCGTCCGTCTCGCCCTGCGCGGCAAGAAGGAGACCGAGGTTGTAACGCGCCTCGGGGACAGACTGATGCTGCCGAAGGATGCGCACGGCGTCGGCATCCCGGCCGTCGGCGATGAGGGCAGCTGCCCGCGTATTGGCTGCCGCGCTGTTGTCCGTCCCCTCGAGGGAGGCGGAGGCGGCAAGAGCCTCGGGCGTCTCACCCCGCTGGAGGTAATAGAGCGCCAAGTTGTTGGCAGCCACTACGGAACGGGGGTAGTATTTCAAGGTCGTGCGGTAAACACCGGCACGGTCGTCGTCATTCTCGGTGAGCGTCGCCACGCGGAGCAACTCTTCTTCGTTGAAGGCATCGGGACGGCGGCGGTAGAGGGCGAGCATCTCGGCGTCGGAGGTGAAACTCTTCACCGTATAAGCATAGCGGTACTCGACGACACGATCCTTCTGCAAGTAATTGTCCTTTATGCGGTTCCAGCACGGGAGGCGGCGGATGTGGTATTCCTGCACATCGTCGTTCTCGTCGGCATATTTCTCAAGGATAGCCTCCACGCGGTCGGCATCCTTGTCCCCGGCACGGCGCATAGCCTCCAAGACCGGCGTCCAACCCTCGGGGCGGGAACTTACCGTAATCTTGCGCTCGATGGCGGCGGGGATATCCAGCCGTTCGACCAGCCAACGCTTGGCGGAGAGGGCACGGTTGCGCGACAGTTCCGTGTTGAAAGCCAACGAACCGTCGGCGGAAGCGATACCTGTGATATCCAAGTTATTCAATATAGAAAGCGAGTCTTGCAAGACCGGGGCAAGGGTTTCGACCATGCCCTCCATCTCCTCGCGGTTGTTGCCCATCTCGGGATTGATGTCGAAGCGGTTGATGACGAACTGGAGGTTTGCCACGCCCTTGCCCTCGCGGACTTTCGGACGGACGACGAAATCCGATTCGAGGGCAACCAGCTTCGTCTCTTTCCTCAAGAGCGAGAGCGGATTGCGGATGCTGGCAAGGAGGAGCGTATCGACACCGGAGCATTCCCCGCACCCATCGTTGGAGACGACGGCACGCAAGGAGCCGGACTTCAGGCCCTCGGGGAATTGGATTTCAGCCCGGTAAGGCACACGGAAAGCCCGCGTGTGATCGACTTCCTTGGCGACAGCCGCGTAAGGATCGGAAAAGCCGTCGAGCACTTCGAGACGTTCCACTTTCTTTCGATAGACGGATTCATCAAGAACCACAGGGGCATACTCCTGAAGGACGGACGAATCCGCCGACAGCAGTTGCGGTGTGATAACAAGTCGCGAACGTTTGCTGAAGTAGTTAGCTGGGATACGGAAAGATGCATTAACTTCAGCCCGCTCAGACACATCCGGTAGCAGTAGCAATCCCGAAGGCTCGACGGTGATTTGTCCTTTTTGCGAAGTTCCGCAAGCAGCAAGCAGGCAAGCCGAGGCTGCCATGCCCGCAATCCAAATGAATCTATGTTGTTTCCTCTTATTATCCATGTTTACCTTCCTTATACCTTAAAATATATACACCAGCGAGATGGCAGCCTGCGTAGGGCCCACGTAGTTCTTGTGTTTGTTTTCGTGGCACTTCTCGCAGTAGATGCGGTCGCTCTCCTTATACCACAGGCGGGCATAGCCGAGACCGACGGACGCCTCCAGGTTCCAGTGCGGCGAGAGAATCCAGTTATATCCGTAGGAGATGCCGCCGCCCGCCAGGTAACCGTCGTAGCGTTTGTCCTTGAAGCCGCCGAAGAACTGCGCACCGTGGAGATGGAGACCGAGGTAATGTCCCTCGAACTTCTCGCACAGCCAATAGCGAACCTCGGGCTGGGCGAGCCAGAAGTGCATCTTCTTGTCGTCGGCAAACGTCCAGGGGTTATAAGCTGCGAGCAGGTTGAGCGTTACCTTCTGGCTCAACGCGACCTCGACAGCAGCGTTCGGCGTGGTGAGCGCCCAATAGAGTGCGTTCGTTTTGACGGCCACGTCTTGTGCGTTTAAGGTGCGTACCGCCAGCGCGATAGCGAAGACCAACCAATAGATATGCCTTTTCATCTCTTGCTTTCCTATTACGATGTATAAATTTATTTCCGTTTTCGGGTGCAAAGGTACGGCGGTGCACAAGTTCAGCTTTTACGATTTCTTATCAAAAACTTTCGATTTTTTGACACCCCCCTGAAGAAGTAAGTAAATAGGTGCCGAAGAAAAGTATAAACGACAGTGTGGTTTGTAAAAACGACTGTGTTGTCTGTAAAAACGACACTGCCGTTTGTAGAGACGACAGTGTCGTTTACAGAATAAGTCCAATCCAAAGACAAAAAGCGAGACGGTAGATAAAAAAACTTTTATAGAAAAAAACTTCTATAAAAGGAATCTTATCTTAGGGACATTGATTACCTTTGTATCAACAATTCATAAGGGAAATCCATAAACGACAAAAAGATCATGTGCATTTCAAATAAAATAGGCCCTCCCGTTGAAGGAGAAGACTTTTTCGGCAGAGAGAAGGAGATACGTCTTGCCAACAGGCTGTTAGACGGGAAGCATTCCCTATTGCTGTCGGCACCACGGCGTATCGGGAAATCCTCCTTGGCTAAAAAACTGATTGACGAGAAAAAGCAGCAAGGATGGAAAAGGGACTATTGGTTTGACACATTTATTCTATGAACATTCATAAAATAGATATTACGATTAACGACGGCTTGATTACCTCTTTCTTCGATTATCTGAAAAAAGAAGGGATAAACAAAACCGCACAACCGCACCTGATCGTAGGAGAAAGCGGAAGCGGTAAGACATTCCTGCTCAAAAGGTTATTTTCCGAAATCAAGAAAGAGCCAACCATGCCGCTGACGCCTGTATTTATTGAAGGCAAAACGCTTTTTTCAACCGAAGATTTATGGAAACGCTGCGCCGCCATCATGCAAATCCAGACAGACACCCAGTCTTTCGAGGATTTATTATCATGGCAGAAAGCACATTCGCGCAGGATAGTGCTTATGGTCGATAATATCCAGTACTATTTCAATAGGACGGGGGACGATGAGCATTTCAATTTAAGGGGGAAGCTAAACAAGGCCGGCGCGCCTATTGTCATGGCGACCTCCGATAAAGTATTGCCAGCATTCACAGACTATAAGGCGGCATTCTTCGACGGCTTCAAGATATCCTATATAAAATCTCTCACACCATCAGATATCCAGAAGGCCGCACCCACAGATACAGATATCATGCGCTTGGAAAAGCTGATGTCCTATTTGCCTAAAACACCACGTTCGTTGTATATTGCCCTTGGAATTCTTGAAAATTCCAACGACCCGGAAACAGATATTACACTCTTGGAGGACTATTTCTCACTCTATTGCCAGACGGAGTACGACGGCTGCGTTGTTCAAGTCCAAAAGATACTTGCAGCACTGGCCACGATGGAAAACGGAGGCACCTTGCAGGATATTCGTACAGCAACAGGACAAGGGAACGGAAAGCTGTCGCCCTATCTGAAATCAATGATAGACAAGAAACTCATCAACAAAGAAGCAAAGACCCTGCGGGGAGGAAGATATACCATAGCCAATCCGCTGTTGAAACTATGGCTTCAAGACAGCAGACTTTAAAGAAGAAACTTGTCCCCCTGTCAGGCGACAAGCTTCTTCTCCAGGCCATAAGGAATAAAGATTACCGATCCCTCCCCCGAATCTGTTTCGGCGACTTGCCAAACTTCCGTCGGCAAAAGGCGGTGAAATAAGAGGGGGAAGAGAAATTGTATTCGAGGGATATCTCGCTGAAGGTCTTATGCGATGTCTGGATTTCGTGCAAGATGTCGCCCGCACGCTGCTCCTCCATCCACTGCGCAGCCGACATGAAGAAGGCTTTCTTGAAATGGCGGTTGAAAGTAACCACGGACATATTGACCAGCGCAGCCAACTCCTGCAAGTCCTTCGCCTTACGGTAGTTCGACAAGACCAAGTCTTTAAACTCCATCTCGTTGCACAGGATAGGATAGAAAAAGCCAGCCAGCTCTTCCCGAGTGTAATACGCCTGCAACAGGAGAAACAATTCCTCACGCTTGGACTGGTGGTAGCGAAGGCAATTCAAGCCGTCGTTCAGGCAATCGACCATAAGGAAAAGGAAATCGTTGAGGCGTTTCCGGACAGGCAAGATGGAATAATCATAGACAATGGAAGAGATATCGACCTTCGTGATAAGGTCTCCCAACGCATGACGGTCGCACAACCGCATATTGTTATCCACTATACAACGAAGGACCAAGGTGTTTTCCTGGGCATAGGCATTAATACGGGAACCCTTGGGAAGAAAAGCAAAATGACCGGCCGGCACAAGCATTCCCTTGTAGATGCCGCAGTCAATCACCAACTCACCCTCTAACACAAAAACAATGACCGAGGAAGTCATATCCCTCGAGCGCAAAGAGTTTTTCTCTTTGGAACGGACGGAACGGAAAATCGCAGTCCCAGGCGATGCGTACCGAACGCACTTCTGATGATCTGAAGAATACAGTAAACTCATAGTAGCGTCTATTATTTATTATTTATTATTTGTTCTTTAAGTTTTGCAATCCAATGAACACACTGGAGTATGCTATTTCCGTATCCGTTTGCAAAAATAACAAAATAGATAATCCGGAATAACAAAAAGAGCTGAAAATTCTTCTTTTATTCCGGATTATCTTCCAAGAAAGGCAAAATCCCTACTTTTCCCGACGTACGACCGGTATCAAGCCCAACAAATAGACGACACCAATGGCCATCACGACGACCGCACCGACCTGGGAAAGCATCCAGTCGCTCAGCACGCCCATCAGGAGCGGGAATATCGTTCCGCCGAAAAGTCCCATAATCATCAAACCGGAAACTTCGTTCTTCCGGTCCGGGCGGTGGAGCAAGGCACGCGAGAACATCATCGAAAAGACATTGGAGTTGCCCATGCCCACCAACGCGATGCAAGCATACAGCGCCATCAACGAATCGAGGAAGAACATCCCGCCGACACCCAACGCCATCATCACGACACTGACCAGAAAGACGTGCTTCATCGGATAACGGGCAAGGAAGAAAGCCCCGCTGAAGCAACCGATGGTACGGAAAAGGAAGTAAACACTTGTGGCAAAACCAGCCTCGGCCAACGACATACCCAGACGCTCCATCAGCAACTTCGGCGCCGTCGTATTCAGACCGACATCGATACCCACATGACAGATAATGCCGATGAACGAAAGCAAGATAACCCGGTCGCTCAGCAAAGCAAAGCAATCGGCGAAGGAAGAACTACGCTCGGCACTGTGATCCGGCTCCTTCACCTCCGTAACCGCCAGGATAACCAATGCCGCCACCCCGATAGCCAGGAAGATAAGGTAGAGGATACGCCAGTTTCCGAAGCTAACCGCCGCCCAACCTGCGATAATCGGCGCGAGGAAGGAAGCAATCGCCTTGACAAACTGCCCGAAGGTCAGCGAACTCGCCAAGCGGTCGCCCGAAACGATATTCGAAAGCAAGGGATTCAGAGACACCTGCATCAGTGTATTCCCAATCCCAAGAAGCGAGAAAGACACCAGCATGGACGCAAAACTATAATTCAGCAACGGCAGCAGCAATGCCAAAGCCGTTACGACCAAGCTGAGAAGCACCGTCTTCTTCTGTCCGATACGGTTCATCAACATCCCCGTGGGGACGGAGAAGACCAAGAACCAGAAGAAAACCATCGAAGGGAAAAGATTCGCCATCGTGTCGGAGAGACCGAAGTCCGCCTTCACGTAGTTCGTCGCTATGCCCACCAAATCGACGAAGCCCATCGCAAAGAAAGCCAACATGATGGGGACTATCGCCATGAGAAATTTCTTATCCATCTTAAACGTATTCAAATTACTACGGTTATACCCTCAACATTTATTCCTTGGGCCAAGCACCCGCCCGAGTGCAGACAAAAGCCGCCCTATCTACGGCACAGCGATGCGCCTCGGCCAACGATTTCCCTTGCAAGATAGAAGCGACGAAAGCTCCCGAGAAAGAATCACCGGCGCCGACGGTATCGACGACCTCTACGTGCGGAGTCGGCAGGACAGACATCTCGCCCTCGGCAAAGATTTTGCTGTAACGGCTACCGGCGGTCAGGACAAGATACCGAAGGTTATAACGCTGCAAGATTTGTCGGCAACAAGCATCCTCATCGCCCGAGAGACCGAACATCGGCTTGAACATATCCAGTTCCTCATCATTGAGCTTGAAGACATTCGCCTTTGCCAGCAACTGGTCAATCAATTCCTCGGAGAAATAATGCTGGCGGATGTTGATGTCGAAGAAACGCAGCGCATTGGGACGCGTGTTGTCGAGAAGAGCCATCAACGTATGGCGGGAATTCGGATTACGCATAGCCAACGTACCGAAGCAAACCGCATCCGCCCGACTGATAATCTCCTTCGAACGCACGGAGAGAGGGATATGATCCCAGGCCACCCCCTCGACGATACGGTAAGTAGGGATGCCGTCCTTCAGGTGGACTTCCACCGTACCCGTAGGATAATCGGCTACCCGTTCGACACAATACCCGATACCATTCTGGTCCAATTCACCCAAGATTTCATCACCCAGCGGGTCGCAGCCGACCGCACTGATGGCATAACCCTCCGCCCCAAGTTGCGAGGCGTGGAAAACGAAGTTCACCGGAGCTCCGCCGGCACGTTTTCCGCCGGGAAGCATGTCCCACAGTAGTTCGCCGATGCCGACGACTACCGGTCTTTTGTTTGTATCCATATCTATCTATACATTATAATAATATACCTATAAGAAATTAGAGGCGGTAAACATCGCACTGCGTTACCTCGCAGTTGCCGCCTTCAGCGAAGAATTCGAGGGTGTTATAGACCTCGGTCGGGAAAACCAAGTTGGTCATCGCTATTTTCCCACCATTCAAGAAGATTTCGACAGAACATTTATCGACAAAGACCCGCAAGTCATAAACCTTGTCGCCAGCAGGAAGCGGCGCCCAAGTCGCAAGGGCGAAATCATTCTGATAATTAATAGAGAGAGACTTGCGACGGTCATGATTCTCTTTGCCATGAACAGCACTCTGGTTTCCGAAGTCCGTAATCCCACTTTCCGTGCGGTCCATCACCAAGCGGCGGTCGGACATATCAAGGTAAATCTTCACCTGCTCCCCTTTCGCATTCCGGAGCGAGAAACCCGCTTGGCGAGCCGATTCCGGACGGAGAGAGATATTCAACTCGTATGCACCGGCATTCTCAGCAAGCAACGAATCTATCCGAGGAGCCTCTGACGCTTGGAACTTTCCGAAAGAGACCTTGTCTTTGCGCAACGATTCGGTCTCGCGGATCGGAGAGGAAGCTAAGAATATATCACCCCCTTCGCTATACAGGCTGAGTTCGCGGGGAAGCGCGTTGGCACTGCGGAATTGCTGGGTAGGAATCTGGTTGGCGTATTGCCAGTTGGACATCCAAGGGAGCGCAATCGTACGGTCGCCGGTATTCGAGAAGCAGACGGTGGCGTAATGGTCTTTTCCCCAGTCCATCCATTTCGTCTTTTCAGGCGGAGTATCACATGTAAAGCTCTTGCCGTCAAAATCCCCGACAAAATATTCCGTGCCCGAACCACCGAAGTAACAGCCGGGATTGACATTGACAATCAAGACCCATTTCTTCAGATTAGGTTTGCCGGCAACAGGCAGCTCGATGAAGTCCGGGCATTCAAACTGGTTAGGCTGCACACCGTAGCCTTCGCCGAAGCCACTCATATACGTCCACTCCTTCAGGTTCGGAGAAGAATAGAAACGCATCTCCTTATCGGCAGAAACCACCATCACCCACTTCTTGTCCGGCGCATACCAGAAGACCTTCGGGTCGCGAAAATCCCGCAAACCATCGAAAGGAACAAGAACGGGATTCTTCTCATACTTCGTAAACGTACGCCCATTATCCGTACTGTAAGCCAAGCACTGGATTTGTCCGTTGCGGTCGCTGGCCGAAGTATAGAAAGCAACGATGGCATTCGTTCCGAAGCCGGCCGTATTCAAGCTATCGACCACGGCACTACCCGAGAAGATATGTCCCATCGTATCACGGGCAAGGGCAATAGGCTGAGGCTCCCAGTTCAGAAGGTCGCGGCTGACAGAATGCCCCCAATGCATATTACCCCAGAGAGAGCCGTAAGGATTATGCTGATAATAAAGATGATATTCCCCGTCCTTATAGACCAGGCCGTTCGGGTCGTTCATCCAGCCGTAAGCAGGTGTATGGTGATAGAGCGGACGGAAGGATTCGCGATTCGAGGCATCAAACGAATCGGACAACTGCAGTTCCTTCCAGCAAAGGCTGCCCGCAGGAACACCCCGCACTTGAATTGTCGCCTCACTTCCCTCCGGAAGACTAAAAGGAACAAAATAATCGACTTTAGAACGGGCAAGGCGGACATCCATATCCACATCCGCCGGACTGCCGGTATCGAGCCGCACCTTTCCCTCTGCTGCCCCTTCTTCGATAGGCAACAGCAAATACTTCAGTGGCTTCTCGACCCGGATAGTAGCCAATGTATCTCCTGACAGTTGAATATCAAGGCCATGTCTCTCTCCTATAGAGCCACAAGCCGTCAGCAAACAGGCGGAAAGAAGACCCGCCGCACCGATAAGTGTAAAAGATTTTGTGTTTGTCATAAGTATAAAAGATTTATTAGGGAACAAAGATAGGAAACTCAAGGGAAAATATACCTAATCTAAAATAAAAAAAGAGGACAACCCCTAAGGATTGCCCCCTTCACCTATGACATTTTGGAAATGAATGATAATAATGCTTATTCAGAAACGACTTCGAACGGAATTTCAACCGAAACTTCCTTGTGGAGCTTCAACGTAGCGGTATATTTACCCACTTCCTTGACAGCTTCCTTGATATAAATCACCTTGCGGTCGATTTCGAAGCCTTGCTTAGCCAACTCTTCAGCAATCTGGATGTTATTCACAGAACCGAAGATTGTACCCGTAGAACTTGTCTTGGCACCGATAGTCAGCGCTACATCCTTCAACTTGGCAGCCAATTCTTCAGCATCAGCCTTAATCTTAGCCAACTTGTGGGCACGCTGTTTCAGGTTTTCAGCCAACATCTTCTTTGCAGATTCAGAAGCGATAACAGCCTTACCTGTGGGGATTAGAAAGTTACGTCCGTAACCGTCTTTCACCGTTACGATATCGTCTTTGTAACCTAAGTTGATTACATCTTCTTTCAAAATAACTTGCATATTCTGTCTCCTCTTAATTTATTATTTCATCAAATCTGTTACGTAAGGCAGCAAAGCCAAGTGGCGAGCACGTTTTACAGCCTGAGCCACACGACGCTGGAACTTCAATGAAGTACCTGTGATACGACGCGGAAGGATTTTACCCTGCTCGTTCAAGAACTTCTTCAAGAATTCCGGGTCTTTGTAGTCGATATACTTGATACCGTTCTTTTTGAAACGGCAATATTTCTTCTTCTTTACGTCCACAGAAGGCGGAGTCAAATATCTGATTTCTGATTGTGTGATAGCCATGATTAATTCTCCTTTGTTTCTTTAGATGCTTTCAAATTTCTTCTCTTAGCAGCATATTCTGCAGCATATTTGTCCTGACGGAAAGTCAAGAAACGGATAACTCGCTCGTCGCGACGGAAGTTAACTTCCAAAGTTGCAATAACTGACGGGGCAGCCTTGAATTCAACCAACTGATAGAAACCTGTAGATTTCTTATCAATCGGATAAGCCAGCTTACGCAAGCCCCAGTTTTCTACATTCACAATTTCTGCACCTTGTTCCTTCAGCAGAGTTGTGAATTTCTCTACCGCTTCCTTCATCTGAGCGTCAGACAAAACGGGAGTTAAAATGAAAACGGTTTCGTAATTGTTCATAAACGCTGTTTTTGTATTTATTAGTAATTAATGATTTTTGCGGTGCAAAGGTAGATATATTTTTTTATTCTGCAAGCGTTCCCCAGCAAAAATATTTCACATCCCGCTCCGCCTATACCTATATAATAAGTAACTCGCTTGTTCCTTTCTCTGCCGGAAAAGGGTTCTCGCCAGCTGAAAAGTTGCCAAGAACGCCGGTTCTCAATAAGATACTTTTCCATCGCGCAAACATTCTATCAACCTCTTCTTGTGTACATTCTCCACTTGCCTCCGATTCAGCAATGATACGTTCCAAATCTTCTTTTGTTTCCTTTCATTCTATTCTTTGTTTATTCCGCAAAGTTATAAAATCTCCCGAATCATTTGCTTGTCCGTATCATAAATCCAATACAACCGGCCGTTCTCACGCCCATCACGTTTTGCCAATATCAAAACCTTATTCCCAATCTTCGTAAAAGAAGGAATTCGATTATCAACCAAATAGACATCCATTTGCTCAGCATATTGATGCATAAGATCCTTATCTGGAGCAAGTTTAGCTTCGTCCTCGATTGACATATATTCTAATGATTTAGGATAAACGATCGAATAGTCATCTGTATATGATACCTTTTGCAGACTATTACTCTGACTGTCATATAAATAAAACACACCCTTTCCTTCCATCACCCAAAGCACACGGTCGTCCAACTGCACCAATTCAGAATGATAAATCTTTTGATTGTGCTGAAACAAAAGGGAATCCGTTTCCTGTGTTATACTAATTATCTTAAAATTCAAAATAGAATCAAACTCATATTTTCGTGTATTGTCCACCTCAAGCAGCGGCACCACCAGTGCATCTTTAAAATGGAACATCTCCCCATATACCGTATCAGTCGAAAGAGTTTTATAATCTTCTGCATCATAATCATCGCTAGAAGAATACGAGCTTAATCGAGCCCTCCATCCATCTTCCTTAACAGCCCCCTTTAATGCTAATTCAATCAATCCCCAAGTAAAAATAATCACCCAAATAAGCGCACATATCCCGACAATAATATTAAAGGCACGCCTTGTAAATAAGTTCTTAAAGAAAGTATTCATCTTATTCTCACATTTTTATTTAACTCATTTTCCAATTTAATCTTACACATTATACCAATTATACCAACTCCAATCCTCCTTCTTCTTTTCCTTTTTACTGTCCCCTTCCTCATAATCCTCATCCGTTATACAACCATGCTCTATATAACGGAAAGAATTTCCTTGAACCTCCTGCGACTTCTGCACTGAAAACTTCCGCCAACTATCTTTTAGTAACTTACAAATCTTCTTCATTTTCTCACTTCCTATTTATTGGATAAACCCTTACCAACTTCAATTTATGACCTAAACGTTTATATTCAAAAATAGAATCAGTTCTTTCAATCACCGTCTCCTTCTCCACATCAAACTTCGTCGTCAAATCCCGCACACAAGAAAAAGGCAAGTCATCCGCCGGCACCACCCGTTTGCCCTTCAACCGACAAATCCTCTGGGCATTCCCCTCCCGACTGAAATCTCCTTCGCTCGCCAGCAACTCCTTCGTCCCGTCAAAATCGACATCCATAAACTGAAATGCCGCCCTATCCTGAATCGTGTATGGTTCTTTAGGCCATTCATAATTAAAATAATGTACATCCCCGTCTGTCTCCTTCTCGTCTCCCGGCAAAACCCCGTTTCCCTTCGAGAATCCCCAATACGTATCCTTATATAAATAATCCTTCCCCGTGCGGCAATCCCTAAAATTAGCTACCACCACATTTTGAACGCCCTCTTTGATATTTTCCCAATCCGTGCGCCAAACATAGCGCACCGTAACATCAAAATCCTCCGGCAACCGCATCCGATAATACAAATTATACTTTATCTTCGACGGCTTAACATCAATCGGAATCCGGTTCAACGCCTCTATCCAAACCGAATCCTGGGCGGAGACATAAGGGATAATCGAATCCAAGGAACTATGCTCGCCGAAACTATAAATATATGTCTTAGGTTTCTCCCGAACTTCCGTCCTTTCTCCTATCTGATTATCACCGCCAAGCAATTTGCCCATAATTCTCATTGAATGAGAAAATGCGTTTTTGACGAAATACTTGACATCTAGACAGGAAAAGACGAAGATGCAGAAAGCCAAGAGAGTAAAGAGAATTAGAGATTTGAATCTGTTCATAAATAATAAAAGAACAACAAATATTTACAATGCAAATTATTTTACCCAAAATTGCTTTTCTAATAAGCCTCTTCTCCAAAGGCATTATAACAAATATCTGTTGATGAAGGAATTGATATATGTTTCAATTTACAACATTGTGCAAAAGTTATCTCTTCAATTCTTTCTACTGAAGAAGGAATAGAGATGCTTATCAGGTTCTCACACCCCCCAAATGCTTCTTGGCCAATACTCATTACGGATGGAGGAATTGTGATACTACTAAGACCTAAACAACCTACAAAAGTAGCCTCGCCAATAGACAACACAGATGAAGGTATAGTAATATCTGTTAGGCTTTCACAAAATCCGAAAGCACAACTATCAACATCTTTTACTGACGGCGGAATCACGACATTCTTCAAATTAACACAATCTTCAAAAGCGCTTTCACCTATATGCAACACAGAAGAAGGAATTGAAACACTTGTTAGATTCTCACAAGAGTAAAAAGTCCAATCATCTATACATGCAACCGAAGAAGGAATAAATACGCTTTCTAAATTAGAACAAAAAGAAAAAGCGTCTCTGCCTATATGCATTACACATGAGGAAATTGAAATGTCCTCTAATTTCTTACAGCCACGAAAAGTATATTTGCCTATATTTATTACAGACGATGGAATTGAAATGCGTGTCAAACTTTCACAATTCATAAAAACACTTTCGTTTAGACTTGTTACTGACGGAGGTATTACTATTCTTTTCAGATTTTCACAACCATAAAAGGCACCTCGGCCAATTATTCTTATAGAATCAGGAAGGACTATAGAACTTAATTTACTATTGGCAAAAGCAAAATCACCAATAACAAGAGTTCCGTCTTTTATTATACACTTTTCTGCTGAATTGCCGTCATCCCATCTAACGAAGAAATATTGAGACGCATATCCGATATGTTCAAAAAGGTCATTAGAGATCTTGCTAAAATCATACTCCTTACATGATTTTATAGATTCTCTCAAAAACGAGCCTGTAGGAATCATTCCATCTATCATAATAAATTCCCTTAGTACTTTTTCTCCAAACTCTCGAGAGTAAAAATTATTATCAGAGAATCTTGCAACCATTTGAGAAATTACATTTTCAAAATCCTTGGAAGCCCCATTAAACAATTCATAAATTTGCAGAGACAACTTATCATCTAATATTGCACGACTATATATACGCTTCATTCGTTTATCACATGGAGCAAGATCGCACATCAAGTTATTCAATTTATGATAATCCTTATATAATTCCTTACCATAAACCAGAACCAAATATTGCAAAAAACTATTTAAGGAAAAATAACTTTGGGCTCTCTCCGGATTTAACACTCGAAAACCACAAAAAGGACAATAATCCAAATACTTCGTTGTGTCTTTAGGAGGAGTCCAAGTTCCCCCACAATTTTCGCATCTCATACTATCTCTTTATTTTTAATAAATTCAAAAACATTGCCCCGATTTTTCTCTCTAGACCTTGCTTTGTTGTCGGAATTCCAGTTTCTCTTGCTATTTGTTGCTTCAATTTTGTTACACCAATGGCACGCTTCCAAGAAAAAGTTACGCCAGGAATTTTCAACTTCATATTTCTATATTATTTATTCATTAATCCATTTCTTCAAATTGTCTTTTGCCCACTTATAGCCCTGAGATGCAGACTTTTTATACCACTCTACTGCTTCGACACAATTTTGCTCTATCCCAAGACCTAATTCAAGACAAACACCTAAATTATTTTGCGCTCTTGCATTTCCTTGCTCCGCTGACTTACGATACCAATTTACTGCTTCGGCATAGTCCTGAGGGACACCATAACCTTTTTCATAACAATAACCTAAATTGCACTGAGCGACCGAATTTCCTTGTTCCGCAGACTTGCAATACCATCTCACGGCTTCGGAATAATCCTGAGGTATACCACGACCATATTCATAACAAAGGCCCAAATTATTTTGAGCAACAGCATTTCCTTGCTCTGCTGACTTACGGTACCATCTCGCGGCTTTGGCATAATCCTGCGTTACACCACGACCTTGTTCATAACAATAACCCAAATTACACTGGGCATACATATTACCCTGTTTCGCTGACTTACGGTACCACTGTGTCGCTTTGACATAATCTTGTGTTACACCACGGCCATATTCATAACAAAGGCCCAAATTATTTTGAGCAATAGCATTACCTTGCTCCACTGATTTGCGATACCATTTCACCGCTTCGGAATAATCCTGAGGGACTCCACGACCATACTCATAACAAAGGCCTAAATTACGCTGGGCATACATATTACCCTGTTCTGCTGACTTACGAAACCACATTTGTGCCTTTTCGTAATTCAAAACAACGCCTTGCCCAGTATAATATCGATGCCCTAAATTATTTTGAGCATCTTTATCCCCTTCCTCAGCTTCTTCTACAAGCCATTCAACTTCTTTATCTCTTATATTCAGGGATAATCCTTTAACAAAACTGTCTACAATATCTTTACTAACTTCCTCATCACAAAAATTCGATTCTGCGAAATAGCTAACCAACTTATCATAAAAACTTTCACGTTCCATCAATGGCTTCAAAGAAATCTCATATACCTTTTGAGGTAAAGAATCATCTGTAATCGCCCGTATATAAGCTCGTTTCATTCGTTCTTCTCCCATATAGAAATCACGAATCAAACTTTTCAACTTCTCCTTATTCCCACTTTTATAAATATCCACTCCATATACGGACACTGCATATTGAAGAAAGTCAAGGAATCTAGTATTGCTTTTCGCAATCTCTTCACAAAACATAGGTGCGCCACAAAATGCACATCGGGTTAAAATATAATCCGTCCATTCCAACCTCTCCTGCTTTTCTGGAGGTGTGTATTCTGCACCACATTTCTCGCATTTCATAACAATATCCTATACAAGTACTTTTTATTTACCTATCTTATATATCTTCCGCCACAATTCAAGTGTATTATCATATTTACGTTTTATACTATCAGATAATCTGTCAAATGCAATCTTCTGATGGAATACAAAAGAATTCTTCAAACATTCTTTCATATTCTCAAATGATCCTTCATTCATAACAGGTTTTATCTTTATTATCAACTCTGAGTTCAAATCAACATCCGGCTTATGTGGAATATCCGCAATTTGGTAGAATAGTTCATCTGCCATCTCTAAATTTTCTACAGATACAACATCTTTAATAGAATTATCTATCACACATCCTACAAATTCTAAAGACTCCGCACCAATATATGCAGAAACCAAACCTTTTCCCAATAGCAAATAGCTATAATAACTATTATTTACTTCACCAGATTTATAAAATAGTTCTCCATAGGTCATACAGCCACGTACAGGAATTGATGTATGTAATGTACTCAAAAGGAAATCTTGACAAATCTTCGCCATATCCACAAAGTCTTCTTTAGTATTCGATTTACTCCAAAATATAACACTATCAGATATATGAAGACATCGAATATTTGCTCTCCGAATATCATATACAAAACACCGATCTTCTCTTTGTCTCACTTTGCCTTCACTTATAGACTTTTGAGACATTAGCGTAAATTGATTAAGCACAGATAGAAGTTCTTCTCCTGAAAAATTCTCCACAATCTGCTTAAACCCTAGTATATCAAAATAGGCGACAAAAACTGATTGCATATCTAAATTTCTTAATTACTATTTCCATATAATCCCACTCACCGAAATATCATCCCCGCTTCCCCGTTCCGACATCACCGGCAAAAATTCATCAACTTCTTTACGAGCCTCTTTATAGGGTTTATCTCGAAATGTCTGTATCACTTCCCGATAGAATCCATACAAATCTTTATCATTCGCAAAGCAGTCATCTACTCCATCGCTACCAACAAATATTGCAGTCGGAAAATTCTCAGTATGAAAACAATGCCGAAAATTGTCAAGTGGACGTTCATCACAAAGGGAAGTCGTTACATTCAAGAAACATTTGTCATCCCAAGGGATAGGTTGGTCGAAATGGCCATCTGCATATTGAGCTACACATTTCCCGTCGCCTATGTGCAACCCAAACCAGAAATGCCCGGGATAAACTACGACAGCTATCAAAGTCGCTCCGTATGCTTTCACAAAAAACTTATCCGGTTCTTTCTCATAACGACATCGAGCTTTTTCAGACATCATGTTCTTTTCTTCTTCCGTAAAAGGATGTTGCCGGTAATCACTTTCGACTTTCTTACGCCAACGATATACAATACTCGTTTCCAATTGACGCAAACTTTCATCAGAAAGCTTATCTTCTCCTTTCTTTAGTGTATGCATAAAATGCTCAATCGACGTCTTGGCTTTCTTAACGGCATACTTAGCACCTCGGTCGCTTCTGAAATAATCATCGCTTCCATGTCCATCACTCACAAGAGCAATCGCATAAAAGTCTCCTGGTTTACAACGAGAAAAAGCATAATCTTGGCAAACCTTCCCAATTCTTTTATGCGAAGCTCCTTGATGACAGGAATGAAACGCAAACAACTGCTGTTCTTGACTAATTGAATTCATCCAAATCCGTATCTTCAATATTCTGAGTATCTACATAATCTTTCACTTGACCTATTACTTTATCTTGCTTGCTGGCATCTTCCACTCCGCTACTTTTACTATTGACTTGAGAGGAAGTTACACTCACGAATTTGATAATAGCCTTCAAAGCCGAACGATTATGAACCTCGATGACAGCTTCACTGTTCCCTGTAAATTCTGTCAAGACATTTTTGTCCGCATCATTTCCAATAGCAATAGCTATTTTGATTGCGTGCTTAAACCAATTGTTCTTTTTTATCTTTTCAAGGTCTTCTCTATAATTGTCCGTTGGACCACCATCGGAAAGCAGAATGATTACCGGAGCAAACGAACCCGCGGCCTCTTGCAAGAATTGAGACTTGGACAATTTCTCATTTAACTTCTCCAGAGCATAACCAAAACTTGTCAATCCGCCTACTTGCAAATCATTCCAACGGAAATCAGCTGAGTCTATCGGCTGGGGATAGAGCCAGCGGGCATCCGTATCGAATTGCAAGACGGCAACTTTGATTGCTGCATCCGGATTACTATCCGATAAATCTTGCAAATCCGGAACTGTTTCCCGAATGGCATCATTTACCGAACCTATCTTATCACCAGACATACTGCCGGAGGTATCGACCATAAAGAACAACACCATTGTTCTTCTGGCAATTTTTATTCTTTCTGTATTCATGGCTACATATATTTATAAAATTGTTGCTTCTGTTCCATTTCCAAATGAAATTTTATTTCCTAACAACAAGGGAGCCGACTCACCCGGAGCAATAGGACGAGTTTTTCCACTTTTCGTAGTAAGCATCCAAGTATCCTGCGTTTGATTCTTTAAACCAAACAAGCCTGGAGTTTTCTTACTTTCCACAACAACTGTGGTACAAGTATTTAACAATTGCTTATTCTGATTCGTAATATACTGATATACCTTTTTATCTTTACAAACAGCTACTTTATATTTTCCTGATTGGATAATCGGAGGACGTTGAAGCCGCTGCTTGCAATCTTCACAAATAGAAGTAGGATTCTCCATATCCGCAAAGATTTCTCCTCCACAAACAGGACAGGTAATCAATTCATGCCGCATCCGAAGTAATATCTTTTCCAACCACTCCTTCTCGGTAATACGATAACTCGCGTCCATCAATGCTTTCTGACCAAACTGAGAAATAAATATATCCTGTACGTATTGGGGAAATTGAGGCCAAAGTTTTATCACATTGACATGAATACCCGCAACGGGACGATTACTTGCATCTTCCGGGTCATAGATAAAAATAGGATGCGAACCATAAAACTTCTTTTCATGCTTTTCTGTCAAACAAGCACAACTGGCAAGTGCTTCGCCTTCCAAAGGATGATTGTTGAAAAATAAAAGGAAAAGGATAACAGCCAGCGAGAAACGGTCGGACTGTGCGTCCGGCAACTTCTCCCCTCGCACGATTTCGGGAGCCATATACCGACATTTCCCCAATATCCCCATATTCTTGCCAAATGGGGCCACATTATCATTATCACATATCAAGACATCGCCATTCGCAGGATTAATAAAGAAGTTTCCATCGTTCAAATCCTGATAGCTATATCCAGCATTATGCAATTTCCGGAATCCTATACAAATCTTAATGGCAGCTTCTATCATCACTTCCACTGAAGCAAATCGAGCTTTAGCCAATAAGAAATCCCCGAATTCTCGGTATGCAGGATTTCTCAATTCCATTAAATATCCAAAACAGCCCTCAGCGTCTTTCTCCGTAAGAAATAAGGGCCAAAGGAACAATGGAGCCGGAGCCCCTTTATCAATATTATCTTTCAAGTTATCATAAAACTCCGGTTTACCGGGCTTATGATACCACTTCAAAGCATACTCCTTATCACTATAACGTACTTTATAAACAGTACCTTGACCACCACTACCTAATTCTTCAAGAATGGTAGCTTCACCGCCGGTGGCTATTTTGATGGTGTCGTTGGGTTTAAACATGACATAGAAATTATTTTTGTTCTACATAAGCAATAGTTCTATCTGAAATAGGATCCACAAAATCTTCATCCGTACAAAAAACAACAGTATGTAATTACATTCAATTTATAATTCAACTGATACACTTATTGTACTAGAATCTCATTTTACTTATGCTGAAAATTTTAAAATTGATAATCCGGTTCGTCCAAATATAAAACAGTCTTATACTTATATTTATACTTTTTACAGACAGAAATTATTGCCTCTCGTATTTTTAGATAATTACAACGCAATAATTCCGATGCACATTGAAGTTTTCCATCATGATCATACTCTAAAGTATCTGAGTACTGAGATAGAGAAGATTTAACCGCATCTTCAATTCGTCCTGCATTTTGACTTTGTATTGCAAAAAGGATTTTCCAATCATTTAGACTTGCATAGTAAGTACGATTTAAAGATTCAGCTCTAGTTGCAATGGCTGAGGTAAAACCTACTTTACTTATTCTTCCACTCAAACTTGCCGCTACATAAACAAAGCCTGCTTCACTTGAGCGTCGAGAAAATCTCAGATAAGCAGTATTACACTGAGGACAATGCCCTGAACGAGTTCTAAGAGTATGTCCATTTTTACAAGGAGGAGTATTATAAGCAATTAATTTGTTCTGTTGTTTCATAATAGGATAATACTCTGACTGAGTCATACCTTGTGCATTAAAAAGATCTTGCTCTGAGAGTCCTTGAGATTCTAAAAAACGTTTTTGTTCAACCGTTAAACCTTTCATAATAATAAATACTTGCCTCTCCCTCGTCCCCCTCCAGAAGATTAACAACAAAAAAGCGTGGGAACTGTACCTGTCGCTCGTCCCACGCTAAGAGGCCTTCGCATTGCCCATCCAGTCGAAACGAGCAACGCCGAAAGCCCCACGCCGATGTATGTATATAATACGCCCTCTGTGCCTTGCTGCCGGGCGGCAACAAGACACTTCTTTTTGGGCTGTATATAGTACACCCCGAGAGCATTCACCGCTGCTTTGTTTGAACTGGATTAGAAAGTTGCGAAGTTTCTTAGCGTCAAACCAAAGCGTTAAGTAAACGCTTCCAATATGTCTGTTTCCTTTGCCCTCCACACCCAATCGGCGTGTCGCTCAGGAAACAGTACAAAGGTAGGAACTTTTTAGATTATTCTACTTCTGCTGTGTAGATTTTTTGGAAAAACAAGGGAATAATGTATGATATAGGGAGTAGGGAGTATGAAATGTACAAAATCCTTGAAGAAAAATCGGATAAAAGTTGCAAAGAGAGGGTAACAAGATTACCTTTGCAGGACAAATCTTTAAATATGTGCAAATTTTCAGAATCCAACAGACAAAAGCTTGGAAATGCTATTGTATATATTGCTCGACACACTTCCAATCTGAGCAAAACTAAGCTATTGAAACTATTATACCTTATGGAAGAACGTATGGCATTGAAATATCATGTCCCGTTTATCGGCCTGCCGTTTGAGGTATGGCAAGCTGGTCCTGTGGCGAAAGATGTGTTCATTGACCTTTCGGATGGTCCTTTCCTGCTGAAAGACTTTGTGAAGACGAATTTCCATGATGGTGGTATTTTTGTAGAGGCAATAACTGAATTTGATGACAGTGAATTTTCTGAGTGCGAGATTGCCATGATGAATGAAGTTCTGGCTAAATACGGTAATATGACGGCTTCGGAACTAGTAGCAGAAACACATAAGGAAGGTACGCCTTGGTATCGGACTGCCGCACGTGCTGGATTGTTAGAAGCGTTCAAGAAGCGTGAATGCAACAACTCGAACGAACAGATAGATTTTGCCGAATCCATGTCAGCTTGTGCTGCGGAAGACTACCGTGAAAGCCTTGCTATACGACAGACTGCCAACTTGTTAAATGCAGAAGCACATGTAACCCAAACCTCACCACCGCCCATAGCGAATTGTCGCAAATCTATCCTTCTTGCTTAACTGGATATAAAGGAATCGGTCATCATCCTCACTTTCACCCGGAGGTGCAGGATATCCATTACCCCACATGCGACCAAATCCATATTTTTCTCCATCTTTAGACCAATAGGTATTTTCGGAAGAACTGAGGCTATCCAATATATGATAAAACTCATCCGATGGCATTTCATCAAACATGATGTCCCTATGATCCGTATAATCGCCATTAAAAGAAGTCCGCCCCTCATAATAATAAATAGATGAAAATTCTGGGAATGGCACTCCTGTTATCCGAGAGATGTAATCGTTGTCTGTAATTTTATAACGACGCATCCAAATATCTGAACCGAAGAAAACTCCGATACCTGCAATGAGAAATAAGAGTAAAGCACCCCCTCCAATATAAACAAGCAGGACTAAAAAGAATTCCCAAACAAGCTTTATAATCGTATAAAACGCCTTCATCTCTTCACTAAAAATTCCTACGAAATAATTACTTATAATCAACCCACTCATCGCAATGCCCTCGTATAAATTTTGCAACTTGGGTATCGGGATATCTCGTTGCTGCAGTTTTAAACAAATTCCAGTCATAATAAGCTTGGGCTGCCCTTTCGGAATCCGTATATAGTCCAAATGCCATTCTTTTTATATTTTCAGCCCTTTGGATTATATGCTCATGCATATTTTTCTGATAGCTACTATAAAAGGGGAAACTGTACCAGTAACCTTGATAGTAAGAGGTCAAAGCCCAGCATTCTCCAATAGAATTTTGCAAACCACGCACATACATCAACAAATAATCTGCTTTATCATTTGGATTCTTCTCTTTCTCTATTTTCTTTTCCAAGGAACACATAGCCTGTGCAAATCTCAGTTTATAGCGTTTGCGCAATACTGTTTTTTCTCTAAACTTGCCAAACGGATTATATTTCATTTCCGAATAGGTATTCCGACTTTCCTCAAAAGAATCAGAAACCAAACGAAGATAATCTATGGCTTCCTCATATTGCATAGAGGCAATTAACTGCGTACCAATTATCTCATACAAATATTGCAAATCAGAATAGCTTCGTTCATTCAGGAAGTGATCTAACTTACACATAGGACGCTTCATCCGATAGACCAATCGCTTCACATATTTAACACCCATAGAATCTAAGTTTACAAAGAAGTCATTTTGATAGTCATACCTGTTATACTCATCTTTACGCATACGATAATCTTGTATATCGATGCAATCATCATCAGAATGCCAAGAGCGCGACACTCCGACGAGATGAAAGATTCGATTATCGGCATAGTTCAAGAATTGTAAAGCGCGCGTTTTATATCCAGAAGAAATACATAAAGGAACAACCTGAGCGATAACAATTTTTCTCATCATATCATTCCAATAATATTGGCTATATCTACATACATGATTATAAAAACCCACTGAAGAGATTTGGCTTCTCGTGTCTGTATCCAAATTGGAAACAATCTTTTCGTCCAGCCATACCAATTCATTAAAGATATAATTCTCAAATTGAGGGTTATATTTAGAGGTTCGTTTCGTCGTAAGATAAATGAGAAATACCCGAATCGCATCTTTTAACTCCGGATTCATCTTACATCTTCCAGCTTTTTGTATATACTCCCAAGATTTCGGTAAATCCTCCAACTTATCGAATGTGAAAGAAGCTGCATAATACCATGCAGCCAAATTCTTAACACGCTTCTCTTGAATTACGTTTAACACAAAACTATTCAATTCACTAAAATCTTTACTATATCCATATTCCTCTTTATGTATAAAATATTGCAAGAAGGATAGAAGCTTTTGACTATTAGGATTTTTTTGATATAAATGCAAAAACAAATCCCAGGCATCGTACTTCAAGCCTTCTTTCTTCAAGCAAAGCTGATATGAACTCATATCGCCTATTTCGAGGAACATTTCTTTGGCAGTTTCAATCCTACCAGTATGATAATAGGCACCAGCCACATAGCCTTTTGCCATATTCAATATGACATCATTCTTGAAAACATGACTTCTCTCTAACCACAAATTCACACATTGTTCGTATTGTTGTTTCGCAATGTAAGTCCGCATCATCTGAAGCGTATAACGATCCAACAAACGCTTTTGCTTGTAAGTCTTGGCGTCTTCTATAATGTTATCCAATCCGACATTTACCTCATCTTCTTCCGAATAATAATACCAGGCACTATTTTGTATTTGACGAATCGATTCACTTCGCTTAGCAAGCAACAAAAAGGAAGCAATTTCTAAATCCTTATGCTTAACTATCCATTTAGCAAACCTATTTTTGATGGAGTCGTCATTGCCTATCTTCGCTTTGTCATATAATTGTTGCAACTGCCTATAACTCCATAAATAAACGACACGCTGTATATCAGGAATCGGAATTTTCCATGAAGTTAGCTTGGCCCAGCTTCTACAATTTTCAATTTGCTGCTCTTCCCTATCCAAATATACAATTTGAGGATTATCTCCTTTCATATTATTTCCACAGACACGAAACGTAAAATATTCATCGATGGAATTCGTACGTTCAAAAGGTCCACAAGCGAATAAACGAGGACAGAACGTTAGGCTAAGAAACAATATCCATAAAATCCGTTGCATCTTTCAATCGTTTTTGTAAATTAAATCTATTTCCTTTCTTGTATATTTTGAGAGATTCTTTGCATCTAAATGGTAAATGACAGTATGATAAGCGTGTTGCCTGATTTTAGACTGCACAAGTTTTTTCACTTTTAATATTTCTTCTATTGGGGATGACTCTATACGAATAATATCACCCTTCCAAAGTCTAACATTTTCTACAAGATAAGGCTCAACAATCTCATACCGATTATCTTCCAACTTTTTACAATAAGTAGCATCCTTAAAATCCGTAGTCCGAAGAATAGATTGAAATTCATTCCTACGAAGCAAAATACTCCATGCGTAAGTTGGAAAAGCATAATCAAAAGGAAGCGGATATTCAACTTCGGAACGCAAATACGGCACTACATCTTTATAAGATATAATGGAGTTCTTTGTATCCGGATGATAGATAGAACCTGTATTGTATAGCATTAAAACACCTTTATCCACAGGTGGAGCTTCTTTTTCCAGTTGATGCAAACGGATTGTAGCGCTAAGCTTTATTCCTTCTTCTGCCGCATAATCCCGCAATTCTTCGCAGAAACTAAAGAATAAAGGTTGCGTCTCCCTTGTCCAATCACAATCGACTTGAATTTCTTTTATCTTCCCCAATTTATTCTGCTTCACCATGGCGCGTATCCTATTATAAAGTAATGAGGCAAAACTCGAATCTTTCTTGATAGCTTCCGTAGTAATATAGACCGTAGGTATTACTTCCACACCTGCCGGGATGGTATCTAAAAAACGTGTCGTAGCAATAGGGATAGACTTTAAGATTCCATCTTTATCTTCTCCATAATCAACATCAAACATTCGCACATACATCTTGCCAATATGATGTACACGAAGGAATTGTCTTTCATATTCAGTTAATTGAAAAGTGGTTTTCCAATAATAAATGGCATTATTCTCCGGCAAGTCATTATCAGAATAAATCGACAACTTCGAATTATCATCCAATACCTTTAGAATGACTCCCATTACTATACCTACAACGAGAAAAAGGCCAACTCCCTTCAGGATTTTCTTTCTATTTTCTACTCGCATATCCTCTTTGCTTCAATTTTTGAGCAAAGCTACACAAGATAAGGACATACGAAAGAATGATAACAATAGCGTTGTATGAAATAGGCTCTGGATTGTACGAAATCCCCCCTCTCAATGAAATCCTCTAAAGACAAGATAGTTGATATTTGGCAAAACCTTATCTGTATATATTCCTAATTCATGAACAATCCCGTCCTCGCCTCGCCACCAACCATACGAAGAACCGCCGACCAAATAGAGTGCATTGGTAAATCCCATATCGGCCAGGGCTTCTGAAAAATCGTATAAGGATTCTCGGTTCTTACTTTCTACGATATAAAAATCATTGCTTTGCTGTGCCAGTGCTCGGCGTATCGCCTTACCTTTCAAACGGTTTTCTTGGATTTCTCCATCCATTACCAAAGGATATTGCCGAAAGAAATCCCCTCCGTGAGTAATACAATAGTCTTTTATCTCATCATTTATGGTATTTCCCAACGAGATTTTCCCATCCAGAATGGCACAATATCCTGTTTTCCTCTTTCCTCTGGACAACTGTTTTCCCTTCAAAACAAAATCACCTAAAATCTGGCCATTATCTTTGCGGATATCGGCTGCCCACACTACGAAATATACAGTTGAATCTGATTGGCTGGGCATTTGCAACGACATCTCTGCCCTCATATTCTGTAAGGAATAAATGGAGAGAACAACATCATTAATGGAGTCTAACCGAAACTCCACACGTGCCTGCTTATCCATCTTCAGGGTATCATCTTGAAGAATGACGGGATTAACCATTTCGATATGCTCCGGTTCACCTTCTTCCCTACTAAAAAGCCAAAAGAAAAGCGACCCGATAATTAACAGAGACACAACGGCTATTATCCCCCATCGCACAAAACCATGTTTAGGCTTCGATGTTCCTAATACTTGTATTTCATCTTCTTCATTCCGTCTCATACTCTCTCGATTTCTTTTTCCAATAAACTTTTTAATTGCTTTAATGCTTCTCTGGAAGCCGAGAGCACAAAGGTATGTTCTATTTTCATATCAGACAAAACCAATGATTGTTTCCCGAGATTGATTTTATAAATATATTCCCGGTTGATTATAAGACTCTTTCCTATACGAATAAACAAGGATGCTTCCGTCTTCATCTGCTTCTCGATGATTTGCTGGAAATGAGATAGATTAAACGAAAACAGATGTTCGGATTTATCATGAAGCACCATCATCGAATAGTTCCCATCCGACGATATATAAACAATCCGTTCAGGATAAACCCGAACCAATTCGTTGGTTGTACTAATGATGATAGGCGACTTCATATCATTTGTTTCCTGCAAAAATACAAACTATACCCCAATACTTTCACAAAATTCCGCCTTTTATCCATCATAAACAAAAACAGGAGCGCCCTCCGGCACTCCTGCTCTCTCCTCTTCTTCCCCTGCCTTAGGGAAGTCCCCGAAGGGATGGTTCACTGCACCACCGGCCCATCTTGCTCTTCGTCGTCCCCGCCGCTCGTGTCGTCTTCTTCCGACGGCAAGGGCGTTATCTTCTCAAACTTCAAGTCTTCAGTCAGTTGCTTTAGTTTCGCCCCGGGCGTGAAGATGATTTTGCCGTTCTTGAACAGCGAGGTGGTGAACTCCTCGGCAGTGGCTGCTCCCGAACTGCCGGCATTCATGCGGAAATTCCCGAAATCACCGACTTGTACGACATTCCCTTCCGCGAGGTTCTGCGACAAGACGTGCAACAGGCCGTCGATGACCAACTGGACGTCGCCCTTCGATGCCGTGCTGCGGTCGGCTATCGTCTCACACAGGCGGTCGAAACTAACCGTCTGACGTACACGCACCTGCCCGTAATAGAGCGTGGCGCCTTCCTCTGCGTCCTTGTGCTTGTCCGGACGCTGGACGATGTGATAACTCAATGACATATCAATTTCAAATTAAAAATTATGAATTACGATTTACAGGCAGCTCTATCTGCTTGCTGATACAAAGATAGGGGAATGGCATTCCTCTTTTTCGCTTAGATGCAGATACTTCCCCTAAGTATTTTCTATATACCTATACGGCAAAATACCGACAAAAATCCTTTGATAAATGGATACTTTTTTATACCTTAGAAGCATATAAATGAAAGCCTTATGGAAACGAACAATTTCAAAATACGTGCTTATGGCTGGCAAGAGCTGGCCATACTTTACGCCCCAGACCTTACGCCTGAATCAGCGGCCAAACGTCTATCAACTTGGGTTAAGCTCAACGAAGAGCTCACACGTGCTTTACAACAAGCAGGCTGGCGACGCGGACAACGGGTACTCACGCCGCTTCAGGTGCAACGCATCGCAGAGTACCTTGGGGAACCGTAACAAGTACTTACCTATATAAAAATAGACAGGTATATCTTTCCGAATACATAGCTACACAATCTTGTTAAAATAAATAAAAATACGACGCAATATTTGGAGATAAAAAAACAAACTACTAATCTTGCATCGTCTCTCATAGAGATATTTACTTAATGATGCTGCTGCTAAAGGTAAGAGACCTCCTGTTGGTAATGATAAAGTTAGAGGTCGTTTTAATAATGTTTCAAATAGTAGTGCTGATAATCCTCCTCGAACCGGCAGTGGCTTTTTACTAATCATCACGTGATAAGTCGAGGAGCACGTGATAATAATTTTACAAACCTTTTTTAAATTCTTTTTTTATGAAAGAAAAAATTTCAATGCCAAGTCTTCGCACCGTGCAAGTGTCATGGTTCGAAGACAAAAGAATCAGCACTCCATCAGGAAGGCTGGTCTTAGATCAGGTTGCGGACATCATCCGCAATCCGAGGTGTACGTTTCTGGGTGGAAAAGTGTTGCAACTCACCACTACAGCGCGCAAGATGCTGGACAGAGGCGACAAGCAGGCGTATGACCACTGGAAAGGCAAAATGCCAGCCTTTACGCCTGCCGGTCTCTTTCGCGAAAGACGTGCTATCAGCTGCTGTATAGCAGAAACAGGCGCAGCCTTGATAGACTTCGACTACCTTCCGGAAGATGTGTGCCAAGAGGTCTTGAAGAAGGCGAAAACGCTTTCGTATGTTCTTTTTGCTTGGCGCTCTTTGTCTGGCACAGGTGTCCATCTTTTAATCGTACTGCCATATAGCGGTACGTTTAAGGAAAACATCGAACCGGCGCAGCGGCAAGTCATCAAAGACATGGCTATCCCTGGGTTGGAACTGGACAAGGCATGTAAAGACGTATCCCGTCTCTGCTACTTCAACTACGACCCTGAACTCTTTGTAAACTGGGACGCAGAACCGATGGCGCTCAGCGAAGAGGTAAAGGCTTCGGTGCAGACCCCCCGTAGGAAAGATGTACCGAGAAGGGGTGTCGTGAATAAGCCTGACATCCGCCTCTTTATGGCAGACCTGGAGCGTTACTTCAATGCGAGGATGGCAGGACTGGTAAAAGGCAGTACGGCTACGCCTACCGTTGGTTTGGCAGGTATATGCAACTCGCGCGGTTACGACGAAGCTGAAGCCGTGGTAGCCTGCTGGAAGCAGTTTGGAAGCCGTATCGGGCAGACGGAGAAAGACTTCCGCAAAGACTTTTCTTTTGTGTACCGTAAATATGCAGACAAGTTTGCATCAAAAAAAGATGAAGCCCCCTCCGAGGGGGCTGCTTTGGCTGCTTTGGCTGCTATAGATGTTTTGGAAAAAGACATCGAGCTGCCGGTACTCCCGAAGGAAGTGTATGAGCTTCTGCCTACCTTCTTTACCGATGTACTGAACTTGGAGAAACGGGAAGTGCATGAAGCGGATGCCGTCGTGCTCGGATCGTTGCCACTTTTGGGTGCTGCGCTTAGCAACACAGAAGTTTATGAAGGCAAGTGGGTTTACCCCGCACTCTATGTAACAGTGGTAGGCAAACCAGCTTCGGGAAAGGGTGCCGTATCGTCTATCCAGTTCCTTTCGGCTTTATGGGAAAATCATCTGCAGCAGTACTACGAAGGTAACGATACGCAACCAGCACACCGCGTAGGTGGAGACATCACGCTGGCCAAGTTCGTAGAACAGCTGCGCGACAACGGTGCGTATCCTTTGCTGCAACACGATAGCGAGATGAACGCGATGGCAAAGGCTAACAAAAACCGCGATACGGGTGGTTACGACCCTATCCTAAACAAAGCATATGAAGGCGAAGATGTGTTGCGCAGCACAAAGACGGCAGGCAACATCGTCGTGAAAGCGCCCAAGCTCCAGTTGAGCATGACCGGAACGAAAGGCCAGTTCTTTAACGCTTTCGAGACGAACGAGAACGGGCTGACATCACGTCTCTTAGGCTATGTGATGCCGGAGAAGGTTAAGTATAAAAAACTCGTTTACATCGAAAGCGAAGATGCGCTGAAAGAGCGGGAGAAGGTCGAACTCCAAGAGCGTTACGAACGGCTGGCTGCCTCGCAAGCAAACCACAACACACCCATGCGTTGGGTACTGAGCGAAAAGCATACCGATAAGTTGAACTCGCTTATCAAGAAACAGCTGGAAGATAGTTCGGATACGCCCTACGAGGAGAGCACCATCATCCGTATGCGGGCGAAGGTGATACGCATCGCGGCTATCCTGTCGGCGGTACGCATCTCTGAAACGGGTGGAGATGCTGAGCTCAACCCTTTCTCTACGGGGTATCTCACGATAGACGACAAGAGCTTCCGGGCAGCCTGCTTGATAGCAACCACTTCGTTTGAACATCTCTGCGCGATGCAAAGCATGTTGAGTGAAGCGACCGGGCGGAAACCGATGCACCTGCGCAAAGACTGGCGCGACCAGTTCATCGAACAGCTGCCCGATGTGTTCAAGTACAGCGAAGGGCTCCAGCTCTGCCTGGAGTATGGCAAGCGAAAGGACTCTTGGAAGAAGGCGTTGCACTACTGGCAAGCTAACGGTTTGCTTGAGAAGCGCGAAGACGGCAAGTGGGTCAAACTGAAACCTGCTCCCGAAGCTAACACATCTAAGCAGCCTTAGCAGCCCAGCAGCCTAAAGCGGGTTTGCTAAGCACAAAAAAGTTCCCCTGTAGAAGGTGAGTACATCATCTCTCTACGGGGGAACTACATTTATTTCAAAAACAGCTCTTACCACCCTCCTTGCATACTCCCCATAAACCTCTCCTCCAACTCCCCATACCTCCCTTGTTTCATCACGAAAGAAAAGGTGCGTTTCGCCTCGAAGCCTTCGATTTCAAGGACTTTCAACTGCTGGGCTTTCAGTTCCCTATCGACGGCACGGATGGAGACAAAACCCAGGGCATCAGAGGATTCAAGGAAACGTTTGATGCCTTCCGTCGTGCCCAGCTGCATGAGTATCCGGAGGTCGGAAAGTTTGATGCCGCAGTGTTTCAGCGCCTCTTCCAGCACGTCGAGTGTCCCGGAACCGTTTTCGCGCAAGACAACGGGTATGCGCCGCAACTCAGCCGGTGTAATCTCGTCCTTCAAGGCCAAATCGCTATCCGCACGGACGACGGCAACCAGCTCATCATCCATAAAATGCACGTAGCGAAGGTCTGTCTGCCGCGCATTCCCCTCCACCAGCCCGAGCGAGATACGTTCGTCCCGCAAGGCCTGTTCTATCTCGGCACTGTTGCCATTCAAGAGCGACAGTTTGATGTCGGGATATTTGCGGATAAAAGCCGAAAGCAGCGGGGGAAGGACATACTGTGCGATGGTCGTGCTGGCACCCAAGGCGATTTCGCCAGAAGTATAGCCGGCAAAACGGTTCATATTCTCCTCGATGCGGAGGTAGGCATCTTGTATCAGCCCGACGTGTTGGAAAAGCCATCGACCCGCATCGGTGAGACGTATCCGCCGGTCGCTCCGTTCAAACAAAGCTACCTTATATTGCATCTCCAACTCGCGGATGTTCTTGCTGACGGCAGGCTGACTGATGAACAGTTCGCGAGCCGCCTTCGTAAAACTCAGGTTCTTCGCCACAGCGTAAAAAACTTTCAACCGGAAATCCATACTTACAAAGATTTACAACTATTTATAGGATGCCGACAAAGTAAACTCTTTTTCCCCGAAAAGCCAACCCCAAACCGCCAAAAGAATATTTTTTCAAAAAAGTACAGGGTTTGCTTGCACAGAAAAAAAATAATCCCTTACTTTGCACTCGCAAAACGGAAGCAAAGACTTCCATAGCGGGGAAATGGTTCCTTGGATGAGTGGCTTAGTCAGCGGTCTGCAAAACCGCGTACGGCGGTTCGAATCCGCCAGGAACCTCGGATGGAATCGGGTGATTACTGATAAACGAGTAGTTACCCGATTTTTTATTCCTCCCATCACTCCTCCTTCCTCATCTCCCCATCCACCACCAAGGGCAAATGGTCGCTAAACCCTCCTTCGTAGCGATAGCCATGATAGGTACGAAAGGGGCGTTTGCCTTGCCATGTCCGGTCGTCTTTCAGGAGGTAGGAGGGCGAGAAGATACGGGCGCTTTCCGGCACGATGTGGAAAGGCGCATCGGCATCCAGCAGCGAGCCATTGACGATGATATGGTCCAACTGGCTCCAGTTTCCCTGGTACTTATGACTTCCCTTTGCGTCGTAAAATAGGTTATAATATATTCGCGGACAGATAGTATCTATCGAGCAACGGGTAGGTACTTGTCGCGCCATAAGTACCTCCCTAAGGCTCCGGTCGAAGGGTGTATCGTTGAAATCGCCCATGATGAGGATTTGCGGACGACGACGGCAACGCTGAAGCGAATCGGCCCGCTGGCGTACCAACCGGGCAGCATTGATGCGCGACTGCTCGGTTTCCTTTTCGCCCGAATAGCGCGAAGGGAGGTGGCAAACGAAGACATCGAGCGTATCGCCGGTCTGGATTTGCCCGCTGACGTACAAGATGGGGCGCGTCGGCCGTTGGTATCGGATGACGGGCACGCGGATTTCTTCTTTCGACAGGAAACGGAACAGGTCGCGCCGGTAAAGCAGGGCGACATTGATGCCACGCACATCGTCTCCCTGCGTAATAACATACTGATAGAACAAGTTATGCAACGGTGTCCGGCGGAGCAGATGCACCATCACCGAATCATTCTCCACCTCGCACAAGCCTACCAAGGCCGGCGGATTCCATTCCCCGACGGCAAGAATCGTCTGCGCCGTGCGCTGCAACTTCCGGTAGTAGCGTCCCGGTGTCCACGCCCGGATACCAGAGGGCAGGAAGTCATCATCCAGCTTCTCCGGATTGTCTTGGGTATCAAAGAAGTTTTCGACATTATAACTCATTACGCGAAAGGCTTCTTGCGCCCGGCATTCGCCAGCAACAAGAAGCCCTATAAACATAAAATGAATAAAAAGAATCTTCATAGTCAAGTCTTGTTTTAAGAATATGATCGCTCAATTCAAACATTTGGCTATTCTTCTGCCGCCTCCTCGTCTTCGGGTTCCGGCACATATTCGTAGGCTCCGATGGTCGGCCCGAACTCACTCTCGAGGCGGTTCACGCCGTAGCGGTCTATCGGATAAGTCGCCGTAACCGAAGCATCGGCTGCTCCCACCCCGGCGGATTCCTCCGTCGCCAGGCGGAAATCGTAGCGGTACTTGTTGCTCTCCCCGCCGGTCAGTTTATACTCCGGCCGCGTCTCGTCGTTCACGAACAAGACGGATTGGAAATGTTCATCTTCCGTCCCGTTCGTCGTGATGACGCAATGGTTGAAGAGGTATTCGAAGGCAGCCCCGTCCTTGATCGAACGGCCAATCTCGCCGTTCAATTCTTCCGTCCCCGCGCCGTAGCTGCCGTCGATGATGCAGTTATCAAAGCGGGCATCGAGGGGTTGGATTGTCTCCTGCCCATCTTTGCTATAATTGTTGGCGAGGCTGAGGCAAACCGACGTGCGCTGCACCAGCGTGATGAAATTAGCCAGCGTGCAATGCGTAAAATCATAATCCCCGGAGACGAGGCCGACTACGCTCCCGCCCGCATTGCTAATCTCGGTGTTATAGGCCACCACCTTGCTGTTCGTCGCACAGAACGCGTTCTCGCTCACGTTGGTTATCTGCGAATTACTCAATGTCAGTTTCAATTGCTCAGGATTCGACGGCTCGGCTATCACGCCCTGCGTCCCGTTGCGGATGATGGTATGACTGATGATATTCCCGAAGCTACCGTCTTTCAGGTAGATGCCACCCCACTGTCCCGGCGTGCGGTCGTAGGGCAGGACGTCGTCGAGGATGAAATCCAAGCGGTCGCCCCGGAATGTGATGGGTTCTTCGATAGTCCCGCACGAGTTGAGCGTCCCATTGACGATTAAATTCGCCTTGTCGTGCATATAGAAGGTCGCGCCCTTCTCGACGCGCATCGTCGCGCCCTCGGCGACCACGATACTGTCGTAAACCAGATGCGGCTTGTCGGCCGTGAAGAGCGTGTCGCTCAAAACCGTCAATCCACCTTTATATAAATGTACATCCTGCCCGTAAGCCTCCAAGAGGACCGACTGGCGGATGCCGTTCGTTACGAAAACCACCGAATCCTTCACCAGCAGCGGCTGGTTCTCGCCATTGGGGTTTACCGTAACTTCGACGAAGACAAACATGCTGTCTTTCGCCAATATCCCGATGTTGTTGAAATAATCTCCCTTGCGGCCATCGACGTTGATGCGGAAACCCGTCGAGCCGGCGCTCGCCAACATGATAGTCTCCATGTTCAGCGGTTCGTCGTTGTTATTATATATAAGGAATTGCTTCGTGGCCGAGCCGACGGTGGTAAATACCGTGTCGAAGGCCAGCGTATCGGTCGAGAAGGCCAGGCGAAGGCTCGGATTGGTGGAATAGCTCTCTTCCAAACCGTCGCAAGCCGGGAACAGGAGTGTCCCTAAAAACATCAAAGCCAAAATGATAGGTACTATAATCCGTTTCATATCCTTTCTTTTTTACGACATCAGCCGTCTCTCGTTTTTGTTTTGTTAGCGCAAAAATACATAAAATAAACGGTTCAACCGTAAAAAAACGAGAAAAATTCTTCTGTCGCGTCTATTTTCTAAACGGACGGCCTGGCAAATTATTTTACAGAGGCGGGGGAATTTCCTTCTCGCCCCCTCCTCGATAGTCTGCAGATTGAAATGATGCTTGCGCTCCCAGCGCAAACGCCATTTCAACTGAAATGCTCCTCGCGCTCCCAGCGCAAATGCCATTTCAACTGAAATAGTCCTCGCGCTCCCAGCGCAAATGCCATTTCAACTGAAATAGTCCTCGCGCTCCCGTCGCAAGCGTCATTTCAACTGAAATGGTCTTTGATACGGCGTTGCAAAGACCATTTCAAGCTGCAGGGTATATTATTTCTCCGGAATATGCTTCAGCAACTCCAGGAGATGCGTCCACCAGCGGGCAACCGTAGGTATTTCAATCCGTTCGTTGGGCGAATGCACGTCGCGGAGCGTCGGACCGAACGAAATCATGTCCAGATGCGGATATTTCTCGAGGAAGAGGCCGCATTCCAAGCCGGCGTGGATGGCTTTGATTTCCGGTTCCTTTGCAAAGAGCTGTTTGTAAGTTTCTTCGGCTACCTTCAAGATAGCAGAATCGGGGTTCGGCGCCCAACCGGGATAGCCGTCGCCATGCGCAACCTCGGCTCCGGCGAGCAGGAAGGTCGATGCCACCTGGTTGGCAGCCGCATCCTTGCACGACTCGATAGAGCTGCGCTGGCTGGTGCCGACGAGAATCGTGTTGCCGGGCTTCATCTTGACAGAGGCCAGGTTGGTAGAGGTTTCAACCAATCCCTCGATGTCGTGGCTCATGCCGAGGACACCGTGCGGGCAAGCGTGGAGGGCATAAATCAGTCGTTCGGCCGTCGTGCCATCAATCACCGTGTCCGGACGGTCTGTCGATTCCATGGAGAGGCAAACCGACTTATCGACATGTTTCAACTCATTTTCAATGTCAGCCGCGAAATGGTTCAGGAGGATACGCACCGGCTCGCGGTCGTCGGGACGGATGCCGATGACGGCGTGCGCTTCGCGGGCGATGGCATTGCGCAGGTTTCCGCCGTCGATAGAGGCCAGGACGAAAGGATGCTCCTTCTTTAATATATAAAGGAAGCGGACGAGAATCTTGTTCGCGTTGCCCAGGCCCTTGTGGATTTCGCCGCCCGAGTGTCCGCCGTTCAGCCCTTTGACGTCGATGCGGAAATACTGCAAATCAGCGGGAGCAGGTTCCGGCGTGTAGTGGAACGTCGCCTGCGTGTCCTTGCCGCCGGCGCAACCGATGAAGATTTGACCCTCGTCCTCGCTATCGAGGTTCAAGAGGATACTGCCCGTCATAAAGCCCTCTTGGAGAGCCTTGGCTCCAGTCAGACCCGTCTCCTCATCGACCGTAAAGAGACATTCGATGGGGCCATGCTCGATATCGTCCGAAGCAAGGACGGCCAGCTCGGCAGCGATGCCGATGCCGTTGTCGGCACCCAGGGTCGTACCGTTGGCGCGGAGCCAATCACCCTCGACGATGGTTTCGATGGGGTCGTTGTCGAAGTCATGCTGGGTAGCGTTGTTTTTCTCGCAGACCATGTCCATGTGCGACTGGAGGACGACCGTTTGGCGCGACTCCATGCCCGGGGTGGCGGGTTTCGAGATTAAAATATTCCCGGCTTCATCCTTCTTGTAAGCCAGGTTGTGCTGCTTGGCGAAAGATTCCAAGTAAGCGATGATTTTGCCCTCCTTTTTGGAAGGACGGGGGACTTGGGTAACCTCGTGGAAATGTTTCCACACAATTTCCGGTTTTAAATCTGTAACTTTCATATCCTTATATGGTGTTAAAATATAATTATTAAACAATAGATAAACCTACCTATCGGCAAGAGCGTAGTGAAAAAAGTAGAATTATCCGGGGAAAAGCTACTTTGTAATCAGTTAAACTCTTATATTTGCGTCCACAAATATAGAGGAAAAATGATAAAAACATTATTGATAACAGTACTAATAATTCTTGTATGCGTCGCTTTGCTCTCTGTCAAAGTGATATTCAAGAAGAACGGAAGGTTCCCCAATACCCATATCGAGGGGAACAAGGCGTTGGCCAAGAAAGGTATCTATTGCGCAAAGACCGAAGACCGGATACAACAACGCCGCCGCAACTTGGAAGACCGGCTGAAAGAATTGTAAGACAAAACAAAGAAATAATAGATATATATGAAGAACATTAACTACATTATCAATGGCGTACTTGCTGTCGCCGTTGTGATTCTGTTTGTGATGCAGTTCTCCGATAAAAAGGAAACGAGAAACGTGAGGCCGGTCGCCTCGGGAGAAAACCTGACGGGAACGCTGCCGGTGGCATACGTCAATGTCGATTCCTTGTTGGAAAACTACAACTACGCTAAGGATTTGAATGAAATCATCCTGAAGAAATCCGAGAATTCCCGTGCCAGTGTGAACCAGAAAGCGACCAGCTTGCGCTCGGAGATGCAAGAGTTCCAGCGTAAGATTGAGAACAATGCCTTCCTGACGCGCGAACGTGCCGAGCAAGAGCAGCAGCGCCTCCTCCAGAAGCAGCAGGAATTGCAGGAACTGGATGCCCGCCTCTCGCAAGAGTTGATGAACGAGCAGCAGAAGCTGAACGAACAGCTCCGCGATACGGTGGTTGCCCAGTTGAAGGTATTCAATAAGGATAAAGGCTACCAAATCATTTATAGCAATACGCTTGGCGACAATATCCTTTTGGCAAACGATATTTATGATATTACGGCCGAAGTGCTCGACTATTTGAATAAGAATTATTCGACGCCGGCACAATGAGAGTTGTGAGTTCCGAGTTAAAAGCATCAACAACTCATAACTCGGAACTCCTAACTCATAACTTTTCCCTCCTCCCCCCATTTAGGTATTCCCCTCCTCTTTTTCTCCCTAAAAATCCCTACATATAGCGATTGTACACGCCGTTTCTTTCCTCTACCTTTGCAATGTCATTTAAAACTTAAGACATTATGAGAATAGAGAAAATTATCGGACGCGAAGTGTTGGATTCACGTGGCAATCCGACAGTAGAAGTAGATGTAGTATTGGAATCGGGCATCATGGGCCGTGCCTCCGTCCCCTCGGGAGCTTCCACAGGCGAACACGAAGCCTTGGAACTGCGCGACGGCGACAAGCATCGCTACGGCGGCAAGGGTGTCTTGCAAGCTGTCGAGAATGTCAATACCAAGATTGCTCCCGCACTGATTGGCATGTCTGCCTTAGACCAGCGGGGTATCGACCACGCCATGTTGAAGCTGGACGGCACCAAGACCAAGTCGAACCTCGGCGCCAACGCCATCCTCGGTGTTTCCCTCGCCGTGGCCAAGGCTGCCGCCAACTACCTGGATATCCCCTTATATCGTTATATCGGTGGCACGAACACCTACGTGATGCCTGTCCCCATGATGAATATCATCAACGGCGGCTCACATAGCGACGCGCCTATTGCTTTCCAAGAGTTTATGATTCGCCCCGTCGGTGCTCCGTCGTTCCGCGAAGGGCTGCGCATGGGTGCCGAGGTGTTCCACGCGCTGAAGAAAGTATTGCACGACCGAGGTCTCAGCACGGCTGTCGGCGACGAGGGCGGCTTTGCTCCTGCGCTCGCCGGGACTGAGGATGCCTTGGATTGCATCATCGCGGCTATCAAAGCGGCCGGATACGTCCCGGGCAAAGACTTGATGATCGGTATGGATTGTGCTTCTTCTGAATTCTATGTGGATGGTATCTATGACTATACGAAGTTCGAGGGTGATAAGGGCGTCAAGCGTACTTCCGACGAACAGATAGCTTACCTTGAGAAACTTATCAACGAATACCCCATCGACTCCATCGAGGACGGCATGAGCGAAAACGACTGGGAAGGCTGGAAGAAACTCACCGACCGCATCGGCTCCCGCTGCCAGCTCGTCGGCGACGACCTCTTCGTTACGAATGTCGAGTTCCTTGCCCGGGGCATCAAGGAGGGCTGCGCGAACGCTATCCTCATCAAGGTGAACCAAATTGGCTCGCTCACTGAAACACTGGACGCTATCGAGATGGCGCACCGCCACGGCTATACAACCGTTACCTCTCACCGCTCGGGAGAAACGGAGGACACTACCATCGCCGATATCGCCGTGGCCACCAACAGCGGGCAAATCAAGACCGGCTCACTCAGCCGCTCCGACCGCATGGCGAAGTACAACCAACTCCTCCGCATCGAAGAAGCTCTGGGAGACCGTGCCGTCTATGGCTACCAGCGCCTGAAATAAACGTACTCACTATTGAAAAGACAATTATAATCGCTATTACGTGAGGGAAGGCTTATCCGCGAGGACGAGCCTTTCTTGCTTTATCCTCTCCAGCAGTCCCGCGCACGCATCCTCAAGCAAGTCGAGCACAAGTTCGAAGCCCGAGGCGCCTCCGTAATACGGGTCGGGCACATAGTCGTACAGCTTGTTGCGCGAATATTCCATCATGGCGTGCACCTTCTCGCTCGTCGCCACGTCGGGTGCCATCTGCCGCAGTTGCTCCACGTTACGCACGTCCATGCCAATAATCAAGTCGAAGCGCTCGAAGTCGGCATAGCGCACAGGTCGCGAGATGGAATCCAGCCGGTAGCCCCGCCGCGCCGCGTGGGCACGCATCCGCGCATCCGCCTGCTCTCCTTCGTGATAGGCTATCAGGCCGGCGGAATCGACCTCTACCTCACGCTCCAGCCCCGCGTCGGCCACCAGCTTCTTCATCACTGCCTCTGCCGAAGGCGAACGGCATATATTCCCCAAACAAACAAACAAAACCTTGTATTTCTCCATCTTATTTATACCTGAAAATTAACCGCCGCAAAGGTACAAAAGAATAGCGAGAAGGTAAAACGCAGTGAAGTCCTCGCAACAGCCATCGTTAACTATACTCTTCACGATTCATTAAAGGTATAGTTAATGAACCATTAAAGGTATAGTTAATGATGCATTAAGAGTATAGTTCATAAACAACGAAAGGTATAGTTCATCGACGACGAAAGGTATAGTTCATCGACAACGAACTATACCTTTAATAGACGACGAAAAGTATAGTTCGTCGCGACCCACCTTACCACCATGCAATCCCCCACGATAACCTGAGGTTATCCCCCATCCGATTTTTTCATAAAAAACTCTCCGCGAAAGCGCGTACCTTTGCGCCCGGAAACAGAGAATGAACGAAAAACAAAAGAATAAGAAGATGATGCAAAAAGTAGAACAAGTTTTGAGAGAGAACAACCGAGTGATTTTCGTGGTGCTGCTGGCGGCGTGCCTGCTGCCGGTGGTGTCGCCTGCGGTGGCCCTGTTTGCGGGGCTGACCTTCGCGCTGCTGGCGGGGCAACCCTTCCCGCGCTTTGCGAAGAAGACGTCCAAGTATCTGTTGCAGTTCTCGGTAGTAGGGTTGGGTTTTGGCATGAACCTCCACGAATCGTTGCAGACGGGGCGAGACGGGATGCTGTTCACGATTGTCTCCGTCTTTAGCGTGCTCTTCCTCGGGATGTATCTGGGAAAGAGGCTGATGATGGACCGAAAGACCTCGTATCTCATCTCCGCAGGGACGGCGATATGCGGGGGGAGCGCGATAGCCGCCGTCGCGCCGGTGGTGAAGGCCAACGACAGCGAGATGTCGATGTCGCTCGGCACCATCTTTATCCTCAACGCAATCGCCCTCTTCATCTTCCCTCCGATTGGGCATTTGCTGGGAATGACGCAAGAACAATTCGGGATGTGGGCCGCTATCGCGATACACGACACCAGCTCCGTCGTGGGGGCAGGGGCAGCCTACGGAGCGACGGCCTTGGAGGTAGCGACGATGGTGAAGCTGACGCGCGCCTTGTGGATTATCCCCGTAACGGTACTGACTATGTTTCTTTTCCGGCAAAAAGGGGCGAAGGTGAGCATACCGTGGTTTATCCTCTTCTTTGTGCTGGCGATGGTGGCTAATACGTTCTTGCCGATTCCGGAGGTCGCCTCGAGCAGCCTCGTCTGGTTGGCCAAGAAAGGGCTGACGCTGACGCTCTTCCTGATTGGAGCGGGACTGTCGCGCGAGGTGTTCCGGCAGGTTGGTGTGCGCCCGATGGTGCAAGGGGTGGTGCTGTGGTTCTTTATTGGGGTGATGAGCCTGGGGGTTATTTTACTCTTTTAGTGATGAGTTATAAGTGATGAGCTCCGAGTTGATTGTACAGGGCAACAACTCGGAGCTCATCACTTATAACTCGGCACTCAGGCTTAGTCCAGCTTGAGGACAGCCAGGAACGCCTTCTGCGGAACCTCGACCGTACCAATCTGCTTCATGCGCTTCTTTCCCTCCTTCTGCTTCTCGAGGAGCTTGCGCTTTCGGGAGATATCACCGCCGTAGCACTTCGCGGTAACGTCCTTGCGGACGGCCTTGACGGTCTCCCGGGCGATAATCTTCGAACCGATAGCCGCTTGGATGGCGATGTCGAACTGCTGGCGCGGGATGAGTTCCTTCAGCTTCTCGCACATGCGGCGGCCGAAGGGGACACTGTTGTCGATATGCGTCAGCGTCGAGAGGGCATCGACCGGCTCGCCGTTCAGCAAGATGTCCAGCTTTACGAGGCGGCTCGGACGGAAATCGTGCAGATGGTAGTCGAAGGAGGCATACCCCTTGGAGATGCTCTTTAGCTTGTCGTAGAAGTCGATGACGATTTCGCCTAAGGGCAGGTCGTAGAACAACTCTACGCGGTCGCCCGAGATGTAGCTTTGTTTTACCAAGATACCTCTCTTCCCCAGGCAAAGCGTCATAATCGGACCGATATACGCCGTCCGGGTGATGACCGAGGCCCGGATATACGGCTCCTCGATGTGGTCGATCAGCGTCGGGTCGGGCAGGCCGCCCGGATTGTGTACCTCCGTGCAGTTGCCTTTCTTGTCATAAACCTTGTAGGATACGTTGGGCACGGTCGTGATGACGTTCATATTGAACTCCCTATCCAAGCGTTCCTGAACAATCTCCATGTGCAGCAGTCCGAGGAAGCCGCAACGGAAACCGAAGCCCAGCGCCGCCGAGCTCTCCGGCTGGAACGTGAGCGAAGCATCGTTGAGCTGCAACTTCTCCAGCGAGCTACGCAGATTCTCGAAGTCCTCCGTCTCTATCGGGTAAACGCCCGCGAAGACCATCGGCTTCACTTCCTCGAAACCGGCGATGCCCTGCGCCGCAGGATTATTGACGTGCGTGATGGTGTCGCCGACGCGCACTTCCTTCGAGGTCTTGATGCCCGAGATGATATACCCCACGTCGCCGGTACGCACCTCATCGCGCGGCGACATTTCGAGCTTCAAGACGCCCACCTCGTCGGCATCGTATTCTTTCCCGGTGGCGATAAACTTCACGCGGTCGCCCTTGCGGATGACCCCGTTCTCGACTTTGAAATAAGCGATGATTCCCCGGAAAGAGTTGAACACCGAGTCGAAGATAAGGCACTGGAGCGGCGCCTCAGGGTCGCCCGACGGTGCAGGCACCTTCTCGACGATGGCGTTCAGGATGTCATAAACCCCTTCGCCCGTCTTCCCGCTCGCCCGGAGGATGTCCTTGCGGTCGCAGCCCAGCAGCTCGACAATCTGGTCTTCCACCTCGTCGGGCATGGCGCTCGGCAAATCAATCTTATTCAGCACCGGGATAATCTCCAAGTCGTTGTCGATAGCCATATAGAGATTCGATATGGTCTGAGCCTGAATGCCCTGCGCCGCATCGACGATGAGCAGCGCGCCCTCGCAGGCGGCAATCGAGCGCGACACCTCGTACGAGAAATCCACGTGCCCCGGCGTATCGATCAAATTCAGCGTGTATTCTTCCCCTTTATACGTATATTGCATCTGGATAGCGTGGCTCTTGATGGTGATGCCCCGTTCGCGTTCCAAATCCATATCGTCCAACACTTGGTCCTGCATATCGCGGCCCTCGACCGTCTTCGTGTATTCCAAAAGGCGGTCGGCCAGCGTACTCTTGCCGTGGTCGATATGGGCAATGATACAAAAGTTTCGGATATTCTTCATATATAAATATTGTTTCTTAAATGCTTAGTCTCTTCTCACGGCGCAGTCTTGGCCTCTTTAAAGCACTCACTGCTTTGCTTTTTAGTGTGCAAATGTACGCACATTTCCCCACTCCTCGACTATTTTGGCTAATAATTTTTCGCTGGATACCGGCGTTCCCGAACCCGGCTTCCTCTCCTTCCTCTACCCTATAGCCGCTCTATAACAGCGAAGCGGAGAAGCACGGATTTTCCTTGCCGCACTATAACGGCAGGCTGGAGAAGCACGGATTTCGTCCGCCGCACTATAACGGCGAGCCGGAGAAGCACGGATTCAGCTTGCTGCGCTATAACGGCAGGCCGGAGAAGCGCGGATTTGGGTCGCTGTTATAGTGCAGCAAGGCTATTATCAGGGTTTTACCACAGGCTCTACAACAAGCCGCATTCTTTCAACAAGGCTTCGATTTCAGCTTCTGTGATGCTGGCGCGGTCGGCTTTGTCGTAGATGTAGAGGAATGTTATTTCGCTTACCTCGACATCTACCATTACCGTAAATGTGATAACCCTCGCACCTCCGCTTTTTCCTTTCCCTTTAGAAGTAATGCGCATACGAATCTTGCGCACACCGCCACCCAAGTCAGTACCTACGGTAGTGGAATTAGCAAGAATTTCTTCTCGCAAACTCTTCACATCTTGCTCCAATGATGGATAGCGTTTGTACAGCCGTTTGAACTCTCTCTTGAAAGCTGCGGCAACTTTAGTCTTATATTGCATCACTTTCCAATTCCTTTATAAAGTCGTCAAACGATTGTGTCCTCCCCGCCTTCAAATCTTCCAGCCCCGACCGTATCCCAGCCAACAGCTCTTCTTTGCTGATATACTCGGCTTCAGCTTCCTCTTTCGCACGGATATTCTCCTGCAATTTGCTTGCCAGCCACTTCTGGTTGTTGATAGACAACGACTGGATTGTCGCCCACAAACTGTCTAATGATATCGTTGCTTTCATATCCTTATTCTTTTTATATGGTTTCACCTCCGCAAAGATAACAAGAAAAGGAGAGAACGCCAACGCCTTCCCTCCTTTCCCCGTCTTCTCCGGCTTCGGATTACTTCTTCTTCAACACCGGCTGTCCGTCCGTCCCGAGCGCCCACTCGTAGTCGTTGTCGCTGAGGGCGGCGTTCATGCCGTCGATGGCGGACTGCCACGATTCGTCGTCATTTACCTTCGTAGCTTCTGTCGTTGCGCCTGAAGTTTGAGTATCTACCCCCATCTCAGCATTTCCGCCCCAGTAGCAGGCAGAGATGACGCCGCCGTTTGGCACAGCGGACAGCTTGCTGTTGTTCCTCACAATGCCGTAACTGCTGGACGCAGACAAAGTTCCGTTGAACCAGCAGGCGGTGATAGTACCTATGTTATCATACACTATCCCAGCAACATAATCAGATGCTGTAAGCGTTCCCGTTACGGAGCAGGCGGTGATAGTACCAAGGTTATTAGTCGCTATTCCGCAACTCTTATCGGTACCGGTATAGTCCACATTCTCCAGCTGCAGGTTCTTCACCGTTCCATTCTCCCCTATACCAGAGAATAGTGATGCAAATCCTTCTCCTTCCATGTTGATGCTCAGCCCCGTGATGCGGTGTCCCTGCCCGTCGAAGGTGCCCCGATAGTAGCCTTTTATCGTTTTCCAGTCCACGCCTGTGAGGTCGATATCCCTGTCAAGCTTGACGTTGATGTCGTAATCGCCTTCACTGATAAGGTCTGCCACAGCCTTCAGGCCGGCACCGGTATAGATTGTGTAGTTGCCTTGGCCGTCATCAATATAGTTCGTCACAGTTTCGACCCTTTCACCATCTTTCCATTCAGAGATGGTGCAGGATGTCAATACCAGATTCTTCTGCTCGGAAACCGTTACGGTGTAGGCATAACGATAGTTAGCCTCTAACGTGATGTCTTTCGCAAGGCCGTAGGAATAGGTTTCACCATCCAGCACCACTTGGATGAAAGGCACGTTTGCGCTTATGGTCTGCGGACGAAGGAGAGCCTCGAAGGTATTCTCATCCGAGTTGCAAGGAGTGATGGTAGCCGGATTTCCTCCTTCCGTGGTCAGGCCAACGAGACTCACTGTGGCATCTTTCAGTGATGTTATATTATTGCCCACCTGAAGATAGACTGTTACCCGTGCCGTGCGGTGGCTGAATACCAGCGTAGGGTTGTCGCCGAAGTTCACGGTCTGGTTCTCAGCCGAGATAAAGTCGTTGTCGGCAAAGTTCTCCTTTGAGCTTTGGTCTGCATCCACCACCACGTCAGGCATCGTTTTGCCGTAGGGCCACCATGCCGAGACAGTCATAGTCTTTGCCTCCCAATAGAAAGGGTCGGCGTCATTGCTCAGCGTGGCTTTAGTAGGGTCTGTGGTAGCGTCCACAAAGTATTCCTTCACCTCGTCGCCCACTTGCACGGCCACAGAATTTACGCCATCCCAATTACCATCCACGGTAGCGCGGGTATCAAGAGTAGCCGTCTGCAAGCCGGTAGCGTTAATCACTAAGGGATACTTGCCCTCGGGCAGCGTCCCGTCTGTCAATTCATCTTGCGTGCAGGCGGCGAGTCCTATTGCCGCCATGGCACATAATAATGCAGTGTACTTCATATCTCATAAATATTATATTGAATATGCTATTTATGAGCGGATCTTGAAAAGAGAAATGAGTATCTGGTAAACTCATGGTGAAAGCATTACTTCCCGCTTCAGCTAAAAGGGGGTCGAATCCGACCCCTTTCATGTTTCCCTTACCCCAATCTCTCAAAGACCGCTCTTCTTTCTTCGTACCACCGGCTGCCGCGACGCTGCCCGACGGGTTTCCCGCCGCCTTTTCGCGCTCTCGGGATGGCTGATTTTTTGCATCAACGGTTGATGAGCCTCGTCATCAACACCTGATGTGCTTCCTCATCAACGGTTGATGAGCCTCGTCATCGACACCTGATGAGCCTCGTCATCGACAGTTGATGCCGAGGCTCATCAGCAGTTGATGCAACTTTTTATTGGACGACGGGACCATCTTCCACATCGTCATCTTCCTTGTCGCCCACATAAAGAGGTATCCGGTATTCAAGGATACGGACGGACTTCAAGAGGGTTGTATTCTGACTGAAATACGTCTCGATGCGCAGGATATATTCGCCATCGGTCAGCGTGGAGGGCGCGTTGAACATCAAGCGGCTGGGGTCGTTGATGCCGACCGCCGTCGCGGGGACGGTAGCCACCTCGGCCTGCGTCTCGGCGTTGAGGAAGGCGATTTTGCCGATGCTGTCGCCCGTCGCGTTGAGGCAGCGGATTTTCTTGCCCTTGACTTCCACCATGCCGCCCGGGGTGATTTTGCCGTCGCTCTGCTTAGTCGTTACGTCGTAAACAAACTCGATGTTGGCGCCGCCCTGGTCCTGCATGTGGCCGGAATAGACGGGGGTTACCTCCTCCATCGCATCGCGGAGTGCCTTGCTGGGCGATACGTTTGCCACACATTGATTTACACCCTGCGTAAAGAGGGTGGTGTTTTGGAATAAACCCGTGATGCCGGGTACGTAGAGGGCAGTCTCGGTCGAGACGATATAGCCCTGTTTGAGCAGCCACTTGACTTTCTCGCTGAAGAGCTTCTGGACGGTCTCGATGGTCTCGAGGCGGAAGTCGGTACGCTCGTCGCAGATAAGTTGGGCTACTCCGTGTGTGTCGATTGTGGCGCGGACATTCACCACGGCCGTGTAATCGTCTGGGACATCCTTCGTCATCGTGTTCTCGCGAAGGTCGTATTCCCACTGGTTGATTTTAGCTGATGTTGTGTTTGCCATAACATGAATGAATTTATAAGTTAATAATGAAGTTACATGATTACAGAGACATCCCCGCCATCGACTTCAGTCCAGTCCTCGATGGTGCCGCCCGGCTCCACCGCCACATCCGGGTCATCTTCGGGGAACCACGGGTCGGGGTCAGGCTCCGGTTCCGGCTCAGGGTCGGGCTTCGGCTTCTTCGTGTCAATCTCCGCTTGGAGGGAGACCGGCTCGAGGTGGGCGAAGTCCGCCAGGAAGTCCGTCAGGTCGGAGGTATAGGTCAGCTTGCGCCCGTCGGCAAGGGCGATGCGCACGCTCAGGTGTTGCTGCTTATCTGCGTCAAAACCGAGGACGCGGAACAAGAGGCGGATACCCTTATCGCCGGGCAGCGCCTCGAAGGAGTACAGGGCGACCGTCGCCACCCCTTCCGCCTCGCGGAGGACTGAACTATCCCCCGAAAGCTGGACGGAGGGAAGGACACCGCTGAGGGTTGCCGTCGCCCCCTCGACCTCCGCCTTCTCGCTGAAGTTCAAGGTAAATACAAGGGGAACAACCAAGCGGTGCATCCGGAGGGCAAAGTCCACCGTATCGCCCGCAGCCACGCAGACTGTGGTATCGGCAGCAAACAAGTAATCGGGGGAAACCAACAGGCCTCCGGCGGTGGTATCGACCGAGGCCACGCCGTCGGACAGGGTGATGCCCTGCGGCTGGTTGTAAGCGAAGAGCGGATAATCATCCGTCGAGAGTGAATCGGGATAGAGATAGGGAGCCGAGGCCGAGGCTTCAAAGGTCTTCCCGCCTATACCTATATTATATAAGGTAGGGATAGTCGTTTCTGCAAGGGCTTCCGACCAGTCCGCTGCGATGCGGAGGTAGCCGGCAGTAGGTTCGGGGACGGGTTCCGGTTCCGGCTCATCCACGGGAGGCACATCCGGGAGCACCGGCTCGTCATCCCCACAAGCCACCAAACCCGCCACGGCGAGCAAAAAGAAGCCCGCGAGGGAGATGGCGCGGCAGGCGCGCTGAAAAGTATCTTTTAGAAGGTTATAGTGAGTGAGTGAGTGAGTGAGTGAGTGAGTGAGTGAGTGAATGTAACATATTTACCCTCACTTCCAAATTATCGCTCATATTTTGTGAATATTTAACCATATCAGGCTACAGATGTATAAATATTATGAATGGGACAAAAGTAAGTAATCTGATTCAATGCACCAAAGCATTCCCCAACTTTTTTCTATCCAGATAGTTAATCTTAGGTTTTGTACATCAACATCCGCACTCGCGTATATCAACATCCGCGTTCCCGTCGCTGTTGATGTACGGAAACGCGGATGAACAGCTATCAGTCTATGGCATCAAGACGCAGACAGCGGCTGGCATATTCCGTGCGTAGCGGAAGGTTCAAGCCGTTGTCCATCAGGAAGCGGCCGGTGAAGACCTTGCCCTCGACGGCGAGCGGACGCTTGTCGGCGATGTTCAGCTCCGTAACGCGGTAATGCTTCTCCGGGTCGAGGCCGTCCATACGCAGGACAGGGATTGTCTGATTGACAAAGTGTTCCAGCTTATATGCAAAGAATACCGCCTGCCGCTTGTCCGGGGCGACATACATCAGCGAGGCGACGCCTTTCCGGTCGTAGGGGGAGACAAGACGATACAAATCACCCTGCTGGACGACGGGGCGGATTTCCTTATATGCAGCGATAGCCTTGCGGGCGAAGTCTTTCTCGTCATCCGTCATGTTCTTCGGCTGGATTTCCATGCCGAGGCGGCCGGTCATGGCCACATCGAAGCGGAACTTCAGCGGGATGATGCGGCCGGTCTGGTGATTGGGCGCCGCGCTGACGTGCGAAGCCATCGCCACGGCGGGGAAGAAATACGACGTGCCCCATTGCATATAGATGCGCTGCAACGCGTCGGTGTTGTCGCTCACCCAGAACTCGTCGAAGTAGGGCAGCACGCCGTAGTTGGCACGACCGCCGCCGCTGGCACAGGCCTGGATGACAAGGTCGGGATATTTCGCGCGGATGCGTTCGCAAGCCTTGGCGAAACCGCGGTGGAAATCGACGAGGAGATGCGACTTCTTGTCGGCAGTCAGGTAGGAAGAGCCGAAGTCGATGATGTTCATGTTGGCATCCCACTTGATATAGGCCAAGTCGGGGTTAGCCGTCATCAAATCATCCACGACCTTGAAGACGAAGTCCTGCACCTCGGGGTTCGAGAGGTCGAGCACCAGCTGGGTACCGCCCCGGCCCGGATGCGGGGTGCGCTTGGGCGAGCAGACAATCCAGTCGGGGTGTTTTTCGTAGAGTTCGCTCTGCGTGTTGGTCATCTCCGGTTCAATCCAGATGCCGAACTTGATGCCACGCTCGGTAGCGGCCTTGACTAAGCCCTGGACGTCGTTCGGGAGCTTGGTCTTGTCGGTAACCCAGTCGCCCAGAGCGGCGTTGTCCTTGTTACGCTTATACTTGCCGCCAAACCAACCGTCGTCCATCACGAACAGCTCGCCACCCATCGAGGCGATGTCGTCCATCATCTGGTGCATCTCGTTCTCCTTGATGTCGAGATAGACACCCTCCCAGCTGTTGAGCAAGATGTCGCGCGTTGCCGTTCCGTGGGCAAGATGCGTCTCGCGTCCCCACTTGTGGAGATTGCGGCTGACGCCACCCAAACCGCTGTCGGAATAGGTAAGGGCAAGCTCGGGAGTTACGAAGGTCTCCTCCGGCTCAAGAATATACTGGCTGTAGTCCCAATCGATGCCGGCGATGAAGCGATGGATCTTGTTGTAGTCCGTATCGAAGCTCAGGCGGAAGTTACCACCCCAGCAAAGCGCGGCACCGATGACGCGGCCCGTCTGCTCCGTCGGCTTGCCATCGAGGGAAATCATCACTTCTGCATGACTCGTGTGCGAGTTACGCACGCCATCATGGTTCTTCACCACCAGCATACCCGGACGGAGCGGCTCGGTAACGACACCGCCTTCAGCGCCCCAACTGCCGTGGAGATGGGAAACCCAGACATCGCCCTGATGGATAGGAAGGAAACCGGAGGCATAGCGGAAGAGGGTTACGGGCTTCTTCTCGCCATTGGCAATCTCGCTCCAGGTTTCGATGACATCCAGATTCTTGTACGCTTTGTAGAATACTTTCACGGTGAAAGGATAGACGCGGTCTTGGAGGGTGATGGTCGTCGTCCGCGCATCCTGCTGCTCATCGGCAAAGACGTTCTTGACTACCAGGTCGAGCGACATATCGCCATCGGCGTGCTGCACCAAGAGCGCCGTCTCGTTCTCACCCAAGGAGCCGAAGGCGGGATAAGCCTGCTCATCGAAGGCCAGACCGGAACTGTAGATATTCTCCACTTCATCACTGCCTATCTTCTCTCCGTAATAGGCTATCTTCAGTGCTTCGTTCTCCGGGGCGGAGAGGAGAAGCGACGTGTTGGGCGTGGAAATCAGGATATCCTTCTCCCAGCCGAACATCGGGGATGCGGCCAGCAGGCACGCTCCCGCAAGGAATAATTTTTTAAGTGCTAACATAATACAATCTGTTTTTAATGGTATATTTTTAAAATGTATGTCTGATAAAAAAGAACGACGCCTACGGGGCGAAACTTCACAGCCTCGCATTCCTTTGGCGCCGTTTGATAACCATAAATTTAATGTTAAACCAATCTTATAACTATGGTCGAAGATATAATCTTATTGATGTTCCTTCCGGAGCAAGTCGTTCACGGTCTTGACCGGATTGAAGGTAGAGATCGGAACCTCGACGAAGACGGTGTTCCAATCGCTCATCGCACCGTTCCACAAGCCCGGCAATTCCAATGCCTTCAGCTCGCGACCGTCCTTGCTCTTGTGCGAGATGAAGCCGGTGTTCTTATCCACATAGTCCGGCAAGTTATACTTCTCACCCTTGTGATTCTTCACGGCGCAAACCAAATCCACCGGATTGAAGTGCGTGCCTTTCTCGAAGAGGGCTTTCTTCTGCGGGTCGTTCATGTCGATTTGCGAGCTTTCGAGGACTTGCAGGGAAATCGTGCCGTCCGGATTGACAGCCAGGAACGGACCGCCACCCGGTTCGCCGACGTTCTTCACCATACCGCAGACACGCAGCGGGCGAAGCAGTTTGCTCTTGATATAAAGGATGAGGTCGGCATCTTCCAGCGTCTTGATATCCGGCTTGCGGATGCAGAGTTCGTCTTGCAGGAAGTGAATCATTTCTTCTACTTGGGCGTGGCTGTACTTGCCTGTCTCGATGAGATTCAGATAACCGAATATCTTCTCCTGGAGTGAAACGAGCACACCGGCCAGAACTTTCTTCCAGATAACCGTCGAGCATTTGAAGCTGTCCGGCACCACATTATCGATATTCTTCACGAATACAACATCGGCATCCACATCGTTGAGGTTCTCAATCAGTGCACCGTGTCCACCCGGACGGAATAGGAGGTTGCCGTCTTTCGTGCGGAAGGGCGTATTGTCCATCGCAGCGGCAATCGTGTCGGTACTCGGCTTCTGGATACTGAACGAGATGTCATACTTCACGGAGAAGCGGTCTTCGTAGGCCGGTACTTTCGCTGCTACCAATTGCTCGAACAACGCCTTGTGCTCCGGAGAGACGGTGAAATGGATATTCACTTCGCCGGCATTGTTCTTGGCATACATCGCACCCTCGGCCAGATGTTCTTCCATCGCCGTGCGCGGCCCGTCGGGATATTTGTGGAAGAGGAGCAAGCCTTTGGGCAGCGAACCGTAATTCAGGCCCTTGCTCTCCAGCAAATTGGAAACGACAGCCTTGTAGGCGCCGGCAGCAACAAGGGCGGCGATGCCTTTGCCTTCGTTCTCTTCACATTTTGCATTGAGGGCGGGATAGAAAGCGAACTTCTCGATTTCGTCGAAGAACTTCTTCTCGAATGCCGTCGTCGGCTCGTTGTATTCAGCCGAGAGGAATTCATACAAGTTCTTGAACATACGGCTTGCCGCACCCGAGGCGGGAACGAATTTCACAATCTTTTTGTTTTTTGCCAGATAAGCATCCCACGCTTCCATGTACGAAGCCTGTTCATCCTGCGCGATGACTTTGATGCCTTTTTCCACTGAGGCTGATGCCTCTATCTCGAGATAAGGGAATCCTTTCTCGAAGCATGCCAACTGCTCTTTGATTTGTGCTTCACTGATGCCTTTGGCTGCTAACAATTCCAAATCTTTTGCGTTTAACATAGTATTCCGTTTATAAATGAATACGCAAATGTAGAAAAATAGTTGCAAGAATAGTACAACTATCGCGAGAAAAAGATACTTTTACGGCAAGTTTAACGGAAAATATAGGATTATCATGGCTAAAGAACCGTTTTTTACCCCTGAAGAGAAGCACGAGTTCTTCTCGAAATACAAGTTGCTGGTGCGTACGCTCGAGCCTTTCCTCGAAAAAGACGACATCGCAAAGATGAAAACGCTCATGAAGCAAATCATCGCCCAGGAATGCTACGGACGAGACAAAAACGGCATCAACGGCTTGCTCCGCAACATCGACACCGCCCTCATCGCCGCCGTCGAAATCGGACTCCGCCGCCCGTCGGTCATCGCCCTCCTGCTCTATCGCCCGGTCTATAAACAGGTCGTCCCGATTGAGAAAGTCCAGGAGCTTTTCGGCGAGGAAATCACGCTCATGATCCGCCGCCTCCTGAAGACGTCCGACCTCTACGCCCGCAACACGGCGGTCAATTCGGAGAACTTCCACCATCTGCTCTTCTCCTTTGCCGAGGATGTCCGCGTCATCCTCCTGATGATTGCCGACCGCCTCTGCCTCATGCGCCTCGGCAAGAAGTTGCAGGAGGAAGACCGTGTCCGCCTCGCCACCGAAGCGGCTTACCTCTACGCGCCCCTCGCCCATCGCCTGGGTCTCTACGCCATCAAGAGCGAGCTGGAGGATTTGTCGCTCAAATATACCGACCGCAAGCAGTTCGACTTCATCAAGCAGAAGCTGAACGAGACGAAGCGTTCGCGCGACGCCTACATCGCCCAGTTCATCGCCCCGATCAAGCAGAAGCTGGAAGAGGCGGGCTTCAAGTTCGAAATCAAGGGCCGCACCAAGTCTATACATTCTATAAATAATAAGCTCAAGAAGCAAAAGATCGAGTTCGAGAACATCTACGACCTCTTCGCCATCCGCGTCGTCCTTGATACGCCGCTCGAACGCGAACGCTCCGAGTGCTGGCAGGTCTATTCCATCATCACGGATATGTACCAGCCGAACCCAAAGCGCCTCAAGGACTGGATTTCCATCCCGAAGTCGAACGGCTACGAGAGCCTCCACATCACCGTCATGGGTCCGCAGAACAAATGGGTCGAAGTCCAAATCCGCACCAAGCGCATGGACGAGATTGCCGAGCGCGGCCTCGCCGCCCACTGGCGTTACAAGGGCATCAAGGCGGAGAGCGGGCTGGACGAATTCATGAATACCGTCCGCGCCGCCCTCGAAAACAAGTCGGCCTCACCGCTCGACCTCATGCAGGACTTCAAGATGGACCTCTACAAGGACGAAATCTACGTCTTCACCCCGACGGGCGAGCTTATCAAGCTGGCCAAGGGCGCGACGGTCCTCGACTTCGCCTTCTCCATCCACTCGCAGCTCGGCAGCCGCTGTGTCTCCGCCCGCGTGAACGGCCGCAACGTACCTATTAAATATGTATTGCATAATGGCGACTCGGTCGAGATTGTTACCTCGCCCACGCAGTCGCCCAAGCAGGACTGGCTCAGCTTCGTCGTTACCTCCAAGGCGCGCGTCCGCATCAAGCAGGCCCTGCGCGAGGAAGCTGCCAAGACGGCCGACTATGCCAAGGAGATGCTCCAGCGCCGCTTCAAGAACCGCAAGATCGAGATGGACGAACCGACCCTCATGCGCTACATCAAGCGTAAGGGCTACAAGACGGTTACCGACTTCTACCTCGACCTCGGCGAGGAGCGCCTCGACGCCAACGCCGTCATCGACGAATACATCGACCTCGTCCGCCGCGAATCCGAGACGACCGAGCCTGCCATCCGCAGCGCCGAGGAATTCAGCACCACCACGCAGGCCGAGGAAATCGCCACCGCCAAAGACGTCTTGGTCATCGACAAGAACCTGACGGGCGTGGAATACTCCCTCGCCAAATGCTGCAACCCGATTTACGGCGACGAAGTCTTCGGCTTCGTCTCGACACGCGGCATCAAGATACACCGCATGGACTGCCCCAACGCGCAGGAGATGTTCAGCCGCTTCGGCTACCGCGTCGTCCCCGCCCGCTGGAGCGGCAAGGGCTCGGGCGACGGCTACGTGGTAACGCTCCGCGTCGTCGGGCGCGACGACATCGCCATCGTAACGAACATCACCTCCGTCATCGGCAAGGAGCCGAACGTCAGCCTCCGCTCGCTCAACATCGACTCCACCGACGGCCTCTTCCAGGGCACCTTCTCCGTCATGGTGCGCGACAACGTGGCGCTCAACCAGCTGGTGAAGAAGCTGAAAGGGGTGAAAGGGGTGAAGAATGTGGAGAGGAGCTGATGGAAATGATGAATTAGATTTATTCCGACCCGGCGTTGAAACACCGGGCTATGCATGGGTTAAAACCCCTCGCCGACGGTAGCCTCCCAGACCCGGCACTGAAGTGCCGGGCTAAACATAAGCATCCGCCTCACAAACACGGCGATAAATCGCCGTGTTATGCATAGCCCGGCAATTCATTGCCGGGTTTCGGGATTCCACCCCATTAGGGTTTTAACCCATTATCTCTAAATACAATAATATGAAATATATAGCTTTCATCCTATTCTCCCTCCTCCTCGCCGCCCCCTCGTTTGCCCAGAATTACCAATATTTCGAGGTAAACGATCTGGAGACGCGCGTTTTCCTCAGACTTAAAGCCTCGTATTCTCCTGCGCCGCGGAAACGCAATCCGGATATAAGGGTAAGAGATTTCCGGACAGTGAATAATGTAGCGTGTATGCAAAAAATCGCGACAATCTTTCAAAAGCATTTTGCCGGATTGACCGACGACGAATTGGCGGCATTAAAACCGGTCAAATACGTCCTTCTGTTCGATAAAGACTTCATGGTTTGGAACTTCGCAATAAATTTCCCGAAGCAATCCAGCCCCGTCATCCTGAAATACGAAGCCAACTGCTACCACTTCGGGAAGGAGTTGATAGGCTTCGACCTGTCTCCATACGTAATCCCCGCAAATCCGAAGCTATTTGCCGGCAGCGACTTTCATTTCCAGCTGTTTATGCCCATGCGATACTTCTAACCCGCTTAATCCCGTAGGTTTCAACCTACGGCTATTTATAATCCCGCTCGCGCGGGATTGGGATGGTTTTAACCCCCGCTTGACGAAACTTGAAACGGTCGTAAAAGCCTTTTGCAGCGGTGCAAAAGGCTTTTTACGGCCGTTTTTGGCATTTTGCAGCCTTGCGAACGCTTGAAACCGTCGTAAATGCCTTTTTGCAGCGGTGCAAAAGGCTTTTTACGGCCGTTTTTGGCATTTTGCAGCCTTGCGAAAGCCTGAAACCGTCGTAAAAGCCTTTTTGCAGCGCTGCAAAAGGCTTTTTAAGGCCTTTTTTGGCGTTTTGCAGCGGTGCGAAAGCTTGAAACCGTCGTAAATGCCTTTTTGCAGCTGAGGGTTTAAACCCGTCGAGCCTTTATTTTGTTTGGGTGCCGTGTCCCGGCACTGAAGTGCCGGGTTAAATATGGGATGCGCAACAATCCCGGCGTTAAAACGCCGGGCTAAACATCCTTGATAATCCGCGTTATCCGTGTCATCCGCGTCTAACCTTTTAGAACTTATATGACAACCCAATCGCCGGCATCAGCGCATACGCCGAATAATGCCCGCCGAAGGTGCGGACGCGATACTGGTCGGGCACGTTCGGGATGGTCTTCATCAACATATATTCGTCCGTATAGGAACCGTCGCGGCCAAAGCCCGTTACGTAGGAGAAAGCGAAATCGACCGAGAGGCGGTCCAGCGGACGGAAGCTCAAGCCGGCGGTGATGCCCAGCTTGTCCATGCTCGGCGTCTCGGGATTCAGATAGTCATCCTTGACGGGCGACTCGTCGAAGTAGGCCCCGAAGCGGATGTCGAGACGGTCAGTGACAGCGTATTGCGCGCCGACGCGGTAGATGCGCGTGTTCTCATATTTCTTGTCCGCCGCCATGTCGTAGCCGCTCAAGCTCGAGGGCGAGAAGTGGATGGCCAGCTGGTCGTAAGCACCCCAGCCGACGAACTGCACCTCGCCGGAGATGGTCCAATCCTTTGTCGGACGGTACGTAAGGCCGACGTTCCAGTTGTCCGGCAGCGGCAGTTCGGAGGAGAAAGTACCCGTGTTGAGCGCCGGGATGCTGATGCTGTTGGTGATGCCGAGGGCGGGGCCGAACTGCGCGAGGAGGGAGTTGATTTGTCCGACGAGCTGGGTGAAATGCTCCTCGTTGGCGTAGTTGAGGGCGATGTCGCCTTCCTTCACCTTCGCCGTTACCTTCGAGCGGTAAGACAAACCGACGGTGAACTTCTCGTTAATATCATACATCGCGCCGACGTTGAAGCCGAAGCGGATACCGGCATCGCCGTGGAGGGCGACGGAGGCGGGAGCGGCATCGTCATAACGCGCCATCTCGTCCATCAGCGGCTGCACCATAGGCATGATAGCTGAAATTTGTTCGGGGGGCAACGCCTGGCTCAGTCCCTGGAGCATATAATTTGCCATGTACGACATTTCGCCCGGGCCGATGAGGGCGCGGTTGAGCTGGATATTGCCGAACTCCATCATCAGGCCGGCGCCGATGCTCAGTTTGTCGGTGATTTTCCAAGAGATAGTCGGCTGGATGTTGAAAGCCTTGAGCGAGATTTCCTGGATGAGGTGCGAACCCTTCCAATTATCTCCCCACGTGATGCCACTGCCGTAAGGCGTGTTGATGGAGACGCCGGCGGCGAGGCTGTCGTAGATTTTGAAGCCGGCGTAAACGTAGAGCGGGGTGCTCGGCGAGACGTCGTTCTTGGCCTCGTAGTCGCCATTCTCAAACTTAGCGTGGGCAAAGACACCGGAGACGCCGACCGAGAGATCGACGGATTTGTCCATAAAGACCAAACCGGCGGGGTTGAAGTGCATATTTTCCGCGCCGAGCTTCATGGCGGCGCCGACGTGTCCCATGCCGGCTTGCTTCGTACTCTGCGCATTCACTTGGTAGCCTTCGGCCGCTGCGTAGGAAAACGGGAGGGCGGCGAGGCAAAGGGTTGCGATAAGATTCTTCATGCTTGTCATGCTTATTGTTAAATGAATTTTAAAACTCTTTTGTTGTCAAATCGGCCGCAAAGGTAGGAAGATTTTCCAATTATTGCACAATCAAACGGAGAATGTGCAGCACAAAAATAAAAAATGTGTGCAAATCACCCAATTTTGCCCAAATCAGAGAAAATACCTACCTTTGCAAAAAATTTAGCGCAAGGAATGAAACATTTGATTGCTCCTTCTCTCCTCTCGGCAGACTTTCTGAACCTGCAACGAGACATCGAGATGATAAACCGCAGCGAGGCAGACTGGCTGCACCTCGACGTGATGGACGGCGTATTCGTGCCCAATATCACCATCGGAATCCCCGTTCTCCAAGCCATCGGCCGCCTGTGCCAGAAGAAGATGGACGTGCACCTGATGATTGTCGAGCCGCAGAAGTTCATCCCCGAGCTGGCCGCGTGCGGGACGTATATGATGAATGTCCACTACGAGACTTGCCCGCACCTGCACCGCACGGTACACGCCATTCGCGAGGCGGGGATGAAGGCCGGGGTCGCCCTCAATCCGCATACGCCCGTCAGCCTCCTCGAAGATATTCTGGAAGATATTGACATGGTGCTCCTCATGTCCGTCAACCCCGGTTACGGTGGCCAGAAATTCATCGAACATTCCGTCGAGAAAACGCGGAAGATGCGCGAGATGATAGACCGGCGCGGACTGCAGACGCTCATCCAAGTCGATGGCGGCGTGAATCTCGAAACCGGACGACGGCTGCTCGAGGCCGGGGCCGATGTGCTGGTGGCCGGGAGCTTTGTGTTTAAGTCGGGGGAGCCGGAGAATGTAATAAGGAAATTAAAAGAACTATAACTAACGGATTTGTTATGAATACGATAAATTTAAGTGCGGAAATATTCCGGGAACTGAGCTATATTGCCGACGATGAGAACTATCTGAAAAAGGCATTGAGTAGCATCAAGCAATTGGTGTCGCAAAAAGAGAAAGCACAGCAAGCTAAAGAAATAGCTGAAGCCGATGAAGAATATAGGCCGCTGAGCAAAGCAGAAATATTAGACAACATCGAAAAAGCATTCAGAGATGCCAAACTTGTGCGCGAAGGCAAACTGAAGGCGATTCCGGCAGAAGAATTATTGCATGATTTGTAGGATTTCAGCACTACCCGACTTCAAAAAGGAATTAAAGCACTTGCGTAAAAAATATCCTTCTATACCAGAAGATTTAGCTCTGTTGCTCAATTCCCTACAAGAGAATCCCTTGCAAGGAGCAAACTTGGGTAATGGAATCCGCAAAGTCCGCATGGCCATCACATCCAAAGGGAAAGGGAAAAGCGGCGGAGCCAGAGTAATCACACTGACGGCACTTATCTCTGTAGAAGAAGCCGATGTCCTCTTGCTCTCCATTTATGACAAATCAGAAAAGGAAACTATCACGAATGAAGAAATTCAAGAACGATTAAGAAATACCGAGCTTCATAACTCATAATTCGAATAAGATGATAACAAAAATAATCGCAGAAGAACTGATACAGAAAGCCAAGAAATATGTCGAGAAAGGCGAGAGCTTCGCCATCGTAACCCACGTTTCGCCCGACGGCGACGCCCTCGGCTCGTCGCTCGGTTTATACCATTTCTTGACGGCTTACGGGAAAGACAATGTCTCGGTCATCGTGCCCAACGAATTTCCCGCTTTCTTCCGCTGGATGCCAGGGGCGAAAGATATCGTGATACACGAGAAATATCCCGAATTTGCCGAGCAACTACTCCGTGAGGCGGATGTGATTTTCTGTCTCGACTTCAACGAGCCGAAGCGCGTCGAGAAACTGGCAGAGCCGCTCATGGCTGCCGAAGGACGACGCGTCTTGATCGACCATCACCTGAACCCGGCGGACTTCTGTCGCGTCGCGATGTCTTATCCCGAGATGTCATCGACCAGCGAGATGGTTTTCCGCTTCATCTGCCGCATGGGATTCTTTTCGCTAATGGATAAGAATGCTGCAACGTGCATATATACTGGTATGATGACTGACACCGGTGCCTTCACCTTCAACTCGAACAAGCCGGAAATCTACACCATCATCAGCGAACTTATCAAGAAGGGAATCGACAAGGACTGGATTTACCGGCAAGTGAACCAAGTGCATACCGAATCCCGCCTGCGCATGATGGGCTACGTTTTATATGAAAAGATGAAGCTCTATCCCGAGCAGCGGACAGCGCTCATCACCCTCTCGCAAGACGAGCTGAATCGCTTCCACCACCGGCCGGGAGACACGGAAGGTTTCGTCAATCTCCCACTCAGTATCAAGGATATCGACTTCAGTGCCTTCATCCGTGAAGACCGCGATTATATCAAAATCTCGCTCCGCTCCGTCGGCGAATTCCCGTGCAACCAATTCGCGACAACCTACTTCAATGGTGGAGGACACAAGAATGCATCGGGCGGCGAATTTCACGGCACGATGGACGAAGCTGTCGCCCTTTTCGAGCGCGGTTTGCAAGAACTCAATCCCAAGAAGTTTTAAGAAATAATAAATTCGCCCGACGTTTCGAGGGAAATATATATTTTTGCCTTTGAAAGAGATACAAGAAAGAAAAAGATGAAAAAAGGTTTTAGCTTACTGATGATTTTAGGCGCCGCTTGGCTCGTCGTCTCGTGCAATAACGGAATGCAATCGTACACCGAGATGCTGGAAGCCGAACAAGAGGCAATGGAGAAGTTCATGGACGAAAATAATTTTGTCGTTCTCGAAGACTATCCTGCCGATGGTGTCTTTGCGGAGAATGAATTTTACAAGCTCGACAACGATGTCTATTTGAATGTTATTGATTCTGGCAACGGAGTCCATGCCCGCGAAGGCGAACGAGTTTTTTGCCGCTTCCGTGTGAAGTTCTTCAAATCGGATACGATTGAAGTAGATGGATTCTCGAGCGATTACTGGTACGGACCTGCGATATTCCGCTACTACGATTTGACCGAGCCGTATAGTTCCGTTACGATTGAGAGCGGGAGCTATGCAGAAGACTTCGTTAGCAACGGATTAGCATCGGGACTGATGTACGTGGGCGATAGTTCGTATGTAAAGCTCATCGTTCCTTTCAAAGAATCTTCGCAATCATTCCAAAGCTCAGGCGAGCCGCTCTATTATTCCAGAGTAAGATACATATTTGATAAATAACACCGATACAAAAGTATTAAGTATAAAGGAAATATGACACTGATAAAATCCATATCCGGTATCCGAGGAACGATAGGCGGAAAACCGGAAGACGGACTCAATCCACTGGCTATCGTAAAGTTTACTGCCGCATACGCAACATTCATCCGCCGGAACACGAAGGTTACAACGAACCGTATCGTCGTTGGACGCGATGCCCGTATCTCCGGCCCGATGGTAAAGCACGTCGTCTTAGGCACGTTGATAGGCATGGGTTTTGATGTCCTCGATATCGACCTTGCCACAACACCGACGACCGAATTTGCCGTAGCCCGCGAACAAGCTTGTGGAGGCATCATCCTCACTGCAAGCCATAATCCCAAACAATGGAACGCACTGAAACTCCTCAACGAACGAGGTGAATTCCTCAACGCCGCTGAAGGAGCAGAAGTCCTCCGTATCGCCGAAGCAGAAGACTTCGATTTCGCCGACGTTGAGCATTTGGGCAAAATCACCACAGACACCACATACGGCCGCAAACATATCGAAAGCGTCTTAAAACTCGACTTGGTGGATACAGAAGCCATACGCGCCGCTAATTTCCGTGTCGCCATCGATTGCGTAAACTCCGTTGGAGGATTGGTCTTGCCGGAACTGCTTACCGCACTTGGCGTAACGCAACTCTTCAAGCTCCACTGCGCGCCGCATGGCAATTTCTCACATAATCCCGAGCCACTGCCTGAGAATTTAACAGAAATCTCTGAGTTAATGACTTCGGCGAAAGCTGACGTCGGCTTCGTAGTTGATCCTGATGTGGACCGTCTTGCCATCGTTTGTGAAAACGGCGAGATGTTCGGTGAAGAATATACGCTTGTTGCTGTCAGCGACTACGTCTTGAGTCATACGCCGGGCAATACGGTCAGCAATCTTTCCTCGAGCCGTGCCCTGCGCGACGTAACGCATCGCTATCCAGGTTGCGAATATGCCGCTGCCGCAGTAGGCGAGGTTAATGTTGTAGCCAAGATGAAAGAAACAAATGCCATCATTGGCGGCGAAGGCAATGGCGGAGTTATCTATCCTGCCAGCCACTATGGACGCGACGCTCTCGTGGGCATCGCTCTTTTCCTCACGCATTTGGCTAAAAAGAAAATGAAAACAAGCGAACTACGTGCATCCTATCCTCCGTATTTCATCTCGAAGCAGAAGGTACAACTCACACCGGAAATCAATGTCGATGCGATATTGAATAAGGTAAAAGAACGCTTCGCGCAATATGACATTACTGACATCGACGGTGTTAAAATCGACTTCCCTGACAAATGGGTACACTTGCGTAAAAGCAACACTGAACCCATCATCCGTATCTATTCCGAAGCGCATACGATGGAAGAAGCGGAAAAACTGGGTGAAGAGATGATAAAAATCATCAGAGAAATGTGTTAAGAAGAAAAATAAGACAAGGAAAAACCGGAATTTCTCCTATCAAGGCAGAAAATTCCGGTTTTTTGTTTCATTTCATTTTTTAATACTTATATTTGCATCACTATATAAACCTTTAAAATAACATTGTATTATGAAAAAGTGGTTATTAATGGTCGTAGCGGCCGTCTTTTGCGCATGGAATGTGCAAGCTCAGACCGAAAAAGGAGCAATGGCGGCAGGTGGAAGTATTTCCTTTGGGTTTGGAGATGATTATTCTAATATTGGCATTGGAGCAAAATACCAATATAATATCATCGACAATCTACGGTTAGAACCAAGTGTCAATTATTATTTCAAAAAAGACAATGGTAGTATGTGGGATTTATGTGCAAATGTACATTATCTATTCGCTCTTTATGAGGGTTTAAACTTCTATCCACTTGCAGGAATTGGAGTTGCCGGACTTAAAATACACGATCACGATTGGACACATTCATCAACAGGCTTTGCTTTTAACATTGGTGCTGGTTTTGAATATATGTTCACATCTAATGTTTCAGCAAATGTGGAATATAAATATCGTATTTGTTCAGGTGATTTTGTACCAGACCGCTCACTGCTGACGCTGGGCGTAGCTTATCACTTCTAATGAAAAAATTTAGGAGCCTAATATAGGCACGGATTACACGGAAAACACGGACTGATGATAGCAAAGAATTTAATCTGTGATATCTGCGAAATCCGTGCCTTATTTGAATTATACATAATGAGCAATATTAAGAACATCCTCATCGCCAGTTTTGCGACAGCCGCAGTCTGCCTCACCGCCTGCATCTCTTTCGGTTCCGACGATTCGGAACGTGCCCATAAGGAGCGCCCTCTTGTATCGTCAATGACCATCACACCCGAAGTCCCAGACCGCGTCTCTTTCTGCAATGAAGAAATTGACATGACGCGTTACGACCGGCACGAAGCCCTCGACCGCGAATTAAGCACTTTCACTTATCTGCACGCCTCGACGATGCTGCTCATCAAACGTGCCAACCGCTATTTCCCTATCATTGAACCTGTCTTGCGCGAAGAGGGTGTCCCGGATGACTTTAAGTACTTGGCCGTCATCGAAAGCAACCTCGACCCACGCATCCAATCGCGTGCCAAGGCCGTCGGTATGTGGCAATTTCTCGAGGCAACAGGCCGGCAATACGGACTGACTATCACGCCAACGGTCGATGAACGCTGCCATGTTGAAAAAGCAGCTCGTGCAGCCTGTCGCTACCTGAAAGATGCATACGAGAAATATGGAGACTGGGCTTCAGTCGCCGCTTCCTATAATGGAGGGATGGGACGTATATCCCGCGAACTGGCTCGCCAGAATGTTGACCGTTCGCTTGACCTTTGGTTGGTCGAGGAAACGACGCGCTATGTCTATCGCATCATTGCCATCAAACAGATATTTGAGCATCCTTATAAATATGGTTTTGTACTTCAGACCAAAGACTTATATAAGCCTATCGCCTGCACGCCGGTAGAAATCAGCCGCGACATCCCCGATTTGGCCGATTTCGCCTCCGAGCAAGGCATTACGTATGCCGACTTGAAGCGTTTCAATCCTTGGCTTCGCGACCGGAAATTACAGACCAACGGGAAGACCTTTACGCTATTGATTCCGCAAAAAGAAGCCATGAACTATCTGGAACCGAATACTTATGTCCACAATCCTGCGTGGGTAATAAAGTAAGAGAATCATTCTTTCAGCGCATCTTCTACTTCTTTCACCGTTACGGCAAAAGGCTCTCCCGATACAACACGCTTCAGCACAAGGCGACCTACTCGCCTTGCGCTCTGTTCTGAAGGAAATGGGCGGAGCGAATCGATTGCCGGTATCATGGATTGGTAAATCAGACACTTGTCTTCTAACCGGATCTCGTAGCCCCACCCATCCCCGGAAGGGAAAGTTCGCAAAGAAACTTTTGCTCTTTGTTCCCCTCCCAAGTTGCAACCAACAAAAGCCGCGAGCGCAAGCCAAAATGCTACTGCGCTCGCAACTAAATTAATCATCGTCCGGATCATATTGATATGGATTCAACTCCCAAATATCATCAAAGCGGGTTGTACCACTCTTTCCTGTCGCAACAAAGCCACGCTCTCCATTGGAAAAAGCTACAGCTTCCGTACGTGCAGATCCCTTAAACTCGTGAACTTCTTCCCACAAATCCGTCGCCGGATAGTATTTCCAAGTCGAACTAACTATACTTCCGCTCTCGCCACAAGTCAAGTATGCCGAGCCGTCTATTACAAATGTATTCGCATGAAGACGGGTTATCGTCGAATAATCATCATCGTATTCTTCATCCGAAGTATTAGATATGTCGCGCAATTGTGTCCAAGTACCCGACGCCGGATCATACTTCCAGAAGTCATAAACATACTCCCCATTGTTCTGTCCGCAGCAGATATAAGCGACATCATCGATAACAAAGCTCGATGCCCCTTGCCTTTTTGTCCCGCCTATGCTGACGATTTGTTGCCACGAATTGCTACTTGGCTCGTATGCATAGAAATCTTTCAGGTAATTCCCATCATACCCTGCACCAATGTAACCCTTCCCCAAAACGGAGAACGAAACCGCGTCATAGCGTGCTGAGCCAGGGAAGTCTGCTTTCTGTGTCCACGTATTGCTTGCCGGGTCATATTCCCAGAAATCATTTAGATAAACTTCGCCCCCTCCGGTCGTGTAATTATAACCTGTGCCTAAATATCCCTTGTCTCCTATGGAGAAGGCAGTCGCCTTGCTTCGCGCCGAACCCGGAAAGTCAGCCTTCTGCATCCAAGCATCCATCTCCATATCGTATTCCCACAAGTCGCTCATGCGCTCATTGTTCTTACTACCATCAAAACCACAGGCCAGATAACCCTTATTTCCTATGGTAAATCCCGAAGCCTCGCCACGTGCCAAACCGTCGAAATCGGACATGCGTACCCAATAACCAATCAAGTCATCATCGTCATCGTCGCTACATGAGCCGAAGACAAGCGGAGACAAAGCTAAGCATAGCCAAACCAACCTTTTCTGTCGTTTCATACTCTTTTATATTATTCTAATATTATTCCAATATTCTAACGTGAGTTCGATATAAGATTGAAATTATTCATGTTCGGTTCACCAAATTCAACGCCAAACTGTTCAAACATCTTTTTCGGTACACCAATTTCTCACTTTTGACTCTAAAAAGAAGAATTTGGTAAACCAAATTACAACGTCAAACTATTCAAACATCTTCTTCGGTAAACTTATTTCTCACTTTTAATACCAAAAAGAAGAATTTGGTAAACCAAATTGCAACTTCAAACTGTTCAAACATCTTTTTCGGTAAACCTATTTCTCACTTTTGATTCTAAAAAGAAGAATTTTGTAAACCAAATTGCAACTTCAAACTGCTCAAACATCTTTTCGGTACACCAATTTCTCACTTTTGATTCTAAAAAGAAGAATTTGGTGAACCAAATTGCAACTTCAAACTGTTCAAACATCTTTTTCGGTACACCAATTTCTCATTTTTAATACTAAAAAGAAGAATTTGGTAAACCGAGAACAATTATTCTATGTTCAGAATTATATCGAACTCACGCTATTTAAATTTGATGCAAAGAAACTTGTCCTAATCTGAGGATACAAATAAAATCGGTGAATGCTTCCTTTCCATCGGTCAATAGCTATAGAAAAGAGGTAGAACTGTTTCACCGACCGAAACACGTCATTGACGGATTATTTTTTCCTACCCCCAAAAGAATGCTGTCCTTTGCGATGACTTACAACATCAAATGGTGATTATAAATAAATAGCAATGAAACGATATCCAATTTTCTTTGGAATGCTCTTTCTGCTTATTTCCGTTTTTGCCTGTTATGATGAGAACAATAGCTTCGGTAAAAACTGGACAGATACGGCATTCCGCAACATCATGGTCGATACTTGTACGATAAGTATAACCTCGACTACTATCGATTCTGTAGAAACGAACGGAAAAGGTATTTCCCTTGCCGGTTGCTATACCCATCCACTATGGGGAACCTTCTCTGCAGCGACCTACCTTCCTTATACAACGCCAAACTATGCTACAGATGCGGATGAATCCGTCCGGCTCGATTCCGTAGTCCTGGCTATGGGTTATAGTAGCTATTCCATAGGCGATACAACCCAGCCGTTGCGGTTTCATATCCACCGTCTGTTGGAGCGAGTCATAGCGAATGAGAATAACTACATTTATAATAATGCCTCGTTCCGCTATGATCCTACTCCACTTGCTTCGTACACCTTCGTCCCTAATTCCCGAGAGGAAAGCCGGATAGAGATACGCCTACCAGACGAATTTGGCTTAGACATGCTTGAACGGTTGCATACCCGCGATGGCAGCGTAGAGGGTGATAACTTCCAGGACTACTTTAAAGGCTTGGTTATCGTACCTGACGAATCGTGCCAAAGCGTACTTTCATTTGCCGTAAACGATACGTCATCGGTAATTGTCCTCCGTTATGGAATCGAGAATCAAGATGATTCACATATCGAATGTACGATAACACCGGATACGGATACTCAGTTCTATCACATCGAACAAGACCGTAGTGGGACACTCCTGGCCGACTTTCCAAGCAAGAACATTGAAGTTGGTTCTTCTGAATTAGATAATCGGGGCTTGCTCTTCGGTGGTATCGGCTGGTATAGTACGCTCTCGTTTCCACATTTGAATAATATCTTACAGTTAGGTAAACAAGTTTCTATCGAATCGGCCTATCTTAAAATCTATCCTGAACCGGGAACTTGGACGGAGTACAACCCGCTTCCTGACAGCTTGTACCTCTATATCGTAGATGAAAACAACGTCGTAACCGATGCCGTTACAGACTATCTGGGAGAAGAAGTCCAACATGCTACCCTAATGAAAGATCCAAGCATCGTCGGTAATAACTATTATTATTTTGACATTACGACATTTATGCAAGAAGAACTGGGTGCCTTCGGGATGTATAAGCATAGCCTTAGACTTGTCTTCAATGACGAATCTTATACACAATCTCTCCAGAATCTGACCTTCAAAGACCAGACTGAAGAAAAGTCAGTTAATCTGCAACTTACCTTCAAAGTTTATGAAAGCTATTAAATATATCTTACTTTTATCTCTAAGCCTTTGTAAGGCTATCGGACAAAACGTTATGACCTCATCGCCCTATTCCATGTTCGGTATAGGGGAAATCTCTTATGGACTAAATGGAGGTAATGCCGGTATGGGCGGCGTCTCCCTCGGTTTTCGTGAAAAGAATTGGTTAAACATGAGCAATCCCGCCGGACTTTCGGCTATTGACTCGTGTCGGATGTACGCCGAAGTATCCGCCTTTGCCAAGTTGGAGAACTATCGCTCTGGCGGTAGCTTCAACCAGACGTTCACAGGAAACTTCTCAGGTTTTGCCCTTGCCGGGCGTATGGTGCCACATTGGTACGCCGGTATAGAGCTGAAACCTTATAGCTCTGTTGGCTATTACTTTCAGACTGAACAAGAAGTAGAAGGTGCACCAGGCTCTTACTATACCAGCTTATTTACTGGCAATGGTGGATGGTCCAAGTTCCAACTTACCAACTCCATCTTACTCCACAACCTTTCCTTAGGCGTAAACATAGGTTTTCTCTTCGGGAAAAGTGAGAATAACGAGACACAAAGTGAGATTTCCGTAAGTGAAGAACTATCAGGACAAGCCTGGTCTTTCGACTTCGGCTTGCAATATACGCTCCAGTTGCAAAAAGAACTATGGCTGACCTTCGGCGCCCTCTATTCGCTTACGACTGATATGGAAATGGATCGGACGCAATCGCTCTCTGATTCGGAACTCAAGTCGAACGACTTCACCCAATCTATGCCCCGGAGCTTCGGTGGTGGTGTCTCAGTCCGTTATAAGAAATTGACTTACGCTTTCGATTATCTCCATACACAATACAGGAGACTAAAACCGACTGACAGCCGGATTACCTACGCCGACACACACGAATGGCGTGCCGGTATGAACTTCTCCCCGAAAGGTTTCAGTTCATCAAGCATCTGGAAAAGGATGGATTACAAACTGGGGGTCTCTTATACTTCACCTTACAACCTGAAGATACAAGGGCACACCGGTTCTTCTTGGCGCGTAACTGCCGGCTTCGGTTTCCCACTCCTGAATGGGAGGTTGCACACAGCAATATTTTACGACCGTGCTTCGTTCGGAATCAAAGTCTTAGAACAAAGCACGGCCGGTCTCGTCGTCAGCTATTCGATAAATGAACTGTTCCACCATACTAAACTCTGAACTATTCTTGTACAGAAAGAACGTTCATCAAAATAGGCAAATAAGAATTGCTGATAGGTATCAAGGATTGACCTATCTGAATACGCCGATGCTCAATGCTGTTGATATGTGGAATCGAAACAATATAAGAACGATGGACGCGGCAAAAGCTCCGGTTGTCCAAAATCTCCTCGAAACGTTTCAAGGGGATTTGAGACAACAAGGGCTTACCGCTCGAACGATAGACTTTGGCATAATCGCCAAAACCTTCGATGAAAAGAATCTCGTCTTCTTTTAAGCGGATAATCTTGTTTCCCTCCCGCACAAAGATTGGAGTTTCTTTTCTTTTCACCAACTGGCGGACATCAGCCAAGGCTGCATTCATCTGCTCGAGATATTCCACGAACGCATTAAGAGCCGGGATATCTCTGTCTAAAATCATACATTTCAACATCACTATTCAATCTTTATCAGATGATTTACCAATCCGGCGACAAAGGAATAGTTCCCGGCCGATATTTGCAAGACTACTCGACAAACTCGGCTTTTTTATCGACTAAAGCTTTCTTGCCCGCAAAAGAAATTTCATTTTCTGCCGAGGAATACTTAAAACTAAGACTTAGTTTATAAAAACTAAAGTTCAGTTTATAAAAACCAAGTCTTAGTTTTTAAGAACTAAAGCTTAGTTTTAAGAATTTATCCGGTGGGAAACAGGTTTCCTTCCCTTCTTCCTACATTATTTGTATCTTTGAGCCGTTTTTTAAAACAGCTCTCAGATGAAAAAGGACAAAGAAGAGGTAGAAGAAGGAACGATTGCTATATTAGGAGCGCGCGTACATAATTTAAAGAATATAGACGTGGATATACCACGTAACAAGCTGGTGGTTATAACGGGCATGAGTGGTAGCGGGAAGTCTTCGCTGGCCTTTGACACGATTTTTGCCGAGGGACAACGCAGATACATCGAGACGTTCTCGGCCTATGCCCGTAACTTCCTGGGGAATATGGAACGCCCGGATGTGGATAAGATTACGGGGCTTAGCCCGGTGATTTCCATCGAACAGAAAACTACGAACAAGAATCCTCGCTCTACGGTCGGGACTATCACGGAGATATACGACTTCTTTCGTCTGCTCTATGCCCGGGCAGGTGAAGCATACTCCTATCTTAGCGGCGAGAAGATGGTGAAATATACCGAAGAACAGGTGCTCCAATTGATATTGGAGAATTACCGTAGGAAGAAAACTTACCTGCTGGCTCCGGTTGTCAGGAACCGCAAGGGGCATTACAAGGAGCTGTTTGAGCAGTTGAGAAAGAAGGGGTATCTCAATGTCAGGGTCGATGGACAGATGAGGGAGATTCTGCATGGGATGAAGTTGGACCGCTACAAGATGCACAGTGTGGAGGTGGTAATCGACAAACTGGTCGTGTCTTTGGATGACGAACGCCGGTTGAAGGAGAGTCTCCGAGTCGCCATGAAGCAGGGAAATGGTCTTATCCTTCTGTTGGATATGGAGAGCGGAGAGGTAAGACACTATAGCCGGCAGTTGATGGATCCGGCGACCGGATTGTCATATAGCGAGCCGGCTCCTCACAATTTCTCCTTTAATTCTCCGCATGGAGCTTGCCCCAAATGTAAAGGATTGGGCGTGGTGAACATATTGGATATGGAAAAAATCGTGCCGAATCCTGCGCTGAGTATCCACGAAGGAGGTATCGTAGCCTTGGGGAAATATAAGAACTCGCTTATATTCTGGCAGATTGAGGCTATATGCACGAAGCATGGTGTCTCGCTGAAAACGCCTATCAAAGATATACCCGAGGAATGTCTGGATGAGATAATGAACGGGACAAACGAGCAGTTACAGATCAAGAATGATTCGATTGGGACGTCCAATTATTTCCTTTCCTACGAAGGCGTCGCGAAATATATCCTGATGCAACAAGAAACAGAGGCTTCTGCTTCTGCACAAAAGTGGGCGGGACAGTTCATCAAGATGGCGACTTGTCCCGAATGTGGTGGGCAACGATTGAACAAGGAGGCGCTACATTATTATATAGGGGGCAAGAATATTGCTGAACTGGCGTCGATGGATTTGTCGGAACTGGCGGCATGGGTGGATAACTTGGAGGAGAAGTTGGACGCGAAACAGCAGCAGATAGCCGGCGAAATCCTGAAGGAAATCCGGTCGCGCCTCCGCTTCCTGCTCGAGGTCGGACTGGACTATTTGTCGATGAACCGTGCATCAGCCTCGCTGTCAGGTGGCGAGAGCCAGCGAATCAGGTTGGCGACACAGATAGGAAGTCAGTTGGTCAATGTCTTATATATATTGGACGAGCCCAGCATCGGGTTGCATCAAAGGGATAACATACGCCTCATCAAATCCTTAAAAGAACTGCGGGATTCCGGCAATTCGGTGATAGTTGTCGAGCACGATAAAGACATGATGCTTGAAGCTGACTACGTTGTAGATTTAGGTCCGAGAGCAGGTCGCTTAGGGGGAGAGGTTGTCTTTGCGGGAACTCCGTCGGACATGCTCAAGGCTAACACGATGACATCCTCCTACTTAAACGGGAAGCTGGCGATAGAAGTGCCGAAGGAAAGACGCAAAGGGAATGGGAAATACATCGTCCTGCACGGTGCCTCGGGAAACAATCTGAAGCACGTAGATGCGACATTCCCGCTTGGGACTTTAACTTGCATCACGGGTGTCTCGGGAAGTGGAAAGTCCTCGCTGGTAAACAGGACACTCCAACCTATATTAAGCCAGCACTTTTACCGTTCGTTGGAAGACCCTCTACCCTATGAATCCATCGAAGGGATTGACAATATAGACAAAATAGTCAATGTAGATCAATCGCCCATAGGCAGAACACCGCGCAGCAATCCTGCGACATACATGGGAGTTTTCGCGGACATACGCAACCTCTTTGTCTCGCTCCCGGAGGCGAAGATTCGCGGATACAAAGCGGGAAGGTTCTCATTCAACGTCTCCGGAGGCAGATGTGAAACGTGTAAAGGCAACGGATATAAGACGATTGAGATGAACTTCTTGCCCGACGTTCTCGTCCCTTGCGAGGACTGCCATGGCAAAAGGTACAACCGGGAGACGCTGGAAGTCCGCTACAAAGGCAAATCCATCGCCGATGTATTGGATATGACCATCAATATGGCGGTGGAGTTCTTCGAGAACATTCCTACAATCTTGTCGAAGATAAAGGTATTGCAGGACGTGGGATTGGGCTACATTAAGCTGGGACAACCGTCGAGCACGTTGTCTGGAGGTGAAAGCCAGCGGGTAAAATTAGCGACTGAACTTGCGAAGAAAGATACGGGGAAGACGCTTTATATCCTCGACGAGCCGACGACTGGGCTGCACTTTGAAGACATCCGGGTCTTGCTCGGCGTGCTCAACAAGTTAGTAGAGAAGGGAAATACCGTAATCGTTATTGAGCACAATCTCGATGTCATCAAGTGTGCGGATTATATTATCGACATGGGTCCCGAGGGTGGACGTCGCGGGGGAGAGATTCTTTTCTGCGGCACACCTGAGGAATTGGCGGCAAGCAACATCGGCTACACCGCGCCCTTCCTCAAAAAAGAATTGAACCTATAAGGAAAGCATTTGACATAAATAGATAAACGTATGAAGAATCCTATACAAATGATAAAACAATGCGTGGAGAAAGAAGAGCCCTATTTCGTGCTCCGTGGCCAGGATATCTGTGCCTTGGCCGCCATTGAAGCGTATTATGAAGAGGTGAAAAAGCATGTCAAGAACCCCTATTTTATCGAAGAGATTGAGGAAATCATGAAGGATTTCCATGCCTATCGCAAAGAAATAGGGCAAACAAAAATACCAGACTAAATGACAAAGACGATGGATGATACTTACAAAACAATAACAGGTCCGGCTGAAGGATACTATACGGAGAAACGAAGCCGGTTCCTCTCCTTTGCCTTGCCCGTTCACTCTGTCGAAGAAGTGAAGGAGGCTATCGCTCGTTTCCGCAAAGAATATTATGATGCGCGCCATGTCTGCTGGGCATATATGCTCGGTGCCGACCGGAAAACCTTCCGCGCCAATGATGACGGCGAACCGTCCTCTACGGCGGGAAAGCCTATCTTGGGACAGATAAACTCGAACGAACTGACGGACATTCTCATAGTCGTCATCCGCTATTTTGGCGGAATCGAGCTGGGCACAAGCGGGCTGATTGTCGCCTATCGGACAGCGGCTGCGGATGCCATTGCCAACGCGACGGTGGAAGAGCGTACGGTGGACGAAGATATTACCGTCCTCTTTGAATACCCAAGCATGAATGGAGTCATGAAGATAGTCAAAGACCTTGCTCCTACGGTGTTGAGCCAGAAGTTCGATATGGACTGCGAGATGACACTCCGCATCCGCAAGAGCGAGGCCGAGCAGTTGAAAGCTCGCCTGCTAAAGGTCGAGACAGCCTACCTAAAAGAATAATAACCTCTTTAATATCAATCAATAAAAATGGAACGCACCTTTCACGTTATCCTACGCCCCCTGAAACGCTTCGCTATCCAAAAGCCGAATGCAAGCCTGCTACTGTTCGTCGCAACCATCTTGGCCATGGTCTTAGCCAACTCCCCTGTGGCCGACAGATACCAGCAATTCCTCCTCCACCCGATAGACCTGCATGCCGGGCAATTCGGTTTCTTCACCCATCATGGCGAGCCGATGACACTGCTGGCCTTCGTAAACGACGCGCTGATGGCGGTCTTCTTCTTCACCATAGGTTTGGAAATCAAGCAGGAAGTGCTGATTGGCGAACTCTGCTCTTTCCGGAAAGCCTTGCTCCCAATCATCGCTGCGTGCGGTGGTATGATTGTCCCCGTCCTCTTCTACCTCGCCGTGTGCCACGAAGGGACTGCGGCAAGCGGGGCTGCCATCCCGATGGCGACCGACATCGCCTTTGCCCTTGCTGTCCTCGGTTTGTTGGGAAAGCGCGTGCCGTTGAGCCTTAGGATATTCCTGACCGCGCTGGCCGTGGTGGACGATATCGGCGGTATCATTATCATCGCGCTCTTCTACAGTGGGGCCATTCATTTCCAGCCGCTCCTGATTTCCGTCCTCTTGCTCGCCGCGCTCTATGCCGGTGGGAAGATGAAAATATACAACAGACTATTCTACTACGTGCTCGGCTTCTGCGTCTGGATGCTTTTCCTGGAGTCGGGTATCCATCCTACCATCGCCGGAGTGCTGGTAGCCTTCACCGTCCCGGCACGGCCGAAGCTCCACCTCGACCGCTTCCGCAACGACATGGGCGAGTTCCTGGCGATGCTCGACGCTGCCGAGGCGAAATCGTCGCACAAGGCAACCGTGCTCTCTGCCAAGCAAATCCACATCCTCAACAACATCCACTCGCGGACAAACCATACCATCAGCCCGCTCCAGAGCATCACCGACAAGCTCCATCCTTTCGTCAACTATATCATCCTGCCGCTCTTCGCCTTCGTCAATGCCGGCGTTACGTTCGGGGATATCAGTATGAGCTCGTTGGCACAGGTTCCCTTGGCGGTCTTCCTGGGATTGGTCGTTGGAAAGACCTTAGGCATCTTCTCCTTCTCGTATTTGTCCATCCGTACCGGGCTGATATCCATGCCGAAGGGGATGAACGTGCAAAACCTCTTCGCGGTCTCGACATTGGGAGGGATTGGGTTCACCGTAGCCCTCTTCATCGCCAACCTCTCTTTCGGAACGCTTTCCGCCGACGGGCTCGACCTGCTCAACCAAGCGAAACTGGGTGTCTTCAGCGGCTCCTTCGCTGCCGGCATCTTGGGATATATCTTGCTGAAGCGCAGTCTCAAGGTCGAGGTAGAGCAAACCGAAGAATTAGAATAAAATATAACGAACCAGACAACGTTCAACCCATAATTCATAACGCATAACTCGTAACTCACAATGTCTTCCCCCCTCCGCCCTATCATGTTCGTCGGCACCTGCTCCGACGCGGGCAAAAGCGTCCTGAACGCTGCCTTCTGCCGGATATTCAAGCAGGATGGCTATGCCCCGGCCCCTTTCAAGGCTCAAAATATGTCCCTCAATTCCTTCTCCACACGCGACGGCGGTGAGATGGGACGCGCGCAAGTCGTCCAGGCAGAGGCATGTGGCATCGCCCCGCACACCGACATGAACCCCGTCCTCCTCAAGCCGACGGGCGACTGCGTCTCCCAAGTCATCCTCAACGGACGCCCTGTGGGAAACTACTCCGCCCGCGAGTATTTCGAGGGTTCGCTCCGCAAAGAGGGCTTGTTCGCCGAGGCGTGCCAGGCCTTCGACCGGCTCGCGGCGCGCTTCAACCCCATCGTCCTTGAAGGCGCAGGGAGCATCTCCGAGTTGAACCTCCGCGACCGCGACATCGTCAATATGCGCATGGCGCGCCATGCCAACGCCGCTACCTTCCTCGTGGCCGACATCGACCGGGGCGGCGTCTTCGCCTCCGTTTACGGAAGCATCATGCTCCTCGACGAGGACGAGCGGAGACTGATGAAGGGCGTGATCATCAACAAGTTCCGGGGAGACATCAGCCTGTTCGACGAGGGTCGCGAGATGCTCCGGAGGCTGACGGGCGTCCCGGTCGTCGGCGTCATCCCTTATTTCAGGGATATCGTGATCGAGGAGGAGGACTCGGTCGTCCTCGACCGCAAGCGCCGCTCCTTGGCCGAGGGCAAAATCAACGTCGCCATCATCCTCCTGAGGCACATGTCGAACTTCACCGACTTCGATGCCCTCGAAGCCGACCCGCGTTTCAACCCTTTCTATACAAACGACTTGAAAGAGATACGGGAAGCGGACGTCATCGTCCTCCCCGGCTCGAAAAACACCCTCGACGACCTCCTTTTCCTTCGGGAAAACAAGCTCGACAAGGCGATTATCGAGGCGTACAAGGCGGGCCGGAAGGTCGTCGGCATCTGCGGCGGCTACCAGATGATGGGCACGCTTGTCAGCGACCCGCTCCGCATCGAGGGCGATATCCCCAGCTTGCCCGGCCTCGCGCTTTTGCCCCAAACCACTACCATCGAGGGCAGCAAGGTTACGCGGCAGAGCGCCTTCGCTTTCCTGAAGGGGGACGGCAGCCGGCCCCTGCCCTTCGACTGCAAGGGCTACGAAATCCACATGGGTCGCACCATTATCACCGACGACGCCATACTCCGCCCTGTGGCTCAGATTGATAACGGCCGCTTCGACGGCTATTACCGCGACGCGCGCTGCTGGGGTTGCTACCTCCACGGGCTGTTCGACAACGCGGCGGTGCGCGACCATCTGGCCGAGGGAATCCTCCCCGACTCGTCCGTGCCCGCGTTCGACTACGATGCCTTCCGCGAGACGCAGTACGACCGCCTCGCCGAACTCGTCCGCCGGAACGTCGATATGGATTATATCTACCGCGTCTTGATGGGATATGAATCCTAATCTCCCGAAGGCGTTTTTACCCCGCCGTTATATAACATCGGGGTAAAATAGGCCTCTTTTGCCTCGCCGTTATATAACATTGGGGTAAAATACGCCTTCTTTACCCCGCCGCTATTCCGCATTGGGGTGAAATAGCCCTTTTTTGACCCAATGTTATTCCGCATTGGGGTAAAATATGCCTTTTTCACCCCGCCGTTATATAACATTGGGGTAAAATATACCTTTTTTGACCCCATGTTACACCACAGCGGTGCAAATTCGGAGAGAAAAGTGGAGAAGTTGGAGAACATTCAGCCGTTTTCGCCCTTGTTCGCGACGCGCGCCACCTTCGCGGTATCGACGCAGACCGTCGCCCCGAGCTGCTCCAGGTAAAGGAGGACGTAGCGCTTCTTCACCTTGCGGACCCGGCCGGTGATGCTCTTCATCGCGCCGCAGAGGATCTCGACCTCGTCGCCCGGCATCAGTTCGCGGCTGTCCGCCAGGCTGAGGAACTCGCGGATGGCATCGATTTCGGACTGTCGCATCTCGGCCGGACGGCTGTCGAAATAGACAATCCGCGCGACGCCGTAGGTGCGGGTGGCGCTGAAGAGGTTTTCGGGCGTAGTGTGAATGAAAATGTAGGAGTTGAAGAGGGGCATATCGACGTACTTCACGCGGTCGGACCACGTGCGTGGCGTGCGGTGCAAAGGCAGCCAGACGTCGAACCCCTGCTGGCGGAGGCGAGCCTCGACTTGCTTCTCCGCCCGGGGATGGGTGTAAAGGACAAACCACGCGAGGCGCGCGGGACGTAGTGTATCAAGTTCTTTAGTTGGTGTTATCATCTTTCTTTTCAAATTGCGAGGGCAGTACCCCGAATTCATCTTTAAAATATTTACGGAAATATTTCGGATTGTTGAAGCCCACCTCGTAGGCTACCTCGGAGACATTCATCTGGCTTTCGCGGAGCAGCTGGGCAGCACGTTTGAGCCGCACGAGGCGTATGAACTCGATGGGCGTCTTGCCGGTGATGGAGAGGAGCTTTTTGTAGAGGTTCACACGGCTCATGCCCACGTCGCGACTCAATTCTTCGACCGAGAAGTCGGGGTTGGAGATGTTGGCCTCGACGTCGTCCATGACGCGCTTCAGGAGTTTCTCGTCGAGCGAGGTAACGGTGATGCGCGATGGCTCGATAGGGACGTTCGGCTCGCGGAGCGGCTGCTGCAGGCTGCGGCGGGCCTCGACGAGGTTGTGCATCTTGACCGTCAGGATATCGAGGTTGAAGGGCTTCGGGATATAATCGTCCGCACCGGCACGGAGGCCCTCCAGTTTGCTCTCCTCGGCGCTCTTGGCGGTGAGGAGGATGAGAGGGATGTGGGACGTGCGGATGTCGTTTTTCAAGCTACGGCACATGGCGATGCCGTCCATCCGGGGCATCATCACGTCGGAGACAATCATGTCGGGCAAATCCTCGGTGGCGAGGCGGAGGCCCTCTTCGCCGTCGCGCGCCTCCAAGACCGTGTATTGGCTGCGGAGGCAACCGGAGAGGAAAGCGCGGAAGTCGTCGTTGTCATCGACCACGAGGAGCTTCGGACGGGCATTCTTGTCCGTGGGCTCGGGCTCTTCGGGGGAAATTCCGGCTTCGCCTTCTTCGCCTTTCGGGAGGGAAACGGCATCGGGATATTCCTCATGGAGCGGAAGGGTGAAGACGAAGCGGGAACCGCCGCTCGCGACATTCTCCGCCCATATCCGTCCGTTGTGGAGGTGGACAAACTCCTGTGCCAGGTGCAAGCCGATGCCGCTGCCGGACGAGAGGGGGACGCCGGGCTGGGCTTGCTCGATCTGATAGAAGCGCTCGAAGAGGTGGGGCAGGCTCTCGGGGGGAATGCCGATGCCCGAATCCTCGACGCTGATGCGGACTTCCTGCTCCGGGATGCGCTCGAGGGAGACGGTGATACGGCCGCCGTCGGGCGTGAATTTCAATGCGTTGGAAAGGAGGTTGGTGATAACCTTCCCTATCTTGTCGGCATCGAAGCGCATATAGAGATGGCCCTCGGGCAATTGCATCGTACAGGTGATATGCTTCCGCTCGAAAGCCTCCGAGAAAAGCGTAGTGGTATCGCGGATGAAAAGGACCAAATCGCCCAAAGACGGCTGGAGGTGGATGCCGTGCACGTCCAACTTCCGGAAATCGAGCAACTGGTTCACCAAGAGAAGGAGCTGCTGGGCGTTGCGGCGGACGATGTGCAGGAGTTCCTGCGCGTCTTTATCCGCGACCTTCTTGATCAGCTCTTCCAACGGGGTGAGGATGAGCGTGAGCGGCGTGCGGAACTCGTGGCTGATGTTGGTGAAGAAGCGGAGACGCATCTCGTCGAGGTCGTGCTGGTGTTCGGCGCGCATCTTCTCCTCGGCAAACTTCACGCGCTGCTCTGATTTGTGCAGGCCATATCGCCAGTAGGCATAAAAACAGCAGGCGAAGATTAACCCATAGATAATATAAGCCCAGGGCGTGAGCCAGAAAGGAGGATGGACGTGGATGACGAGGCGGGTCGGGTGTTCGCTCTCTATCCCGTCGTTGTTGACAGCCTTCACGAGGAAGGTGTACGTGCCGGGGTTCAGGTTGGTATAGGTAACCTGGCGATTGCTGCGCTCGGCCTCGAGCCATTGGTCGTTGAAGCCCTCTAATTTATAGAAGTAGCGCGACTTCTCGGGCATACAATAGTCTAAAGCGGCGAAGCAGATGGTGAAGTAATCGTCGGTATAGTCCAGCTCTATCTCGTCCGTATAAGCGATGCTTCGGGGCAGGATGACGCGGCTACGGCCATATTCCTTGCCAGGCCGGATACTCTCGTTGTAAATCTGGAAGTCCGTCAGGACAACCCGGGGCCTGTTCTGGTTATAATGAATCTCCGAAGGGGTGAAAATGTTGAAGCCGGACGAGCCACCGAACATCAGCTCGCCGTTGGCAGTCCGATAGGCAGCGTTGAAGTTAAACTGTTCGCCCTGCAAACCCTCGGCTTGGTCGTAGTTCGACATTTGGAAGAAATAGCCGGGCGTGTCGTCGGGCGTAGAGACCTTTATCAAGGTAAGGCCGCGGTTCGTGGCGACCCACAGGTCATGCTCCGAGTCTTCCAAAATACTTTGTATCATATCGGAGGACAGACCGTCGGCGATGGTGAAGAGATGGACTTTCTGCGTAAAGGGATTATAGACGAACAAGCCGTTGAGCGTTCCTATCCACAGCAGGCGGCGGCTGTCTTCATACATATAATTAATATCATAGCGTTCCAAATGAACCTTTGCGAAAGCCTCTTCCTCGAAGAGCCGCAACTTCCCGGAGGCCGCGTCGAAGACATAAAGCCCCGTCAAGCACCCTACCAGGATAGAGCCATCCGCCCGCTGGATGATGGAATAGACCGAGCCTAAGTCGGGGAAGTGGTAAAGGCGCTCGCCCGTCGCGATATCCATCACGGCAACACCTCCGTTCAGCGTCGCGATCCAGAGGCGGTTATCGCGGTCGGCCAGGAGTTTCCAGACATTCTGGTCGGGCAACAGTCCCGGCTTACCCGGGTGATAGTCGTAGTGGGTGAAGCGTTTCCCGTCCCAGCAGTCCATTCCGTTGAGGAAGTAGCCGATCCAAAGGCGGCCCTGATTATCCAGTTCCATACTGACGACGATGTCGCCCGCCGGACTATTCGGGTTCGAGGGGTCGTGGCGATAGGCGGTATATTGGTCGCGCTGCCGGTCGTAGAAGAGGAGGCCGTTGCTGTTCGTGCCAATCCAGATGTTGCCCTCGGGAGTTTCGATGAAGCAGTTCACGTCCATCTCGGGCGTATTGTTCCGGTTCTTGACGGTGCGGAACTTAAAGATGCTCTCGTGGTAATAGCAGACGCCTCGCTTGTAGGTGCCCACCCAGACAATGCCCGTGTTATCGATATAGAGGCACTTGACTGCATCTTGCGCCAAGCTGTTCGGGTTGCGGCTGTCGTGATGCAAGGCGAGCGGGCGTTCGAGGTCTTTGCTCAAGATATTGAGGCCGCCGTGGTCCATAGCTATCCAGATCTGCCCCTTCTCGTCTTCCGATATACCGGTAACGATATTGCCGGACAAGCGGTAGGCCGGGTCTTCCGCCTCCGTGTGGTAGTGGATCCAGCGGTCGTTGCTCAGGCACGAGGCTCCTTTGCCCAAGAAGCCATAGACCCAGAGGTTGGCCGAGGAATCCGAGAAGAGGCGCGACTGCCCGTCATACGAGGTCGAGGCCGTATAGAGAAAGGTGGAGTCGCGCGAGATAACCTTCTGCGTCTGTGCATCCATGCACTCCAGCAGACCATTCATATACAGGAACCAATAGCGGTTCGGCCCCTGACATATCGCCACCACACGGCCCCGGGACAAATCATTCTTCCCTCCGAAGGGAAATATGCGTAGCTCCGCATGTTTCTCTTCGTACATCCGGACATCCTGCGGGGTTACAAACCAGAGGTTCTTCCCGAGGTCGATATAGAGATGGGTGATGGTGTCTGTCCCGGCATAGCGGCGTATCAGCTCCTGCGGATTGGACTCGAATTGCTCCAGCTCGGGATTGAACACCGTATAGCCGGCGCGGGTAGAGAGCCACAAGCGCCCCTCGGCATCTTCCTGAATGTCGGCAATGTCGTTGTTCAGCATCGAAGCACTGAGGCTCAGGTCTTGCTTGTAAGAGACTACCTCGTAGCCATCATAGCGGTTCAGCCCGTAGCGTGTGCCAAACCAGACGTAGCCCCCGCTGCTCTTGTAGATACAGCGAATCTCGCTGTTCGACAGCCCCTTCTCCACGTCGATACGGTTGAACATATAGTCCGACGAGCCCTGCGCGTATGCCACGACAGCGAGCAACCATATCATCCAAATGCGTATTGTTCTGCCCATTACTTCCTCTTTGCTTAATATTATCGGCAAAAATAGATAAATTATTCAGAATAAACCATACATTTGTGTGGTAATAACATGAATCAAACACGTATTAAAGATAGTAGAATTATGATGTATTGGCAAAAAGACATCGAAACGATGAGCCGCGACCAGCTCTCCGCCTTCCAGCTGGAACGCTTGAAATGGTCTGTCAGGCAGGCGGTCAAGTCTCCTTTTTATAAGGAAGTATTCCATAAGAACGGACTCTCGCCCGACGATATCCAATCGCTCGACGATCTCCGCAAGATTCCTTTCACCACGAAAGATGACCTCCGTTCCCACTATCCCTTCGGACTGGTGGCTATCCCCCTCCAGCAGTGCGTCCGCCTGCATTCCTCAAGCGGAACAACAGGGAACCCGACCGTCGTCGTCCACTCCGCCCGCGACCTCTCCGAATGGGCTAACCAAGTGGCTCGCTGTATGTACATGGTCGGACTGCGCGACACCGACGTGTTCCAGAACACCTCGGGCTACGGCATGTTCACCGGCGGACTGGGCTTCCAGTACGGGGCCGAACGCCTCGGCGCCCTCACCGTCCCTGCCGCTGCCGGCAATACGAAGCGCCAAATCAAGTTTATCACCGACTTCGGGACAACCTGCCTCCATATTATCCCCAGCTATGCTACGCGACTGGCGGAGGTGATGTACGAGATGGGTATTGACCCGCGCCGCGATACGAAGCTCCACACCGTCTGCATCGGCGCCGAGCCGCACTCCGAGGAACAGCGCAAACGCATCGAGCAACTCCTCGGCGTGAAGGCATACAACTGCTTTGGGATGTCGGAAATGAACGGCCCGGGCGTCGCCTTCGAATGCCCCGCGCAAAATGGGCTCCACATCTGGGAGGACAACGTCATCGTCGAGATTGTCGATCCCGTAACCCTTGAGCCTGTCCCCGATGGCGAAACCGGCGAGATGGTCCTCACCACCCTGAACCGCGAGGCCATGCCCCTGCTCCGTTACCGCACCCGCGACCTCACGTCCATCCTCCCCGGCGACTGCCCCTGCGGCCGTACCCACAAGCGCCTGGCCCGCTTCAAGGGACGTAGCGACGACATGATCATCCTCAAAGGGGTGAACATCTTCCCCATCCAAGTGGAGAAGATCCTCATGAAGTTCCCCAAACTGGGCAGCAACTACCTGATTACCATCGAGACCGTCGGCAACAACGACGAGATGCTCATCGAAGTCGAGCTGAGCGACCTCTTCACCGACGACTACACCGCCCTCCAGCGCCTCTCGAAGGAAATCACCCGGCAGCTGAAGGATGAGCTCCTCCTCACGCCCCGCCTCCGCCTCGTCGGGAAAGGCTCGCTGCCGACGCAAGAAGGCAAGGCCGTGCGCGTCAAAGACCTGCGCAAACTCTGTTGATAGTTCCGAGTTACAAGTTATGAGTTACGAGTCCCCCAGCTCTTAACTCATAACCCATAACTCACAACTCAGATAGTTATTAATTTAAAACATTGCAAGTTATGACAGTAAACCAAATCTCCATCTTCCTCGAAAACAAGTACGGGAAGCTCTGCGAAGTGCTCGAACTGCTCTCCGCAGCCAACATCCGGATCATCGCCGCTTCCGTGGCCGACACCTCGGACTACGGCATCCTCCGTATCATCGTGAACGACCCGCAGCAGGCGTACAAACTCTTGAAGGACAACAACGTCAGTGCCAACCTCACCGACGTCCTCGCCATCGTAACCGGCTCCGAGGCCGGCAGCTTCGCCCATGCCCTCGGTTGCTTTACGCGTGCCGGCGTCAGCATCGAGTATATGTATTGTTTCTCACTGGGCGACAAGGCCATACTCATCCTTAGGACAAACAACCGCGACGCCGCACGCGAAGTCATCCGACGGCACGACCTCGGCTACCTCTGCGAGAGCGACCTCATGAAACTCCGCTGAAGCCATGGATCAAGAACAGCACCTTCCCCCCGGCACCCCGAAGCCCCTGCGCGTCCTTATCCGCGTAAAAGACAGCGGCTTGCCCGGCGTCGGGGGCTGCGTCGGGCAGGTTGTCCATGCCCCCACGCTCTCCGTCGAAGACCTGGCCGCACGTGCCGTCAGCCGGGGCAGTGTCTTTACGAAAGCGGAACTCACGCTGGCCTTCCGGACGATGGCCGACGAACTCTACCGCGCTGTCGAAGAGGGGAATAACGTCGATTTCCTCTTCGGCCGCACGACCCTTGGCGTCCTCGGCCGCTTCGGCTCGCCCCTCGACCCCTTCGATGCCAAGCGGCACACCATCTCGGCCTCGCTCCAGCCTGCGCCGCGCCTCAAACAGACCGCCGCCCGCATCCCGGCCGAGAATATCAACCAGACAAACAGCCCCTTTGCCCCGCACCCCGCCGCCGTCAGCGCGAGCAGCGACCCGAACGACTACGACGCGGAGCGTTTCAACCAGCTCTACGAGGGCGAGGCCACATTCCTTTTCATACACGGTAAATACCTGATGCTAATGGGCGAAGACCCCGGCGTGGGGATACGCGTCCGCTGCCTTGATACGGGCGAGAGCTACGAAGTCCGCCGCGAGGAGCTGATCTTCAACTCGGCCACCCGCCTCGGCTTCTTGCCGAAACGCCCCCTGACGGCGGGCACGTGGGAGATAACCATCACCACGCAGTACTCGCGCAGCTATACGCCTGTGAAACACCCCCGTACGGGAGGACTAACCTTCACTGTCCTCCCGGTGAGCGACGACACGCCTTAGCGGAGACGGGCGACATCCCCCCTCGGAGACACATCAACCATTCAAGTTTATGGAATACATCCACAAAGGTTTATGGCATATATCCACAAAGCATACTGGATGTATTCCATAAACCTTAGTGTGAAACATATCCCCGAGAGGAGACGCCCCGGCTCCCTTCCCGGAGAGGGGCAAAAAGAAAGGGCGCGCACGCATGACGTCTGCGGGCGCACCCTTTCGGCACGTACGTTCGCCTCCCGGAGTCAAGCCATCGAGAGGGCCATTTTGTTCTCTTCCGCCATGCGGCGCATGTTGAGGATAGCATAGCGCATACGGCCGAGGGCGGTGTTGATGCTCACGCCCGTGATGTCGGCTATCTCCTTGAAGCTCAAGTCTTGATAATAGCGCATGACGAGCACCTCGCGCTGGTTCTCGGGGAGATGGCGGACGAGCTTTTTCACGTCGGAAAGGACCTGCTGGCGGACGAGGATGTCCTCGATCGTCTCGTCGCAGAGCTTGGCGCTGTTGAGCAAATCGACGTCGGCCTCGTCGTTCGAGATGGTATTCTCGGCGCGCTCTTGGCGGTAGCTGTCGATAATGAGGTTGTGGGCGATGCGCATAATCCAGGCCTTGAATTTGCCGTTCTCCTCGTAACGTCCCTGGCGGATCATGACGATTGCCTTCACGAAGGTTTCCTGGAAGATGTCCTCTGCCAGTTCCTTGTTGCGAACAATGAAATAAATATAAGAGTGGATGGTATTCTGATACCTGCCCAACAGCACGTCAAAGGCGGCGTTGTTCCCTCGCGCGTAAAGAGCGACCAGCTCGTCATCGGCCTTCGTTCTCAGTGTCTTCATTACTTCAGTATTTAATGTTATCGAGTAATGTTCAAGCTATAGGCAGTATCGTTTTATGTGCGTTATACAATGAGTTTAGAATTACAAGGGCAAAAGAACGGATTCTATCCGAGATTTGCAAATAATCCGTAGAGTTTTTTTAATTCTATATATGTTAAAAATGGAAAGAGCCGTCCCCTCTTCGGGAACAGCTCTCTTCTTTCTAAAACGGCGGCTACCTACTCTCCCACTGTTACGCAGT
>CALUZV010000006.1 GCA_944325345.1 uncultured Parabacteroides sp.
GCAAGAAACCTTGGCTATAGAAAGGCATATTTTATGGGTTTCGCCCGCATTTCCTCGATTTTTTCTCCTATCTTTGCCGCATGGAAAAAGACCTACAAGAGAGAAAATGGAAGGTCCTGAGCAGTGAATATGTGCATCGGGACACGTGGCTGACGGCACGGCGCGATTGCGTGCAGTTGCCCACGGGCGCTATCATCCCTAAGTATTATATTTTGGAATATCCGGAGTGGGTAACGACTATCGCCATTACGAAGGATAAGCAATTTGTCTTTGTGCGCCAATACCGGCACGGGATTGGGGAGACACGGTATGAGTTGTGTGCAGGGGTATGCGACCCCGACGATGCTTCGCCGGAAGCTGCTGCGCGGCGCGAGCTGTGGGAAGAAACGGGCTTCGGAGGCGGTTCGTGGCGCGAGGTAATGGTCATTTCGGCCAATGCGAGTGCGATGACTAACCATACCCATTGTTTCGTGGCGACGGATGTCGAACGTATCTCGGAGCCCCATCAGGAACAGGGAGAAGATTTGACGGTTCACCTGCTGACGCTCGACGAAGTACGCGAACTTTTGCATAACGATGAAATCAAACAGGCGACGCAGGTAGCGCCGCTCTGGAAATACCTTTCGGAAGAAAAACTAATTTGAAAAGCAATGAGGAAGTATAAAATAGGACTTTGCGGGCTGGGATTCCTCCTTGTTCTCGCGGCTTGCAACGGCGATGCTGGGGAAGCTGCCGCGCGGCTCGACAAGGCGGAGGCTTATTATGAGGCCGGCGATTTCTTTTCTGCGCGGAATGAAATTGATAGTGTGAGATTGCTATACCCCAAGGAAGTAGATGCATTGAAGCGCGGGCTGGAGCTGATGCGCAGGGTCGATTACAAGGAGGCGCAGCGCAATCTGGCTTATTGCGACAGCTTGCTCCCTATCCGGGAAAAGGAAGCGGAAGAGTTGAAGGCAGGGTTTGTCTTAGAGAAAGATACGGCTTTTCAAGAAATCGGAAATTACATCTGGAAACAGCAGACCATCGAGCGGAATGTGCAGCGGTGCTATATCCGTTGTGGTGTGGATGAGCGGGGGGAAATGTATCTCGCCAGCGTTTATTTTGGAGCCAAACCCATCAAGCACTCGGGGATAAAGTTGAGCGTGAAGGGAGATTTGTTTGCCGAGACTCCATCGATTCCCTATGATGGAGGATTTAATTATCGTTTTGAAGATATGGGGAATACGACGGAGGTGGTTACGTATAAGGGCGAAGCCGGGCGCGATGCCATCCAGTTTATTTACGACCATGCGGTGGAACGCATCCGGACAGAATATACGGGTGGGAAGCCATACGTTATCTACATCGCCGACGGAGATAAAAAAGCACTTGTGGCCACCTACAATCTTGCCTCGGCCTTGAGCGACATCGAGCGGATGAAGAACGAGAGGGAAAAAGCGGAGAAAAAGATGGCCTATCTCGAACAGAAATTGAGCCAGGGAAAAGAGGATAAGGAGTAAACGATTAAAATATTAAATATAGGTAAAAAATGGAGGCAAATATCTGATAAATCGCGACTCGTGATTAATTTTGCCGCCACTAAAAAAGATAAGTATCAAAGCAATGGAGAAAGTCAGCTACGCTCTGGGATTGAGCATTGGAAATAATTTTCAGAATTCAGGAATCAAAGACTTGAATGTCGAGGATTTCGTGAAAGGTTTGACGGATGTTTTGAACGATGTCAAGCCAGCTATCAGTTATGATGAAGCAAAACAAGTAATCAACGACTATTTCCTTAAACTTCAGAAGGAAAAGTTGGAAATCAATAAGAAGGCAGGCGAAGAATTCCTCCTGATTAATCGCGGACGCGCTGGGGTCGTTGAGTTGCCCAGCGGTTTGCAATATCAGGTATTGAAAATGGGAGATGGGCCGAAGCCGGCGGCAACGGATAAGGTGAAATGCCATTACCACGGGACATTGATTAACGGAATGGTTTTCGATAGTTCGGTAGAACGGGGAAAGCCGGCCGTATTTGGTGTGAACCAGGTAATCCCGGGTTGGGTCGAAGCCTTGCAGCTGATGCCGGTTGGCTCGAAGTGGCGTCTGTTTATTCCTTCGAACCTCGCTTATGGCGAGCATGGAGCAGGCGAGATGATAGAGCCGAATAGCACGTTGATTTTTGATGTAGAATTATTAGATATCGTAAAATAATGAACTCATTAAATGTATTGGCTGCAGCAGCTGTAGTAGCTTTGGGTGCTGTGGCAACTTCTTGCGACTCGAAGCCGAGCGCAAATCTTTCTACAGGAGTAGATAGTGTAAGTTATGCGATTGGAGTACGCAATGGCGCCTATTTTAAAGAAGGTATAAGTACTTTCCCCGGTGGAGAGTTGAATGTAGATGCTATGCTTGCCGGTTTCACGGAAGCGTTGAAAGGTGATTCTACGCAGATGACTCCGCAGGAAGCAGAAGTCTTCATGCAGACTTACATCCGTGAGGCGCAAACGAAAGAAGCTAAACTGAACAAAGAAGAAGGCGAAAAGTTCTTGGCTGAGAACAAGGCGAAGTCGGGTGTAATTACGACCGAGAGCGGCTTGCAGTATCAAGTAATCACCGAAGGTAAAGGTCCGAAGCCGACAGAAAAAGATCGGGTGAAGGTTCATTACACGGGAACATTGCTTGACGGCACGAAATTCGACAGCTCGGTAGATCGCGGCGAACCGGCAGAATTCGGAGTTACTCAGGTTATCAAAGGTTGGACGGAAGGTCTGCAGTTGATGCCTGTCGGTTCCAAATACATCTTCTGGATTCCTTCAGAATTGGCTTACGGTGAACGCCAGGCGGGTCCGACAATTAAACCGAACAGTGTATTGAAGTTTGAAGTCGAGCTGTTGGAGATTGTGAAGAAATAACAGAGAATTGACTAAGAGGTAAAGGCGGGTAAGTGATGTTGCAAAACAGCCTTGCCCGCTTTTTCCTTTTTATTAAGAATTATGTTTCGTAAATTAGGAAGACCCCAGCAGGTCTTAGCACAAGAAAAATATAAGTATAAAGTCGATGACATAGATTTTAAGATATTAAATATTCTGAAGTCGGATGCTCGCACGTCAATAAAAGCAATAGCTGCAAAATGTAATGTATCTCGCGGATTAGTGTATAAACGTCTGTATATGATGAGAAAAGGAGGTGTCATTACAAGAACAACTTGTTGCGTTGATTTGCAAAAAATAGGCTATAATACTTATGCGAGTGTGGATATTCGTTTGAAAAATAATTGCACTATAGAAAATGCAGTAGAGATTCTGAAGAACATACCTGAAGTAATGGAAATAGATATTATCACAGGGTCTACACCCATATCTATTAGGCTTTGTGCAGCTGATATAATGAACTTAGAAGAAATACTGTATGAAAAAATACAAATGACATCAGGAATGATTATTCATAATTGTCGGACTTTTGTGCCCTATTACAGAAAATAGGAATTCTCTTTTTTATAGTTAAAATGCGGACTTCTTGGAGTATACTTTTGTTTTTCTTTTTGCTGTTTCTCTCTCCGTTGAATGCAAAAACTTACCGCTATCGTGTCTATCTGAAGGATAAGGGAGAAGCGGCCTCTTCCCTTTCTTCTCCTGAAAGATTTTTGTCGGCGGCAGCTTTGGAAAGGAGGGCGCGGCAGCATATAGCTATTGATAAAAGCGATCTTCCCATTTCTCGGAACTATCTCGATTCCTTGGAAGCCCAAGGCGCGCATATCGTTACGCGAAGCAAATGGATGCAGACCGTTGTGGTGGATGTCCCGGATACGACATTCGTCCGCCGTCTTTCCCGCTTGTCTATGGTTGATTCCGTCCGCTTTGTTTGGCAGGGAGATGCGGGTGCTTTTTCCTCCGGACAGACAGATAATGCCGGTCGCTATGAAGTAGATGCGGAAAGGAAAGCTGATTTTTACGGTTACGGGGAAAAGCAAATCGAACTGTTGCAAGGCCACCGTCTCCACAAGCGAGGTTTCCAAGGTGAAGGAATGCGTATTGCCGTTATCGACGCAGGCTTCCGCCATGTCGATTGTCTGAATGCCTTCGATTCCATACGTCTTGGCGGGACGTACAACGCGCTGGCTCCCGGTCAGACCGTCTTCGGTTACGACAACCACGGGACGAAGGTGCTTTCTTGTTTGGCTGCTTATCTGCCGGGTATTCTGGTCGGAACGGCTCCCAAAGCGACGTATTGGCTCATCAAGAGCGAAGACAGTCGCGCGGAGTATCCCATTGAAGAAGATTATTGGTTGGCGGCAGCGGAATATGCCGACAGCGTAGGCGTGGACGTAATAACCTCTTCGCTCGGTTATTTTTCTTTCGACGAAGAGCGTTTGAGTTACAAACCTTCTCAGTTAGACGGGCGGACTTCGCTCATCAGCCGTGGCGCGTCGATGGCTGCCCGGAAAGGTATTTTGGTATTTAGCAGCGCCGGCAACGAGGGGAACAGCAGTTGGGGAACCATCACCGTCCCGGCCGATGCCGACGGTATCCTGACGGTTGGTGCTATCGATGAAAAGAAAAAGAGGAGCCTCTTCAGTTCCATTGGTTATTCAGCAGATGGCCGTGTGAAACCCGACGTTGTCGCCTTGGGCACGGATTGTGCGGTCATCGAGCCGGATGGAGCTTTGCGTTTCTCCAGCGGAACTTCTTTTGCTACGCCGATTCTCGCCGGTGCCTGCGCCTGTGTCTGGCAGGCTTTGCCGTGGCTGAGTAGTCGAGATTTAGTCCGATTGGTACGACGATATGCGTCTTTGTATGAGCACCCGAATCCGGAATTAGGATACGGCTTGCCGAATCTGTATAAATTGTATAAGAAAGAAAAGCGATATGCCCCAAAAGATTAAAGAGGAAGAGAATGTTCCGCAGAGTTATTCGCTCTACGAACTGACTACGCAAGTCCGCCGCACCCTTGAGGATTCCTTTGCCGATGCTTATTGGGTCCGGGCGGAAACCAGCGACGTCCGTGTCAATGCCGCTTCCGGCCATTGCTACTTGGAATTCGTGGAGAAGAGTCCGGAGACGAACCAGCTTATCGCCAAAGCTCGCGGTTCGATTTGGGCGCGTACCTTCCGCCTCCTCAAGCCGTATTTCGAGTTGGAAACGGGCCAGGCTTTCACCTCCGGCCTGAAGGTTCTGGTGAAGGTTACGGTGGAGTTTCACGAACTTTATGGTTTCAGCCTCAACGTGCTGGATATCGACCCTTCCTATACGTTGGGCGATATGATGCGTCGTCGCCAGGAAATCATCCGCCGTTTGCAGGATGAAGGGGTCTTTGATTTGAACCGCGAACTGGTTTTGCCCGAACTCACCCGCCGCCTGGCCGTGATTACCTCGCCGACGGCTGCGGGCTACGAGGACTTCACCAACCAACTTTTGAATAATCCCCAGGGCTATCCTTTCTACATCAAGCTCTTCCCGGCATTGATGCAGGGTGAAAAGACCGAGGAGTCGGTCATCGCGGCTCTCGACCGGATTTACGAGCACCGGGATTTATTTGACGCGGTAATCATCATTCGCGGAGGCGGCGCGACGTCGGACTTGAATAGTTTCGACTCTTACCTCCTCGCCGCCAACTGCGCCCAGTTCCCCCTGCCCATCCTGACCGGTATCGGCCACGAGCGCGACGACACGATTGTCGATCTCGTGGCGCATACCCGTCTGAAGACTCCGACCGCCGTCGCCGCCTTCCTCTTGGAGCGGATGGATCGCGTGGCGGGAGAGCTTTCCCTTCTCCAGCAGCAACTTGTTCAGGACACGGAGCGGATTCTTTTAGCGCAGCGGAATTTCCTCCAGCTGCTCTCGACCCGTTTCCCCGAGCGCGTGCTGAACCGTATCGAGCGGAGCCGGAGCGAACTCCACCGTCTGGCGGCCGCTCTTCCTTCGGCGGTCTCTACCCTGCTTGCCCGGCAAGATAAAGGCTTGGAGCAAATGAAGGGGCGGATACGTTCGGCTGTGGAAAACCGCTGTTCGCGTGAAAGGCAGTTCGTCTTGCTGACCGAGCAGTTCATCCGCATGGCTTCGCCGGATTATGTCTTGAAACGGGGCTACAGTCTTGCGCTGAAAGACGGACGCATCGTCAAGTCGCCCGCCGGCCTCACCTCGGGCGATTCTCTCACTGTCCGCTGGGCAGACGGCGAGGCGCAAACAGAAATCAAAAAACTTAATATATCATCAGATAATGGCTAAGAAAACAGAATCATACGCCGAGGCGGTAGCCAAACTGCGCCGTCTCGTCGCCGAGATTGAAGGCAACGAACTGGATGTCGATTTGCTTTCCGAAAAAGTCCAGGAAGCAACGCGCCTCATCAAACTTTGCAAGGAAAAGCTTTACAAAGTGGACGAGGACGTCAAAAAAGTATTGGAGGAACTGGACGCATGAACCGCTACGTGATTATCGTCGCCGGCGGCCGTGGCCTCCGCATGGGCGGCTCGCTGCCGAAGCAATTCATTCCCCTCGAAGGGAAACCGGTCTTGATGCACACGCTCGAGACGTTCCACCGTTGGGACGCGACGGCCCGCATCGTCCTCGTCCTCCCCGCCGACCAGCAGTCCTACTGGGCGATGCTCTGCCGCGAAATCGGCTGCCGCGTGCCGCACACAGTCGCGACCGGGGGCGAGACCCGCTTCCATTCCGTCCGCAACGGCCTCCAGGCGGTCCGAGCTTTGCCCGGCTTTTCGGAAAACGAGGCGCTGGTGGCTGTCCACGACGGCGTCCGCCCCTTCGTCGCCCCCGCCGTCATCGAATCGTGTTTTGGCGAAGCCGAAAGGACGGGTGCCGCCATCCCGGTCCTGCCGCTGATTGAGTCGCTGCGCGAAAAGCTTGACGACGGAAGCAGTCGCCCCGTGGACCGCAGCCGCTTCGTCTCCGTACAGACGCCCCAGGTTTTCCGCGCCACCTTACTTCGTGATGCTTACGACCAGCCCTACACGCCGCTCTTCACCGACGATGCTTCGGTGATCGAAGCCGCCGGGCATCCCGTCGCCCTTGTGGACGGCAACCGCGAAAATATCAAGCTCACGACGCCCGCCGACCTGGAAATGGCCCGGGCGATACTCGGCGAGGAGCTGGGGAAGGATTCCTGAAGCTGGAAACGCTCCCCAGCGGCTGGGGAAGGTTTCCCGGAGCTGGAAATGCTCTTCAGCAACTGAGGAAGGAATCCCGGAGCTGGAAACGCTCCCCAGCGACTGGGGAAGGAATCCCGGGGCTGGAAACGCTCCCCAGCAGCTGGGGAAGGATTCCCGGCCCTGCGAAACGTTCCCCAGCAGCTGGGGAGGAAATCGCGGCGTGCGAAACGTTCCCCAGCAGCTGGGGAGGAAATCGCGGCGTGCGAAACGTTCCCCAGCAACTGGGGAGGAAATCGTGGTCTGCGAAACGTTCCCCAGCAGCTGGGGAGGAAATCGCGGTCTGCGAAACGTTCCCCAGCAACTGGGGAGGAAATCGTAGGCCTACGAAACGTTCCCCAGCAGCTGGGGAGCAATTCGTACATCATTCATCATTCAAAATTCATCATTTCGATCGTGCTCGACTTAGACAAACGTTCCATCACCTATCTGCCCGGCGTAGGCCCGAAAAAAGCAGAAATTTTGCAGAAGGAAGCCGGAATCGCTTCCTTCGAAGACCTCTTGTTCTATTTCCCGTACAAATACATCGACCGCAGCCGGTTTTATTCCGTTGCCGAGATTACAGGTTCGATGCCTTATATTCAGCTGAAAGGTCGCATACTCTACTTCGACGAACTGGGCGAGGGGCGGACGCGGCGCTTGGTGGGCAAGTTTTCCGACGGGACGGGGACGATCGACCTCGTCTGGTTCAAAGGCTTGGCCTACGTGAAGGAGAAGGTGAAGCCCGGCGTGGATTATATCGTCTTCGGAAAGCCGACGGAGTTCGGGCATACGTTCAACATCGCCCATCCCGACATCGACCCCGTGGAGCAGGGTTCGCAAGTCGCCGCCGGCCTGACGCCGTTCTACAACACGACGGAGCGGATGAAGAAGGCGTTCCTCAATTCCCGCGCCATTCAGAACCTCCAATATACACTTCTGAGCAATCTGCAATGGCAATTGCCCGAAACGCTGCCCGAGAAGGTGCTCGCGAAAATCCGCATGATGCCCTTCGGCGAGGCGATGCGGAACATCCATTTTCCCGATTCGGCGGAGAAACTGCGGGCAGCTCAGGTGCGGCTGAAGTTCGACGAGTTGTTTTTCATCCAACTCCATACCCTGCGCGAGGCACAGCAGCGGCGGCGGAAGCTCCGGGGCATACCTTTTCCTCGCGTAGGCGACTATTTCAATACCTTTTATAAAGATTACCTGCCCTTCGAATTGACCGGCGCGCAAAAACGGGTCATCAAGGAAATGCGGGCGGATATGGCGAGCGGGCGGCAGATGAACCGGCTGTTGCAGGGCGACGTGGGGAGCGGGAAGACGTTGGTCGGTCTCCTCCTGATGCTCCTGGCGCTCGACAACGGTTGCCAGGCTTGTATGATGGCGCCGACGGAAATCTTGGCCCAGCAACACTATGCGACGGTGATGGGCTTTCTGAAGGATATGAAAGTGCGGGTAGCCTTGCTGACGGGCTCGACGCGGAAGTCGGAGCGGAACAAGCTGTTGCCGGCGATAGCTAATGGAGAAATCCAAATCGTCATCGGGACTCATGCGTTGATAGAAGACACGGTGATTTTCTCGTCGCTCGGCTTGGCCATCATCGACGAGCAACACCGTTTTGGCGTGGAGCAGCGTTCGCGCCTGTGGAAGAAAAACACGCGGACGGTGCCCCATGTCCTGGTGATGACGGCGACACCGATTCCCCGGACGCTCGCTATGACGCTTTACGGCGACCTCGACGTTTCGGTCATCGACGAGTTGCCGCCGGGACGGAAGCCCATTATGACCCTGCACCGCTACGATAATAAGAAGGCGCAGCTCTATGACTTCCTCCGTTCGGAAATCCGGAAGGGGCGGCAGGTCTATGTCGTTTATCCCCTGATAGAAGGAAGCGAGAAACTCGACTACAAGAGCTTGGAGGAAGGCTTCGAGACCTTCAAGGAAGTCTTCCCGGAATATACCGTCTGCATGGTGCATGGCAAGATGAAAGCCTCGGAAAAAGATGCCGAGATGCAGAAGTTCGTCAGCGGCGAGGCGCAAATTCTGATGGCGACGACGGTCATCGAGGTGGGCGTGAATGTCCCGAATGCCTCGGTGATGGTCATCGAGAGCGCGGAACGCTTCGGCCTCTCCCAGCTCCACCAGTTGCGCGGCAGGGTGGGACGCGGGGCGGAGCAGTCATATTGTGTCCTTGTCTCGTCCTACAAGCTGAGCAACGAGACCCGCAAGCGCCTCGAGATTATGGTGAAAAGCAACAACGGATTCGAAATCGCCGAGGCCGACCTGCGCCTGCGGGGTTATGGAGACCTCGAGGGGACGCGCCAGAGCGGGGAGGGCGTGGACCTGAAAATCGCGAACCTGGCGACCGACGGGCAAATCCTCCAGTATGCCCGCGACCTTGCCGGCGAAGTCTTGGACGAAGACCCGGAGTTATCTACCCAAACCTACCGGATATTGAACGAAAGGCTGAAGACGCTCTTCGCGCGGAAGGTGAATTGGGGGCTTATCAGCTGAATATGTTGTAAAACATATTTTCGGACAAGGATTTGAATGATTGTACTTTAGACCCTTTATTTTGCGCTCCTCGGCTTTCGGTAGAGATAAAATTTCTTAATTCGTTTGTCCCTTTATACTGAATTTCCGAACTTTGACCGGCTTGAAGAAAAAGCAGTTACGTAAACCCGCTGCATCTTCTCTCCACCTACTGATTAAAGAACGCTTGAATTATTTTGCCGAGATGAGTATAAAAACAATCTTGTCGCTATGTTTGGGCATCGCCATGTTCCCAGTAGCGAATGCCATTGAGCCTGAGAAAAAGCAATCCGCAGAGGAACTTGCGGCTCAGACGGAACTGATGGACAAACAAGTTTCCGAGTTAATGGCCAACCGTGTTGGTTTCAAAAAGGATTTGGCTTCCGTGAAGTTGCTGGAAGCCGAGTATGAGCAGCTGCTCTCGACGGAGGAGCTGATGTACCCTGCAGCCGATTTGTACGGCTCGAATTGGGATACGCGCTGGGTCGATCCGTTCCGGGCAGACCGGGCGAACCGTCATTTCCCCGATTCGTGCGCCATCGACTGCTCGTCGTTTGTCTATCCGATAGCCATCGATTCCATGGCTCGCATCACGTCCAAATACGGACCGCGTCGCCGCCGGATGCACCGGGGCATCGACCTGAAAGTCTTGAAAGGCGATACCATCCGTGCCGCTTTCGATGGGAAAGTCCGCATCCGCAACTACGAGCGCCGGGGCTATGGCTATTATCTCGTCATCCGGCATCCGAACGGGTTGGAGACGGTTTACGGCCACTTGTCTAAGCAGTTGGTGAAGGTAAATGATATAGTCAAGGCAGGACAACCTATCGGCTTGGGTGGCAATACCGGGCGTTCGACCGGCTCTCATCTCCATTTTGAAACCCGCTTCTTGGGTCAGGCTATCAATCCGGCAGAAATCATCGACTTTGAAAATGGCGTTCCCCACCAAGATGTTTACGTCTTCCGCAACTTGAAAATCAACGGCAGAAAGAGCAATATCTATACTTCCTCGACGAACCAGATGGTTTACCACCGCGTGAAATCCGGCGATACGCTCGGCAAGATTGCCCGGATCTATGGGACAAGCGTCGGTGAATTATGCCGCCTGAATGGATTGAAGCCGACTTCCATCCTCCGTATCGGCCAGTCTATCCGTTGCTCGGCAGGTGTGGAACCCGCTTCCGCCAACAAATCTTCCAAGAAACAAGTCGCTAAAAAAGAAATCCGTGTAGAGGCATCGTCCGAAGCTGTTGCAACTCTCGACAATGATAAGCAAAGCAACGAACCGGTTTACCATCGCATCAAATCGGGCGATACGCTCGGTGCCCTTGCTGCTCGCTATGGAACAACCGTGGCCAAGCTCTGCGAGTTGAATGGGATTACACGGACTACCGTGCTGCATATTGGGCAGGCGATACGATGCTCTTAAAGAATTATGAATTATGAATTATGGAGTTATTCTTAGCACATAATTCATAATTCACAATTCATGATTTCCTCTTACGGCATTTTCCCTTCCAAATACTTCTCAAATCCTTCCCGATACCCTTCCGTTACGCGGATAACCTCCTCTCCGATGTAAATACACAGATTCCGATCGACCGCCCGAATCTTATCCAAGGCCACGATATAAGAACGATGGACGCGCATGAAGCGATGAGGAGGCAACTGCGCCTCGACCGCCTTCATCGTCAGGTGTGTTACCAGCGGCCGCTTTTCTCCTTCCAGATAAATATTCACATAGTCTTTCATGCCGCAGACATAGAGGATGCGCAAGAAGTCGATTTGGCGTAACATGCTGTCTTGGCGGATAAACATACTCTCTGCCTCCGGCTCGGAGGTCGCCGGACGCTCGAACCATTGCTGTGCCTTCTCCACCGCCTTCTGAAACTTCTGGTAGCGGATAGGCTTCAACAGAAAGTCGATAGCATTCACCTCGTAACTATCAAAGGCATATTCTTTGAATGCGGTCGTAAAAATCACACGAGTCGCGGCAGGGACAGAGCGGGAGAGTTCCAGCCCATCCAACTCCGGCATCTGGATATCAAGGAAAAGCAAATCCACCGGCTCGCGGTCTAACGCATCCAACGCCTCTTGCGGGTCGGTGAAGGAAGCCGTGCACCGAATCCCCGGCGTGCGTTCTACATAATTCTCCAGCATACGGACGGCCAGTGGTTCGTCATCGACGATGAAGCAGGTTAGGTCTCTCATTTTCTATTTAATTCCGTTTTTGCTTAATAGTCCTTCTAATTCCTTTCGACTGATACTTCCCCGTTCTGCTTTATCATAAATATATAAGAGGTCGATTTCTGTTTCCTCCACAGAGACTATGACCGTGAAGGTGATGACTCTTGCGCCTCCTCTTTTCCCCTTGCTTTTGGAAGTAATACGCATTCGGTGTTTTCGCAGCCCGCCTCCTAAGTCATTGCCAGCAGTCGGATTGGTCCTTAGTTCATTAATAAATCTTTCATAGTCATCTACGAATGAAGCATAGCGCTTTTTTAGTCGCTTTGCTTCCCGTATGAATGTTGGTAATAGGTCAATGCGATACTTCATGTCTCAATTCTTCTAAAAAGTCATCTGCTGATATAGCTTTTAATTTCCCTTCACGCTTTAGTTTGAGCTCTTTCAGCCCCGCGTCTATCCCCGCCAATATTTCCTTTTTGCTAATATATTCTGCTTCATCTTCATGAATATCGTCCAGCAATTTACTTGATAACCATTTCCGATTATCAAGCGGTAATGTTTGGATAAGCTGCCATAGGCTATCCATAGAAATCATAGCATTCATATTCTTTCCTCCTATATTATTGTTGTGCAAAGTTACTCCTTCCCTTCGAAAGCTCCAAGAATTCCCTCAACATCTACGTCCTCGCGGCTGAACATCCGCGAGAACTTTCCTCAACATCTGCGAAGATGCGGCTGAACATCTATAATAAGGTAGCCTTATGTCTGACTTTTTACGAAAATGGCCGTGTTTTATGTCTGACTTTTTACAAATGTAGGCGATATCGTGTCATAAGAAAGGCCCGCTTCCCAGAAACGACCGTGCGGATTCCGGGAGGCAAACCCTATGTTTCGTCCCCGAAAACATACGGTTTCGTCCAAAGAAAACATAGTTCTGGAAAAAATTCCGAGTTTTTTCTTGCAGATTCATAAATCGTCCTTACCTTTGCAACGATTCCCGATGGGATAGCGTTCCCTGAGACGCGGAATCTTTTATTTATTGTAAGCATTTACGGATATTATTCCCTGTATAAAAGTCTGGAAAATTTTTATCGAAACGGAATGATAGACAATGAATGCTTGCGCTCTGGAGAGTATTCTTCTTTTTAAGTTTAGAGTAAAAAGAACTATACGAGAATATAGAGCGCGAGCTGTTGTTTTATTATGTTTCGATGGGCTATTCCAGACGCCTTATACAGATAATAAAACATAGCTCGCGCTTTTTTTGTGTCCGGTTCATAAACTAAGCGCGGGGCTGTGATAGCTCCGTAAATTGATTGTTGATAGACTTTGAGATTACTACATATTATTATTAAACAATTAATTTATTAGTTATGAACAAGAAAGTTTCTACGATTTTGACAGTCGGGCTGATGTTAGGAGGCTCGCTGCTGGCAAATTCAGCTTTTGCTCAGTCTGAGACTATTAAGATGGATTTGGCAGAAGACTTGAAAGAGTACACTAGTGGAACTGTATTACTCCATCAAGGTGCTAATTATTTGGGAATTACAAAGAGTGGAGATACTCGGGAGGTTTCTTCTGCAGTTGAAGGTGGTACTATTGCTTCAAGTAAGAAGAATAATTATTTATGGGAAGTCGTTGTGTTGCCGAAATCTGATAGCCGTACAGTAGAGCAATATCAGTTTATAAATGTAGCTACTGGTGATACTTTGGCTTTCGAGAAAAAGGGTGCAAATGCAGGAAAGCCTCGTTACACAAAAGGAACTGGAAACGCCAAAGTATGGGGTACAGATCCGGAAAATGCAGTTTTCACATTTACATTTGATAATAATAAGTATGAGGAAACTGATCATCTTCTTAAAACAGTCTCTGAAGAAGTAGAATTAGGTGGAGTTCCAAGTGCTGGTATATTAAACTTTAATGGTTTAACTTCTACTCTTGAGCTGATTTCCACTGGTGGTTCTCCTGTAAATTTGGCGGTGTTGAATGATACTCAGATTGTAGCCTGGGAATTGAACTCTTGGTATAATGGCAAGGGCTTCAACTTAGCAGCTAACGGCCAGAATGTTTTGGATAATCTCTTCGGTGGTGAAACTCGCATTTGGGCGTTTGATGTAACAGAAGATGATCCAGATCTTGTAACTGCTGCAGATGGTACTAAAGGTATTTCTGTTGGCAAAACAAGTAATGGTGAAGACCTGATAGTTCCGATTGGTACCTACTTCTTTACAGATCCTGTCTTCAATGGGAATTGGGGCGAAAGCGATTTCATGCCTAATGGTGATGCAGCAGGAAAAGCTGCCAATATTAATTGGTTGGCTTCTACTTTCATCGCATTGAGTTCTACAGAAACAAAAGAAGCTACAAACAACGACCGTGGCAATGGTGAAGGTTTCGTTCTGAGAACAGCTAAAGGTTCTGACTTTATCTTCCACTATAATACTTCAGAACCGGCAGGTGAAGACCTTTCTATTTGGAATGCTTGCTTCAAGGTAGAAGATAATCATGCTGCATCTAATGCATTCCCGTATTCTATTAGCTTATCTAAATTCTTCTACAAAGCCGGTGTTAATGATGCAAATACAAAAGCTCAGACAGAAAAGGCTAACGTATATCTTGGTGTTTCTGGATTCAATGGTACAGACTATCGTGTAGTATCAAGACGTACGGGTGATCCTGTTCACGCATTTGGTTTCAGCGATTCTTCTGTTGAAGATGGTCGTAGCTTGCTGAATGATACAAAGACTGCTGCTGTTTATACTATTAAGTTCGTAGAAGGCACGAATGCCGATAAGAATTTGATGGATAAGTATCTGACAGTTGGTGCTAATGATAACATTAATGGCTGGCAGTATGAAGCAAAGGGCGAAGCTATTACTGAAACTTCATTCCCGGCATTCCAGTGGCTTATTACGGCTGCAACGAAGACTGCTGCTACTGATACTAAGTATGTAAACGTAACATTCACGAACCGTGAAACAGGTACGATGTTTACAACTAAGCTGTTCAAGGAAAGCGGCGAAAATCGTTACTCTTTAGCTACTACTGGTATTCAGGAGATTGTTCCGTACACGGTTAATACTACATCAGCTAATAGTTATGTAGTTGAAAAGCAAATACCATCAATTAAATTTGATGCAGATTTAATTGTCGAATTGGAAAAACTGGAAGAAGTAGATCCGTATGCAGGTTTCTTGAAAGTTGATGACAAGACTATCCGTACTTTGGCATTTGCTCGCGATAAGAACGACACATCTAATAAGCTGTATGCAGTTGTTGAAGAAGATCCGAAGGATAGCGAACAGTATAGACTGAATGATCCGAACGAATTTGCAACAGATATTTCTGATGCTGACCAGTGGCAATTGGTTCGCAGTAAGAATCCAGTTAGTCAAACGCGTGTATTTGTTTATAATAACACGGCTACAGAATCTGTTGATGATGTTGCTAACGGTGATAAGATTTATGCCTATGCATACGCTTTGCGTCGTGTAGTTGATGGTACAGAAACAGATTATGTATTAAAGAATGCTGCAAGTAGTGGTGAGTTGGATCTGAAGGAAGTTACAAGCGATGATTTGAGCAAGAAAGATGGTTTGGAAAACTTCCAGAAGAATTTAACATCTAGTACAGATGCTGATTATACAGATATCAACTTCATTATTAAAGAAAATGTTGATGGTTCAGTATCATTGTTGAAGAGAACAGATGTTGGTGGTTCTGCTACTGACACATACAAACCTTTCGGAAAAGTAGGTGCTAAGAAAGTGGTAGAAGCTAAGCGTACAAATGGTACTAGCAGCAACGATTATAAATATGAATATGAGTTCAATGCTGAAGAAGCTTATGTATCAGAAGATGATGAGGCATTGGAAGTTAGAACATATTTGGATGCTCGTCCAATCGAAATCAGCTGGCCTGCTACTGAAGGTCATGTTACTTTGAAGAGCGCACGTGGTAACTACATTACCATGAACGAAGATCGTGATGGTATCGTAGTTAATGAAAATGTTGCTGATACTTATTATCTGTATGTAACAGATGAAGAAGCTATCGTTCCTTCATTCTACGTAACAAGAGGTACAGGTGCTATTGACGGTGAACGTATGTATATGTTTAACCCGACAGACTCTGCAGCTTACTATGTAACTCAAGATGGTGATTACAGCCGTATCTATCAGTGGAACGAGGATAATACAAAGGTTATGTTCAAGTCTGGTATTATCAATGAAACCCGCGATACTTTGACACTCACTGTTAAGGGTGAAGCTGACAAGAAGGTCGCTATGGAAGCTGATGATAACGATAAGAACATCTGGGGTGGTTTGAACCGCTTCAAGTGGCAGATTATCGAAGCCGAAGATGCAGAAGGTTTGTATTACATCCGTCAGCCGAAAGCTACTAATAATGATGATGACGAAGCTATGAGCGGTACAGACAAGACCTATTTGGCAAATCTTAATGACCAGCTGACTTGGTCTGACAAGACAAATGCTCTCTTGTTCGAAATCGAAAACGCATCTGCTCCTACAGCTAACGAATCTGTAACTGCAACCGAAGTTAAGGTTATCGCAACCGACGGTGCAATCAACATCAAGAACGCCGCTGGCAAGAACGTAGTCATCTCTACAATCCTCGGCCAGATCGTTGCTAACGAAGTCCTCACTTCTGACAACGCTACAATCAGCGTACCGGCTGGTATCGCAATCGTAAGCGTAGATGGCGAGGAAGCAGTGAAAGTCAGCGTACGCTAACTTTCAAATGGACAATTAACAATGGACAATTGACAATGATTAGAGGCAACTTGAAAATTGTCAATTGTCAATTCTCAATTGTAAATTGAATAACAAGCTGCGTGGAGCCTTCGGGCTCCAAGTACGCCGCGAGGCGGAACAAGCACGTTTGTTGTTAATATATAAAAGTGTAATTGAAAAATAAAGTTCTATCCGACGGACTAATCCCGTGAGGGATGAAAGGCGGAAAACAAAATGGAAGCCCTGCTTTACAGGAATGTGAGGCAGGGCTTTTTTAAATTGACAATGGACAATTGAGAATTGACAACCCCATCCCCCTTCGGGGACTTCCCCTGTCAGGGGAAGAGCGCAGATAGTATTCCAACCCGAATGCAATGAGGGTTATCAATAGCCGTAGGTTTTAACCTGCGGCGCTTCGCTGACGGAGAAAATATTTACCCACCAACTACTTTTGGGTAAATATTTTGGCGGGATTTACCCACCAGCTACTTGTGGGTAAATATTATGGCAGAATTTACCCATCAACTACTTTTGAGTAAATATTTCGGCGGGATTTACCCACCAACTACTTCTGGGTAAATATTCATCCGGTTTTAACCCAAAAGTAGTTGGTGGGTAAAAAAATCATCATAGTTTCACCTTCTTCGTCCTCCCCTCGCTCTCATTATGAAAGCGGTCCACCGCTGTAACGACATAGCGGAACGGCGTTTGTCCGTCTTCGTAGGGCAGGAGGTAGTGGCACTCGCGGGTGGTGGCGACGATGTGGCGCGGGTCGTCGAGGTCGATTTCTTCGTTGTTGGCAAAGCGGTAGATGACGAAGTAGGAGGCCAGTTCGGGATTCGTCGGGCTTTGCTCGGCTCGCCAGTGGAGCACATAACCGTCTGGCGTCCATTCGGCACGGAGTTTCTTGACGCGTTTCGGGGCGCGGTCGTGCTGGTGCGTATAGGCGGGGATGAGCGCGGGATAGCGGTGATAGCGACGGCGGAGGCTATCGGCTATGCCCCCGTTGTTCCAGAGGATTTCGTTGGCAGGCCAGAAGCAGTTGCCGCCGATGTTGGGCAGCGTCCGCTCGTAGTACATCTTGCGGGTCAGGTCGCCGGCGCGCATGGTCCGGGCGACGTCCTGTCCGATGTAGAGGTGCGCTTTTCCGGCGTGGCGGTTCCACCATTTAATCAGGGTGATATAGTCCGCCGCCGAGTGCCCTATTTCCCAATATATCTGAGGCATATTGTAGTCAATCCAACCCTGCTCGACCCAATGCGTGATGTCGGCATAGAGGTCGTCGTAGTTCTGCAAGCCCTTCGTTTGGCTGCCCGAGCCGTCGGGCGTACTTCGTTTGTTCCGATAGATACCGAAGGGGCTGATGCCGAAGCGCACCCACGGCTTCGTCAGGAGGATAGTCCGGCGCAGTTCGCTCACGAGCTTGTTCACATTGTCGCGCCGCCAGTCGGCTCGCTGCGAAGCCTTGAAGCCTTTTGCCAAGCCATACTTGCGGAAACTTTTGTCATCGGGGAAGTCCACGCCCGCCACGGGATAGGGATAGAAGTAGTCGTCCATGTGAATAGCATCCACATCGTAGCGCGAAACGATGTCCCGCACCACGCGGCAGATGAACTCGCGGCACGCCGGTATGCCCGGGTCGAAGAGTATCTGCTTGTTGTAGCGGACGAACCATTCGGGATGTTTATGGTAGATGTGCGAATCGGCAAAAGGCGTATTGCCTGCTGTGCTGGCGCGATAGGGATTGAGCCAGGCGTGGAACTCCATGTTGCGGCGGTGGCACTCGGTGATGAGGAAGGCCATCAGGTCGAAGTTCCCTTCGGGGGCGAGTCCCTGCTTGCCGGTGTAGAAGCGGCTCCAAGGTTCCAGTTTCGAGGGATAGAAGGCATCGGCTTCGGGGCGCACCTGGAAGATGATGGCGTTGATGCCGCACCGCTGGAGGTAGTCCAGTTTGCGGACGAAGCTCCGTTTCATCTCCGGGACGGACATCTTGGCGTATTCGCCTTGGAAGGCAGTCTGTATCCATGCGCCCCGGAACTCGCGCTTGGCGCTCTTGTAGGTAGAGGCGGTTTGCTCGCCGGTCTGTGTCGTCGAGCAGGCTGTGATAAGCAATAAAGAGATAGCCCCTAAGAGGACTGAAAGGTATTTATGCATGTCTTTTTGTCTTAAATTCTAATTTCCACACCACAATAATATAGATAAGGAGGAAGAGGCTGCGGTAGCCCAGCTTCACCCATTCCGATTCAAACTGGGGGAACATCGCTGCCCCATAGAGCACCATCGCCAGTCCGCTATACAGCGCGGCCGACTTCAGGTCGTATGCAATCGGGAACTTCTTCTGCCCGATGAAGTAGGAGAGCAACATCATCAGCAGGTTGCAGGCAAAGGAAGCCCAGGCGCAGGCCATATAGCCGTAGGTCGGTCCCGCCAGCAGGATTATCGCCACGGTCGCCACACAGCCGGCGGCGGAGAAGTAGGCTCCCCACTCCGTCTCGTCTATCAGCTTATACCACAGGGAGAGGTTGAAGTATATCCCGAAGAACAACTCGCCCAGCATCACGATAGGCACGACGCGCAGTCCGGCATAGTAGTGCTCGCCGACGAAGTATTTCAGTATATCCAGATAGAACATCACGCCCAGGAAGATGAAGAGGGCGAAGATGATAAAGTACTTCATCGCCTCGCGATACGCCTTCTTGTTGTCGTCGCTCTTGTTGCGGGTAAAGATAAAAGGCTCGTAGGCATAGCGGAAGGCTTGGATGAACATCACCATCACCACCGCTATTTTGAAGCACGCCCCGTAGATACCCAGCTGCTCGTTGGCATACGCCTTGTCTTCAAACAAGAAGGGGAAGAGTATCTTATCTGCCGTCTGGTTGAAGATGCCCGCTATACCCAGGAGGAGGATGGGGAACGAATAGCGGAGTATCGTCTTCAGCAGCGCGAAGTCCGGTCGTTTCCCGAAGGCAGGCCGCATGTAGGGCAGGAGCAGCAGGAAGGTCGCCGCCGTCGTAACGACATTGGCCGCAAAGACATAGCCTACGCCGTAGTCAGGTATATAGAACCAATCTATCCACCCCGGATGACTCGCGTAGATGCGAGGACAAACAACCAGCAGGAAGATGTTCAAAGCGATGTTGAGAAATATGTTGAAAAGTCGGATGCCCGCGAAGTTCCACGCCAACCCCTTGTATCGCAGGTAGGCAAACGGGATGCAGCAGAACGCATCCACCGCCACGATGCCCGCCATCATCGCCACATATTCCGGATGCTCCGTATAACCGATGCCTTGGCATATCGGCTGAAGCAGCAGCATCACCAAGACAAAAAAGAGGGCAGAGGTAACGGCGAGCGACGCCAGCACGGTGCTATACACCCGCATCGGCTCCTGTTCTTCCTTCTTGTTGATGAAGCGGAAGAAGCCCGTCTCCATCCCGTAGGTCAGGATGACCAGCAGGAGTGCCGTCCATCCGTAGAGGTTCGTAACGATACCGAAGTCGCCCGTATCGGTGAAGACGCGGGTGTACATCGGCACCAGCATCCAATTAAGGAAGCGGCCTACGATGCTGCTCAGCCCATAGACCGCCGTTTCTTTGGCAAGTTGTTTCAGACCCATTTGGTAAAGTATGAGTTATGAATTATGAGTTAATCGAACAATCCCTTCTCCCAATCGCCCCTCGTCCGCCCCAGATGGGCATAGGCAAGGTCGGTTACCTCGCGTCCCCGTGGCGTCCGCTTGATGAAGCCCTCTTTGATCAAGAACGGTTCATAGACCTCCTCGAGCGTGCCGGGGTCTTCGCCCAACGCGGTGGCGATGGTCGTCAGTCCGACGGGACCGCCCTTGAATTTGTCTATCATCGTCGTCAGGAGCTTGTTGTCAATCTGGTCCAGGCCGTAGCGGTCGATGTTCAGCGCTTCGAGGGCATAGCAGGCAATCGCCTTGTCGATGCTGCCGCTCCCCTTCACCTGGGCAAAGTCGCGCACGCGGCGGAGCAGGGCGTTGGCGATACGAGGCGTGCCGCGACTCCGCGAGGCAATCTCCTCGGCTGCAGCCTTCTCGCAGGGGACATCCAAGATCTTCGCACTGCGGAGGACGATGTTCGCCAGCGTCTGGTTGTCGTAGTACTCCAAGTGCATGTTGATACCGAAGCGGGCACGGAGGGGACTGGTCAGTAAGCCGCTGCGGGTCGTCGCGCCGATGAGGGTGAAGGGTGCGAGGTCTATCTGGATAGAACGCGCGCTCGGTCCCTTGTCTATCATAATATCAATGCGGTAGTCCTCCATCGCCGAATAAAGATATTCCTCGACGACTGGACTAAGGCGGTGAATCTCGTCGATAAAGAGCACATCGTTCTTCTCGAGCGAGGTCAGGACGCCCGCCAAGTCGCCCGGCTTGTCCAGCACCGGCCCTGAAGTAACCTTGAAGCCCACGCCCAGCTCGTTGGCAATGATGTTCGAGAGCGTTGTCTTTCCCAAACCAGGAGGCCCATGCAACAGCACATGGTCCAGCGCTTCCTTGCGCATCCGGGCAGCCATTACGAAGACACGGAGGTTCTCCACCACCTTCGCCTGGCCGCTGAAGTCGCGGAAGGAGAGGGGGCGCAGGGCGTTTTCATATTCCCGCTCGCTCTCCAGCCGCTCGTTGTCTCTTATGTCAAAAGAATCTTCTATCATCATTACGTTATGAATTATGAATTATGAGTAATTCTTACTCCATAATTCTCAAAGTAAACTTTCTTGTCTCCATATCAAACCCTTTCTCTTCCTTCAGTCCGATGCTGACGGTTATCTTCTTCCCCGCCGGAGCCTTCTCGCTGACCACCACGGGGACGGAGTAAATGATACTGCCCCGCGCCGGGATATCACCGATGGGACCGACATCTTGCAGCTCAACCCATTTGCCCCCGCGTTCTATCTTCACCGTAGGCTGCACGCCAAGGGCAGCATAGTTGCCGTTGTTGGCGATGAGGAAGGATATCCAGTCCTCTTCGCCGACGTGCAAGGGAATATCCAGTTCGCTATCGTCCTGACCGGCGAAGCACGCTTCGATGTTGAGGAGGGGGATGCTCATGGTGCCGGGCGCGATGTCATACTCCCGAGCTGTCTCGGTTTTCGCTACTTTCTCGCGCTCCGCCTTGTTGTAGGCAATGGTCGAACCAGCCACACCCCCGGCCATATAGCCCACGGCACCGCCGATGGCTTCGCCCTGATCGTCGCCAATCGCTCGTCCCACGCCCTGGCCGAAGAGCCAGCCGAAGAATGAGCCTATCTGCGCTCCGATGCCTGCCCGCTCATAGCTGGTCAGCTGGCGCGAGGAGCGGCAACCGCCCGCCACGAGGAGCAGTGCCAAGAGGTATATCGTGTATCGTTTCATCTTCTTTATACATTATATAATATATACGCTCGGCGTAGGCGGTAAGCTACGACTGTCGTATATGATAAGCTACGTTGGTCGTATGCGGTAATATACGAAGGCCATATACGGTAATATACGACGGTCGTATGTTCAGATGGCCGCCCAGCGCCTCACCCCACGATCCCATTCCGGGAGCGAGAGGATAAGCTCGACCGCCTCGTCCGCCGACTGTGCCACACTCCACATCCGCGTATGGATAGGACGCATGAAATGCTCGTCCACCGCGCGGCGGAACATCTCGAGCAATGGGTCGAAGTAGCCATCGAGGTTGAGGATGACAATCGGGTGCGTATATAGTCCCAGTTGCTTCCACGTGATAATCTCGAGCAGCTCCTCCATCGTCCCGCAACCGCCGGGGAGGGCGATGACGGCATCTGAGAGGCGGGCCATCGTCTCCTTGCGTTCGTGCATTGTCTCGACCTCAATCAACTCCGTCAGTCCCGTGTGCTGCCATCCCTGCTCGACCATGAAGCGGGGAATCACACCGGTAACCGCCCCTCCAGCTGCCAGTGCAGCATCCGAGAGTGCCTGCATCAGCCCAATATTCCCCGCCCCATTGATGACACGGATATTCCTCTTTCCGAGGAGCATACCCAAGCGGGTAGCCGCCTCGAAGTAACACGGGGCGACCTGCGTGCTCGAGGCACAGTAAACACAGACATTGCGGATAGGATTCATGTTGGATGTGTTAATGAACGGGGGCAAAGATAAGAAGAAAAAATGTATCTTTGTGGGAATGCCTTTTCCATTAAACTACCACTTCGATTTTCAACTTGCCGCCAAGCCCGCGTTCTACGACATCATACAAGGTTTTCAATGTGATATTCTCTCCGTCATTTTCTATTTTGGAGATGAAGGTACGTTTTTTATCTATCCGGCTGGCAAGTTCAGCTTGTGTCATCTCTTTCTTCTCTCTTGCATTCCGAATCTTAAACCCGATGCGCAGAGCTTCGAGTTCACGTTCTATTCTGTCTCTTTCTGGTGAACCTACAGTCCCGTAGTATTCGTCTTTTATTTGGTCTAATGTTTTTGTATTCATCTGTATTGCTCCTTTCTTTTTTCTTCATAATATTCATTCATCAATTTTACGGCTCTGTCTATTTCTGTTGGTGGTGTCTTTTGGGTCTTCTTCTGGAAGCCTGTTAGCAGGATAACGAATTTGTTGCCATCCTTACTTTCATTCTGCAAATGTAATGTATAAATGACATAAATGCAACTACTCTCAAATATAAAAAAGGGCATCTCGTCGCCGAAATGCCCTTTTCATCTTTTTAAAGCTTCTTTTCTTTCCTCGCGGAGGTACTTCAAAGCGATAGAACTTTATTTTTCAATTACACTATTATTATTACTAACTAATTTGTTAGTTATGAAAGATTCACCCTCACGGGCTACTATATCTTCAATTGACAGTTGAGAATTGACAATTGACAATTATTGGAGATTCCCCTCAAATTGTCAATTGTCCATTGTTAATTGTCAATTTACTTTACGCTTACCTTAACGGCTTCTTCACCGTCAATGCTTACGATTGCGATACCAGCCGGTACTGAAATCGTTGCATTGTCAGAAGTGAGGACTTCGTTAGCAACGATCTGGCCGAGGATTGTAGAGATAACTACGTTCTTGCCAGCAGCGTTCTTGATGTTGATTGCACCGTCGGTTGCGATGATCTTAACTTCGGTTGCAGCAACACCTTCGTTTGCTGTAGGAGCTTCGGTACGAGTGATGTCAAACAACATAGCGTCATCTTGATCACCCCATGTCAAAATACCGTTGAGAGCACTCAACCAAACCATGTCATCTTCGCTGTTAGACTGCCGAACAACATACATATCAGGATCAGCTGTAGATTCTACGATCTGAACTTTGAATCTATCCAAACCGCCTTCAACCTTCTGTGTATTGTTGGCATCCATAGCAACCAAAGTAGATTCACCCTTGATAGATGTAGTCAATGTATCACGAGTTTCGTTGATAGCGGCAGCCTTGAAGATAGCCTTTTTCTGCTTACCCGGCAATTGATAAACCTTATCGTATGCACCGTCAGCAACATAATACGTTACAGAGTCTGTCGGGTTGAACAAGAACATACGTTCGTTCGTGTTAGTACCTGCGCTCTTCGTAATGTAGAATGCCGGAACAACTTCTTCCTTGTCTGTTACATACAGATACATAGCTTCAGCTTCTTCCTTAACCGTCAAACCATCACGTTCTTCGTTCATTGTGATATAGTTGCCCAGATCACTTACGAATGAATAGTGGCCTTCGTTAGCAGGCAGGCTGATAGCCGGAGCTTCTTCGATTAAGAAAGTCTTAACTTGATCTGCTTCTGAAAGAATATAAGTTGTAGCACCCATATTCTGAATCTTGAAGTCTTCAGCTTTCAAATCATTAATTGAAAGATTCTCTTGCTGGAATTTATCCAACAACAGAGCTTCATTAGTATTACGAGCCGTCTTGATATTTACAGAACCATCTACATTTTCTTCGATATAGAACCATTGAGCAGTTGTAGGAGTTGCACCTTCAACATCAGTACCTGCAGCGTTCAAATAGCGGTCTGTAACCTTTCCGTTATCAATCAACTGCAATTGATATTTGTATGCATATACAACGTCGCCTTGTGTCTTCGTATTAACTAAATCGCCATTAGCATATACATAGTTATATCTTTCAACACTTGCATTAGGATTCTTTATCAGTCTCCACTGAGCTGCTTCAGTTACATTACCAGTCAAGTCATCTGCAATATATTCATTGCGTACATTGTTTTCATCATAAACCGGATACAACTTATTAGAAGTCGGAGCGATATCACGACCGAAAGACAATGTCATAACTGTCTCATTCTCGACATTCAGATAACCTTCGTATGCAACAGCCTTAACCGGAATCAATTCAACGTATGCACCCTGAAGATTCTTTGTATCTTCATTTCCATTAGATTTTCTACCAATAACAATGTCACCTTCTTGATCCACATTGTAGTAGTTGTACTGCAACGGACGAATTTGTGTTCCATTTTTCTGAGCAGCTTCTGCAGGTGCTAAAGAATAACGATTATTTCCTTCGCTGAAGAGTTTTGTTGTTAATGTAGTACCCGTTTCACGGTTTGTGAAAGTAACATCGTTACCATCAACGCCAGAAATTACCCACTGATAAGCTGGAGCATCCAAGTTAGAAATAACATAACCTTTAGCTTGGAAAGCATCACCTGTAGCAGAAGTAGTCAAATACTTGCCGTTTTCAGTGTTGTCATTACCGTTGCTCTTGTAGAAACGGATGTTGTAAATAGCAGCCGTATCACCCTTGAACAAGAATGTGCTTGCTTTAACAACTGTAGATTCAGCAAATTTAAATTTGAATACCGGGCTTGTCTGTCCAACAATCGTATTAACGCCAGAAGCATCTTCATCAGCAGTCAAATAAACAGTTGAGTATTCTTTCTGAGCATTAGAAGAAGAAGCTTCAACTGCGCGAACTTTTTCTAATGACAAAGCATAAACATCTTCTTCTGTAGTGCTTTCTTCTACATTAAAGCAAGCGTTGTAAACAGAAATCTGGTTTCCTGCAGCTTTGTAGTCATTGTCATTACCTGTATAAAGAACTAAATCGCGCCCGCTAACTTCAGTCAGTGTAAATCCATTACCAGCCTTACGGTCATCAGCTTCTTCTGCGATGTTTACATCAGAATCAACAGCAATGAATGTACATTTCAACAAATAATCGAGTTTATCTCTCCAATCATCCCATTTACCCGGAGTTGAAGTAGCAAAATAAGTACCTCTGGGGAATCCATAGTATGTCTTTTCTTCAACACCAGGAGCTGGTACATTGATAGCAACAATAGTCTTTTCTTCAAACAAGTTTGAAACGCCTGAAAGGTCGCTATCATTTAATTCAAAGTTGAAACCTGCACTATTGTAGAGGTCATTCAAAGCATCTGGATCTGTTACAGTAATACCCGGATTCAGAGCGTTCAAAGCAAATGATTCGTTCTCTGTTGTAGTACCTAATGCAAATTCGTCATTAGCGTTATCGAAATACAATACCGAATTATCTTCTGCAGCTAATTCGATAGTTTCATTTGTTGCAAGAGTACCATCCCATTCTTCTGCAGCATCAGAACCAGCATAGAATAATGTTTCAGTTTTACCCTCAACACTCTTCTTTGTTACCAATTGGTAAGTACCATTATCTTTATCATACTTGCCATTTGCATCTTGCTTTTGGAAGGTGATAGGTTGTCCTGTTGCAACATTAGTGAAAGTATAAACATAATCACCTCCAGGAAGCTGACTTTGCTGAACTTTCCACAAATATTGGCTTAAGTCTTCTTTTGCAACCTCTGCAGTGTTATTCCATACGAAGTACTCAATCTCGGATTCGTCAGCACTCCATTTAGAACCAATAACATCTCCTCCAATCGTTAAAAACATCTGTTTAGATGTCAAGTCATCATTGTTGCTAATTTCAGTAGAAGAAATCACATCGTTTTGTGAAACATTTTCTACTGCATAAGCACTACTGCAAAAGACTCCGCCCATCAGCGCAGCCATCGCGAAAATTGTAGAAACTTTCTTGTTCATAATCATTTAAAATTAGTATTAATATTATAGTTGTTGATAAAAACTCAACTTTAAAAAGTCCTTTGTTCTCTATGGCGTGGCCAGAAAAACCATCGTTTAATTTGGTCGTATTTTTAGGGATTTTCTGCTTGTTCAGGAAAGCGGGCGTTTCGTACAAGAAAGGGTATGTAAGTGATAAGGAAACAGGCGAGTTGATAAAAAAACAGTAAGAAAATTTGCTGGTAAAAAAGAAAGGCTTACCTTTGCATCGTGATGGCAAGAAAAAACGATCGTTTTTTCTTGCCATCCTTTTTTATGCCCTAACGCATTCGTACTTAGTGTCCTATATATAATAATGTATAGGAAAAATGCCCCATAGTAATTAATCAAACCATCCATCCTTATTCATATCCCTAAGTATATCGGAATCAATTTGTTCGGATCGAAAAATCAATAGGTCGCGAAGCATATTTCTGTCCCTGCCGAGGCAAACTTATATACCCTTGGACATAAACTTAAAACTAAACCTTAGTTTATGAAAACTAAGTCTTCGTTTTTAAAAACCAAAGCTTAGTTTATAAAAACGGAATCTTAGTTTTAAGTATTCCTCGTGGCCAAAATAAGTATGGATGGCGTCAAATAGGGTTTTTCTGGCCACGAAAGCTATGTTTTTCTGCCGACGAACCTACGTGGAGGTTTGCTCGTTTCGCCGAAAAAGTCCTAACTTTGTCTTCCAAAAGAAATCTCTTATGGAAAAAAGCAGATATATCAGTTGGTTTAAGGTACAGAAGATGTGGGGACGGGTTGACCTGCAATGGGAGAAGATAAACGAGGATGTGAATATCCTTGTCGGCATCAACGGTTGCGGGAAGACGACCCTGCTCAATCTGATGGCAGACTATTACGCGGGCGTACATATTAAAAAAGGTATAGCGACGGCGGTGAGCGGGACGGAAGTTGAGAGTCCGGTTACCTATATCCGCTCTTTCGATGTGCCCGCCAATGCGAAGCGCAAGACCGAAAGCCTCTTGCTCCAGGAACTAAAGCATATCATCAACCAAAACGGAGAAGGGACTTCCTTCTTCGATTATCGGATGAAGATGCTGAATTTCCCCGAAGAGGCTGCAACGATACAAAAGCGCATCGGGCAGTTTTTCCAGGCAGTCAATGCCTTATTCCAAGAAACAAAGAAAGAAATCGCCATAGACCCGCTACGCAACCGACTCATCTTCCGGTTGCAAGGCGGAAAGGCCGACATCCAACTGGAGCAACTGTCATCTGGCGAGAAGCAGATGCTCCTGATACTGACGACGGTCTTCTTGCAGGAAGAAAAGCCGAATATCCTCTTAATGGACGAGCCGGAAATCTCGTTGCATATTACTTGGCAAGACCGGCTGGTCGGCATGATTCGCCAACTGAATCCCAATTGCCAGTTGATATTGACTACCCATTCCCCCAATATCTTCGCCAACGGGTGGGAAGACAAGATCGTGTTTATCGAGGACTTGGAAAGCAGATGAGGCAGGCAGAGCGGAAGGCATATTACGAGATGACCGCCAAGAGGCTGGCGGCCTCCACTTATCTGTATGGCGTGGATGCCGTAGTCCATGTGGAAGACAAAGACGATATCCAGTTTTGGCAGCGAGTCCTTTCCCGATATAGCACGAGGCGGCATAAGTTCCTGCCGGCGACCATCAACGAGTGGGGGCATCGTTCGACGGGATGCACGCAATGCCTGAAGTATCGAGACTTCCTGTCCCAACGCTTTTTTATTTGCATTGATAGCGATTTGCGCTATTTATTGGGAGAAGAACTGCTTGCCGAGAAAGGGATTTTGCAAACCTATACCTATTCATGGGAGAACCATTACGCCTTTGCGCCGAGGTTGCAGCAGGCATTCGATAGCCATATATCGGGGCGGAGCCAATTTGATTTCACCCGCTTCCTGTTGCGCTATTCCCAAATCGTTTACCGGCCATTTATCTATATGTTATACCATGAGCGGATGAAGTTGGAAGGATTCACGCGCGACAAATTCCGGCACTGCATCACCCTCCAGTATCGGCGTGGCGATGAACAAGGAGATGGGGCACCGTTTTTGGAGCGGCTGACCGAGAATTTAGCACTTGCGACCGAAGGTTTGGCAAGCTATTGGGAAGAAGACGGAAAGACAGATGCACTCCGTTATGCCGCCCTGGGCTTACGGGAAGACAACGCCTACCTCTATGTCCGTGGCCATTGCCTCTACAATTCTTTGGTATCTATCGGGAAAAAACTTTGCGAAAGAACAGGCGTGAGCTTCGAGCGGAATATATTGCGGGAAGCGTTAGCGTTTGAAGAGTATGAGGAGATGGGGAAGATTGGGAGGGATGTTAGGGAGATGGAGAAGGGAAGCTTGCGGGGTTTGTAATGCAAGCTATGTTTAATTTTTAGTGCTCTTTTTTTATTCCCCTATTTCGGCGGTTTTTCCGCATATTTGTTGTAAGTTTGCATCTGTCTAAGCGAGACCAATCTAATTATCCTATTAAATATAATAATGAATATGGCAACACCTTCATTCAACTATCAGCCGATGTTCGAGCATGGTGCCGACACGACTGAGTATTATTTGCTTACTAAAGACTATGTCTCTGTCTCGGAGTTCGAGGGAAAACCGATTCTCAAAGTGGCCAAAGAGGGCTTGACGGCGATGGCTAATGCTGCCTTCCGCGACGTCTCCTTCATGTTGCGCCGCTCACACAATGAGCAAGTGGCTAAAATCCTCAGCGACCCCGAGGCAAGCGACAACGACAAGTACGTCGCCCTCACGTTCCTCCGCAATGCCGAGGTTGCCTCTAAGGGTGTCCTCCCCTTCTGCCAGGATACGGGTACCGCCATCATCCACGGCGAGAAAGGCCAGCAGGTTTGGACTGGCTACTGCGACGAAGAGGCTCTTTCACTCGGTGTTTTCAAGACTTACACGGAAGAGAATCTCCGCTATTCGCAGAATGCTCCGCTCTCCATGTACGAAGAGGTGAATACGAAGTGCAATCTCCCTGCCCAGATTGATATCGAGGCTACGGAGGGAATGGAATATAACTTCCTCTGTGTTACCAAGGGTGGTGGTTCGGCCAACAAGACTTATCTCTATCAGGAAACAAAGGCTATCCTGAATCCCGAGACTCTCGTTCCCTTCCTGGTCGAGAAGATGAAGACGCTGGGTACTGCCGCCTGCCCTCCTTATCACATCGCTTTCGTGATCGGCGGTACTTCGGCCGAGAAGAACCTCTTGACCGTCAAGTTGGCTTCTACGCACTATTACGACAATCTCCCGACGACCGGAAATGCCGGCGGCCGCGCCTTCCGCGATATCGAACTCGAGAAGAAAGTGCTTGAGGAAGCGCACAAGATTGGCCTCGGCGCCCAGTTTGGCGGTAAATACTATGCACACGATGTCCGCATCATCCGTCTGCCGCGTCATGGCGCTTCATGCCCGGTGGGTCTCGGCGTGTCTTGCTCTGCCGACCGCAACATCAAGTGTAAGATTAACAAAGATGGTATCTGGATCGAGAAGTTGGATGCCAATCCGGGCGAATTAATCCCCGAAGAACTGCGCAAAGCAGGCGAGGGCAACGCCGTAAAGATTGACCTCAACCGCCCGATGAAGGAAATCCTGGCCGAACTGGATAAATACCCCGTTTCCACCCGTTTGTCTCTGAACGGTACGATTATCGTCGGCCGCGACATCGCCCACGCGAAGCTGAAAGAGCGCCTCGACCGTGGCGAAGACCTCCCGCAGTACATCAAAGACCATCCCATCTACTACGCAGGTCCGGCCAAGACTCCGGCTGGTATGGCTTGCGGCTCCATGGGCCCGACGACGGCGGGACGTATGGATCCCTACGTCGATTTATTCCAGAGCCACGGCGGCAGCATGATTATGTTGGCGAAAGGCAACCGTAGCCAGCAGGTTACAGATGCTTGCAAGAAGCACGGCGGTTTCTATCTCGGCTCGATAGGTGGTCCTGCAGCCATCTTGGCGCAGAATAACATCAAGAGTATCGAATGCGTCGAGTACCCGGAACTGGGCATGGAGGCGATTTGGAAGATCGAAGTGGAAAACTTCCCTGCCTTCATCCTGGTGGATAACAAAGGCAACGATTTCTTTAAGCAAATCCAGCAGCGTTGCTCGGATTGCAAGTTGAAATAAGATTTTTACTTGAAATCTTCTATTGGTTCCATGGCGGGTTGCGAGTCGGGAGATTGGCAACCCGTTTTTTTCGTTGCAAATCTTCCCCTTTTCTGCTTATTCCTTCATTAAGGCCTCTACTTTATTTATTGAAATTCCTACCTTTGTGTCGTATTTATGAATTTGAAAGACTAAGATTATGGCAAGACCCATCAAACCAACTCCGATATTATTTGGAGAAGACGCGCGGAGATTTATGGAACGTATGAAGAACCCGCGTAAGGAAAGTCCCGAAAAACGGGCCATGAGATTGAAATGTTATGAACTGGCAAAGCGGATGTTGAGGGAGTAGCCCGAACAGAACAGCCCTTGATAGTTTCTCCTGTCGGAATCAAAAAGCGCATATAAAAACAGAAACCCTGAAGTGTGCCTTACGGCAGGGACAACAGGGTCTAACGCTGCAAATGTAGGCATTTAAAATGAACTAATCAAACGCGCAAATAGATTGACTTCCTTGATATCCCATCCAATTCGGCTTTAGGCCTTAGTTTCGTTCCCGCAGTTTTTCCTTTTCTCGCTCGGATTCCCCTTTTCCTCCCCTGCAAAATCCCCTTTCTGTTAATGAAACCTAACATCGTCAGGAGCGAAAGAAACTTTCTGTTAATGTAAGTTAGTGTCGTCAGGGACGAAAAGAACTTTCTGTTAATGTAAGCTAATTTTACGCGGTAAAAAAGTACTTTCACGGGATGAAAGTGATTTTCGTCGGGGACGACAATTACTTTCACGCCGTGAAAGTAATCGGCGACAGCCGCGACGCGGGTTTTCGCGCCCGTGTAGCAGTTGTCGCCGATGATTTTAATGCCTTGCACGCCTTAGAAGCGGAGGCTGATGCCGCCCATGACGGTTATCCCCTGCGCGGGGTAGCCGTAGAAGATGTCGTAACCTTGGTTGAGGAGGTTATTGACTTGGGCGTAGAGGCCGAAGGTGCGGTTGAAGTCGTAGGAGGCGCGGAGGTTGAGTTCGTTGATGTTATCCATCTTCACATCGTCTTCCCCGTATGCCTTCATATATCGTCCCGTCTCCAGATGGTAGGTCGCGCTGATGGCGAGCTTTTCGATGGGGCGGAGGGTCAGGTTCGCGTCGAGGACGAAATCGGGTTTGCCCCAGACATGGTCGAGTTCGGGAGTGCCGCCGACTGCGTCCCAAGTTTCATTGTAATCGCCGGACCAGTTGTTATACACTCCCTTCACGCCGATTTCAAACCATTGCTGGTATTTATATTTCAGGTTGGCGCCGACGTAGAAAAGTTTGGTGTCGATATTGGTTTCTCCGCGCAGGACGGGGAAGGTACCGTCGTCGTAAGACCCTCGCGTCGGCGTGAAGAGCAAATCGTTGTCTGTAATCTTATATCCCGCGAAAACGTCGAACCAGAACCCGCGTGCCGCGCCGCTCCGGATGCCGATAACGCCGTCCAGCCAGTTCCGCGAAGGCTCCAGCTCGCGGGTGGGGTCGATGTAGCGGCAGACATTCGATACCTCGTACATACTGTTAGAATATAACTTGCCGCCAGCCGTTATATAGAGGAGCGTCCTATTGGCGACGGTTGCATCAAAGGCAATATCGGGCGAGCCCATAAGTTTGGTCTCGTGGCCGGTAGCAAACATGAACTTGCCGCCGATTTTGAGGTTCCAGTTATCGCCTCCCACGCGGTAGTAGGGGTTGATGGTGCCTTCGGCGTGGTTTTTAAATTCGTAACTGTAAAAGATATCCCCATCGCTCTGGTGCGTTCCGGGCGCACGGGTCTCTTCGGGAACGGAATAATTGAAATATTCGAACAGACCGGCGATGCCGACGCTTTGGCTGCTCCAAAGATCCTGGAAGAGGTTGAAGCCGAGCTCGAAGGTATTCTCTGTCGGGCCGTCGGCGGCTGCGCCGTTGGCGTATTTATAGCCAAAATTCGTGTAGCCCAAATCCACGGCGTAGCCGATAGGGGCATTCTCCGGCGATTCGATGCCGACGGAGGCGGAGATGGTTTGGCCTACCTGCTTGGAATCTCTGTTGGTCAGGTCGTAGATAGGAGGTTCTGAGTCGTAGATAGGACCGGGGTCGTCAGCATCACTTCCATATCCATAGTAATTAAATTGATCGTAGCGATATTTCGCCCCAATCTTTAGAATAGCCTTTTCAAACTCGTGTTCATAATCAATGCCACCGAGGTTATCATTTAGTTTCGCATCCACCGAGCAGTTCCAATGGTTGAGATCAACCTCCCCATTGGTCGAACGATGTGAAAAATAAAAATTCAGCTTGTCCTTCTCGGTGCTGAGGATATGATAGCCGAAATCGCCATTGATGTTGCGATGCATACCCGCTGCAAAGTCGAGATAGCCACGGCGGCGGTTGTAGTCGATCGCTGTCTGGACGTTGCCGGCCGGTAAGGTCGCGATTTGTTTCTCCGGGTCGGCCGGAGAGGTGAAGGATGCATAGTCGATAGGGCGGGGCGTAACCTCCGGCTCCTTGACGGCAGGCAAGGTATTTACTTTGTTGGCATCCTGCACGGTCGGGTCGAATTCGCGTTCGAGTGTCATCTCGCGATTCAACGCGTCGTTGTCTTTCGATTTGTCTTCCTGCGCGCAGATAGTCGTTGTCGTACCGAGCATCGCCGTGGCGCAGAGCAGTTTTATAGAGAGATTCGTATTCATTGTGTCCTAATTTTAGAGATTATCAGATGAACCGGCTGTAGCGGGAGCCTTTTCTCCCTCGGCCGGCTTTGCATTAATCTTCGCCAGACGGTCTTCGATCATGGAAGCGATATTATCATCCGCCTGGTAATTGTTCTTCAGACTGTTTAGGTAAACGCGCGCCTGCACGTTGTCTCCCTGCCGGATATAGATGTCGGCGTAGAGGATGAAACCTCGCGCGAGCCAATACTGGTGCGGCGTGCCGTTCTTGGCAAAGTCATCCAGCACCTTCTCGGCCTCTTTGTCCTTGCCTTGGTCGAAATACAACTGGGCGAGGAGGTATTTGGCCTCGGCGCCGTGAGCAGTACGCGTGTCGGAGGCAAGCGCTTTCAAGTCTTCGAGCGCAGCCGCCTCGTTGCTGGAGTTGATGTACGCTTTGGCACGGACATAACGAGCTTCGGAGGCCACTTCGGGCGATACTTTCTGATTTTTCAGGATATTGTTGGCGGCGGCGAGCGCTTCTTTTTCATCCCCCGTCTGCAGCGCACAACGCATGATGCCTAATTGAGCCGCTGCCTTGTTGTCCGGGTTCTCGGCGATCTGGCTGAGGAAACGGAACGAGACGAGGGCGGCGGCGTAGTCCTTGCGGTCATATTGTATTTCCGACTTGCGGGCGACGGCCTCCTCGCGGAATTTGATATCGTTGCTGGAAATCACTACGTCGAAGTAGCGTTCAGCCTCATTGAAGTTCCCCTCGGCAAAGGCGATGCTGCCTAAATAATAATTCGCGTTCGAGGAGAAGGCGCCTTTCGGGTATTGCGAGAGATAATTCTGCATACTGCGTCGTGCGCCGGCGTTGTCGCCCCGCATAAAGAGCTTTTCGGCGGCGATGTAGGTCAAGGAATCCTGTTCGCTCACCTCCAAGTGGATGTTTCCGCCGAGGGAATTGACATAATCGGCAAACGCATTGATGTCGTTCAGATCGACATAGACCGACCGGAGGTCCTGCAAGGCGACGCGCGCTTCTTCAGTCCCTGGATAGCGGGAAATCACTTGCTTGTAGGTATCGGCAGCCTTTTCCAGCTGGTTCTCGTTGAAATAAATCAGTCCGAGCTGAACTCCCGCCTTGCGCGAAAGACTGCTTTCGGGGAAGCGACGCATTAATTCGTCGAACGACTGCGCGGCAGCCTGGTTGTTATTTAATAAAACGTAAGAGCGACCTTTCTCGAACAGCGCGTCATCCACATACTGCGATTCCGGGAATTCCTTGACAAGGCGGTCCATCTCCCGAATCTTCCCTTGGTAATCCTTTTGCAGACCCAAGACAAATCCTTTTTGGTAGAGGGAATAATCGCCGGCAGCAGGCAAGAGTTGTGCCGCCCGGTTGTAATTCTCTTCGGCCGCAGCAAACTGGCGATTGTGGTAGAGGCAATCGCCGATGCGGTTGTAAGCATCTGCCACGGAAGCCGTATGCTGGTCGGAGACTTGTCCGACGTATTGGCGGAAGCGGCTGAGGGCGTCGTCGTAGGCTTGTTGCTTGAAATAGCAGTAGCCCAGATTATAATTGGCTAAAGCATAGGTTTCCGAGGACTGTCCGCTGGTGTTGGCCAGGTAAGTACGGAAATCCGAGATAGCTTTCCCGTAGTCGCCCTTGCGATAATACGATTCGCCGCGCCAGAAGTAGGCGTCGTTGCGGGCATCGCTATCATACACACCCATTTGGATGGCTTGCGAGAAATAATTAATCGCTTCGTCCATGCGAATATTTGCAAACGCCTCCGTTCCGAGCTGGAAGAGGATGCTTTGCTTTGCCTCCAGGATTTTCGTACTCGGATGCTTGATTTTTTCGATGGATGCAAGGGCGGCATCGTAATTCTTTGTCGTCAAATACGTCTCGACGAGGTAATCATTCACTTTGTCGGCATATTGCGAGTTCGGGAAGTCGTTGAGGAAGTCTTCGAAGATAGAAACCGATTCGCCGAAGCCGGTGAAACCCGTTTCATGAATCAGCAACGCATAATTATATAAGGAAACCTCGCGAATCTGCTCGTCGTATCTGGAGGTAGCCGCGGCTTCGAAGGCCATCCGCGCGTTATTCTTGTCGCCGGTCTTCAAATAGCATTGTCCCAAGTAGAGATAGGCATTTTGCATCAGGCTGTCGTCCATATCCACGGTCTTCCCGAAGTTTTGGATGGCTTCATCATACTTTCCTTGGTTGTACTGGCAGACGCCCAAGAGGTAGAGGTCGCCGCGCAACGGATGGGAGGCTTGTTCGACGTAGCGGCTCAGCCAGCGCGTCGCCTTCGACTCTTGTCCTAAATGGTAATAGGAGTTACCCAGGATGCGATAGACTTCGGTATTGTTGGGGCTATCCGGATATTGTTTCAATAAAGCCTCGCCGGACTTGACGGCAGCCTGGTATTTATTCTGAATGAAATGAATTTGCGTGATGTAATAGGCCGATTGCTCGCCGAAGCCCGGTTTGTGGCTCAATTCCTCGAATTCAATCAGCGCCTTGTTGTATTTGCCATCGGCATAGTCGATGTAAGCCACGTAATAGGCCGAAGCATCGCGGTAGGTATCGCCGATTTGGGTGATGCGCTCGAAATAGGCGCGGGCCTTGTTGCGTTCGCCCGTCTGCAAAAGCGCGTAGGCAAGGCGGAACGTATATGTTTCCTGTTCGGAAGTCGTCAGCATATCGATATCGCTTTCCCCCAGCCAATAGATAGCCTTTTCGTATTCCGCGCGACCGAAATGCACCGACCCGATGCGGAAACAAACCTCGTCGCGGTGGCGCGAATCCGGATAAACCTCCAGATAGCTCTTCAACAGCTCGTCGGCATTCGGCCGTCCCTGTTCGTAGGCGGCGCAAACCAACATATAGTCTGCTTCTTGTATCAAATCAGCATCGGTGGCATGTTCTTTATAAGCCTCTAATTTATCAATGCAACCGGAATAGTTCTGCTGGGCGAACATCGCCTTTCCCTCGTGGAATAGCCGTTCGTCCGTCTGGAATTGGTAAGAGCGTTGCCCGTTGGCAATATGGCTTCCCAATACCAAACACAATGGAATCAGAATCTTTTTCATTACCCTTAGGATTTTGTTAGAAAATATTAGACGACAAAGATAGGCATTTATTGCGGTCTCTTCTTAAAGATGGGGAAAAATAATCCGTTGCGGAGGAAATGAGTTCCCGTCTCGAAGCCCAACACCGCATCTCCGGCTCCATCTCCAGCGAAAATAAGGAGGCTTTGGCCGGCGCCACCTTCATCCTGATGTCTCAGGATTCGCTTTTCGGCGGTGCCGTAACGGACACGAAGGGGAGGTTTGAATTGCGGGAGGTCCCGGCTGGCGATTATACTTACGAGATTTCTATGCTGGGTTTCCAACCGGTGAAGCAGGCGCTTAAGGTGAATGGGAATATTTCGCTTGGCTCTATTCTATTAAAGGAAGACGCGCAGCATCTTGATGAGGTGGTCGTAGATGCCGACCGCCGGAATTTGGTTACCCAAGGCGCGGGACTGACTACCTTCCGCCTTTCTGAGCAGGCTTCCCGGACGAACAGTGTCTATGAGGCTTTCCGGGAGATTCCGAAACTGGTGGTCGATGAGACGCAGCGCAAGATTACCCTTGCCGACGGCTCTTCTCCGCTGATATTAATCAACGGCATCAACCGTCCGGGCTATGTGAATAGTCTGCGGCCAGAGGATATCGAGTCGGTGGAGGTGGTGGAGAATCCGTCCGCCCGCTATCGGGGCAGCCAATCGGTTAGGGCGGTCTTGAATATCAAACTGAAGCCTAAACGGGAACAGAAATATGTAAACGGGAATGTTTATACCAAGCAGCACGTGGAGGGAGTCTTCGGCGTCTCCGGTTTTGCCGTGGAGACGGGCAACAGCAAGTCTTCGCTTTATCTGAATGCCCAGCATTTCTATTTCCACAACGACGACGGGACGCAACTGGAAGAACAAACCTCCGGCAACCTTTACCGCCGGACCGAGGGCGACCGCCGCTACAAAGCGCAGATGTTCTATGCTTCGCTGGGAGGCGACTGGATTATGAACGACAAGAATTACGCCGCATTCGGGGCTACCCTGACAACAAATCCCCAGAAAATCTACCGCCAGGGCACGGGCATTGCCCGCGAGGGTGAATCTTCCCTCATTTCCTATCCGCTTACCTTGAACCAATATATTTTCAACTCCTACCTGACGGGAGACGTCAGCCTTTTCTACCGCCATACGTTTTCCGAGGATAGCCACCTCGACGCGATGGGTGCGTTTGGCATTTATTCCTCCGGCGCATCGGGCGACCGCACGGAGACTTCCGATATTTACAGCTATGCCTCGCTGACCAACTTGGATAATCAGATTAGACAAGGCCGGCTGGAGCTGAACTACGATATGGCGGCCGCCGACAAGGTCGCTTTCGACTTCGGTGCCAATACCTATTATTCCCACACGAATATCCAAGACAAGATACTGTCCGACCCTGCCTTTATCTATAAGGAATGGACTGAATACCTCTATGCCTCCATCCGCAACAAGAATGCCCAGAAGCTCTCGTATATGTTTTCGCTGGGTCTGGACTTGGTCTTCTCCGATGCGGCCGGGAAAAAGAACCATTATGTGAACTTCGTGCCGTCGGCCTCTCTGAATTATAAATTGAACGATGAGGCGGCTTTCGACTTGAGCTATACCCGCCAGCGGACATCTCCCTACGCCTCGCAACTGAATCCCCGCAATACGTCGGTGGACAGCCTGCGTGTCCGCGTCGGCAATCCGTATCTGCGGCCCTATATCGACAACGTCTTGACCCTCAATTTTACTTGGAACCACCGAAGCCTCTACTTGGCGCCTTTCTTTACCTACGATTATATCACCAACCAGATTGAGGAGACCGGCTATCGGACCGGAGACATCTATACCTACACCTACGGGAATATCTCGAAGAAACACCAGCTAATGACCGGCTTCAGCGGCCGTGTGAATCTTTCGAAATACGGCAACTTCAACCTGCAAGCGGGTTTCAAAAAAGATATTCAGGACAATCTGCCCTTCAGCGGGAATGCGTTTTATGTCAATGCCAACCTCTACGCCTATTATAAGAACTGGACGCTCTCGGCTTATCTCTATTATACGAGCGCGACATATACTTCGATTTCCAAAATCACCTCTACCCCGGAGTCGGAGTTCACGTTGGGCTACCGCCTGCCCAAAAACTGGCAGATACAGGCCGGCCTGCGCTATTTTGCCGCCAAAGACAACCATTATGCGACCCGGACGGTGGGCGACGGCTATGTCTCTTATTCAAAAACCAAGATGACCGACCGCTTTTTGATGCCGATGATCGGTTTCACCTTCTATTTCCAAAATAAGGCACCCTACAAGTGGCGTCAGAAACCGTCCTTGCCAAGTGGCGGAGGCGAAGGAGGGCGTATAACGATTGGCGAATAGTTTTTTATGATTATGAACGGCGTCCCATAGTAGCGTTGCCGTGGCAACGGGGTTATGAACGGCGTTCATAGCAGCATTGCCGTGGCAACGGGGTCATGAACGGCGTTCATAGCAGCATTGCCATGGCAACGGGGTCATGAACGGCGTTCATAGCAGCATTGCCGTGGCAACAGGGTCATGAACGGCGTTCATAGCAGCATTGCCGTGGCAACAGGGCTATGAACGCCGTTCATGGTAGCATTGCCGTGGCAACGCAGTTGCGAATGGGAGGGGAAGTGCCCTCAAAGTCTTTTAGGATATATAAATAGAAAACCGTACCTTTGCAGCACTTTTTACAGGCAGTAAATATTAGCAAAAAAACACGATATGACGATTGAACAGAAAATTGCCGGTGCTGTGGTGGCCGGCATCAACGAATTGTACGGCGCTGAGGTGAAACCGGAGCAAGTACAATTGCAAAAGACGAAGAAAGAGTTTAAAGGGCACCTCACGCTGGTGGTTTTCCCTTTCCTCCGCGCCTCGAAGAAGAGCCCGGAGCAAACGGCGCAGGAAATCGGCGAGTATCTGGTGAAAAATGAGCCGGCAGTAGCGGAGTTCAACGTAATCAAAGGCTTTTTGAACCTGACGGTGGCCTGCAGTTGCTGGATAGAGCTGCTGAACGAGATTCAGAGCCAGCCGCGCTTCGGTATCCGTCCGGCGACGGCCGATTCCCCGCTCTACATGGTGGAATACTCGTCGCCGAACACCAACAAGCCGCTCCATTTGGGGCACGTCCGCAACAATTTGCTGGGATATAGCTTGGCACGGATTCTGGAGGCCAATGGCTACAAGGTAGTCAAGACCAATATCGTGAACGACCGTGGCATCCATATTTGCAAGTCGATGCTCGCCTGGCAGAAGTGGGGCAACGGCGCGACACCGGAATCGACGGGCAAGAAAGGCGACCATCTGATTGGCGACTTCTACGTCCTCTTCAGCAATAAGTTGAAAGAAGAGACCGCAGCCCTCGAAGCCCAGGGCATGACGAAGGAAGAAGCCGAGGCAGCCTCGCCCCTGATGCAGGAAGCCCGCGAGATGCTCCGCAAATGGGAGGCCGGCGATGCGGAAGTCCGCGCCCTTTGGAAGAAGATGAACGACTGGGTGTATGCCGGGTTCGACGAGACTTATAAGATGATGGGCGTATCGTTCGACAAGATTTACTACGAATCGGAGACCTATCTGGTGGGCAAGGCCAAAGTCTTGGAAGGATTGGAGAAGGGCATCTTCTATCGCCGCGAGGACGGTTCGGTTTGGGCCGATTTGCGGGGCGAAGGACTGGACGAAAAGCTGCTCTTGCGTGCCGACGGGACATCGGTTTATATGACGCAAGATATAGGGACTGCCAAGCTGCGCTTCGATGATTATCCGATTAATAAGATGATTTATGTCGTCGGGAACGAGCAGAATTACCATTTCCAGGTGCTCTCTATCTTGCTCGACAAGCTGGGCTTCGCCTTCGGTAAGGGCTTGGTACATTTCTCCTACGGTATGGTGGAATTGCCAGAAGGAAAGATGAAGAGCCGCGAGGGAACGGTGGTAGATGCCGACGATTTGATGGAGGAAATGGTCAATACGGCCCGCGAAATATCGCAGGAGCTGGGCAAACTCGACGGATTGACGAAAGAGGAGGCCGAAGACATCGCCCGCATGGTCGGCTTGGGCTCGCTGAAGTATTTCATCCTGAAGGTGGACCCGCGCAAGAACATGACCTTCAATCCGAAGGAATCCATTGACTTCAACGGGAATACCGGACCTTTCATCCAATATACTTACGCCCGTATCCGTTCCGTCTTGCGCAAAGCTGCCGAGCAAGGCATCAACTTGCCCGAAGCATTGCCGACGAACACGACGATTTCGGAAAAAGAAGAAGGTTTGATTCAGATGCTGGCCAACTTCGCCGCCATCGTCAAGGAAGCAGGCGAGACCTATAGTCCGGCGTTGATAGCCAACTATACGTACGACCTCGTGAAGGAATACAACCAGTTCTATCACGACTTCTCTATCCTGCACGAGAGCGACGAAGCGCTGAAACTCTTCCGCCTCGTACTTTCCGCCAATGTAGCTAAAATCGTGAAAGAAGCGATGGGGCTGCTGGGAATTGAGGTGCCGGAGAGAATGTAAGAGAATTATGAATTATGAGTTATGAATTATGAACTGACCCACCCTAATTCATAACTCATAATTTTTTACAGCTCTTTTTCTTTCAGGAACGTCTCAATGTGTCGTTTCTTCTTCTCTTCCAATATTTCCGTAATCTTTATCAGGATACCTGTTTCTTCTACTTCCCCAAATTCATGGTTTACCGCTGTGCCGAAGACTTTCATTTTGGGCGAAAGGCTCATGTAGGCATTGACTAAGGGCGGGACATTGATGCCGAATTTCCGGACTTCCTGGTTTAATACTTTGTAATTGTCTTTGAAATTGTCGAAATGGAAAAGTTTCGCCATCGCTTCTTCGTCGTAATGGACTTCAAGGGGCGTGATGGGCTTCAAAAGCTGTTCGGGGTCCGGGAAATGGCGGCGGAGGAAATACAAGATGAGGTTTCTTGCCTCCGTATTATAGGTATTATACATCGTAACCTTCCCAAAGAAATATTGCAGTGTGGAATCAACTACGGACAGTGCGCCGAGTCCGTCCCACAGGTTGTCGAGCACGAACAGCCCTTTGGCACTGTTTCGCGTCGCCTGATAATCGAGCGATACGAACGAGCGGCCCAGTTCGACCGTGTACGGCAAATACTCTTTGAGGAAACGCGGCGAGAAATCGAAGAGATGGGCCGTCGCCAGGATGGGTTTCCCCTCGGCATCGAACCGGATATCGGAACCGCAGAGGAAGCGGTAGCCGCCGAGAATCTGTTCGTCCTGGGGATTCCAAACGATGAGTTGCCGGTACGCGCCGGGCATGGTATCGAATTCGTCGATATCGACAGCCTTGCCGGTTCCCCCGCCGTAGTAGCGGAAGGCGGCTTCCCGGAGGCGCCCGATTTCTTGCATGACGTGGGGCGAATCTTCGGCCGTGGTGATGTAGATTTCATTGTTCGACTTGTTCGTTCGACGCAATAATTTATCTTTCGTAAGCTCGTCCTTGAGCGCTGCCCGGCTCACGGGCTGGATTATATCTAACATTTGCATGATAATTAGCTATTTTAATTCATAAACTTGATTCTTCACCCACATAGCCCACGCCGAGGGAGTCAGCGGACGGACAAAGGTGTCGTATGGAATGGGGCGGCCGAAAACGATGCGGAAGCTACGGCCTTTGGCCCGGAACATTTCGTCCGGAAGGTATATCATTTCGATATTGAGTCGGATGCCGAGCATCTTGCGCAAATTGGCGAAGCGATAGAAGAACATGGAATTCCGACCGTCAAAATAAACCGGGACAATATCCCGCCGTGTCTCTACTGCCTTCTGTATGAAAGATTTCTTCCAATCCAAGTCCCGGATGCCGCCATCGACTTTGCGCGAGCATAATCCGGCAGGGAACGTGATAATCTGGTTGTCGGATGCGTATGCCTCGTCGATTTTCCGGACATTCTCCCGCGATTGGGCACCATGTTTGTTGATGGGAACGAATATGGATTGCAGGTTAGGGAGATACAGCAGCAAGTCATTGACTAAGTAGCGTATATTCCCGTTAAAATGATTTCCAAGTAAAGACGAAAGGCAGATGCCGTCAAGCCCACCGAGGGGATGATTCGATGCAAAGATGTAGCGCCCCGACGTAGGAATCTGGTCCAGACCGGAGACCGTTAGCTTCACGCCGAAGTATTCGACTAAAGCATTCATGAAATCAACACCTTGCAAATCGTGGAAGCGAATCAGGATGTCGTTTATTTCATTTTGGTGAATTGTCCGCTCAAGGTAGCGGAAAACAAAGTCCGGAATTTTGCGGAAGGCGTTCGGCGCTTTTTCCCGGACTATTTCACGGATATTTATTTGAATCGCGTTCGTCATGGACTGAATATTTTTGCAAAATTAAGATATAGAAGTTATCTAAACAAACATAGGGCATAGGAAATATGCCGGGAAAATGCGTTATTGCCGTCGCAACGCTGCTCAGGACTCAGTCCCAAGGCCTGTTGCCGTGGCAATGCTGCTCGGGACTCAGTCCCAAGGCCCGTTGCCGTGGCAATGCTGTTTGGGACTCAGTCCCGAAGCCCGTTGCCGTGGCAATGCAGCTTTTGGCTATCAATAGCCGTCGCTTTTTAAGCTACGGGGTGGGTAGGGTTTTAGTTCCCCTCAATATATGCCGTTTTCCCGGAGGCCCGGCAAGTTTCTCCATTCGGAAACCTGTTGCCTGCCAGCCTCTGCGGACATCTCCCTTTGCGCAATAGGTAACGATGACGGATTGCGGGGAGGCGTGGCTGGCGATGCGGTCGAAGATAGGCTGTTGCCACATCTCCGGTTGCTTTTCGGGGGCAAAGGCGTCGAAGTAGATGAGGTTTATATCGTCGGGGAGTGGGACTGTGGCTATATCGCCTTCGATTTTGTGGAGCGTGAAGGCGGGGGTGATGTTTACAGGCTTGTCCCACGGCGCGCGGTGGAGGGCGGCGAATAAATCGGCGCGGTCGGGTGCCAAAAGGTGGGGGTAGTCCAGTTGCTCCGTGATGTCGGTGCTCAGGGGATAGCGTTCTACCGTAAAATATTCGATGGAGAGGTCCGGATTGTTGAACGTCTCGAGCAAGGTGAGGAACGCATTCAGTCCGGTGCCGAAACCTACTTCCAGGATGCGGATATGTCCCGCCGGGAGGGAACGCAAGCCCGCTTGGATAAAGATATGGCTCGATTCTTGGATAGCCCCATGCACCGAGTGATAATGCTCGTCGAGTTCCGGAAGATAGATAGTCGGACTCCCGTCTTCTGTCTTTTGAATGATTCTCATGTTCGTATGAATTTAGCAAGAAAGCCGTCTGCCAGCAGCAAACGGCTTTCTGAAGAATGTTAATCCCATGCGGGAGGATCTTGCTTGAGGAGATGGCGGACAAAGAAGTCGTGCATCTTGTGCATTTCAAACGGACCGCCGAGTGAGTGGGTCTTGCCCGGCAGATAGAGCTGGTCGAAGTCCTTGTTGGCTTTCATCAGCTCGGAGACTACCTGCAACGTAGAGGCGGGGTCCACATTGTCGTCGAGCTCGCCGTTGATGAGGAGGAGCTTGCCTTTGAGTCGCCAGGCATTGTCCACGTTCGACGATTCGCTGTACGATTTGTCAATCGGATAGCCCATCCATTGCTCGTTCCACCAGATTTTATCCATCCGGTTGTCGTGGCAGCCGCAAAGAGCGACGGCTACTTTATAGAAGTCGTTGTGCCAAAGCAGGGCAGCAAGCGCATTCTGTCCTCCGGCCGACCAGCCATAAATCCCGACACGGGAAGCATCCATATACGGATACTTCTGAGCCGCCGCCTTAATCCAAGCAATGCGGTCGGGGAAGCCGGCATCTTTCAGGTTCTTCCAGCAAACATCGTGGAAAGCTTTCGAGCGGTTCGCCGTTCCCATGCCGTCTATCTTCACGACGATGAAGCCTAATTCAGCCAGTCTGGAACAGAGATGGTCGGTGGCGCGGAAATACTTTTCGACGTGAGAGTCGTGCGGACCGGCGTAAATCATCTCGACGACGGGATAGCTCTTGGATTCATCGAAGGTAGTCGGGCGGATAATCTTTCCCCAGATATCGGTCTTTCCATCCCGTCCCTTGGCACAGAATACTTCCGGCATCTTCCAACCGGCGGCGTAGAGTTCCGAGATGTCGCTCTTTTCCAATTCGGCAACGACCTTGCCATCCGAAGCACGGCGGAGTACGGAGACATACGGCATATCGGCACGGGAGTAAGCATCTACCAGATATTTGTGGTCGGCAGAAGCAACGACCTCATGGTTCGCCTTTTCCGGTGTCAAGTCCTTGAAGCCAGTTCCGTCCATGCGGATGCAGCAATAATGGAGGTGATAGGGATCTTCGTCCTTGTTGAAGCCCGAGGCATTGAAGTAGATAGTCTGGTTGGCTTCATCCACATAGTCCACGTTACGGACAACCCATTCGCCTTTGGTTATTTGCTTCTTCACCTGTCCATCGTTCCCGAAGAGATACAGATGGCGCCAGCCGTCGCGTTCGGATATCCAAAGCATCTCGCGGCCATCGTTCAGGTCGTAACGATATTTCCAATTATAATAGAAGAAGGTCTTTACTTGTTCATCGACCAAATGGGTGATAGCTCCGGAAGTCGCGTTTACTTCCCCGACGATATAACGCTGGTGTCCGCGCTGGTTGAACTCGAAGGTAAACGCACGGCTGTCTTCGCGCCAGCCGGTCAAGTATAGGCTGAACTGGTTTTCATAGAGCTGTGTCTCCAGCGGAATCTGCTTCTTGTTTTCCCAATCAAAGAGGACGGGGACGGAGGTAGGAATGACATCGCCCGGTTTCGCATAGTCGCGCCATTGGAGGATGGGCTGGACTTGCGTGGCAGGATGCGACTCCAAGAGCGGAATCCTACGTTCTTCGACATCGCGGACACGCACTGTAGCAATCTTCTTCGAGTCGGGCGACCACATAATCATCCGGTCGCTATAGTAATAATTACGAATGCCGTCCATCGTCAGCGCGACATCCTGCTTTGGGTCTTTGCGACTGCGGACATGCAGGTTATTATCTTGGATATAGGCTTCCCAGAGGCTATCGGGCGAGGCAACGGGTTTGGCAGGCTCGCGTCGGGCTTCCCACCAGTTGAAAGGTTTGCGCTCGCGGAGCAACTCTTCCTTCAGGGCTTCGTCTTTCAGATACTGCGCCAAGCCTTCCTTATCCTTGGCTTGTTGCTTCTTGCCGCTTTGGGCATCGACTAAATAGAAGACCATTCCCGACTTCTCCCGGCTTTGATACCAAAAGTAATGAGACTCGCCTAACCAATGGGGGCGTACGGCAGAATGATACACATGCTTCTCCAGATTCAGGATAGAGTCCGAGCGCGTGTAATCCGCCTTTGTAACTTGTGCATTCACGGCTGCCCAGGGCAAAAGGAGCAGGAGGCAGCAGGCTAACCAATGTGTTTTCATATATACATTATATTATATAGTTTTATAAAGTGTTTTTCTTCTCTCGAATCCATGCATCTATCAACCGCCGGGCGATACTCAGCTTCTGGGGCAGTTCGGGCAGGTTGTCCAGTCCGTAGAAGGCACCGGCGCTCAGCTCCTCGTCTTGCAGTTTGATGCTCCCGCTCTCGTAGTCGGCGGTGAAGCCCACCATCAGTCCGCTGGGGTAGGGCCACGGCTGGCTGTCGAAATACTGGATATTCCGGATTTCCAGTCCCGTTTCTTCCCGGACTTCCCTGCGCACGCATTCTTCCAATGTCTCGCCCACCTCGAGGAAGCCGGCAACCAATCCGTGGAATGTCCCCCGGAAATTGCGGGCGTGTACCAATAGAATCTCGTCGCCTCTGCGGATTAACACGATGATGGCTGTCGAGATTTGCGGATAATACTCCTCGTGGCAATGGTCGCAATACTTGCTAATCAAGCTATTTTGCCTTGTCGGTCGTCCGCAGGCAGGGCAGAAACGGCTGTGCCGGTCCCAATGAACCAACTGGAAAGCCTTCCCTGCTTTCTTGTACCACGAGTGCGAGATATAATCCCACGAGGCACGGAGCCCCACGAACTCGAAGTCCTCGCCCGGCAACACCTCGCTATCCAACGACGCCGCCCGGTCTTCGCTCCCGTCGGGAAAGACGACCCGCAGGGCGTGGTCTATGGCCAGCGGCGCCTCATCCCCGTAGGGAATTTCGTATCGCCCTGCTGTTTTTCTCAACAACAACCGGTCTTTGTAAAACAAGAACCAGTGGTATGTCTTCTCTTCTTGCTCCATCTTCGTTTTATCTTCTGATGATAAACCGGCCAAAGATACGACATATTTTTATTCTCTGTGCGACGAATACTTCTTTTTATCGGAAGAAAACTTCGTTACCTCCCGAGGAATACTTAAAACTAAGACTTAGTTTTTAAAAACTGAATCTTAGTTTTCAAAAACCAAACCTTTGTTTTTATAAACTAAAGCTTGGTTTTAAGTTTGGGTCGGCAGGAAAAGAAGTTTTCCACGGATGAAAGCGGACTTTCCCCGGGAGGAAAAGATGTTTTTCTCCCTGCATATCGTCCGGCATGGAGGGTATGAAAAGTAAAATGGGAGGGGTTAAAATGATAAATTCAGGGATGAAAATGAGGGTGGAATGCAAATAATAACAAAATGACCCTCTTTTTTCCTGCTATATCTCTTGCACATTTTCGTGTGGGCGTTTACATTTGCAAAAAAAAATAATAACTGTTAATGCTTAACGATGCCAGAGGAAACGCATAGTTAGCCGTTTTGAAGTGAAAGAAAGACATGGAGACACAAACTGGAAAACGAAACGTTAGCCGCCACGCCACCTTTAAGCATTACATTATATAAATAGGAGAAATTTAAATTATCAACTTAAATCAACTTTTTATGGGAGAAAATGGTCGTGCTAAATGGCACAAGCTGCCGCTTCAAATAGCGAAGGGGGCAGTGGTTTCAGCCCTTCTCTTGGTGAATAGTGTGGATGCTTTCGGGCAGAACACCGTAACCGTGAAAGGTGTTGTTACTTCCGGTACGGACGGTTTACCATTGATTGGTGTGAACGTCCTTGAGAAAGGTACTACGAACGGTACAGTTACGGACATCGACGGAAACTTCTCATTGACGTTGCCGGCGGGTTCACAACTCCAGATTTCGTACATCGGTTTCTTGGAGCAGACACTGACCGTGTCGGAGGGACAAACTGAATTGAATGTCGTAATGAAGGAAGACTCGCAGTCGTTGGACGAAGTCGTAGTCGTTGGTTACGGTGTTCAGAAGAAGAAATTGGTAACGGGTGCAACCGTCCAAGTGAAGGGAGACGACTTGCAGAAGCTTTCAACCAACAGTGCGTTGGGCGCATTGCAGTCGCAGACTCCGGGTGTTCAAATCAAGCAGGCTTCCGGTCGTCCGGGCGAAGGCTTCAAGGTTAATGTCCGTGGTGTCGGTACAATCGGTGATTCCGCTCCGTTGTATGTAATCGATGGTATTGCTGGCGGTGATATCAACAACTTGAACCCTGCGGATATCGAGTCAGTCGATGTCTTGAAGGATGCCGCATCCGCTGCTATCTACGGTGCGCGTGCTGCCAACGGCGTTATCTTGGTAACAACAAAGCAAGGTAAAGCCGGAAAGATGCAGATTTCGTATGATGGGTACGTTGGTTGGCAGACAGTTTCCAAGTGGCCGAATTCGTTGAATGCACGTCAGTACATGGAAGTGCAGGATGCTATGAATACCAATATGGGTAAGGCTGCTTATGATTGGCAAAGCTTATTGCCTGACTACATTTACCAAGGAGTAATGGACGGCACTTGGAACGGTACAGACTGGGTACGCGAATTGGCCAACGAAGGCGCGATGACGCAGAACCACTCTGTGAACTTGACAGGTGGTAACGAAACATCAAAGTTCTCTATGGGTGTTTCTTATACAGGCCAGGAAGGTATCTTCGGTAATCCGGTGGATCCGACTTACAAACGTATCACGGCACGTGTCAATTCAGACCATGTCCTCTTGAAGGGCTCAGACTTCGACATCATCAAGATTGGTGAAAACTTCACTTATACTTACACGGATAAGTCGAACATGCCGGCTATCGGTGATATCTATGGTAACGATATGCACAATGCGTTGGGAGCCAACCCGCTCTTGCCTGTTTATACTCGCAGTGGAGAATGGTACGACCAGAATGCCAAGGACGCAGAGGGCTGGACATTCGATGGTACGGAAACAAACCCAATTGCCCAGATGGCTTTGTCCGACCGTGGTAACAACCGCACGAAGAACTACGGTTTACAAGGAAACTTGTATTTGGAAATACAGCCGATCAAGAACTTGAAATGGCGCTCGGTATTCGGATACAAGATGAGTTCTAATTCTTATCGTGCTTATTCCGGTGCTTATTATTTAGGTACGACTACTCAGAGTACAACTGACCGTATCGATCAGAATATGTCGAGTGTTCACCAGTACACATGGGAAAACACCATTAGCTATAGCTGGAAGATTAACGAAGATCATGCATTCGATGCTGTGATAGGTCAGTCTATTGAAAAGTGGGGCTTGGGTGAATATGTTGGTGCATCTACCCGTAATTCTATCTTCCCGGGCGATTTCGACTATGCCTATATTAATAATGGTAAGCCCAATGCCTTGAATGAAGTATCGTTGAGCGGTTATCCGCAGACAGAAGGTGCGTTAGCTTCTTTCTTTGGTCGTGTCAATTACAACTACAAAGAGAAGTATATGGCATCTATCGTAATGCGTGGTGATGGTTCCGCTAACTTCGCCCGTGGCAATCGTTGGGGCTTCTTCCCGTCAGTATCTGCCGGTTGGGTTATTACGAATGAAGACTTTATGGAAAGTATGCGCGATAGCTGGTTGGACTTCTTCAAACTCCGTGCTAGCTGGGGTCGCAATGGTAACTCCAATATCGATAACTTCCAGTACTTGGCGACAGTTGCTATGGATAATGGAAACCGTTACTTCTTCGGAAACGATAAGCTGACTCCTTCTACGGGTGCATACGCTGATATTCTTCCGAATGCAGATGTAACATGGGAAACTTCTGAACAGTGGGATATAGGTTTCGATGCTCGTCTGTTGAACTCTCGTTTGGGTATCAACTTCGACTGGTATCAAAAGACGACGAAAGACTGGTTGGTTGAAGCTCCGGTATTGTCATCCTACGGAACAGGTGCTCCGTATATCAATGGTGGCGACGTTCGCAACCGTGGTGTTGAAATCGCTTTAACATGGAATGACCAAGTAGGCGAAGACTTTACATACGGTGTTAGCTTCAATATTGGTACGAACAAGAACGAAGTAACTCGTATCGCGAATACAGAAGGTATCATTCACGGTCCTGCCAACGTATTGAGCCAGGGTACGACAGAAATGTATCGTGTACAGGTTGGTTATCCTATTGGTTACTTCTGGGGTTATCAGACAGCCGGTATCTTCCAAGATCAGGCACAGATTGATAACTATGTAGCCAACGGTGGTGCCGTTTACGATGGTGTACAGCCGGGTGATGCTATCTTCGTCGATACGAATGGCGACGGACAGCTCTCAGATGCCGATAAGACCATGATTGGTGATCCGAACCCGAATGTAACAGGAGGTTTGACTTTGACGTTAGGTTACAAGGGCTTCGACTTCGCTGTAACAGCTTACGGTGCCTTTGGCCAGCAGATTGCCAAGTCTTATCGTTCATTCGCCGATATGCCGCTCGAAAACTTTACGACGGATATTTATAACTGTTGGGGAATGGGTGGCGATAACTCACTGCCTCGTTTGACCGACGGTACGCATACGAACTGGCAGAACATCTCTGATTTGTATATCGAAAATGGAGATTATGTGAAGATTTCCAATATTACTATCGGTTACGACTTCAAGAAATTGTTTAAGAATATGCCGTTGAGCCAGGCTCGTCTGTATTTTACAGCTCAGAACCTCTTCACCATCACGGGTTACTCCGGTATGGATCCTGAAATCGGTTATGCTGGTAGTACAAATGCCGACTACGACTGGGGTTCCGGTATTGATGTCGGTTTCTATCCGAGCCCGAGAACATTCCTTGTTGGTGTAAATCTTAAATTTTAATTGATTACAACGTATGAAAAAATATTTATTCATGGCAGCAGCCGCTCTCTTGACATTGACGACCGGCTGCGAGGATTTCTTGGATACGGAAAGTTATACCAAGAAAAATAGTGGCAACTTCCCGACTTCAGCTGAAGATGCTTCCAATATGGTAACGGGTGTGTATGCTACGTTGAATTTGGTTAGTACGGACTATAGCTCCTCTAACTTCTTTGTTAGTGAGTTGGCGTCTGACGACCGTTTCGGCGGTGGTGGTGCGAACGACCGTCATTTCACCGGTCTGGGACACTTGATGAATTATGCTACGGATGCTTTGCGTCCTTGCTGGATTGATTATTATAGAGGTGTCTATCGTGCGAACTATGCCTTGGAAACATTGGATCAATGTGCTGCTGAGCTTTCAGAAAGCCAGTTGAACAGCTACAAAGGCGAAGTTCACTTCTTGCGTGCTTATTTCTTCAATGAGATGGCTGAATTGTGGGGTTCTGTTCCTTTGGCGTTATCAACAGAAAGTGAAAACCTGCCGAAAGCAGACCCTGCTTTGATTTACGGACAGATTGCTTACGATTTGCAGCAAGCTATCAACCTGTTGCCCGCCACTCCGTACAACCAGACAAGCTCTGGCCGCGTTACGAAATGGGCTGCTGAGGCTATGATGGCACGTGTTTTCTTGTTCTACACAGGTTTCTATCAGAGTGCAGACCTTCCGCTGGGCGATGGCGCAGGAGCCAATAGCGGTAGCATCTCGAAGGATCAGGTTATTTCATGGATTGACGATTGTGTGAATAACTCTGGACACTCTTTGGTAGATGATTTCCGTCTCTTGTGGCCGTATTCTAACCAATATACTGCCAGCCACTACGATTATGTAAAGGATTTGTACGATGCAGGTCGTTATTGGTATGCTGATGGTGAAAATCCTGAACAGGTTTGGAACATCAAGATGTCTTCGATGTCTTCTTGGGATGGTTTCCCCAATGGCGCAGTAGGTTATAGCAACCAGTGGTGCTTGGCATTCGGTGTTCGTTCTCCGGGCAACGGTGAAGACAATACGTATCCTTGGGGTAAAGGTTGGGGTGCCGGTCCGGTTGCTCCGAATTTGTGGAACGATTGGAAAGAAGCTGAACCGCTTGACCCGCGTCGCGAAGCTTCTATCGCCGACTTCTCTGTAGAATATCCGGATTATGTTCAGGGTGCCGACCGTCAGATGGAAGATTCTAACTTCTGGCAGAAGAAAGTCGTAGCTACTCAGGCATACGATGAACAAGGTAATCGTAAGAATGTCTTTGGTTCTGTAATGTATGGACGTACGGATGATGATATGGCTTTGGGTCATGTTCAAGACCTTTGCGTTATCCGTTTCGCTGATGTTTTGTTGATGCAGTCTGAATTGAAGGGTGATGCTACCGGTATGAACTTGGTTCGTGCCCGTGTAGGTCTGCCTCCTGTAGGTTATTCTTTGCAGGCTTTGCAGCAGGAACGTCGTTTCGAGTTGGCATTCGAAGGCCGTCGTTGGGCTGATATCCGTCGTTGGCATATTGCCGAAGATTGCTTGGAACGTCAGATCGGTACTCCGATTTACAACCAAGGGCTTCCGGCAGAGATGAAGGAATTCGGTAGCGGCTATCGGAGTCGTTATCAGGAAACAAACGGTTTCTTCAAGATTCCTGAATCTGAAATTGATTTGTCTTCCGGCGTATTGGAACAAAATGCAGGATGGACGGGAACAGATTCCAACTTCCCGGGTTGGTAATCCGTTCCATCGGTTCTCTCACCATAATGTTATAATTTAAGAGCGAGTACCGGCTGTCGAAAGGCAGTCGGTACTTTTTTATTGAGGGGATTTTATGACCGGTGCAGCGGCTTCGTCTGACGGTTGCTGATTTTCTATATATGGCCAACCATCTTTATCCCATAAGATACGATCCAGTAGTACCTGGCGTTGGGCACCTACGTTCTCCAGCTCAAACGCATGGTATAGCATCCACGTATTTCCCTCATCATCTGTCTGAAGCAAGGCGTTGTGCCCGGTCCCGACGAACCGGTTGCTCTTATGCACAACAATTTCATGGGCATTGTCGAGCATCTTCTCGCCGGATTTATTGATGTATGGTCCAAACAGACTTTCTGAACGGGCGACAACCGTGGTATAGGTACTCTTTTCTCCTTCACAGCAGGAACCGATGGAGCCAAACAGGTAATAGTATCCGTCTTTTTTCCAGAGATTGATGCCTTCATACGCATTCCCGGCGAGTTGCTTCTTCGTTTCCAACTTCGGTGTGATGGTCATATCGTCTGCAATATCCAATTCCATGATATAAATACCGAAGAAGCTCCCCCACAAAACATAATATTTCCCATCCTCTTCATACAAGAACTGGTCGATGGAATTTTCGACATTCACATCGCGGCTGTTGAACAACTTCCCTTTCGGTGTGAAAGGTCCTTCCGGCGAATCCGAAACCGCATAGCCAATGGTACTAATCCAATGGTTCCCCCATTCAGCCAAGGAATACGTCAGGACATATTTCCCTTTGATACATTGGATATCCGGCGCCCAGATAGCCGCCTTTTTCCCTTCCGGATTATTGTCCACGAAGTCAGGGCGCGTCGCATCGGTGAAAGCCGTCCCAACTTCTTCCCAATCCACCAAGTTCTTCGATTTGAAAATAGGAAGATTCCGAATATCTTCCGTCGCATAGAGATAATACGTCCCGTCGGCAAGCCGCAAAGCCGTCGGGTCGGGAGCCGCGATTCGAATTACCGGATTTTGATACGTCGTCCGGATGTTCGTATCCGTTACTTGGCGTCCATCAGCCGCCTCCTTCTTAGCACCCGGATTGTTGCAAGCAACGCAAAGCGAGGTGCATAACAAAACATAATATGGAAATTTGTACATCATAGAAATAGTAAGTTGAAATTATTTTCAAAGGTAAAGAAAAGGATGGATTTATAAACCGTTTTCAATTTTAAATTGGATTTGTCTTATAAGTTCGGAGAAAAGTTCGGTGATGAGTTCGGAGAAAAGTTCGGAGTAAAAGAAAAGCAGTTTTTGCAGAAATAGCTATCCAACGCCTTGGATGAGTATTTTCAACGCCGAAAGTGTTAATTATTGTGCATGGATGAGTGCTTTTGTGAATGAAATGGGCATCCAACCGCTTGGACGCCTATTTTCAGCCGTGAAAGTAAACATCCAACGCCTTGGACGGCAACTTTCATCGCTGAAATGCTTGTCCAAGGCGTTGGATGGTATTTTTTAGCCGTGAAAACTATCGTCCAAGTGCTTAGGCGGCTTCTTTCTTCAGTTTCATCTTTTCGCGGATGACTTCGACGACTGCCGGAAGTACGGAAATGACGATGATGGCGACAATCAACAACTTTAGATTCTGCTGGACAAAGGGCAAATCGCCAAAGAAGAATCCTGCATAGCAGAAAATGGCTACCCAGAGCGCGCCGCCCACCACATTATATACCATAAAATAATAATAGTGCATCTTGCCCATTCCGGCAACGAAGGGAGCGAAGGTGCGGACTATCGGGACGAAGCGTGCCAGGATAATCGTCTTCCCGCCGTATTTCTTGTAAAATTCGTGCGTCTTGTCCAGATAGCTTTGCTTGAATATTTTTGAATTGGGATTGCTGAAAAGCCTTCGCCCGAAGAAGTGCCCGATGGCGTAGTTGCTCGAATCGCCCAACACGGCGGCGGCAAAGACTATCAGCGCCAGGAGATGCACGGTGATGGGCATATTGGGCTGTGCGGCAATCGCCCCGGCTACGAACAAAAGGGAGTCGCCCGGCAGGAACGGCGTAACAACCAAACCGGTCTCGCAAAAAATGATTACAAACAAAATGGCGTAGGTCCAAGCGTGGTAGTCGCGGACCATTTCGACCATGTGCTGGTCGATGTGTAAGATAAAGTCGATAAGAAATTCCATAATCTTTTATGTTTTGGCGGCAAAGATAGGTATTTTTTCGTACCTGCAAGCGAAAAATCTTCTTTGTCCGGGACAGTTCTGGCGGTTGTTTGGGCAGGAAAATGGCCGTCCGGAGCGGGGAGGTTTGCAGGCAAAAAAGAAGGCATTTCTACGAATCCTGCTTCAAAAGTATGTTTTGTAACATATAATTGAGGGTAAAAACAGGAAAATGCAAGTGAATCGTTATTTTTTGCCAAAAAAATATTGTAGCTTATTTGAAACATCCTATATTTGTCAAGCGATTCAAAAACAAAAAATGCAAAATCATTATTAATCCTAAATAAAAAATCATGGAGAAGCCTTATGTAGTAGGTATTGATATAGGTGGTACCAATACTGTTTTCGGAGTTGTAGATGCCAGAGGCACTATTTTGTATAGCGGTTCTATCAAGACCGGCAAATACGTAGATATCGACGAGTATGTAACTGCTCTGGGCGAAGGTCTGAAGGGAATTATCGACCAGGCCGGCGGTCCGGATAAAATCAAAGGTATCGGCGTAGGTGCGCCTAACGGCAATTTCTTTAACGGATGTATCGAATTCGCTCCGAACTTGCCTTGGAAGGGTGTCATCCCCTTGGCTCAATTAATCAGTGAAAAGTTAGGCGGTATTCCCGTAGCTTTGACGAATGATGCGAATGCTGCCGCCATCGGCGAAATGACGTACGGCGCTGCCCGCGGTATGAAAGATTTCATCGTGATTACGTTGGGTACTGGCGTTGGTAGCGGTATCGTTATCGGCGGCAATCTGGTTTACGGACACGACGGTTTCGCCGGTGAATTGGGCCACGTTATCGTTCGTCGGAACAACGGACGCGTTTGCGGTTGCGGCCGCTACGGTTGCTTGGAGGCTTATGCTTCTGCGACGGGTGTTGCCCGCACAGCCCGCGAATATCTGGAAATCCGCAAGGACGACAGCTTGTTGCGCGAGCTCGACCCGGATGAAATCACTTCTAAGGACGTTTACGACGCAGCGATGAAGAACGACAAGCTGGCCTTGGAAATCTTCGAATTCACAGGAACTATCCTGGGCGAAGCTTTTGCCAACTTCGTAGCGTTCTCAAGTCCGGAAGCCATCATCCTCTTCGGTGGTCTGACGAAAGCCGGCGACTTGATCATGAATCCTATCAAGCGTGCGATGGACGAAAACATGCTGAAGATTTACGAAGGCAAGACGAAGCTCTTGTTCTCTCAATTGAAGGAAAGCGATGCCGCCGTTCTCGGCGCCAGCGCCCTCGGCTGGGAAATCAAAGCTGCTCCTGCCACGGCTGAAGCCTAAAAAAAAGGATGAAGGATGGGGACATCCTTCATCCTTTTTTAATTGACAATTAAGAATTGACAATGGTCAATTGTTCAACTCTTAATTGTCAATTGTCCATTGTCAATTATCCATTCATTCCCATGCACCCCTTAGAACAATTCCATTTCTGCCCCCGCTGCGGCTCGCCCGACTTCGTCCCCCATAATTTTAAAGCGAAAGAATGCCGCGCGTGCGGTTTTGTCTATTACTTTAATCCCTCATCTGCCGTCGCCTGCTTCATCCGCAACGCTGCCGGCGAGCTGCTCCTCGTGCGCCGCAAGAAAGACCCGGCGAAGGGGACGCTCGACCTCCCGGGCGGCTTCGTCGATATGTACGAGACTGGCGAAGAGGCCGCGCGCCGCGAAGTCCGCGAGGAGACCGGACTGGAAATCACCTCCTGCCGCTATCTTTTTTCCATCCCGAATCTGTATATGTACAGCGGCTTCCAAGTTCATACCCTCGACATGTTCTACCTCTGCGACGTGCCCGATTTTTCCCAAGCCTGTGCCGCCGATGATGCAGCTGCAATCGTCGTTTCGCCCCTCGACGCCCTCGCCCCTGCATCCTTCGGCCTCGATTCCATCCGTCGAGCCGTCGATAGGGTAATCCACAAAGGATTTTCGTAACATTGGAGGCTCCGATGTACCGTTCCGCAACCCGGGACGGTATTTTTTTGCCTGCAGAATAGCAAATGTAGATTTACATTACCATTCCTGCATTTGCAGAACATATAATGTCGAACAGCATTATCATCTATGCATTTTGCAAAGTATATAATGTCGAACAGCATTATCATCTTTGCAAAGTGAAATCTTATAATGTCGATCGACATTATTATCTCTGCAATTGTATAAGTATATAATGTCGATCGACATTATAGGTTTGTACATCGTTGGTACCCCAAATGCACTTTGCAGACGGGACTCCGATGGCTCGGATATGGTGTTGGCGGAATGCGATTCGGGGCGCTACGCCGTGGAAGTATCGTTCCGAGGGGGCGGAACGGGGCGGAGGAGGCTCGAAAGTCCCGTTTGCAGGTCGCGGAAGTCCCGTCCGCAAGTCCAAGATGGCGGAAAGACGGTTATTTTTGCCTCATTCCCGCTGTGCTTCGCCAAATTTCCCTATCTTTGCCGAGCAACAAGACAGAGAATACACGTATGATGAATCAAAATGGAGGGGGATTCCTCGAGCAAATCCCCACGGTAACGAAAAATCTTATTATAATCAATGCATTATGCTGGCTGGCGAGCCTGGTGATGCCGCGCGTCGGCGTGGACTTGGTAGATTGGATGGGGCTGCACTTCCCGCTGGCCTCGGACTTCTACCTCTACCAGTTAGTAACGTATATGTTCATGCACGCCGACTTTTCGCACATCTTCTTTAATATGTTCGCCGTCTATATGTTCGGCCGCGTGCTGGAGAGCGTCTGGGGGCCGAAGCGGTTCCTGATTTACTACGTCGTAACCGGCATCGGGGCGGGTATCATCCAGGAACTGACGTGGATGATAGACCTGCGCGACGTCCTCTCGGCCCCGCAGGAGATGGTCAATATCGGCGGCGGGCAAATCCTGAACAAGCCCGAGTTTTACAACCTCTTCGTAACCATCGGAGCCTCGGGCGCGGTCTTCGGCATCCTGCTGGCCTTCGGGATGATGTTCCCCAACGTCCCGCTCTACCTGATGTTCATCCCGATACCTATCAAGGCAAAATATTTCGTCCTGCTCTACGGACTGATTGAGCTGACGATGGGCGTGGCAAGTTTCCGGGGCGACAGCGTGGCGCACTTTGCCCACCTCGGCGGTATGTTATTCGGCTATTTGTTAATCCGTTATTGGCGGAAGAAAGGAATACGCGATGGACGATATTATTAATAATCTGAAGACAACCTTCCGGCGCGGGTCTATCCTGACGCGGCTGATTTATATCAACGTCGGCATCTTCCTGGTGATACGCATCGCGGGGATTATCTGCACGTTGTTCAACACGAACATCGACTGGATGCTGCAATACTTGGAATTCCCCGCCTCGCCGGAGAACTTCTTGCGGCAGCCTTGGACGCTGATAACCTATATGTTCGTCCACTACGACGTGCTGCATATCCTCTTCAACATGTTGTGGCTCTACTGGTTTGGGAAAATGTTCCTCGACTACCTGAACGAGCGGCAGCTGCTGGGTGTCTATCTGCTGGGCGGCATCGCCGGGGCGCTGCTCTTCATGGCGGCGTATAATATCTTCCCGTATTTCCAGAACGTAGCGCCGTTCAGCACGCTGATGGGAGCATCGGCGTCGGTGATGGCCATCGTTTTCGCCATTGCGCTGATATGGAAAGAGGGGTATGTTGATTTGTTCCTCTTCGGGCGGATAAAGCTGATCTATCTGGCACTGTTCACCCTCTTCATCGACCTGCTTTCCATCACGTCGTACAATGCCGGCGGGCATTGGGCACATATCGGGGGGACGCTCTTTGGTGTCCTCTTCGCCTTGCGCTATACGCGAGCCGGGAAAGACCTGACGCAACCGCTGAACCGCGTCCTCGACTGGCTGGTCAATCTCGGGAAGCGGCGGCCGAAGATGAAAGTCTCCTACACCAACACCAAACGCGCGGCCGACTACGAATACAACGCCCGGCGGAAAGCCAACGAAGATACCATCAACACCATCTTGGAGAAACTGAAACGCTCCGGCTACGAAAGCCTGTCGAGCGACGAGAAACGGCAACTCTTCGACGCGAGCAAGAAATAAACGGAAATGAGAAGGCAGGTGGTAAACTTCTGGCGGTATTTGCTGCATTCGGTGGTCTTGACGGCAAACGTGCTATGGGCGTTGCTCTTTATCGCGTCGGCCTATTCGGACCGTATATCGCCCGAGGATTTCCTGATTTTTTCCTATTTGGGGTTGGCCTTTCCCTTCTTCTTGGCAGGGACGCTGGGATTCATCGTCTATTGGCTGTTTTTCGGCAGGAAGAAGTTTGTGCTGGTGAGCCTCTTGGCTTTGTTGCTTTGCTGGAATCCCCTTGCCTTGTATATCCCGCTGCATCCGAAGACCGACGAGGTGCCCAAGGAACATACCTTGAAGGTTTTAAGTTACAACATCATGCAGTTTGCCTACAAAGCGCATACGAAAGACGCGCCGAATCCCATCATCCGCTACCTGGCCGAGTCTGGAGCCGACATCATCTGCCTGCAAGAATACATGGAGTTCCCGCAGAAGAACCTCCTGACGCGGCAAAAGATATACCGCGAGCTGAAAGCCTATCCCTATCGCTCGATCTTCAAGGATGGGGAGAAGTCCGGCATCGCCGTTTTCTCCAAATACCCGATAAAAAACAGCCGCTTGATACCGTATAAGAGCAAGACCAACCGTTCGTCGGTGCACACGATTACCGTGGAAGGAAAAGAAATCACCTTAATCAACAACCACCTGGAATCTTTCAAACTCACGTCGGAAGACCGCTCGCGCTACGCCGATTTCTTCAAGTCGATGGACGTCGAGCACTTCAACGACCTGAAGGGAACCATCCGCCAGAAGCTGGGCGCCGCTTTCCGTGCCCGGGCTCCGCAAGCCGAGAAGGTGGCGGAGGAAATCCGGAAGGCGAAGACGGACTACGTTATCGTCTGCGGCGACTTCAACGATACGCCCATATCTTACACACACCATACCGTGCAGGGCGGGCTGCTGGATGCCTTTGGCGAGTCCGGTTGCGGTCTGGGTGTCTCCTACAATGAGAATATGTTTTGGTTCCGCATCGATAACATCCTGTGCTCGCCGAATATCAAGCCTTATAATTGTACTGTGGAGAAAATCAAATACTCCGACCATTATCCCATTTGGAGCTATTTGGAATTGCGCTAAAACGAGAAGTTTTCCATTTTATTTTGTAATATGCTTATTCCCTGATGTTTTACATAAATTAACGTCATAAAAGTTTTCCAAAACGGACAACACAGCACTTTCGCATATATCTTTGTAGCCGCAAATAAGAAACCCCTAAAAGGAAACGAACAGATGATTCAGACAGTAGTAAAACGAGACGGACGCATCGTCGGTTTTAATGAAGAAAAGATAGCCACAGCTATCCGCAAAGCTATGTTGCATACCCCAGCGGGCGAGGATATCCAGCTGATCCGCCAAATCACGGACCGCATCGCTTTCAAGGGCAGTTCGCAGATGACGGTAGAAGACATCCAGGATGCTGTCGAGCTGGAATTGATGAACAGCAGCCGCAAGGACGTCGCCCAAAAGTACATCGCTTACCGCAACCAGCGCAGCATCGCCCGCAAAGCCAAGACGCGGGATATGTTCCTCGAGATTATCAACATCAAATCGAACGACATCACGCGCGAAAACGCCAACATGAACGCCGACACGCCGGCAGGCATGATGATGAAATTCGCCAGCGAGACGACCAAGCCCTTCGTCGATGACTATCTCTTGAGCGAGGATGTCCGCCACGCGGTCGAAAACAACTACCTCCATATCCACGATAAAGATTACTATCCGACAAAGAGTCTGACTTGCGTCCAGCATCCCTTGGACAAGATTCTGAAGAACGGCTTCTCCGCCGGTCATGGCGAATCCCGTCCGGCCAAGCGCATCGAGACGGCGAGCATCCTCGGCTGTATCTCGCTTGAGACGGCGCAGAATGAGATGCACGGCGGACAGGCTATCCCGGCTTTCGACTTCTATCTGGCGCCTTACGTCCGCAGCAGTTTCATCGAGGAGGTGAAGATGCTGGAGGACTTGACAGGGGCGGATTATTCCCATTTATATAATAAGGAAGTGGACGACTTCCTCACCCGCCCGCTGGACGGTCTGGAAGGCGAGGAGCGTATCCTGCAGCACGCCATGAACCGCACCGTCAGCCGCGTCCACCAATCGATGGAGGCGTTTATCCATAACATGAATACGATTCATTCTCGTGGTGGCAACCAGGTAGTCTTCAGCTCCATCAACTACGGCACGGATACTTCCGCCGAGGGACGCTGCATCATCCGCGAGTTGCTGAAATCGACGTACCGGGGCGTGGGCAATGGCGAAACAGCCATCTTCCCCATCCAGATTTGGAAAAAGAAACGCGGCGTCAGCTATCTGCCGACCGACCGCAACTACGACCTCTACCAGTTGGCGTGCAAGGTTACGGCCCGCCGCTTTTTCCCCAACTTCCTGAATCTCGACGCGACCTTCAACCAGCACGAGTCTTGGCGCGCCGACGACCCGAAACGCTACCTCTACGAAGTGGCGACGATGGGTTGCCGCACGCGCGTCTTCGAGAATCGTTTCGGTCCGAAAACCTCTATCGGCCGGGGAAACATTTCGTTCTCGACGATCAATATTGTCCGCCTCGCCATCGAATGCATGAAGGTGGAAGATAAGAACGACCGCATCGCCCTTTTCTTCTCCAAACTCGACGCGATGCTGGAAATCACGGCGCGCCAGCTCCACGAGCGGATGGAATTCCAGAAATCGGCCTTCGCCAAGCAGTTCCCCTTGCTCATGTCGGCTCTTTGGCTGGGCTGCGAGCAGTTGAAGCCGGACGATACCATCGCCTCGGTCATCAACCAGGGCACGCTGGGTATCGGCTTTATCGGCCTGGCGGAATGCCTCGTGGCGCTGACGGGAAAGCACCACGGCGAAGATGCTGCCGCACAGGAGCTGGGCTTGAAGATTGTAACCTATATGCGCGACCGCGTCAATCAGTTCTCCGAACAGTACCAGCACAACTATAGCGTCCTCGCCACGCCTGCCGAGGGTCTCTCTGGCAAATTTACCCGCAAAGACCGCAAGGATTTCGGCATCCTGCCGGGCATCACGGACCGCGATTATTACACGAACTCCAACCATGTCCCCGTATATTATAAATGTAGTGCGCGCCACAAGGCCGAAATCGAGGCTCCGTATCACGACCTCACCCGTGGCGGGCACATTTTCTACGTCGAACTGGACGGCGACGCGACCCACAACCCCGAGGTCGTCATGCGCGTGGTCGATATGATGGACCGTTACAACATCGGTTACGGCTCGGTCAATCACAACCGCAACCGTTGCCTCGACTGTGGTTATGAGAACGCAGCCGACTCCCTCGATGTCTGTCCTAAATGCGGCAGCACGCGCATCGACCGCCTGCAGCGCATCACGGGCTACCTCGTCGGGACGACCGACCGCTGGAACAAAGCCAAGCTCGCCGAGTTGAAAGACCGCGTAACCCACGATTAAGACTATGACACTCTCTCTCCTGAACATATTGGAAGACACGACGGTGGATGGCCCCGGTTTCCGCACGGCCATCTACGCCGCCGGTTGCGGGCATCACTGCCCGGGCTGCCACAATCCCGAATCGTGGGATATGGGCGGGGGGCAGGAAACGCCCGTCGCCGACGTCCTCGAGCGGGTCCTCGCCGACGACTTTGCCGACGTAACCTTTACCGGCGGCGACCCTATGTACCAGCCCGAAGCCTTCACCGAACTGGCGCGCGGCATCCACGCCCGGAGCCGCAAGACGATATGGTGCTATACGGGTTACCACTTCGAGACGCTGCTCGGAATGCCCGCCCAGCGCCGCCTCCTGGAGCAAATCGACGTGCTGGTGGACGGCCCCTTCGTCCAATCCCTCCGCTCCGAAGAATGCCCCTTCCGGGGGAGCAGCAACCAGCGGCTGGTCGATGTCCCCGCCTCCCTGCGCGAGGGGCAGACGGTGCTGGTGGAATATCAGCCCCTGCCGGAATAAATTTCTCCCCTTTTCTTCTTGGAAATAAACCAAGAAACCGTAACTTTGCCCTGAACAATTTTAAAATCTTAAATATGAAAGAAAATACGGGTATAGGGCGCGAGACGCTGGGCAAGTTCTTTTATGACTTGGCGAAGATTGTTTTCACGGGCTTGGTCGTTGGCGGGGTGATTTCGGCGGTGGACGAACAAGAAAGGCTGGGATATATTGTCTTGATTAGTATTGGGGTAATTATTACTGGCATATTTGTATTTATTGGGTATGAAATTTTAAATTCGTAGAAATATGTGGGCTTTAATAACATTATATTCTGTCTGCTTGGTTTTTGGTGTCGCCTTCTTGATTTGGATGCACACGAAAGCCGGGAAGGAATGGCTGAAAAATCTCTGAGAGGTTTTGGTTCAATAGTTGAAGACGTTTGAGTTGAAACTTAAAATAGAAAATAAAATGGGTCCGATAATAGTATTGTTTTCTGCCTGCTTGATTGTTATCGTGGGCATGTTGATTTGGATGAACACGAAGGCCGGGAAGGAATGGCTGAAAAATCTCTAATATGAGTTTTCTTCCCCAGCAGCTGGAGAAGAAATCGCGGCTTGCGAAACGCTCCCCAGCAGCTGGAGAAGAAATCGCGGCTTGCGAAACGCTCCCCAGCAACTGGGGAAGAAATCGCGGCTTGCGAAACGCTCCCCAGCAGCTGGAGAAGAAATCGCGGCTTGCGAAACGCTCCCCAGCAACTGGGGAAGAAATCGCGGCTTGCGAAACGTTCCCCAGTAGCTGGGGAGGAAATCGCGGCTTGCGAAACGTTCCCCAGCAACTGGGGAGGAAATCGCGGAACAGAAATTTAAGTTTAACTTTAAATTATAGGGAATGAAAAAGATTGTTTATGATTTTTCTCGCAGTAAAGCGAAAAATGCACAGCACGTGCAATTTGTAACAGACATCTTGGTCGCTGTCCCCGAGGACGTGGCGACGCAGTATGGATTTGCCGCCCAGCGTTCGGCTTTCGCGACAGCGGCAGAGGAGGAAATCGCCTGCTTCAAGCCGGACAAGGGCTATCTGGACACGGCGAAAATCGCGGAGGCTGATAAGAAACGCGATGAGACGTATTTGTTTAACAAGAAAATCGTGGAGGCTTATGCCGAGTATTGTCCCGACCCCGAACTGCGTGAGGCGGGCAAGACGGCGGTCTTCGTCTTCCACGAGGCCGGGACGCCGACGGAGCTCGACTATGCCGGCGAGACGGCGACGCTGACCGACGTGGCCGGGACGCTCCGGCAGGAGCCTTACATCTCGGCTCTGACTAAAATAGGCCGCGAAAGCGCCCCCGACGACATCGCGGAGGCGAACGACGCCTTCAACCAACTGTATAAAACCCGGACGACGGAGGAACGCAAGCGCGCGTTTGCCTCGAAACTGAAGACGCTCCGGCCTGTTTCGGACACGGCGTTCGACACCTTGTGCGAGACGATCAACGCCTTCTACACCGTCAATGAACTGACGACGAAGGACGAAGCGACCTCCGAGGCGCTGGGTGAGGTCATCGACGACGTGAACGACATCCTCGTCCGCCTCCGTAAGACCATCAGTGGCGAGGCTCCGGAAAGTCCGGACGAACCTGAGACTCCGGAGAACCCCGACGAGCAGCCGGGGGAAGGCGACGGCCAGCCGACGGTGGAAGATCCTGACGAGGAGGAGGATCGGCCGCAGGTGCAGTAAGGAAGAGTTGTCATTTAAATCGAATCAAAGTATGAAAGTCGGAGACAAAGTTTGGATATCGCCCGATTTGACTTTGCTGAAAGATCGAATAACGGGTACGGTAATCGAAGTAGAAGACAACCCGTTTGTGGGCACGGTGATTTCGGCGGAGACGGAAGATCGGAATGTGTTTTTCGGACGGGAGGAGATGTTTAAGCCGTTAAAGGAGGAAGTATGTTTGCCATAAGTTTTGATATGACGGTTTCAGAGTTGGAGGCGCATTATGGGACGCCCTATAACCGCGCTTATTTTGAAATCAAGGAAAGCTTGAAAAAGAACGATTTTTGTTGGATTCAAGGGAGTACTTATCTGACGGTGAACGGAAATTTGGGCAATTTGTATAAGGCAATCAATGATTTGTCGAAATTCGACTGGTTTAAAAAATCTGTGCGTGATATTCGGGCGTACAAGGTGGAAGATTGGTCGGATTTTACGCAGATTGTGAAGAACTCCTGAATAGGCGGGAAATAGAGAGGCACGGATTTTGCGGACTGCCACGGTTTTATGTTTTGAAAACTGTGGAATCCGCGAAATCCGTGCCTTGTTTTTTCCCGGTTCAGTGTTTTATTTCACCCAGATACCGAGGATTTCGCCCATGACGACGGTCGAATCGCCATCGGCCGTCTCGCCCGACTTGCGGCACTCGATGAGCAACCAGTTGTCGGCCTTGCTGTCCGGCTGGGAGAAGGAGAGGGTGAAGGTGTCGCCATCTTTCAGGCTGAGGCTGCCTTTCTCAAGGGCGAAAGAGGCGAGGTCTTTCCCGAACATCGAGCCGAAGCCTTTCCAGGTAACGGCTTGTTCCTGGCCGTCTTTCTCGAGAACGCAGGAGCTTTCCGAAAGCATCGACTTCATGATTTCAGGCAATTTGGCCAGTGTGAAAGTCTGGTAACCCTCGCGCGGAGCCGGTTCCTGGGCAGAGGGGGCGACAGGCTCGGGCGGGACTTGCTGAGGCAGAGCCGTGGCCGGAGCAGAAGTCTGGGCGAGCCCCATAGCCCCGGAAACACCGATGAAGAGGCTGTCGGCGAAGTCGATAGTCTTGCGGCGGAACTTGCCGCTGATGCGGTTGAGCTTGCCCTTGTAGATGGCGTGTTCGTCGGTAATCCATTCTTCCGCCTCGTATTCCTCGGGTTCACGCTGGTAGGGGACGTCGTAGCGGTAGCGGATGTTTTTCAGTTGGACGTCGCACGAATGCCCGTCGATGACGGCGGTAAACTGGTAGCGCATCCGCGCGCGGTCGAGAGCCAGGGCCGTGCGCGAGAAGACGATATATTCCTCGCCGATGGCGGCAAGCTCGCCCTTCGCCTCATTCTCATAGACCAAGTGGCAGCCCTCGCGGCTGAAGCGCTCTTTCATCCAGTCGCGGACGGCGAGGAAAATCTGTTGCGACGAGAGCGCGTTGTTCGTCAGTTCTTTTTGGAAAACGACCTGCCCGTCTGTCAGAGAGACAGCGCCTTGCAGGTATTTCTCTTCGTCCTGAGCCTGAAGCCAGAAAGGGAAGAGAAGCAGAAAAAGGAAAACATTCTTCATTGTAGCACATTTTAAATTATTTGCGCCAAAGATAGCGAAAGAGAAAGAAATAGCGCGTAAATAATTATTCTAAATACTCTTAATCAAGAAAAAAACTCTATCTTTGCACCCTGTTAAATTAGTAGTAGTGTATTCGCGACATCTTGTCAGCGGATTCCTCTTCGGAGCTAACGAAATAAATAATAACAAAATAATTAAGTAGTTCAAATGCAAAACAAGGGATTTGTAAAGGTCTTTGCCGTGCTGCTGACGCTTGTCTGTTTGTTCTATTTGTCATTCTCTGTGGTGACGAACCATTACAACAACAAGGCTGCCGAGTTCGCGGCTGGAGACCCAGCTAAGGAGAGTCATTATTTAGACTCGCTATCAACTCAGAAAGTATGGCTTGGCTATACGCTTAAGGAATGCCGTGAGATGGAAATCGGTTTAGGTCTTGACCTGAAGGGCGGTATGAACGTCGTACTGGAATTGAGCGTGCCCGACGTGGTTCGTTCGCTTTCAAACAACAATCAGGACGAGAACTTCAACAAGGCATTGGATTTGGCGTATGCAGACCAGGCTACGAGCCAGAAAGATTTCATTGACCTCTTTGCCGAGGAGTATCAGAAACTGGTACCGGGCGGACGGCTGGCATCTATTTTCAGTACCTTTGAATTGAAGGACAAGATTACGCCGCAGAGCTCGGATGCCGAAGTTATCAGCGTGTTGAAGTCTGAGTTGCAAAGCGCAATTGATAATTCGTTTAATGTATTACGTACGCGTATCGACCGTTTCGGTGTCTTGTCGCCGAATATCCAACGCTTGGAAACAGCAGGACGTATTTTGGTCGAATTGCCGGGTGTGAAGGAGCCGGAGCGTGTTCGTAAATTGTTACAAGGTAGTGCCAACCTGGAATTCTGGGAAACCTATAAGTTGCCGGAGATTTACCAGAACTTGATTGCTGCCGATAATGTACTCGCCAAAATGCTGGCCGATGCTGCTCCTGCAGACAGCACTGCGGAAGTAGCCGCTGACACCAAAGCTGCTGAGACGGAAGCAATCCAGTCGGCCGCTGCAACGAACGAAGCCGATTCTCTGTTGGCCGACTTGCAGCAAGAGCAGCCGGAAGGACAATCTCAATCCGAAGAAGATTTCGCTAAACAGCATCCGTTGTTCTCCTTGCTGATGATCAATCAGTATAACGGACAGTTGGTTCCGAGTGCCGTAGTCGGTATGGCGGAAGCCAAGGATATGGAGAAAATCAACGAATACCTGAACATGAAGCAGGTGAAGGATGTTCTCCCGCGCAACCTCTCGCTGAAGTGGGGCGTGAAAGCTGTGGACGAAAGAGAACGCTTTTATGAATTATATGCTATTAAGGTAACGAACCGCGACGGTACGCCGGCCTTGGGTGGCGATGTCGTAACGGATGCAAACGCCGACTTCGTACAGCAGGCTGGTGTTTCTGAACAGCAGGTATCCATGACGATGAACGCGGAAGGAGCGAAGGCTTGGGCTCGCCTGACGAAAGAGAATATCGGACGTGCAATCGCTATCGTTCTCGACGGTTTGGTTTATTCTGCACCGAACGTAAATGACGAAATCACTGGCGGACGCTCTTCTATCACAGGTAACTTCACGCCGGAGGAAGCCAAAGACTTGGCGAACGTATTGAACTCTGGTAAGATGGCAGCCTCTGTCCATATCGTACAGGAAGACGTGGTTGGTCCGTCTTTGGGACAGGAGGCAATCACGGCAGGATTCATCTCCTTCCTCATTGCCTTGATATTGTTGATGCTGTACATGTGTGCCTTCTACGGGCTTATCCCGGGCTTAATTGCCAACGGCGCTTTGATTCTGAACATCTTCTTCACGATGGGTATCTTGGCATCCTTCCAGGCGGTGCTGACATTGCCGGGTATTGCCGGTATGGTCTTGACGCTGGGTATGGCAGTCGATGCGAACGTGTTGATTTATGAACGTACGAAGGAAGAGTTGCGAGCAGGTAAGTCGTTGAGCAAAGCTATTGCCGACGGTTATAGCAATGCCTTCTCTGCCATCTTCGACTCGAACTTGACCTCTATCATTACGGGTATTGTCCTCTTCTACTTCGGAACAGGTCCTATCCGTGGATTCGCGACAACGATGATTATCGGTCTGTTGTCTAACTTCTTGACGGCAGTCTTCTTGACACGTATCGTTTATGAAGGTCTCTTGGCTAAAGACAAGCTGCGCCACTTACCTTTCACTACGTCTATTTCGAAAGACTTGTTGGTTAATCCGAAGATCAACTTCCTCGGGGCTCGCAAGGTGGGCTATTTGATTCCGGTAGTTATTGTGGTACTGGGTATTGTTTCTTTGTTTACGGTTGGCTTGAACAAGGGTATCGACTTCACGGGAGGTCGCAACTACATCGTCCGCTTTGACCAGAACGTGAAGACCGACGAAGTTCGTAACCTCTTGGATGCACCGCTCGACGGAGCAGTCAGCGTCATCACCATCGGTACGCCGAACCAAGTCCGTATCTCAACGAACTATAAGATTACAGAGACAGACCCGTCAATAGACCAGGAGATTGAAACCAAGCTCTACGAAGGTCTGAAGCCGTTGTTGGCCGACGGCACTACCTTGGATGAGTTTACCTCAACAAATGTACAGAGCTCGCAGAAGGTCGGTCCTTCTATGGCGGACGATATCAAGAACGCAGCCTTCTTAGCCGTCATCTTCTCTATGTTCTGTATGGCAGCTTATATCTTGCTGCGTTTCCGGGATATCTCTTTCTCGGCTGGTGCTTTCGCGTCTGTGGCTATCACGACGTTGTGCATCATCGCCTTCTATACGTTGCTATGGAAGCTGCTGCCTTTCTCCATGGAGGTTGACCAGACGTTTATCGCTGCTATCCTGACGATTATCGGTTACTCTATCAACGATACGGTGGTTGTCTTCGACCGTATCCGCGAGACGATTGCAATATATCCGAAGCGCGACCGCTACCAAGTGATTAACGATGCCCTGAACTCGACCCTGAGCCGTACGTTCAATACCTCATTGACTACCCTGGTCGTTGTCTTGTGTATCTTCATCCTCGGCGGTAGCACCATCCGGAGCTTTACGTTTGCCATCTTGCTGGGTATCATCATCGGTACTTATTCGACGCTCTTCGTGGCTACTCCGATAGCTTACGAGTTGCAGAAGCACAAGATCAACAAGCGTGCCGCTGCGGAATCGGAGAAGAATTAATAGAGAATTTCTTGTTTTATAATTAGGGGAAGGGGCTGCCTCAATCGCGAGGCAGCCTTTCTTTTTCCTCCGAGGCAATAAGAACCGACCTATTTCGTTATATTTGCAGGCACTTTGAAGACTTACGATGAAACGTTTCTTATCCTATACATTTATTATATACGTATTCCTCGCCTCCTTCGTCTCCTGTCGTTCGGCCAAGCTGAGCGATGCGGAGGAGAAGCAACGTATCGGGGAATACTACGAGGCGGCCGCCATCTACCGCCGTGTCTATACCAAGACGTCGCCCAAGAAGCGCGACCTCCGTGGCTACGTCGCCTTCCGCATGGCCGAGTGTAACCGCATGATCAACAGTACGGCCAAAGCGGTGAGTGGTTACATGAACGCCCTCCGCTACGACTACCCCGACAGCATCCTCTACCTCCGCCTCGGGCAAATGCAGCAGAAGAACGGCCGCTATGCCGACGCCATCAAGCATTATGACGCATATCTCCAGTACGACCCTACCAGCGTCCTGGCTTTCAACGGTGTCGAGGGCTCGCAGAAGGCTCTGGAGTGGAAGGCGAACCCTACCCGCTATGTCGTCAAGCGCATGGACAAGTTCAACTCCCGTCGGGGTGAGTTCAGCCCCATGTTGCTCGGCCCGGACTATGACCAGCTCTATTTCGCATCTTCCCGCAGCAAGGACAAGGATCAGAAGGTCAGTGCCATCACAGGGCAGAACAACAACAACTTCTATGTCATCAAGAAGGACGAGCAGGGCAACTGGCTCCAACCCGAGGAGCTCGAGGACGAGGTAAACACCGAGTTCGACGAGGGCACCCCTTCCTTCACCCCAGACGGCAACACCATGTATTACACCTACTGCACCCAGGCTCCCGAGGGCGACCGCACCGCAGAGATTTACATGTCTTCCCGCAGCAGCGCCAAGTGGGGCAAGGGCTCGAAGGTCGAAATACTCAAGGACTCGGTTACTGCATTGGCTCACCCGTCTGTCTCCCTAGACGGCCGCTGGCTCTACTTCGTCTCCGACGCCGTGGGTGGCCAGGGGGGTAAGGACATCTTCCGGGCACGCATCAACGGCAACGACTTCGGTCCCATGGAGAACCTGGGTCCCGAGATTAACACAGAGGGAGACGAGATGTTTCCCTATGTCCGAGACTCAGTTACTCTGTATTTTGCCTCCAACGGACACCCCGGAATGGGTGGCCTCGACATCTTCAGAGCGACCCTCGACAGCACCGAGCACTGGCACGTCGAGAACATGCGCTCGCCCATCAACTCGAACGGCGACGACTTCGGCATCACCTTCGAGGGCGTCCACGAGCGGGGTTTCTTCTCCTCCAACCGCAACGACGCCCGTGGCTACGACCACCTCTATTCCTTTGAGCTCCCAATCATTACGGTGAAGATTGAGGGCATCGTCTTCGATGTCGATGAAGTGCCCATCGAGGGGGCGACGGTCCGCATCGTGGGGCGCGACGGCCTCAACGCCAAGGTATTGACGATGAAGAACGGGGAGTATGAGGTCGAACTGGAGCGCGACATCCGCTACGTCATGATGGCCAGTGCCCGCGGCTTCCTCAACCAGAACTTCGAGCTGAAGACTGGCGCAGAGGAGAAGAACGAGACCTACATCGTTGATTTCTACCTCTCTCCAATCACCAAGCCGGTCGTCATCGAGAATATCTTCTACGACTTCGACAAGGCGACGCTCCGCCCCGAGTCGAAGGCGGCTCTCGACGAAATGATAAAGATGCTCAACGATAACCCCAACGTTACCATCGAGTTAGGTGCACACACCGACCGCAAGGGCACGGACAAGTACAACGAGGGCCTCGCCCAGCGCCGCGCCCAGTCTGTCGTGGACTACCTCATCGCGGGTGGCATAGCCCCCGACCGCCTGGAAGCCAAGGGGTACGGCGAAAGCGTCCCGAAGGTCATCAACAAGAAGATGGCGCGCGAGCACGACTTCCTCCACGAGGGCGACACGCTCTCCGCCCCGTTCATCGAAAAGCTCACGCCGGAGCAGCAGGAGATAGCCGACCAGATAAACCGCCGCACCGAGTTCAAAGTCCTCAGAACCAACTATAACCTGTTCTAAGGGTCGCGGCTCCGCAGACATATCACCCGACATATTGGGACGCGGATGACGCGGATTACACGGATATAGAGTTGATACATCCGCGTCATCCGTGTCATCCGCGTCCCAATCTTTTTTTGCAACTCTGCGGAGAAAAACTTGCGACTCTGCGGAGGAAAAGGTATCTTTGTCGCAGAGTAATCTATAAATACCGACGAGAGTTATATAAATCACGTCGAGAGTTATATAGATAACGTCGATATTTATATAACTCACGTCGATATTTATAGATTATATCCCAGAGTTGTTATATTTTATTCTGGGGAGTCGTAAGTTTTATTTCGCAGAGTCTTAAAGTTTATATCGGTATGTCGGCAGAATATACAATGCAGGAAATAAGGGACTTGAATGAGGAAGGCAAGACCCTCCTCTACCCAAGGATGGTCATCCGCCGTCAGGTCTCGACGGACGAGATTGTCGAAGGGATGACGGAGAACACAACCTTTGCCCCGAGCGAGGCGAAAGGCATTGTGCAAGAGTTCGTTCGCGGGATAGCGCGGGCGATGGCCTCGGGGTGTTCGGTGAAGATAGACGGGCTTGGCCTTTTCACCCCCTCGCTGGGGTTGGCAAAGGGGAAGGCGCGGGAGCAGGCGGACGGCTCCGGCACACGCCGGAACGCCAGCAGTATAGAGATTACGGGGGCTAACTTCCGGGCAGACAAGGAGTTCATCTGGGAGATGCGCGACCGTTGCACGCTGAAGCGGGCGAAGGAACAGTTCCGAATGAAGACTTCGAAATATACGGAGGAGGAGCGGTTTGCGCGGGCGAAGGAGTACCTCGCGCGGCGGCATTCGATGTCGATAAGCACCTATGCGACGCTGGTGGGACTCAGCAAATCGACTGCTGGTAAGGAGCTAAGGCGTTGGGCAGACGAGCCGGGGCGGGGGATGACGACGGTCGGGCTGGGGACGCATAAGCGCTATGCGCTAAAAGAATGAAGAATTAAGAATGAAGAATGAAGAATGGATTGGGGACCCATAATTCTTCATTCTTCATTCCTCATTCTTCATTACTTGGTGGAGAACTTATAGATACACTGGCTCTTGTAGGTCTGTCCCGGTTCGAGGACGGTTGTCGGGAAGTCCGGGTGGTTCGGGGAGTCAGGATAGTGTTGCGATTCGAGGCAGATGGCGCCGCGGCGAGGGTAGACGATGCCGTGCTTGCCGGTCTCCTTCTCGTTCATCATGTTGCCGCAATACACCTGAAGGCCAGGCTCGTTCGTGTAGACCTCCATGAGGATGCCACTGGTGGGGGCGTAGACGGTAGCTGCCACCTGAGCGACGTCGCCCTTCGTGTTGAGGACCCAGTTGTGGTCGTAGCCACCGGCCTTGGTGAGCTGGTCGAAGTCGTCGTCGATGTGTGCGCTGATAGTCTGGGGCTGACGGAGGTCGAGCGGGGTGCCTTCTACCTTGGCGATGCCCGTCGGGATGAGCTTGTCATCGACCGGAGTATAGTTGTCCGCGTTGATGGAGAGCTGGTGATCCATAATCGTAGAGCCAGGGACGCCGGAGAGGTTGAAGTAGCTGTGGTTGGTGAGGTTTACCACCGTCTTCTTGTCCGTCGTGGCTTCGTACTTGATGTCGATGGCATTGTCATCCGTCAGGGTATAAGTAACCTTGACGTTGAGGTTGCCCGGGAAGCCAGCCTCGCCGTCCTTCGAGAGGTAGGTCAGTTCGACAGACTGGGGAGTCGTCTGGTTAGCTGTCCACATCTGCCGGTCGAAGCCCTCGGGACCACCGTGGAGGCAGTTCGTCTTGTCGTTCTGGGGAAGAGTGTACTCTGTCCCGTCGAGCTTGAACTTACCGTTGGCGATACGGTTGCCGTAGCGACCGATGAGGGCACCAAAGTTGCCCGTGCTGTTGATATAGGCCTGGATGCTGTCGTATCCGAGGACGACGTCGGTCATCTTGCCGTTCTTGTCGGGCACCATGACCGAGACGAGGCGGCCGCCCCAGTTGGTAACGCAAGCCTCGGCACCTTTGGCATTCTTGAGGACGTAGAGGCTGGTAGGCTGGCCTGCGACCTCGGTTTCAAACTTGGATTTGTACAGCCCGGAGAGGGTTGCTTCTTCCTTAGGTTCTTGCTGTTGTTGTTTGCTGGAACATGATAGCAACACAGCCATTGCCATCGCAGCGATACACAGTTTTTTCATCTTTCTATGAATATTAAAATGTTTCGGCGGCAAATATACAGCTTTCGTATGTACTTTTTCCTTACTTTTGCGGCAAAATAAGCAGAAAGATGAAACAATATCTCGACTTACTGAACCGAGTCCTCACCGAGGGCGTCCACAAGGAAGACCGCACCGGGACGGGGACAACCAGCGTCTTCGGGCATCAGATGCGCTTCAACCTCGACGACGGTTTCCCCCTGCTGACCACCAAGAAGCTTCACCTGAAATCCATTATCTACGAACTGCTTTGGTTCCTCCGGGGAGACACGAATGTGCACTACCTCCAGGAGCACGGCGTCCGCATCTGGAACGAATGGGCCGATGCCGATGGCAACCTGGGGCATATCTACGGCTACCAATGGCGTTCGTGGCCCGACTACCAGGGAGGCTATATCGACCAGATCAGCGAGGCCGTCGAGACCATCAAGCACAATCCCGACTCGCGGCGTATCATCGTTAGCGCTTGGAATGTCGGCGACTTGGGGAATATGAATCTGCCGCCTTGCCATGCTTTCTTCCAGTTCTATGTCGCCGACGGACGGCTGAGCCTGCAACTGTATCAGCGGAGCGCGGATATTTTCCTCGGCGTACCCTTTAATATTGCTTCATACGCCTTGTTGCTGCAGATGATGGCGCAGGTAACGGGATTGAAGGCGGGCGACTTCATCCACACCCTCGGCGATGCCCATATCTATACCAACCATCTGGAACAAGTAAAGCTACAGCTGACACGCGAGCCACGGCCCTTGCCACGCATGGAGCTGAATCCGGAGGTGAAGGATATCTTCGCTTTCCAATACGAGGACTTTCATTTAGTGGGCTACGACCCGCATCCGCATATCAAAGGAGAAGTTTCCGTTTAACTACTAATTAATAATATGAGTACTATATCTATCATCGCCGCGATAGCCGACGATAATGCTATCGGTAAGAACTTGCAATTGCTTTGGCATCTGCCTAACGATATGAAACGCTTCAAGGAGCTGACTACGGGACACGCCGTCCTCATGGGCCGCAAAACCTTCGAGTCGCTGCCCAATGGCGCGCTGCCCAATCGTAAAAACGTCGTGTTGACGACCTTGCCCGAGGCCGACTTCGTGAATTGTTTCCCTTGTGAATCGATGAAAGATGCTTTGGATATCTGCGAGAAAGAAGAGGAAGTATTTGTTATCGGCGGCGCCTTGGTCTATCGCCAGGCATTGCGCCGGGCGGACAAAATGTATATCACCCACGTCCATGCCGAGTTCCCCGATGCCGATACGTTCTTCCCTATCGTTGATTGGTCGCAGTGGGAGGAAATCGAGCATCAAGATTTCCCGGCCGACGACAAACACGCCTATCCGTATAGCTTTATCACTTATATAAGGAAGAAATAAGTCGGAAAATGCAGCATCAAAAAATTGACGCAGCTTGCGACGCCGTCGCAGACTGCGTTATTTTTTTGAGGTTCCTCGCGACGGCGTCGCGAAGTGCGTCAAAATTGTGAGGTTGTTTGCGACGGCGTCGCAAGGTGCGTCAAAACTGTGAGGTTGTTCACGACGGCGTCGCAAGGTGCGTCAAAATTTTGATGCGGCTCGCGACACCGTCGCAGACCGCATCAAAACTCTGAGGCTATCCTTGGAGGCGAATCAGAGAATCTTTTTCGTTTCTTCTTCCAATTTCAGCAGGTCGTCCACCCTTTTGACCAGATTCCCCTGTTTATCCAACAGGAAAAGGGCCGGCAGTTGCTTTACATTATATAATGAGGCCACTTCGGAATAGACCGTCTGCGGGTCGCGGACGCAATCCCACGGCAGGTTCGAAGCTGCATTTTGCCAGAAATGCAAATCGGCATCCAGCGATATTTGGTAAATGCGCAAACCTCGCTGGCTATATTTCGTATAGAGGCTACCCAATTCCATATTCAGAGACGGCGACCATTCGGTCTGATAAGCCGTGAAATTGACGATAGTCGGATGCCCCTGGGCTATTTCGGACAGTTTGACGGGCGTGCCGTGTACGTCGGGCAATTCCACATCCATATAGCTGACCTCCTTGGCATCGAGCTTATCCAAGTCGATCGGCCGCTGACTGCGGATGACCTTGATGGATTGCAAAGCCAAGTTGTGCAGATGTTTGGCGCGCGGACTTTCCGGATAGAACGTATCGAAGCTGGTGGCGACGGCTCCGTAGGCACGGGAATCGACTTTGTCGTATAAGTCGAAGAACAGCAGGCCGTCGATTTGCTGGAACAAGGCGAAATAGGCCGCCGTGGACATTGGCGCGCCGTAGATATATTTCAGTGCTTCTTTCTTATAGGCATTTGCCACTTCGATAGTCTGCCTGGCGTAGGCCGTATCCGCCAATTGCTTCGCCTCGTATTCCTTGCGCAGGCGGGAAAGGACTTGGTTGGCATCCAGTTGGGCGAGGGTGATTGCCTTAATCGCCTTGCAGTTTTCCGAGCCTTCTATTTTATAAGAGGTAGCAAATGTGCTGGCATCGGCATCCAGCGTGATGGTCTCCGTCGAGTCGATAGCGAAATTAATCAACTGATTCTTCAAACGGAGGCGGTAGAAATCCGGATATTGAGGACGCGGACGGGTAAACTCGAACTTCCCATTATTAGGCAGAGTTACCGAGTCGAGCAGTTCGACCGACGAGATACCTACGTTTTCCAGATACATAACCTGCCCTTCGGCATCCGAAATAATACCCTTAACCGTGAATGTCTGCTCCTTCTGACATCCGGAGCAAATGGCGAGCAGCAGCGACAAAGCCGCCGCATACATCTTTGATAGTTTCTTGAGTTGCGATAAGTTCATACGCTTCCTTTTTGTCATATCGTTTTATGTTTATAAACACAATCGGCTGCAAATATACATTATTTTGCAGTCTATGCCTAATAAAACCGGGTACTTCTTTCCTTGCAAATAGAAAATGTTTCAAATTATTCAATTTATTTGCCGTTTCCATGCGATTGGGAACTAAACTTTTGCTACCTTTGCGACAATTTTTGAAAGATAGAAGAAAAATTAGAAAGAAGATTATGCTTAATCCAATTAACAAGACGATCGATTTGGGAGATGGCAGAACCATCACCATCGAAACCGGGAAATTGGCAAAGCAGGCGGACGGCGCCGTTACCGTCCGTATGGGCAATACCGTTTTGCTCGCTACTGTTTGTGCTGCGAAAGAGGCAAATCCCGGAGTTGATTTCATGCCGTTGCAAGTTGAATACAAGGAGAAGTTCTCCGCATTTGGCCGTTTCCCCGGCGGTTTTACGAAGAGAGAGGGAAAAGCTTCCGATTATGAAATTCTGACAGCTCGTTTGGTGGACCGCGCCCTGCGTCCTTTGTTCCCAGACAATTACCATGCTGAAGTTTACGTAAACATTATATTATTCTCTGCGGATGGCGAAGATATGCCGGATGCGCTCGCTGGTTTGGCTGCTTCGGCTGCTTTGGCGGTTTCCGATATTCCTTTCAATGGTCCGATTTCCGAGGTTCGTGTCGCTCGTATCAATGGTCAGTTTGTTGTGAACCCGACGTTCGCACAGCTTGAAAACGCCGACATTGATATCATGGTTGGTGCTACGTTGGACAACATCATGATGGTCGAAGGCGAAATGAACGAAGTGCAGGAATCCGAAATGCTGGATGCCATCAAATTCGCTCACGAAGCCATCAAGGTTCAGTGCCAGGCTCAGCTGGAGATGATGGAGGCTTGCGACAAGACGGTTAAACGCGAATATTGCCACGAAGAAAACGACGAAGACCTCCGCAAGGATGTCCACGACAAATGCTACGACAAGGCTTACGCCATCGCTACCTCAGGTACTGGCAAGCAAGAACGTACGGAAGCTTTCGAAGCTATCGTTGAGGAATTCAAGTCGCAATTCACAGAAGAAGAACTTACAGAGGAAAAGGTGGCCATGATCGACCGCTACTACCACGACGTAGAGAAGGAAGCCATGCGCCGCGCCATCCTCGACGAAGGCAAACGTCTCGACGGCCGCAAGACTACAGAGATTCGTCCGATTTGGATTGAAACCGACTGCCTCCCCGGCCCGCACGGTGCCGCTATCTTTACGCGCGGTGAAACTCAGTCGCTTTCAACCGTTACCCTCGGTACGAAGGATGACGAGAAAATCATCGACGACGTTTTGGTTCACGACAAGGAACGTTTCCTTTTACATTATAATTTCCCTCCGTTCTCTACGGGCGAGGCAAAGGCGCAGCGCGGCGTAGGCCGTCGCGAGATTGGCCACGGGCATTTGGCTTGGCGTGCGCTGAAGCGTATGATTCCTGAGAACTATCCGTATGTTATCCGCGTGATGTCTGATATCCTCGAATCTAACGGTTCGTCTTCGATGGCAACAGTTTGCGCCGGCACGTTGGCTTTGCGCGACGCCGGTGTCCCGATGAAGAAGCCGGTTTCCGGTATCGCGATGGGTCTGATTTCCGAGAACCACGGTACGAACTACGCTATCCTCTCGGATATCTTGGGCGACGAAGACCACTTGGGTGATATGGACTTCAAGGTAACGGGTACGAAAGATGGTATCACGGCTACGCAGATGGATATCAAGGTCGATGGCCTTTCTTACGACATCCTGGAGAAGGCTTTGGCCCAGGCTCGCGAAGGTCGTCTTTATATTTTAGGTAAGATTCTCGAGGCTCAGCCTGAGGGTCGTCCGGATTTGAAGCCGCATGCTCCGCGTATCGAAAACATGACGATTGCGAAAGAGTTTATCGGTGCCGTCATCGGCCCGGGCGGGAAGATTATCCAGGGTATCCAGGAGAAGACTGGTGCGACGATCAATATTGACGAAGTGGACGGCGTGGGCAAGATTGAAATCTCCGGCCCGAACAAGGAGGTTCTCGATGCCGCCATCCGTGCCATCAAGAGCATCGTGGCTGTCCCCGAAATCGGTGAAGTCTATGAAGGTAAGATTTCTTCTATCATGCCCTACGGCGCGTTCGTCGAGTTCATGCCGGGCAAAGACGGTCTGCTCCACATCTCCGAAATTGATTGGAAACGCCTTGAGACCGTGGAAGAAGCGGGCTTGAAGGAAGGCGATACGATTACCGTCAAGTTGGTGGACATCGACCCGAAGACTGGTAAGTTCAAACTCTCTCACCGTGTCCTGATTCCGAAGCCCGAAGGCTACGAGGAACGTCCGACACGCGGCGGTGGCAGAGGTGGCGACCGTGGCGAGCGGCGGCAGAATCGCTCACAGCGTTAAGTTAGGCTATATCTAGCATAAACTATATTTTTTAAGAGTGAAACAATGAAGAGAAGCCGGGCAGGGGCAACCTTGTTCCGGCTTTTTTTTGCCGACGTGGTCGGGAAGCTGGATGCGCGTGCATCTTCTTTGCCGACGTGGTCGGGAAGCTAGATGCGCGTGAATCTTCTTTGCCGACGCCGTCGGGAAGCCGGATGCGCGTGAATCTACCTTCCCGACGGCGTCGGCAAAGCGGATGCAAGCGAATCGGGACGCATGGGGAGCGGTTGTTTTTTCCGAAGGAGAGAATCGGGCGGCAACGTGTCGCGTCGGGTGGGGACGATGTCGGGCAACGGCAAGCCGTCCTCGTCGTAGCGCAGGGTATGATGCCTCTGACGGAGCTCCCGCTTGCGGACTTCCTGGCGGTAAGCACGTTGCTTCTGTTGCATGGCGAGCGAGGGCAGTTGGTCGTAGGTGCGGTGTGCCGTGGCATTCTTGCGGTTCTTCACCTTTTGGCGATAGGAAGGCGAGAGGGCGTAGCCCAGCGCGGCGGCAAGATTGAACGAGAGTCCGTCCATCTCGGGGGTAACCATCTGCTCGGCCTGTTTGTCTCGGTCGAAGGCCGAATAACGCGCAGCATCGCGCGGGTCGAGGTTTTGCCCGTAGAGCCAAAAGACTTGGGGCGGGAGTTCGCGGAGGGGGACGAGGTAGCGGCTCGTGTCGTCGCTTTTCCGCACATAGTCCGAGAAGTCGATGACGATGGGGAGCTTCGTCCCTTGGAGTTGCATCTGGCCGGCCGCCTCGGGCGCGACGTCGAGGAGGCGGCCCTCGCGGATGGCACGCTCGGTTTCGGGGTCGAGGCGCAACGTATCTTTTCCCGACAGGATTCCGGAGAGCCACACCGAGTCGGCCTTGCTCCAAACTTGCGCCCGGAGCACCGCAGGGCAGGCGAGGGCTGCCAGGAGGCCGATAAGGAGGTGGAATCTCATGCCGGCAAAGTTAAAGCCGATGGTTTTGACCTCCGCGCGAAACGCTGCAAATCTTAGTCTGATTTAACAAACTTCGCCGCCGAGGGAACACTTCTTTGTACAACATCGGCGCACTGCTAAAAGCTGTGAAAGGGCGATGCCGATAAAATCCCGTCTGTCAGCGCGATAGAAGTATAATTAACATTTGAACCCCGCGATTTTCACTTTTCTTTGGAAAATATTAAACGAAAAGGCGCGTTATTTGTCATATCGTATCAGAGAAAGGATAGAAGATGAAGAAATCTACAATTTGGTTGCTTGCTATCGTGATGGCATTCGCGTTCGCCGGGTTGCTCTACTTGCAGATAAATTATGTAAGTATCATCCTTCGTACGCGGAGCGAACAGTTCAACGAAACAGTCAAACGAAGCTTGCTCCAAGTGTCGAAAAACTTGGAATTGGATGAAACACGGAAGTATTTGGAAGACGACATCAAGCGCGGGCAGCACCAGTTCATGTACCAGAACGGCGTGCCGCAAGACCCGCTGGGCGAGATCATCAATCAGGAGAAATACCATCTGCAGATAACCGACTCGAACGGCGGCGTGCAACAAATCGAGCTGCATAGCTTCAGCAGCCAGAAGTTCACCCCGCGTTCGGCCTTGTCCCAGCAGCCTACGAGCGACATCGTAACGACGTCGAAGGATTTGCAGAAAACCCTGAAGCGGCGCTACCAATATCAGGGCGGCTTGATAGAGGAAGTGATTTACAACATCCTGCATACAGCCAACCTGCGTCCTATCGAGGAGCGGGTGGACTTCAAGGTCCTGAACAATTATTTAAAAACAGAATTTATTAACAACGGTTTGAACTTACCGTTCGTCTTTTCTGTTATCAATAAAGATGGCAATGTAGTCTATCAGAGTAGCGACGAGGAGGCGAAGCCCTCGCCTTCGGATGTAATCACGCAGGTGTTGTTTCCGAATGACCCGCCCTCGCGACAGAATTACCTGAAGGTCTATTTCCCGACTAAGGGTGATTACTTGCGAAGTTCGATTACGTTCATCGTTCCGTCGGTTGTCTTCTCGACACTTCTGTTGATAACGTTCATCTTTACTATCTATATTGTATTCCGCCAGAAGCGTCTGTCGGAAATGAAAAATGATTTCATCAACAACATGACACACGAGCTGAAAACGCCGGTATCCACCATCTCCCTCGCGGCTCAGATGCTGAAGGACTCGGATATCACGAAAAGCCCGGATGTCTTCCGCCATATCTCTACCGTCATCAATGACGAGACGAAGCGCCTGAGCTTTCTGGTCGAAAAGGTTTTGCAAATGTCGCTTTTCGAACGTCAAAGGGCAGCGCTGAAGTTGAAAGAGCTTGACGCGAACGATTTGATCGTATCAGTCGCTAATACTTTCGCGCTGAAAGTCGAGAAATATGGTGGCACGCTCGATATCGACCTCCAGGCCGAAGACTCGACGATTTACGTGGATGAAATGCATATAACGAACGTGTTGTTCAACTTGATGGATAATGCCGTGAAGTATCGCCGCCTCGAAACGCCGTTGAAACTCATGGCGCGGACGTGGAACGAGAATGGCAAACTGCTCATCTCGATAGAAGACAACGGCATTGGCATCAAGAAGGAATACCTGAAGAAAGTCTTCGACCGCTTCTTCCGGGTCCCGACGGGCAACAAGCACGATGTGAAAGGGTTTGGTCTTGGTCTGGCGTATGTGCGCAAGATTATCGAAGATCACAAAGGTTCGATTCGCGCCGAAAGCGGGAACGACAATATAGGAACGAAATTTATTATAACTTTACCTCTTATTAAAAGTTAATTATGGAAGAAAAACTGAAAATCTTCTTTTGTGAAGACGATGAAAACTTGGGTATGCTCTTAAGAGAATACTTGCAAGCTAAAGGGTATGTAACTGACCTCTTTGCTGATGGCGAAGCTGGCTACAAAGGTTTCACGAAGACGAAATACGACTTGTGCGTATTAGACGTGATGATGCCGAAGAAGGATGGTTTCGCTTTGGCTCAGGAAATCCGCTCCATCAATCCGGATATACCTATTATCTTCCTGACGGCTAAAACCATGAAGGAAGATATCCTCGAAGGTTTCAAGATTGGTGCCGACGATTACCTGACGAAGCCTTTCAGCATGGAAGAACTCTTGCTCCGTATCGAGGCTATCCTTCGCCGTGTGAAAGGAAAGAAAATGAAAGACATTCCTTTCTATAAACTGGGCAACTTCCTCTTCGATACGCAGAAGCAGACGCTGACTATCGGCGAGAAGATTACGAAGCTGACTACGAAGGAGTGCGAACTCTTGAGCCTCCTTTGTGCCCATGCCAACGAAATCTTGGAACGCAACTATGCGTTGAAGACTATCTGGGTGGACGACAATTATTTCAATGCCCGCAGTATGGACGTGTACATCACGAAGTTGCGTAAGCTCTTGCGCGACGATCCGGGTATCGAAATTATCAATATCCACGGCAAAGGCTATAAGCTGATTACTCCTTCCGGCGATGAACAGGCTCGCGAAGAGGGTATCCAAGTATTATAAGGTATAGGGGAGCAATCCCCTCCTTAGTCGTTTGTTGAGGCACGGATGACGCGGACGAGGCGTAATCCGTGCCTTATTTTTTGCAACGTCGCAAAAGAATGATACCTTTGTACTACAAATATATAAGAATTGAAACCTATGAGAGTTATTACATCATCCGAATTAAGGAATAACATGGATAAATATCTGGATTTGGCTATCAATGAGAATGTTCTTATCCAGCATGGTCAGAGCGAAACTCTTGTCTTGACGCGAGGAGATTATTTGGAGCCAGACGATGACTTGAAACGTGCTATTAGTGCACAAGAATTGCTTGTCGGCATTGAGGCAGACATAAGGAAAGCGTATAGGGAACGATATAAAGATAGGAAATGAAAGTTTTGTTTATGCCCGAAGTCCGGCAATACTTTCAAGAGTTGCAAGAAGTCCTTTTCGAAAAAGAATATTTTGGCCTTGAAGAATTTGCCGTTCAGTATGTTCGGGATTTAATCTTTGACATTGAAAAAACGCTTCCTCAGCGAGTGAGTAAGGTTGCTCCTCCGTTTTTCAACCGCTATGGACGAAATTTGCGTTATGCTACCTTCCGAAAGAACCGAAATACCCAATGGTATGCTTTCTTCAATAAATACCAAGAAAATGGTGATATTATTTACGTAGTGCGTTACATCAGCAACAATCATGTCATAGCTCAATATTTATAATAGGAAATAGATGTTCACCCACGCCGACGCGGATGTTGAGGAAAATTTCCATAGATGTTCAGCCGCGCGGACGTAGATGTTGATGTATTTCCACGCAGGTTTCGTCCCCCGAAACCTATGCTTTCGTTCAAAGAAAACGTAGTTCTGGAAAAAATTTCGCGTTTTTTCTTGCAGATTCATAAATCGTCCTTACCTTTGCATCGAATCCCGAGAGGATAGCGTTCCTCAACATTCGGAATTCGATATAAGATGTTATAGCATTTACGGAGATTATTCCTATCCCTAAAAAATCGCCAATTTTTTTATCAAGTGGGAGTAATAAACAATAAATGCTTGCGCTCTGGTGTATTCTTCTTTTTTAGGATTTAGAAAGAAAAAGAACTATACGAGATAGAGCGCGGGCTGTTGTTTTGGTTCACTTGATGGGTGTTTGGCGATACCTTGGGATAGACCATAGACGACAGTTCCGCGCTTTTTTTGTGTCCTTCCGGTTCATAATTGAAGCCGGGGCTGTTCCCTCCCCGTAATTGTTGATAGAGAATTTATTAATACCTCAATATTAACAATTAAATTTTTAAACAATTATGAACAAGAAAGTTTCTACAATTTTGACATGCGGGCTGATGCTTGGAGGCTCGCTGTTGAGTAGTTCGGCTTTTGCAAAAAACATTACTTTCCCATTAGGGGATGGCGTTGATGCTGTTACTAATGGCTCAGAAGTCGTATTTGCACAAAGTTTCGAACAAACAGATGGATCTATTCAAAAATGGGTATTGGGCTTTGAAAGAGATGGGAAAACTATCAAGGCAAGTTCTATCAATATCGAAGCAACAGAAATTGATGAAGCTAAGTTGAACAATTACAAATGGAAAGTTTTGGTCTCTAAATCAGATGTCCAAACGACACCTTTATATACATTTGTAAATGTAGCAACAGGAGATACTTTGGCTTTTAATAAGTCTGATAATTCTTTGTGGACAAAAGGAGCCGACGATTCATACGCTAAAGATCAAAAGTATTCTTTCCAATGGACTGATGCAGGTAAAGAATATAACGAGAAAAATGCAGAAGCCGGTTGGGATAGTGAACGTCGTTTCTTTAGTGCATTAGATGCAGCTTCAGGCAATTTTAATGCTATTCAATTGTATAAAGACCAAGCGATAGTAGCGAAATTAGTATCTAAAGGTTCTGACTTAGTCTGCAGCACTGTTCTCGCAAAAATAGCTGAAACACCAGCTACTGGCGAAGATGATTTGAATGCTCTTTATAACAACAAAGGCTTCAACTTGACTGCTGGTGAAGATGTTGATGATAACCTCTTTGAAGGTGATACTCGTATCTGGGCTTATGAACTTAATGTAACTAACAGCGATGGCTCTAAAGGTTACAAGATATCTGCTGCAGATGCAAACGGAAAGGATTTGTTTATCCCGAATGGTTTGTACTTCTTCACAAATCGTGTATTGAAAGATGGTGTAAACACCGTATCTAGCGCAGCTGATATTGACTGGTTGGCATCTACTTTGATTGCAGTTTCTCCTGAAACTACTGTTGAATCTACAGTAAATGATCGCGATAAAGGTCAAGGCTTTAAGCTGATTACTGCTAAACTCGAAGACTTCATTTTCCAAGAGAATACTTCGGAATATGTTGTAGGTGAAATGCCTATTGAAAATGCTTGCTTTAATGCAATGTACAACAATGCTGGTAAGTATGCTATCCGCTTGGATAACTTCTATTATAAGAAGAATAGCAATGATGCAGCAGGTACTAAATTGGAACCGGCAAAGGTTGATTTGGTTGTTTTGAATTTCACTGATGGTACAAAGAGCTTGAGCACAACTCCGGCAGGTGATGCATACGACTATATCTTCTCTTTGAGCGATTCATCTATCAAGGATGGTATCGAACTGTTGAACAAAGAAAAGAAGGCTGCTGTTTACAACATTAAGTTTGTAGGCGGAACTTCTGATGATGCAGAATTGATTGGTAAGTATCTGACGATTGGTGTTGAAACAAATGCTAATGAAGTAGCAGCATCAGGTGATGACTTCGAATGGGTTGCTAAGGGTTCTGATATTGCTAAACTCAACTACCCGTCATTCCAGTACACTATTACAGCTGTTGCTAAAGAAGCTGGAAAGGAAAATGATAAGGATGCTAAGTATGTAAACGTAACATTCACTAACCGTGAAACTAATAAGTCATTTACGGCTAAATTGTTCCCGGAAGAAGGTGGTGCTAACTACTACTCTTTGGCATTCATTGGCGATGAAGAAGTTAGAGTTAAACCGGTTAATGTTAAACGTAATAGTTATGGCGTAGAAGAAGCAAAAACTACAGATATAGAATTTGACGAAAACATCATCATAGAATTGATTCCTTCTACTGTTGATGAATACGCTGGATTCTTGAATGTAGCAGATAAGTCTGTTCGTACGATCCGTTTGGCTCGCGATAAGTTCGATACTTCTTATATGTGGTATGTGGGTGTAGAAGATAATTCATTATACGATGGTAATCAAGGAATCTTCTATAAAGATGCATACGATGCAGCACAATTCCAGTTGGTTAAGACGGCAGAAAAACCGAGTACAATTGCTCGTACGTATGTTTACAATGCTGGTACAGGTTCTGTAAATGATGTAGTAAATGGCGATAAGGTTTCTGCTTACGTATATAAATTGCAATATTTGAATGACGGAACAGAAACTGGGTACTATTTAGCTGATAAAGGAACCCAAGGTCCTCGTTTGGCTCAAGATGGTAACGACAAAGATGATGAATTTATCATCAAAGAAAATGCAGATGGTTCTGTATCCTTATTCCGTTCAAGTGATGCGTTTGTATCAAGCACAAGTCTGCAAGTAACAAGTGCAGATAAGAATGTATCTATTGATGCAGAATTGACTGATGATCTTGATTATGCTAAGTATTTGGATGCAGATGGAGGCGAACATCGTTCAGCGATTTATGCATATACTTCTTCTGATTTGAACCTGAAGACTTATCTCGATGATGAAATCGACAATATGTCTTGGAATGAAGAAGGTCATGTAACATTGCAGAATGGTACAGAAGGTGTAATTGGAAATTATATCTCAGTTAATGAGTCTAATGAAGCTGTCGTAGTTAATGCTGCCAACGAAACACTTTATCTGCACATGACAGATGAAGATGCTGTTGTTCCTTCATTCTACATTTCTAAGGGCATGGGCGAAGGCAGCAATGCATTGAGCGAACGTTTGTTCTTGTTCAACCCGACAGACTCTGTAGATTATTTGGTAACTGCTCCAGTTGATCCGAAGTATCAAGTTGCAAAATCAATGGTGAAAGCAATCTTCAAGGCCGGTACATTAGATGAATCTCGCGATACAATGACAATCTCTGTTAAGGGTGAAGTTCGTGAAATCGCTCAGAAATCTGACAATGACGGTACTTGGGCTGGTTTGGAACGCTTCAAATGGCAGATTATTGAGAGTGAAGATGCCGATAGTTACTACAATATCCGTCAGGTAGGTGCCTATACTGAAGATGGCACAAATTACAAGACTGGTTATTTAGCAAGCCACAATGAGAAATTGTACATCACTTCTGATAAGAAGAAAGCAATGTCAGTTTACGTTGAAGGCGTTGAAGCTCCTACCGCCAACGAGGGTGTTTCTGCAACCGAAGTTAAGGTCGTAGCATACGACGGTGCAATCAACATCAAGAACGCCGCCGGCAAGAACGTAGTAGTTTCTACTATCCTCGGCCAGATCGTTGCAAACGAAGTCTTGACATCTGACAACGCAACAATCAGCGTACCGGCTGGTATCGCAATCGTTAGCGTGGATGGTGAAGAAGCCGTAAAAGTCAGCGTACGCTAACTCTAATTGACAATTAACAATGGACAATTGACAATGATTGGGGGCAACCTGAAAATTGTCAATTGTCAATTCTCAATTGTCAATTGACAAGATAAAGTAGCCCGTGAGGGTGAACGCTTTTAATTAGTATTAATAATAATAGTAGTGTAATTGAAAAAGTTCTATCCGCCACAGTAAAAGTACTTTGTGAAAAGGAAAAGGCGGAAAAGTTTTAAAGGAAAATCCCTGCTTCTCGTCGGTGTGAGGCAGGGATTTTTGTTTATTCCAATTTCTTCCTATTCGCAAGAAATCGCTTCAATAGAAACGTCAGGAAATACGGGAATGTATAGAATTTGCCATTGAATCCCACATTTTTATAACCAAGTTTTATCCCGTACTTTATATCCGGATAACTTCCTTCCTTCAATAAACTGTTCAATGAAGGCGTTGCCCCATCCGCAGCCTTTATTTCGACAGGAATGAGTGATTCTGCATCTCGCAAGAAAAAGTCCATTTCTATAGAAGGCTTGTCGCTATGGTAATAATAAAGTTGATAACCTTGCTTCACAAGCATATCCCCAACGATGTTTTCATAAATAGCTCCCTTGTAAGTGCCTAAGTTCTTGTTCGCCCGCAAATCTTCCTGGGCTTCTTCATCCAAGGAAGCTATCAGTAATCCGGTGTCTTTAAAATACATCTTGTACAGCTTCGGATCGTAATTTCCCTTTAACGGAAGTTCCGGATAACTCAAGCAATAGCAAATGTTTACAACTCCGGCATCAGCCAACCACTCCACGCAACCAATGTAGTCGCGGTTTCTGGCATTGCGCGCAATCTTGGTAATCTGAAATCGCTTGTTCTCTTTCGCCAAAAACGTGGAGATATGGTTATAGATAGCTTTTACTTTAGCCTTGTCTAGTCCTTCTACATATTTGGTTATATCTTCTTCGTAATCCACAAGCAGTTGCCGCTGGATGGCCAATGTGCCGCTAAAATTCTTGTTCCGTATGTAAGTATTGACCACTTCCGGCATTCCCCCCAAGGTTACATAATCACGGAAAAGTTCAAAAAGGACATCCATCTGCAGTGGGGCAAAAGGTTTCACTTCTGACATGTGTTGATACAGGTCCTCCACAAAATCATTCGAATAGCCTTTGGCCCAAAGGAATTCCTCGAAATCCATAGAGTGCATTTCATAATCTTCTTTGTAGCCTACACTATTGGATTCTATCTCTTTATAATTGATTCCCATGAGCGAACCCGAACAAATCACGTCGAAACGTCCATCCAATTTAAAGAACTTCAATGCCGTCGCACAATTGGGACATGCCTGTAGCTCATCGAAAAAGAAAAGCGTATCATTCGGAATGAAGGTGAAATCCGGATTCAGAAGGGATATGTTTTTCAGGATTCCATTAACCTCAAAGCCCTCTGCAAAGATGCTTTTATACTTAGGTTGCTCTGCGAAATTGATTTCCACGACACTTGAGTAGTGGTTGTGGGCAAACCATTCGATGGAGCAGGTCTTCCCTATTTGTCTGGCACCCTTGACTATCAAAGGTTTCCTTTCTTGCTTCATTTTCCATTCCACCAGAAAAGAATCGATCTTTCTTTTTAGTAATCTATCCATAAAGCCATGTGTTTTGTCCTACAAAGGTAGTCGTTTTCACATAATCCGTCGCAAAATCCCCCGGAATTTCACATAATCCGGCCCGAAAACGCTGTTTATTTCACAAAATCCTTCCCGAAGTGTTCGGAAAGACTGGAAATGAATTTTTATTCATTTCGAAATGTTCGGAAGGACAGAAAATGAATTTTTATACATTTCGAAGTGTTCGGAGAGGGCGAAAATGGATTTTCAGAGGTTCCGAAGTGTTCGGAAGGACCGGAAATAGATTTTTAGTCCTTCCGAGTCGCTCGGAAGCACTGAAAATGGATTTTTATTCATTCTGAGCGACTCGGAAGCCTCGAAAATGAATTTTTATACATTCCGAGTCGCTCGGAGAGGGCGAAAATGGATTTTCAAAGGTTCCGAGTGGCTCGGAAGGGGTTTTTCTTTCAATCTACAAACAGCTTCGGTTTCATTTATATTTATCCTCCAAATATTTACGGTAAGCTTCTTTTTCGTCAAAGTCAGCAGGTAGATTTGTTTGCTATCTGTTCGGCTTCATGCAACAAGGAAGAATCGATAAGGTATTCATAGGCAGTAATTTTTTATTTGAAGGCAAAGATACTGCCAAATCTGAAATATTTTGCCCTTTGTCGGCTGTTATTTGTTATTTTTCCCTACATTTGCCCCCGCATTTTTCATCAAAGAGAGTTCAGTATGATTCATCTGAAAGATATTAATAAGACGTACTATAATGGGGCGCCACTGCATGTATTGAAGGGCATTGACTTGGATATTGAGCGGGGAGAGATGGTCTCCATCATGGGCGCTTCCGGTTCGGGAAAATCCACTTTGCTTAATATTCTTGGAATATTGGATACATACGATAGCGGTACGTATTCCCTTAACGGGCAGCTTATTCGCGATTTGAGCGAGAGCCGTGCGGCTGAACTCCGGAATCACACCATCGGTTTTGTCTTTCAGTCTTTCAACCTCATCTCTTTCAAGAATGCGATGGAAAATGTTGCCCTTCCGTTGTATTATCAGGGTGTGGGGCGCAAGAAACGTAATGCGCTGGCGCTGGACTATTTGGACTTGGTCGGGCTGCGTGATTGGGCGGAGCACATGCCCAACGAGATGTCCGGCGGACAGAAACAGCGGGTCGCCATTGCCCGTGCGTTGATTGCCAAGCCGCAAGTTATCTTGGCGGACGAGCCGACCGGTGCGTTGGATAGCAAGACGACGGTGGAAGTGATGGAGTTACTGCGGCGTGTCAATCTCGAGGGGATGACGATGGTGATTGTAACCCACGAACAATCTGTCGCCGATGCTACGGACAAAATCATCCGCTTGAAAGACGGACTGATAGAATCTATTGAAAAGGGGAAAGGGTATGTTCGACTTTGATAATTTCCGCGAAATCTGGAGTACGGTCAAGAAGAACAAACTCCGGACTTTTCTCACCGGTTTCTCCGTTGCCTGGGGTATCTTCATGTTGATTGTCCTGCTGGGGGCTGGCAACGGACTTCGCAACGGCATCATGTATAACTTCCGTAACTTCTCGACGAATATGGTCGAAGTGTGGACACGCTATACCACGAAACCTTGGCACGGACTTCCTACCAACCGAAGCATCTCTTTTCAACAGAACGACTTGGATGATTTGAAGAAGGCTTTCCCTGAAATCGAATATTGTTCCGCTACCATCTCGCATAGCGACACACTGACCTATCGTGAGGAATATTTCACGGGGCAAACGCAAGGAGTCCTTCCTGATCATGCCCGCATCAACTTTGTCAATATTGACCCGGGGCACGGTCGTTTCATTAATCCGGTGGATATTCGGGATAAGCGTAAAGTAATCGTGCTCAGTCCGCGCATGGCAGAGGTGCTGTTCCGCGAGGAAGACCCGCTGGGGGAATATGTCCGCTTGGGTAATCTGATGTTCCAGGTGGTCGGTATTTATAATGACGACAATAAGAGCAATAACTCTCCGGCCTATATTCCATTCTCCGTGGCTCAGCTCCTATATAATAAAGGATATGGTTTCGGTTCGCTCACGTTTACCTTGAATGGCGTTACGACAGAGGAACAGAGCGAAGCCTTCGAGCAGAAATTCCGGGAGTGGATGGCACGCCGCCACCAGTTCGACCCCACGGACGAAAATGCCATCGGAATGTGGAATATGGGAGATAACTTCCGGATGCTGAATTCGATGATGAATGCTATCACCTTCTTTATCTGGATTATCGGAATCGGAACATTGACTGCCGGCATCGTCGGCGTGAGCAACATCATGCTAATTACGGTGAAAGAAAGGACGAAAGAGTTCGGAATCCGCAAAGCGATAGGGGCAAAGCCCTCTTCCATTCTGATGTTGGTCATCTCAGAATCCATATTGGTTACAGCCGTCTTCGGATATTTCGGGATGGTGATGGGGATTGGCCTCACAGAATTGATTAATTATGGGATGGAGGCTGCACAGACGACTGCGCAGGCAGCAGATGGTAATGTCGTTCCCGAGGTAAGCACATTCCGCAATCCGACGGTCAATCTGGGCATAGCCCTTTCTTCTACGGCATTGATAATTGTCGCCGGAGTTCTTGCCGGCTATTTTCCGGCGAGAAAGGCGGTGAAGGTAACGGCGATAGAGGCGATGCGCGACAATTAAGGAATTCCGCATTTCTATAATTAATAGTTTAAGCGAATGAAGTTTTTTGATTTAGACTTTTGGCAAGAGCTATGGCTCACCATTACTCGCAATAAGACCCGCAGCCTTATGACTTGTTTTGGAGTCTTTTGGGGAATCTTGATGCTGGTTATTCTTTTGGGATCCGGCAACGGGATGAAGAATGCGATGTTTGACTCCATCAACGGATTCTCGACAAACTCAGCCTTCATCTTTGCCGACCGGACATCGGAATCCTATAAGGGGTTGAACAAAGGGCGGCAATGGAGTCTCCGGACGCGGGATGTCGAGAATGTCCGTAAGCTCGATGGCGTCGAGAGCATTTCGCCTATCCTTTGGGGGGCACAGGGAGACAAGAATGTGGTGCGTGGCGAGTTGGCAGGTAGTTATACGGTCAAAGGCGTGAGCGACGACTACTTTAATATAGAAACACAAGAGCTTGAATACGGTCGCCTTTTGAACCGCATCGACTTGGATCAGAAACGCAAAGTTTGTCTTATTGGTACGGATGTCAATCGCGTTCTTTTCCGAGGAGCAGACCCCTGTGGGCAATATGTCCGCGTAAACGGGATTTATTACCAGGTGATTGGCGTAACAGACCAGCGGGCAGAGGGTGTCAATATCGGTGGGCGTGCATCAGAAACGGTTTTTATTCCTTTTACTACGATGCAGCAGACATCAAGTCAAGGCGATACGATTCACTTTCTGTGTCTCGGAGCACGGGCTGACGTACGGATGGCCGATCTTTTGGAACAAGTCAAGTCTGTCATTAAACAACAGAATGATATTTCGCCGACTGACCGGCAAGCTGTTGCCGTTGTTAGTCTGGCCGATCAGTTTGAGACATTCAACAACCTCTTCCTTGGAATCGATGTGCTGATATGGCTTGTCGGTTTGGGAACCTTGTTGGCCGGAGTTATCGGTGTAAGCAATATTATGATGGTTACTGTTAAGGAGAGGACACGCGAGATTGGCGTTCGCCGGGCGATAGGAGCGAAGCCATGGGATATTATCTCCCAGATTATGAGCGAAAGCCTTGTGCTTACCGCATTGGCAGGACTCCTCGGGCTGAGTGCAGGTGTCTTCCTCCTTGATTGCATGGATAAAATCTTGATAGCGCAAGATGCATCGGGTGATGAGGCGCTGCTGCTTCATCCGGGAGTCAGCATTCAGGTGGCTTGTGCTGCCACTGCCGTTCTTTTGTTTTGCGGGTTGTTGGCAGGACTTATTCCGGCATGGCGAGCGATGCAAATCAAGGCAATTGATGCTATCCGAGAAGAATAGTCATGGCTAATTCAACAGAAATTAATAATTAAACTGCGTATATATATGAAAAATCAGATTGTTAAGAAAGGACTACGCTTTGTCCTCCTCGGCTGCGTCGGCATCGCAGTCGTTGGTACTTTCGTATTCCTTTGGAAGAAAGCGCAACCGGTGAAGACGACCTATCAAATTGTCCAGCCTTCGACCGGCGACATTGCGACCAAGACCGTTGCGACCGGCAACGTCGAGCCGCGTCATGAAGTCGAAATCAAACCGCAAATCTCCGGTATCATCGCCGAGTTAAAGAAGGAAGCTGGGGATATGGTACAGAACGGGGAAATCATCGCTGTCATCAAGGTTATTCCCGAGATGGTTCAGTTGAATAGTTCCGAGTCTCGCGTAAACGTGGCGGAAATCTCTTTGCGACAAGTCGAGGAGCTCTTTAACCGGGATAAGGCTCTCTTCGAACAGGGAGTTATTTCCCGTGAAGAGTATGAGAAGTCGGAAGCTGATTACCTGAAGGCTAAGGAAGAGAAAGCAACCGCGCAGAGCGAACTCGAGATTGTCCGCGACGGTATCTCCCGTAACTCTGATGTCGCCAGCACGACTCAGATTCGCAGTACAATCAGCGGCATGATTCTCGATATTCCCGTTAAGGTCGGAAACTCTGTTATCCAGTCGAACAACTTCAATGATGGCACGACGATTGCCACCGTAGCTGATATGAATGACATGATATTCAAGGGAAATGTTGATGAGACAGAAATCGGACGTATCCATACCGGTATGCCTATCAACCTGACCATCGGAGCCATGGAAAGCCGCAGCTTCCCTGCCAACCTCGAATATGTTTCTCCGAAGGGTGTCGAGAAGAACGGTGCCATCCAGTTCGAAATCAAGGCTGCCATCTCTATCCCGGACGATGCCTTTGTCCGCGCCGGTTACAGTGCCAATGCTGAGATTGTCTTGAAGGAAGCCAAAGGTGTCCTGACTATCCCGGAAAGCACGGTCGAGTTCTCCGGAGATTCCGCCTTCGTTTACCTGTTGAAGCAGGAGACACCCGAGCAACTCTTCGAGAAGAAACGGATAGAAACCGGCTTGTCGGATGGCATCAACATCGAAGTCAAACAAGGACTGACTGCCCAGGATAAAATCCGTGGTGCGGAAGTCGAACAAACGAAGTAATGCCATGAACATAAAGCTACTTTGCCTCGCTGCCTTCGCAGGCTTCTCGCCGGCTTTCGCCCAGAATGATTCGTTGCCGTCTGCTTGGACACTTGAGAATTGTATCCAATATGCGCAGGAACACAACATAACCCTTAAGCAGAAACAACAGGAAGAAAAGCAGCGCGAAGTCGAACTCCATACCTCCCGCTTCAGCTGGCTCCCGGACCTCAACGCTGCACTGAACCAGAACTTCGACTTCGGTCGTTCCCCCTCGCGTACCGGGGTTATCGCCGACCAGAACTCTGCCAATACCTCGGTCAGCATCAGCCTGTCTATGCCGATCTTCGATGGGCTTCGTACGCCGAATGATATTAAGGCCAAGAAGCTGAACCTCCAGGCAGCGACCGAGAGTCTGAACAAGGCACGTGAAGACCTCGCTGTCAATATCGCTTCTTATTTCCTCCAGGTGCTTTACAATCGCGAACTCGAGCAAGTCGCTCGCCTCCAAGTCGATTTCAGTGCGAAACAGGTAGAGCAGACCAAGGCTTTGGTGGATGCCGGACGCCAGCCTCTCTCGGAGCTATACAATATCAAGGCGCAGCTGGCGCAGGACGAGGTGTCGCTCACCGAGGCTTCGAACAATGTCCGTCTCGCCCTTCTTGACCTGGCGCAGGCATTGGAGCTCGAGCGACTTGAGGCGCAGTTCGATGTCTCGGCTCCAGAGATTAACGACCCGATCGAGCGATATATGTCCAGCATCTTACCACCGGATGATATTTACAACCGGGCACTTGCCGTCAAACCACAAATCCGTGAGCAGGAACTTTTGTTGCAGAGCCAGCAGAAGCAACTCCGTGTCGCGCAGGCTGCCTATTATCCGCAACTTTCGTTCGGCGCAAGCTATAGTAACGGCTATTACCACTACTATACGGGCGATGTCGAGTCGCTACCCTTTAGCGACCAGCTGAACCAGAATGGGCGCAAGACGTTGGGCTTCACTCTGACAATCCCTCTCTTCAACCGCTTCCAGACACGCAACGCTGTCCGCTCGGCCCGGATTGCCATCTTGAATCAGCAACTGCAGATGGATGATACGAAGAAAACCCTCTACAAGGAAATCCAGCAGGCTTATTACAATGCCACGGCCGCGCAGAAGAAGTACCAGTCGGCAGGCAAGTCTGTCCTCGCTGCCCGCGAAGCCTTTGTGTATGCCGAAAACAAATATGCCGCAGGCAAGAGCACTGTTTATGAGTTGAATGAGTCTAAAACCCAATATGCCAAAAGTCTGGCTGAAGAGGTGCAGGCCAAATACGAGTACGTATTCCGCGTCAAGATTCTGGAGTTCTATGCGGGGGAAGAGCTGAGGCTCTAAAATAAGACTCCGAGAGGCCCTCCGGAAACTCTGGGAGAGTTTCCCCCTGCAACTCTGGAGAGTTACCCCACCTAACTCTGGAGAGTTACCAGCGCCAACTCTCCAGAGTTACTTTCACCCCTAAAGGCGAGAGCTAATTCTCAACTCTCAACCCTTAATTCTCAATTAATTGGTATCTCGGCACCAGTGCCTTCATCACCGTCCACCCCACCAGATAGGCAACCGAGCAGATGCAGAATATGATGAAATAACCGGCAGGTTTGCCAACGAAGCCCATGAACTCCAGCTGCACGCGGTCGGCATAGACGAAGAGTTGCCCGGCGCTCATCTGCATCAGCATCGAACTGACACCGCCAGCCATCCCGCCGATACCCGTAACAGTAGCCACGGCACTTCGTGGGAACATATCGCTCACCACGGTGTAGACGTTGGCCGACCACGATTGGTGAGCCGCGCAACCTATACCTATGATAATGACGGAGAACCATGGCGATACCGTCCCCAGTGGCTGTGCAAAGAGGACGACGAGGGGGACGAAGGCAAAGATGAGCATGGCCCGCATACGGGCGGCGTAGGGATTGGAGCCTGAGCGGTTGATGAATATGGTCGGGAGCTTGCCGCCATAGAGCGAGAGCATGGTGATGGCATAGAGGACGAAGATCATGGCGCTCCCCTGTCCTTCCGTCATCTTGATGCCGAACTGGGTGTTCAGGTATGAGGGAGTCCAGAAGAGGAAGAACCACCAGACGCCGTCGGTCAGGAACTTACCCAGGGCGAAGGCCCACGTCTGCCGGTAGCAGAAACATTGGAGGAAAGGCATCTTCTTCTCTTCCTGTTGTTTCTTCAGGAGTTCGGCTTCCAGCTGCTTGTCTTGTTGGATATAAGCCAGCTCAGCCTGGTTCACAAAGCGGCTCTTCTCTGGAGCGTTATACATGAAGACCCAGAAGCCCATCCAGATGAAACCCAGCACACCGATGATGACAAAGGCGAGTTCCCAGCCGACGGCCTTCGCGATATAGGGGATAGTCAGCGGTGCTATCAGTGCGCCGATAGAAGCGCCGGCATTGAAGATAGATGTTGCGAAAGCCCTGTCCCGCTTCGGGAAGTATTCTGCCGTAACCTTGACAGCTACGGGGAAGTAACCTGCCTCGCCAATCGCCAAGACACATCGGGCAGCGAGGAAGAAATACATGCTGACGGTCGAAATCACCACAGCCATATCTCCCGTGGCGGAGAGTAGGGCAGCCTTATCCTCCAACCCTACCCAGGCCTCCGTCGCTATTCCGCAGAAAGCGTGGAGGCAGGCTCCGGCGGACCAGATGCCGATAGACCAGAGGTAGCCCCGCTTTGTCCCCAGCCAGTCGATGAGGCGGCCGGCAAAGAGCATACCGATGGCATAGACGATGGAGAAGGTGGCAGTTACGATGCCATAGTGCGCCTCGTTCCAGTGAAACTCCGGCTTGATGAACTCGTCCCAGGTGAGGGAAAGTACCTGACGGTCGAGGTAGTTGATGGTGAGCGCGAGGAACATCATGATGCAGATGGTCCAGCGGTAGTTGGTCATCTTTTCGGTCATAACGTGGCATTCACTATGTTCAGACATTCCTTGCATTTCTCCGTGATATATCCCCAGTCTCCCTCGGCAATTCGCTCTTTAGGGAACAGCTTGGAACCCATACCGACGCAGGTAACTCCTGCCTTCATCCAGGCCGAGAGGTTCTCTTCCGTCGGTTCGACAGCTCCGGTAGCCATAATCATCGACCATGGGAGAGGAGCCTTGATATTCTTCACGAAGGAAGGACCGCCCACGTTCCCGGCCGGGAATATCTTTATCAGGTCGCAACCCAGCTCTTGGGCTGCACCTATCTCGGTTACGGAACCGCAGCCTGGCGTATAGGGAACTCCGTGTCGGTTGCACAGGCGGGCAACTTCGGGATTCAGGTAAGGACCGACGATGAAGTTGGCGCCATATTGGATATATAGAGCTGCCGTGGGAGCATCGATAATGGTGCCGGCTCCGAGAATCATTTCGGGGCATTCCCGCCGGGAGTATTGGATTACTTCCCGGAAAACGTCGAGGGCGAAGTCTCCCCGGTTAGTGAACTCAAAGGCACGGATGCCGCCTTCATAACAAGCCTTGACGACTTGGCAACTGATGGTAGCGTCCGGATGATAGAAGACAGGGACGATGCGGGTGGCCGCTATCGTTTGTAAGGTATGTAGTTTTGAGAAAGAAGCCATTTGAAAGAGTTATGAATGATGAGTTATGAATTACGAGTTAAATCTGCTGTTACTTTGCTTAACGGGAGACGCGGCCGGAGGCATCGCCTTGCATCAGCTTCTCTACCTCAGGGACGGTTACCCAGTTATAGTCTCCGTATATGGTATGCTTTAGGCACGAGGCAGCTGCGGCAAAGTCGAGTGCGCGCTGGTCGTCCTCCGGATAGGTAAGCAAGCCATAGAGCAAGCCACCCATAAAGGCATCCCCTCCGCCGACACGGTCCACAATATGCGTGATGTCATAGCGGGCCGACTGGTAGAGTCTCTTCCCATCGAACAAGACACCTCCCCAGGTATTGTGGTTGGCATTGACCGAACCACGCAGGGTTATCACGACCTTCTTTGCCTCGGGAAAACGGTGCATCAGTTGGCGACAGACGCTCTCGAAGCGGGCGGCATCTACGGCTCCGCCGGTTCGTGTCGCATCGAAGCCTTCAGGTTTGATGCCGAAGACTTTCTCTGCATCCTCTTCGTTGCCGAGGATAAGGTTGCAGCCCGAGACCAGTTCCGGCATGACTTCGGAGGCAGTCTTGCCGTATTTCCAGAGGTTCTTCCGATAATTCAGGTCGCACGATACGGGGACTCCCATCCGTTTGGCGGAGTTTATCGCCTCCCAACATACCTCGGCGGCTCCCTGACTGATGGCTGGTGTGATGCCAGTCCAATGAAACCAGTCTGCCCCTTCGAGGATTCGCTCCCAATCAATCATACCCGGCTTGATCTCGGCTATGGCGGAATGAGCACGGTCGTATATCACTTTGCTCGGACGGGCTACGGCGCCGGTCTCGAGGAAATAGATACCCATCCGTTCGCCGCCACGGATGACGTGGTCTGTCTTTACTCCGTGGCGATGTAAGTCTGCCAGACATGCCTCGGCAATATCGTTTTCAGGGAGGCGGGTTACATATTGAACCTCCATCCCATAGTGGGCTAAGGATACGGCGACATTGGCCTCGCCTCCGCCATAGGTAGCTGTCAATTCTTGGGCTTGCCCGAAACGAAGGTATCCGGGCGTGGCGAGGCGCAACATGACCTCGCCGAATGTTACGATTTTCTTCATGGTATATATTGACTGATGTTTAGAACTCAAAATAATGTTTCGCATTATAGTAGCAGATGTCCGCTACCATTTGCTTCAAGAAGTCCAGTTCGCTCGGTGGCAACTTCCCGGCTTCGAGGTCTTCGCCCAAGAGGTTACACAAGATGCGGCGGAAATACTCGTGGCGCGGATAGGAGAGGAAGCTGCGCGAATCCGTCAGCATCCCCACGAACCGACTAAGTAATCCCATCGACGAAATGGCATTTAGCTGCTTGCAAATACCATCTTCCTGGTCGAGAAACCACCATGCTGCGCCCAGCTGCATCTTGCCAGGCGTTGAACCATCATTAAAGGTATAGGCCATCGTTGCCAGGACTTCGTTGTCCTTCGGGTTCAGACTATACAGGATAGTCTTGGCTAACTTGCCTTCCTTATCCAGTCGGTCGAAGAAGCGATGCCCCGCGACGGAACAATTCACCTCCAGAATAGCATCGAAGCCCGTGTCGGGACCTATCGCCCGGAACATCCTCGTGCAGTTATTGCGTATCACACTGATATGGTATTGCTGTACCCAACCCCGCTCGGCATCCATCACCGCCAAGTCGTGCAGGAGGACGCTCTTGTATTTCTGTGCCTCGTCGAGGAGGAGCGATTGCCCGGCAAGCAGGCGGGCGAAGCATTGTTCGACTTCCCGTTCCGTGTAGTCTTCGGCATAGAAGTTATCCAAACCATGGTCGGAGAGGCGGCACCCCAATTCGGCAAAAAACGCCTGCCGTTTCCGAAGGGCATCGAGCAAGTCGCGGTAGGAATGGATTTCCATCTCTGCCGCCTTGGCCAGGCGACCTATATATATAAGGTATAGGGAAGGGTCGTCAATAGCGAGCAACTTGTCGGGACGCCATGCGGGATAGACCTTCGTCCGTAGTCCTTGAGCGGCAATCTGCCGGTGGTATTCCAGCGAATCTACCGGGTCATCGGTCGTACAGACCACTTCGACGTTACATTTCTTCAGAAGAGCCTGCGCCCGGAAGTCCTCGGTCTGCAACATCTCGGTGCAAGCCTCGTAGATTTCCCGCGCCGTCTCCGGCTTCAGTATCGTATTGATGCCAAAGATACGGCTTAGCTCAAGGTGCGTCCAGTGGTAAAGGGGATTGCGCATGGTATAGGGAACGGTAGCCGCCCACGCCTCGAACTTCTCGTAATCGGCTTTCGAGCCCGTGATATATTCCTCGGCGATGCCATTCCCCCGCATGGCACGCCACTTGTAATGGTCGCCTCCGAGCCAAATCTCCGCCAAGTTACGGAACTGATGGTTCTCTGCAATCATCTTCGGGTCGAGATGGCAGTGGTAATCAAGGATAGGCAGCGACTCCGCACTCCCGTGGTATAGTTCGCGGGCATAGTCGTTAGCCAACATGAAATCCGGATGGATAAAAGGTTTCATACGATATTCTCTGTGTTTATTGGGTATCTGATTTAAATGTGGAAACAAATATAGGGGAAAAATATCATACGGCAAGCTATCTCTGACTGATTCCTTCCCTTAAAAACTAAAATTAGTCGGAGGAAAACTTTCTTCCCTTGGGCATAAACTTCAATAGGTGCCGAGGCAAACTTAAAACCAAGTCTTCGTTTTTATAAACTGAATCTTTGTTTTTGAAAACTAAACCTTAGTTTATAAAAACGAAGACTTGGTTTTAAGAATCTCTCCCAAGGAAGGGAAGTTTGCCTCGGAATAAACCAAGGTTTATCTCGGGACAAAAGGAAGTTTTTCTGCAATACAAACGAAACATCTTCATCGCTCCTTTGTAACCGGCTTGCGATTTCCCTGTAACACCATCCCCCTACTTTTGCGCCCGGAAAAACGAAGTTAGTGCAGATGAAAAGAGAAAAGGTTTCCGACTTATTGTTTATCTTTTGGGCTGGTGGCGCGGCCTTGTTGTCCTACGCGTTGGTTTATGCGCTTCGCAAACCCTTCACCGCCGCGACCTTCGACGGCTTGGATTTCATGGGGATGGACTACAAAACTGCCACAAGCATTATCCAAATAGCCGGCTATGTCCTTTCTAAATTCATGGGCATTAAGTGGATATCCTAGTTGAGACGCGAAGACCGCGTACGCTTTATCATCGCTTCGGTGAGCGTCGCCGAGCTTTCCCTTTTGGCTTTCGCCCTTCTTCCTGTGCCCTATAACGTCTGTGCCTTGTTCTTCAACGGACTGTCGCTGGGCTGTATGTGGGGAGTTATCTTTAGCTTTATCGAGGGACGGAGGCTGACCGGTATCCTTGCCAGCATCATGGGTATCAGCATTGCCTTTAGCTCCGGCTTGGCCAAATCCTTGGGATTATTCTTGATGAATGACCTGGGAGTAGGTTGTTTCTGGATGCCGGCCGTTATCGGAGGCTTCGCATTTGTGTTGATTATCCTCCTTGCCTTCATCTTAAACGCCTTGCCGGCACCCAGCGAGGAAGACATTCGTAGCTGTACCAAGCGTGTCCCGATGGATGCCCGCCAACGCAAAGCTATCTTCTTCCGTTTTGCCCCGTTGCTCCTCATGCTCTTTGTGGCTAACTTATTCATTACGATTATCCGGGATGTGAAGGAAGACTTCTTGGTTAATATCGTCGATACCTCGCAGTTCTCGGCTTGGGCCATTAGCGGCATCGACGGCATGGTAACGCTGATTATCCTTGCGCTCTTCATCCTTGTCTCCATGATACGAGACCACCAGCGTGTCCTCTATACCTTGTTGTGGATGGTTATCGGCGGGACTTTCCTCTTGGTGGGTATCTCCTATTACTATGAGCAACTGAATCTTTCGCCGCTCGTCTGGATGTTTCTCCAGAGTTTGGGGGTATATATTGCCTTTCTGAGCTTCCAGACACTTTTCTTCGAGCGCTTTGTCGCTTGCTTCAATATCAAGGGAAATGTCGGATTCTTTATTGTCTCAATCGATTTTATTGGCTATCTTGGTACCGTCGGTGTGCTCGTTTTCAAAGAAGCATTTGTGGCTCATTTGAATTGGATAGAGTTCTATAATACAATGGTACTTACTCTTGGCACCGCCTGTTGCTTCCTCTTCATGGGATGTATCCTGTATTTCATGCACCGGAGTCGGGTCGTGCGGAAGGAAGAAATACCATCTGTAACGACAGCATTGAGCTTGAATTAAATCATGAATACGATTCTTTTTATCGAATAATATAATCCTATTATTAAAATGAAAGAGATTAAGTGTGTTATTATGGACTGGGCAGGGACAGCCGTCGATTACGGTTGCTTCGCCCCCCTGAATGCCTTTTTAAAAGTATTCAAAAAAGAAAAGGGCATTGAAATCACCCTCCGTCAGGCCCGCGAGCCGATGGGTATGCTCAAAATCGACCATATCCGCGCCATCCTCTCGATGCCTGATGTAACCGAGAAGTTCACCGCCCGCTACCACCGGATGTGGAACGAGGAGGACGTAAACGAGATGTATCAGAGTTTCGAAAAGCACCTCTTCGCCTCGCTGACGGAGTTTACCGACCCTATCCCCGGTGTCGTGGAAACGCTCGAAGGCTTGCGTGCCCAAGGTATCCGGATTGGTTCGACTACGGGCTACACCGGCGCGATGATGGATATCGTCCGTCCCGGCGCTGAAGCCAAGGGGTACCGGGTGGACAACCTCGTTACGCCCGACTCTCTCCCCGCCGGCCGTCCCGCTCCTTATATGATTTTCCAAAACATGATAGACCTCCGTATCCCTTCCGTCCAGCAGGTCGTGAAGGTGGGCGATACCTTGGCGGATATCCGCGAGGGTGTCAATGCCGGTGTCTGGAGTGTCGGCCTTATCACGGGGAGCAACGAGATGGGGCTTACAGAAGAGGAATACAACCGTTGCCCGGTCGATGAGTTGGCCAAGATGAAAGCCGATGTCCGCCGCCGGATGCTCGACGCCGGGGCTCATCGCGTCCTCGACAATATCCGCGAACTCCCGGCCTATATCGCCGAGCTGAATGCCTCGGCGTTTTGACCCCAATTCTCGTCGGGGACACACGACATCCTCGTTTGTCCCCAACGACACCCTCGTTTGTCCCCAACGAGAAAATCGTGTTTTTCCGACGAAAAACGAGAATGACTAAAACGAATACATCAATCGACAAAAAGAGATATAACCAAAGATGGAAAGAAACTATTTGCTATTGACACCCGGTCCCCTGAGTACTTCGGAAAGCGTACGCCATGCCATGCTGCAAGACTGGTGCACTTGGGACAAAGATTATAACGAAGGTATCGTAACACCACTCCGCCACGACCTGCTGGCGATTGCCGGACTGGATGAGGCCGACTATACGACCGTCCTCCTGCAAGGTAGCGGGACTTATTGCGTGGAGGCCACTATCGGCGCCACCGTCCGCCCCGAAGACAAACTGTTGATTCTTGCCAATGGCGCGTATGGTAAGCGTATGGCACAAATCGCCGACTATTATAAATTGAATTATGTGCTGGTGTCGCTGGGCGAAACTGAGCTGGTAACGGGCGAAGTTGCCCGCAAAGCACTGGAGGCTAATCCTGGCGTAACCCACCTTTCAATGGTTCATAGCGAGACGACTACCGGATTGTTGAACCCGATAGAGGAGGTGGCTGAAGTCATCCGTGGCCGGGGGATTACCTTCATTGTCGATGCTATGAGCAGTTTCGCCGGTGTCCCTATCGACATCAAGGGCTTAGGTATCGATTTCCTGGTTAGCAGTGCCAACAAATGCATCCAAGGCGTGCCGGGCTTCGGCTTTATTATCGCCAAGAAAGATAAGATGTTGGCCACGAAAGGCAATGCCCGTTCGCTCTCCTTGGATATTTATGCACAATGGGAAACGATGGAGAAAGGACATGGCAAATGGCGTTTCACCTCGCCGACGCATGTAGTCCGTGCCTTCTATCAGGCTATGCAAGAGCTGAAAGAAGAGGGTGGGATAGAGGCGCGTCATCGCCGCTATGTGGAAAATCACCGTACGCTGGTCGATGGGATGCGTGCCCTGGGATTCCAGACGCTGCTTTCGGACGACAAGCAAGGGTGTATCATTACCTCGTTCCTTTATCCTTCGGCTGATTTCGATTTTGCGGATTTCTATAATAAACTGAAAGGGAAAGGTTTTGTCATCTATCCTGGGAAGATTTCGGATGCCGATACATTCCGAATCGGCAATATCGGGGATATATACCCGTCGGATATCAAGGCTTTGCTCGAGGCTATCCGGGAAGTTCGTTAAGGCAGTTTGCTTGAGATAAACATACGGAAACGATGGATTAAAGCTATGTTTTCTATAGCCTAATCCATCGTTTTCTGTTTCTTATTTGCTGGCGACAGCCGGCACATCCTCCGGCTTGCTCAGTGTCTTCCGATACAAGGCAGGGTCGGCGAGGACCTCCAAAGCTTTCTGCAGGACTTTATCATCTTTGAGGTTCTGCCGCAGTTCGCCTTTCTGGTAATAATAGCGTTTGACAATCTCCGAGGAGAGCAGGCGCATGATTTCGGGCTTGAAGCGGTCGAAGTCGCGGCGCAGGTCGGGCGTCAGCTTTTCCTCCAGGGATTTGAACAAGGTAGAATCCTCGTCCAGATAGCCCTCAAACTCGGCGACCTCCTTCAGGTTCTTCAAGGCTTTCTCGCTTTGGCGGTCGTAGGTGAAGCCCTTCTCGGCGGCATACGACTTGAATGCCTCGAAGTCTTCGTCGGCCAGTTGGAAATCCTCGACGGGGGGAATAGTCTTGTGTTGCTGCGTCCAGTCGGTTACGAAATCAATCAGTATCGTATCGACCGCGAGGTAATACATCAGCGTCGGCATCTTCGGCTCTTCGACTTCAAACTCCGGACGGACACCGCCGCCGTCGCGCACCGGACGGCCATTGCGGGTGTAGAAGACCGAAGTCAGGCTATCAGGTATGGCACCGACCGAGCCATCCTCCCGCCGGTGCGAGTAGTCCATCTGCTGAATACACCGCCCACTGGGGATATAATATTTACTAATCGTTACTTTGAGATTCCCGTTATAGGGCAAATCGCGTGATGCCTGTACCAGCCCCTTGCCGAACGAACGTTGGCCGACCAGCACTGCACGGTCCATGTCCTGCAACGAGCCGGATAGAATTTCAGAGGCTGAGGCCGAGGCGCTATTGATTAGGACCGCTATCGGCATGACGGTATCCAACGGCTCGAGCGGCGTGCGGTAGATGCGGCTCATGGCTTTGTTCTTTCCCCGCGTGGAGACGACTTCCGTCCCCTTCGGCGTGAACATACCGACGATTTGGACAGCACCGTCGAGGATACCGCCGCCATTGTTACGCAAGTCCAGGACTAAAGACTTGATGGGATGGTTCTCCTTCAAATCGAAGAAAGCCTTCTTTACTTCCTGCGCACTCTTGTCGGTGAATCCCTTCAGGTAGATATATCCCACGCTATCGTTGAGCATCCCATACCACGTAACCTGGTCCACCAAGACCTGCTTGCGGGTAAGTTCAATCTTGCGCGGCTTCTTCTCGCCCGGTCGTTGGATAGTCAGTGTCATCTTCGAGTTGGGAACGCCCTTCAAGAGTTCGCTCACCTTGTCGCTCGAGAAGGTAGAGACATCCACCGTGTCGATGGCGAGAATCAAATCCCCCGCCTTCAGTCCTGCTTCAGCAGCCGGCATCCCCTCGAACGGCTCGATGATGACAACACCTCCACCCGTCCGGCGCTGGCGGATATAGGAGCCGATGCCACCATACTCGCCCGTTATCATCTGTTTGAAATCTCCCATGTCTTCCTCGGGGATATATTCGGTATAAGGGTCTAAGCCCCCCAGCATGGCGTCGATGCCCCGGCGGACAGTCTTGTCGATATTGACGGAGTCAACATAAAACATCTCGACTTCCTTGACCAGCGCATTGAATATATCCAAGTTCTTACTTACCTCAAAATGATTATCCTTTTCTTGTGCCCCCGCCGGGAAAACCATTCCGGAGAACAGCAAGGCACATATCCAGCTCAAAATACTTCTACGTTGCATTGTTCTTATTTTTGCGCCAAATGTAGATAATAACTTCCTCTTCCTATATATCCAGCTTTGACTTTTAACTTTATTTGTTCCCCGCCGCTCCTCTATATATAATAATGTATAGGAAACAACGGCAGGAAAACTGGCTTTGGTCGGGCGCAAACTTCTCTTTGTCCCGGGGCAAACTTGCCTGTGTGCCGACCCATACTTAAAACCAAGTCTTAGTTTATAAAAACTAAGGTTCAGTTTTTGAAAACTAAGATTTGGTTTTTATAAACTAAGTCTTTGTTTTAAGAATTCCTCCCGGGGTAGCAAAGTATTCCATGGGGGCAAAGCAAGTATTCCTCGGAACAAAACAAACTTTTTTTCGGAATTTTTCGGCAGATGTGTTGTATATTCCGAAATTAGTCGTACCTTTGCAGCGCAATTCAGAAAGAAGCAACGGCGCGTTGCGGATAAGTATTGCAACATTCTTCCTTAGCTCAGTTGGTTAGAGCATCTGACTGTTAATCAGAGGGTCCTTGGTTCAAGTCCAAGAGGAAGAGCACGAAACATTCTTCTTTAGCTCAGTTGGTTAGAGCATCTGACTGTTAATCAGAGGGTCCTTGGTTCAAGTCCAAGAAGAAGAGCACAAACATTCTTCCTTAGCTCAGTTGGTTAGAGCATCTGACTGTTAATCAGAGGGTCCTTGGTTCAAGTCCAAGAGGAAGAGCAGAAGAGAGAGGTATCCGGAGGGTATCTCTCTTTTTTATTGCTCGGACAAGCCACGTTTCCCGCCCTGCGAATTACCACTTCTAAAGAAATGTATATAGTCTCTGTTAAAAAAAACTATTTTCGGCAAGAAAGGAGAGAAAGAACCTTGTTGATATTTCCGTATTTCCTATATTTGCACCGATTTAAAACCGAAAGGTAAAGTCATAAAAACATGAGATTCATTAAGTGCTAATCTATAAAACGTATCATTATGTCAAACATTTCTAGAAGATCCTTTATTCAAAGAGGAACTGCTGCAGCCGCAGCTTTTACAATAGCTCCGAGTACTATCCTGGGTAAAAGTCACGGATATGTGGCTCCTACAGACAAGTTGAACATTGCTGCTGTCGGTATCGGCGGTATGGGTAATGCAAATATCAAAGCTGTAGAAAAGACAGAAAACCTCGTAGCTCTTTGCGACGTGGACTGGAGATATGCAAAACCGGTATTCGACCGTTTCCCCAACGCTAAGAAATATTGGGACTACCGCAAGATGTACGACGAAATGGGTAAGTCTATTGACGCAGTTATCGTTGCTACAGCTGACCATACACACGCTATCATCACGGCAGACGCTATGACGCTGGGCAAGCACGTATATACTCAGAAACCTTTGACTCACTCTGTTTACGAAGCTCGTTTGCTGACTAATTTGGCTAAATCTACGGGCGTTGCTACTCAGATGGGTAACCAGGGTTCTTCTGATGAAGGTACAGACTTGGCTTGCGAATGGATTTGGAATGGTGAAATCGGCGAAGTAACAAAAGTAGAATGTGCTACTAACCGTCCTATCTGGCCGCAGGGTCTGAATGCTCCTGAAAAAGAAGACCGTATTCCGAAGACATTGAACTGGGATTTGTTTACAGGTCCTGCTGAAATGATTCCTTTCAATCAGGCTTATCATCCTTGGAACTGGCGCGGATGGTGGCGTTACGGTACAGGTGCCCTCGGTGATATGGCTTGCCACATCTTGCACCAGCCGTTCAAAGCCTTGAAGTTAGGTTATCCGACAAGAGTAGAAGGTTCTTCTACGTTGCTGCTGAAGGATTGCGCTCCTCAGGCTCAGCACGTGAAGTTAATCTATCCGGCTCGTGATAATATGCCGAAGGTGGCTATGCCGGAAGTTGAAATCCACTGGTACGATGGCGGTTTGCTGCCTGTTCGTCCGAAAGGCTTCCCCGAAGGCGAAGATATGATGGCTATGGGCGGTGGTATCACCATCTTCTATGGTACAAAAGACACACTCGTTTGCGGTTGCTACGGACAGAAGCCGAGATTGATGTCTGGCCGTGTTCCTAACGCTCCGAAGGTTTGCCGCCGCGTTCCGAACGCTATGGGTGGTGGCCACGAAATGGACTGGGTTGCTGCATGTAAGGAAAGCAAAGAAAACCGCCGCGTCTTGAAGTCTCGCTTCGAAGAGGCTGGTCCGTTCACTGAAATGGTTGATATGGGCGTTTTGGCTGTTCGTCTGCAGACTTTGAACAAAGAATTGCTGTGGGATGGCAACAAGATGGAATTCACGAACATCAAGGACGACGAAACTATCCGTATTTTGATTAAGGATGACTTCAAGATTGTTGATGGCGACCCGAAATTCAATAAGATTTGGACAGATCCGGTTAATGCTAGACAGTTCGCTGCTGAATTGATTAAGCATAACTACCGCGAAGGCTGGAAGTTGCCTGACATGCCGAGATAATAGATAAGTTTTGAGTAGCTAAAGCGATGAGGGCATTTTCTATTGACTCTCTGCTTTAGCTACTTCTTTACATAAGAATAATGGACAACAAGTTTAATCAACAAATAAAAATGAAAAAGTCAGTATTATTGGTTAGTGCCGCTGCGCTGATGATGTTCGCATCTTGCAACGGCGGAAAGAAGGCTGAGGCTCCTGCCGAGGCTCCGGCAGCTACAGAAGCTGCGGCTGAATCTGCAACTCCGGAATACAAATTGATGGATCTGCCGACAGTCGATTTATCTACATTCCCGAAAGACAACGACGGTTGGATTACGCTTTTCGATGGAAAGACATTCAACGGTTGGCGTGGTTACGACAAGGCTGAAGTTCCTGGTGCTTGGGAAATCGACAATGGTACCATCCATATCAAAGGCTCTGGCGCAGGTGAAGCTGGTGCTGCTAACGGTGGCGATTTGATTTTCGCACACAAGTTCAAAAACTACGAATTTGAATTTGAATGGAAAGTGGGCAAGGGTTCTAACTCTGGTGTATTGTATATGATTCAGGAAGTAGAAGGACAGCCGTCTTACATTTCTGCTCCCGAATACCAAGTGTTGGATAACGAAAATCACCCCGATGCTAAGTTGGGTAAGGATGGCAACCGCCAGTCTGCTTCTCTCTACGACATGATTCCTGCTAAACCGCAGAACGCTAAGCCGGTCGGCGAATGGAACAAGGGTAAAATCATGGTTTACAAAGGAACAGTGGTTCACTATCTGAACAGCGACAGTCCTTGTGTTGAATATCACTTGTGGACTCCGGCATGGAAGGAAATGTTGGATAACAGCAAGTTTAGCAAAGATAAATGGCCGTTGGCTTACGAACTCTTGCTGAATTGCGGTGGTGAAAACAAGGAAGGTTTCATCGGATTCCAGGATCATGGTGATGATGTTTGGTTCCGTAACATCCGCATCAAGATTTTAGACTAAGACAAGTTGGTATATAGTCAGGGAAGGAGTTGTCCGCGAGGGCAACTCCTTTTTTTGTTCGTCCGAGGGCTCGGATTTGATGCGGCGAGGCTCTCCGCACGGTTTCCGAGGGGTCGGAAAGGTATCGGCGAGGCTTTCCGCATGGTTTCCGAGGGCTCGAAAAGGTCGCGGTGAGGCGTTCCGGGTGGTTTCCGAGGGGTCGGAAAGGTATCGGCGAGGCTCTCCGCATGTATTTCGAGGGCTCGGAAAGGTCCCGGGAGGCTCACCGCATGGTTTCCGAGCCCTCGGAATGCTATCTGGTAGCATCTAATACTATTTACACTCTTCTTGATAGTATCACTTCGTATGGTTTCTGAAGAAAGATGGTGGCCAGAAAAATGAACGTTTTTTCTGGTCATCTCTTTATGATTTTTATGTTTTAGAGCATAAAACGTAAAATTCTTATTGTGAAATGTTTGGAAGGATAAATTTTTACTTAACTTTGCCTCCAGAAACCCCGAAAAGGTGGCCAGAAAAAACGTTCCTTTTTTTGAGGCTTCAGCATGTTGATTTAGAAAGAGTTGATGAATTGTTAAACGCCGTTTTTTGAAGTTGTTGCCCCGACGTAATACGCTGAGACACAGCAAAAGGAAAAACGCACGAAACACGCTATTATTATTTTATACATTAATACTAATTAAAAACACAACGAACATGAGAAGACTTTCATTACTCTTGTTAGCCTGCCTGACCCTCGGCATCACCTGGGCAGAGCGGGTAAGTGTGAACACGGCGCAGCAGGTGGCTGCGAACGTGGCGGCGGGCCTCAGCCCGTCTAACCTTCGGAGCAGTAGCGATTTGAAGCTCGTCTATGCCGCTCCCGCGAAACAACAGTCCGGCCTCCGTTCTGCCGATAACGAATCCGATTACTACATCTTCAATGTGGGCACGGGCGACGGCTTCATCATCGTCGCCGGGGAAGACCGCGTGCGGCCGGTGCTGGGGTATAGTGCCGAAGGCGAGGTGGATATGGAGAAGATGCCGGATAATATGAAAGGGTGGCTGGAGATGTACCAGAAGGAAATTTCGTGGGCGGTAGCGCAGAATATTTCAGCCTCGGATGCCATACAGAAAGAGTGGCAGGAATGGTTGAGTGGAAGCAAGTCGATGGCGAACCAAGGGGTGCTGCTGGAGACGGCGAAGTGGGGACAGGGTGAGCCCTATAACAAATTAACTCCAATCTTTGCTGACGAACATGCTGTTACTGGTTGTGTGGCAACAGCCCAAGCAATTGTAATGTATTATTATCGTGATTATTTACAAACACCTTTTGTAACATCTACAAAAAATAGTTATACGATAACAATAAATGATGCTATCCCAACTTCTACTCCTAATAGCTATAAAATAGAAGAGAGAAGTACAGAACAAAAATCTATATTCCTTGAGTATAAAGGATATGATTGGAATAATATGTTGCCTGAATATGTCGCTGGTAATTACACTCCGGAACAAGCTGAAGCTGTTGCAGAGTTAATGTGGCATTGTGGGGTAAATGCTGAAATGAATTATGCGATAACCTATTTTCCTAATGGTATAGAACCTAATTATTCTAGTGGTGCAACTACTGCAAAAATATCTTCTTCTTTGAAGAATGTTTTTGGTTTTGCCCCTTCTGCTCGGTATGTTGTGAAAGATAATTATCATTGGGATGAGTGGGAAAAACTGATTAGTCAAGAGCTTTATGCGTCTCGCCCAGTAATATTGAACGGAACAGATCCAAGACAAGGGGGCCATGCTTTTGTATGTGATGGTTATAAGCCTGATGGAATGGTTCATATTAACTGGGGCTGGAATGGTTTTCATAATGATGGATATTTTCTCCTTACAACTTTGGATGATGATGGAGATGGTAATGGATTTGCTGCATCTGGCTATGGAGCCATAATCGGTATTCATCCAACAGAGGGAGAAGCGGTAGAAGCTGCACCTCCTTATATTTCGATAATGCAATATGAAGGAGGATTTCCTTTGTCTGAAAAGGGAACAGTCAGCATAGCTTATCGATTGACAAACTTAAATGAGCAAGCTATTGATTATTATGTTGCATTAGCTATTGTTGATGAGAATAATTTGGATAATATTCCTACACCTACTAATAGGCAAGTGCATTTTAGTTTTAATGCTAATCAAAGTAGTTATTATTCTGATGCTACATCAACAATAAATATAAATGTGCCATTAGCAGATAATCAAAGAGTTTCTTTTGTTTATTCTACAGATGGTGAGAATTGGAAACTTCTGCCCTCAGCTGTAAATTTGCCTATTGGATTGAAGGAAAATGGGGAAGTGTATGAAGAGGAAGAGATGCCTACTTCTACTGTCGAATGGCTTTCCAACCCGTTTGATGGTCAATATATGCAATTAATTCAAAGTTTTACGGCAAACAATAAACCTATTCAGATTAAGTTGAACGATTGGACTGAAGGGGAATCTGCTACGATTGAATTGTCTTTGAAAAATCCTGCATGGGCAGATGCTTTAACTATAGCTTATGACCTTGAAAAGCCCGTTGAAGGTAATGGTTCTAACTTGGTTTTCTATGAAGGTGGTAAAGCTACTATCCAAGTGGGTTCTCACATGATAAAAGAAGGTGGCTTGATAGATATTTATATGAGATGGAATGCGAAAGAGTTTATCTCTGAAACAATAGAGTATGATCTTAGAGCTTTTGACGCAACCCCGACATCTCCAACTTATACAATGACGGTACTCGAAAAACCGCTGACTTGGGTATATAACGAAGATTTTATATCAGGTGCACATAACCAAATATTGCCATTTACTATCAAAGCAACGAATGTTCCCAGCTTTGCAAATAATCAGAATGTTTCTATGCGCTTATTCATAGAAGCAGTATCTCTTGGTGAGGTTGAGGTGTATTATGAAAATGATGAAGGCAAGCGGACGAAATTGAATATCATCGATAATCCAGAACTTGATGAAGGTTTCTTGCTGACTGAAGATTTTACGATCAATTTAGTAGAAGGTAAAGAATATAAATTTGTTTACTGTTACATTGGTGAAAGGGGTTCTGCTGCGACAACTTTGTATGTAGATGCTGTAAATCAGGATGGAGCAGAGATACCTGTTTTCAATGCAAAAGAGGATGGTACTTTGGGTTGTATAGTATTTGAAATATCCCCATCAACAATTATTGTTACGGATGGTGAGCCGCTTACTTATTATGAAGGACATAAGTATAGTAATGTGATTGTACAAAGTGGTGCTACCTATATTATACCGGCAGATGCGACTGATGCAACGATTACTAATCTGAGTGTATATGGCGGCGGTCAGATAGAGGCGCACCAGCCTTTAACAGTAACAGGAAGTACAATGGTCTTCTTGGATATTCCTACAGGTAAATGGAGAACTCTGACGATGCCTCTCGATACTTGGATGCGGGAAGATGCTTCTGGCATATATTTGAAGACCGGTTTCCGGTTTGTGGATGAACAAGAATGGAAACTTGAAACGCCTAATAGTGCTACTGGACAGTATGCTGTATCACAAGGAAGTGTTCATCTTGCAGCTTCAGATCCAGCAAAAGAAGACGTTATCTTTGAATGGGCTGCTCAGAATACTCCTTATACGGTAGAAGTTCCTAAGAATACGGCAGTCTATGACAACGAAGAAAACGGCAACTGGTTCCACTTCGTCGCTAATCCGAACTGGCAGAACTTAATGGTTAATGGCAAGGCTTACGTCTTGAATGATGCGGGTAACAGCTTCGAATTGCAGCAATCTCCAGTCATTCCGCCTTTCCAAGCCTACATGATAGCTAGCGAAGCCGTAATGAAACAAGTTTCCAGCCTCCGCATCGGCGACATCCCAACTTCCAACGAAGATTTGGCCGTTACCGGCTTCCGTGTCTGGTCTGAATCCGGCCACGTCTGCTTCGAGACGACTGAGGCTAAAGATGTAGCGGTTTACTCGATGAACGGCGTGCAGCAGTGCCGCTTCGAACGGAGCGTCGGCCTGCAGCGCCAGCAGTTGCCGCAGGGCATCTACATTGTCGTTTGCGACGGCACGGCCTACAAGGTTTCTGTTAAATAATTGTATCACATTAAAAAAGAATAGACAATGAAACGAATTATATATTCATTAATGGCAATGCTGCTGGTGTTTACCGGCAGCTTGCAGGCACAGACGACGAAGGCGATTCCGGAGGATCCGACGGTGCCGCATTTTATTCGGTTGGAATTGAGTGGAAAGGGTACTTTCATGGCAACAGCCAACAATGGTTTGGAAGATATTACCTTTTCTGCTGATGATGGCAACGTGGATTTGCCTTATGGAACAGAAGTTACTTTAAACGCGGAACCCGCCGAAGGTTGGAAGCTAGAAAACATCATAGATACTGCAACTGGCGAAGAAGTCTCCAATCCTTATACATTGGAAAGCAACGTAACCTTGCGTGCGGTCTTTATCGAAGATGGTTCTTACAGCGTTATTTTGAATACTCCGCACATCTCTTTGGTCGGTGCTCCGATTTCTGTCAAAGAAGGCGAGCCGTTGGATGTTACGGTCAAGGCGGATGAAAACTGGCTCTTGCCTGAAAAGGAAGCCGTTCGTTTATTAGAAGGTGATGCTGAAGTCGAAAACTTCGGCTATGAGCTTTCGGAAGACAAGATGGAGGCGCGGATAACGATGGATGCGGTGAAGGGTTCCATTACTATTGTGATGGAGGCTATTGATAATAATTGGTACGACATCATGATAAAAGACATGAATGTAACGTATGAGAATGCAGTAGAGAAGGTTCAGGCTGGAAAACCTTTGAATACGATTACTTTCAAAGCCAAAGAAGGTTATAAACTGCCTGCTACCGTAACGGTAACGATGGGTGGCCGGGAACTGGTAAATGGTGAAGACTATGCTTATGCTTTAAACGAGGACGGAACTGCCGCTTTGGAAATTGTTCCTGTAACTGGTGATGTCGTGATATTCATCACCGCCATCTCGCTCACCGATGTTTATACTGTAACTTATAGCGAAGCCGTGAACTTCCGCTACGAGAATGAACTTGGCGACGAGCTTCCCGAAACCGTTTCCGCCGGCGACCCCCTGGAAGTCCTTGTAATTCCGGATGCAGGTTACATTATCCCCTATGATCTGGTGAAGGTAACGATGGGTGGAACGGAATTGGACGTGGAGGATGTATATTTATTTAGTGAAGAGATGGGTATCATCGGAACGATAACCATCGAAGAGGTAACGGGCGATGTGGAGATTTCCGTTGAGGCATTTAAAGTTACTCTCGACAATGTTTTAGATGATAGCGGGCTCGACGGTATCATTATCGAAGAGGTTCCGCTGATTGTCCTGTATGATCCGCTGCCCCTCAACCTTTTGGTGGCAGAAGAAGGCTATCATCTCCCGGAAACAATCAGGGTAGAGAAGAACGATGTGCTGCAGACGGAAGGTGTCGATTATACCTACGATGCAGAGACGGGTAAGCTGGTCATCAATCGCTTGGATGGCTATATCAAGATTTATGCTGAGGCTGTCGCCGACGAGCCTAAGCCCGACCCGGATCCCGAAGACCCGGATGATCCAACCCCAACTCCTGATCCCGATCCCGAAGATCCTGACGACCCGGATGTCCCCACGGCAACCGCCGACATCTCCGGTGATGTCGTCAAAGTCTGGGCAGCCAACGGCGTGCTGCACATCCACACCCCGCAACCGGCGACTGTGCGTGTCGTTTCCTTCAGTGGCGCCTTGTTCCGCCTGATGGACGTGCCGGGTGGCGATGTCCAGTTCACGTTGCCGGACAATCTGTATATTGTTACGGTTGGCGATGAAGTGAAGAAGATAAAAGTTCGCTAACTCGTCCCTTAACTTGATGATGAAAAGGGTGCATCTGCATGGGTGCGCCCTTTTTTCGTATGTTTCATTATTCTGTCGTTTTTGTTCGATTATTCCAGCGATATTCGCTACTTTTGCCTACATATCAATATAACCTATGAACAACCTATTTTCTCTTACAAACAAATCCATCGTCATCACTGGCGGCACGGGTGTGCTCGGCAAGGCGATGGTCCGCCATTTCGCTTCCGAGGGGGCAAATGTCGTGGTCGTCGGACGCAATGAAGAACGCGGCCGGGCTTTGGTCGATTCCGTTACGGCCAACGGTGGCTCAGCAGTTTTCCAGCAAGGCGATGTCTTGAAGGCTGAGGACGTGGAACGGATATATGCCGAGACCCTGCGTCGCTTCTCTCGTATCGATGTCTTAATCAATGCTGCCGGAGGCAATATGCCGGGAGCTACTATCGCTCCGGACCAGACCATCTTCGACCTCGACCTCGCCGCCATGCGCCAGGTAGTCGAACTGAATCTCTTCGGCACAATCCTTCCTACCCAAGTCTTTGCCCGTGCCATGGCGGAGCAAGGCAAGGGTTCTATCATTAATGTAGCTTCGGAGGCTGCCCTTCGTCCGCTTACTCGTGTGGCGGGTTATGGTGCGGCTAAGGCAGCAGTCGTCAATTTCACCAAGTACCTTTGTGGCGAACTGGCCATGAAGTTTGGCGAAGGCATCCGCGTCAATGCCATCGCTCCCGGCTTCTTCCTGACGGAGCAGAACCGTGCGTTATTGACGAATCCCGACGGAAGCCTTACGCCCCGTGCCGAGACTATCCTCGCCCATACGCCTTTCCACCGCTTCGGCGAGCCGGAAGATTTGCTGGGCACGCTGCAATGGCTGGCCAGCGACGCCTCTCGTTTCGTGTCAGGTACAGTTACGGTAGTCGATGGTGGCTTTGAAGCGTTCTCGATTTAATAATCAATTGACAATGGACAATTGACAATGGACAATTGTTTTGTCTTCTCTGTTAATTGTCAATTGTCAATTCTCAATTTTCAATTGACTATGTATTTCTGTAAACAATCCTGGCGTTGGTATGGTCCATCCGACCCGGTTTCCCTCTGGGACATCCGGCAGGCTGGAGCTACCGATATCGTTCACGCCCTGCACCATATCCCCAACGGCGAGGTATGGCCGATAGATGAAATTCGCCGTAGGCAACAACTGATTGCGGAAACCGGTCTGACTTGGAGCGTTGTTGAAAGTGTTCCCGTCCACGAGCATATCAAGACGCAAACGGGCGACTTCCAACTTTATATCGAACATTATAAACAGACGCTGCGCAACCTCGCAGCCTGCGGCATCCGCTGTGTAACCTACAACTTCATGCCTGTCCTCGACTGGACGCGCACCGACTTAGCCTACCTCATGCCCGACCATTCGCGTGCCCTCCGTTTCGAGCGTGCCGCGTTGATGGCTTTCGACCTTTACATCCTCCAGCGCCCTGCGGCGAAGGACGAATATAGTGCGGAAGAGCAGCATCGTGCCCGCCTCCGCTTCGAGCAGATGGGTATCAGCGAAAAGGAACAGCTGACGCGGAACATTATCGCCGGTCTGCCTGGAGCCGAGGAGAGCTTCACCCTCGACCAGTTCCGCCACGAATTAGCCCGTTACGACGGCATCGATGCCCCGCGCCTCCGCGACCATCTCGTCTATTTCCTTCGGGAGATATGCCCCGTGGCGGACGAATGCGGCGTGAGCCTCGTCATCCATCCCGACGACCCGCCCTATCCGCTCTTCGGCCTGCCCCGCATCCTCTCGGCCGCCGACGATTTCCGCCAGTTAGTCGAGCGCGTTCCCAATCCCTCCAACGGTCTTTGCCTCTGCACCGGTTCCTTAGGCATACGGGCAGACAATGACCTCCCCGCGATGATGCGCGAGTTTGGCGACCGCATCAACTTCGTCCACCTCCGCAGCACCAAGCGCGACGCCGAAGGCAACTTCTACGAAGCCAACCACTTGGAAGGCGATGTCGATATGCCCGCCATGATGCGTGCCCTCCTCGAAGTGGAGCAGCGGCGCGGTGTCTCCATCCCCGTCCGTCCCGACCATGGGCACCAAATGGTTGATGACCTCCGCAAAGAAGGCATGAATCCCGGCTATTCCTGCATCGGACGGCTGAGAGGGCTGGCTGAGTTGAGGGGGCTGGAGATGGGGATGGCGAGTTGTATGTTTTGAGATAGCAAAGAACGCAGATAACATAAAATGGTGTCGTATGATATTGATTTTTTATCGTTTGATAGAGATTTTATTAAATGATCTGTGTAGTGTTATCTGCGTTTGAAAGAGTTTGAAAATTTTTCCTTCAAAAACTATGCGTATTTTTTGTAGTTTTGCCGTGTAATTGAAAAAACGAAATTATGACGAAAGAAAGATTTATCCAATCATTGCGGGAAGCCGTCACCGATTTCGCTCCAGCTATCAGCTGTGCGGACGGCAGTTGGGCGGTGAAAGGCTTCATCGACATTCACAAAACCATATATACAATTTCCACCGACACCAAGATTGTTTCCAAGATATTAGAGCTTTATATCTTCCCTAAAATATTGGATTTTGCCAACCGAAACGAGTTGGAGATAGAATTGACCAAAGAACAGAATTTCTATCCCGACATCACTTTCAAGGACAAAAAAGGCAATCTGTTTGCAGTAGATTTGAAGAGCAGTTATCGGAAGACGGAAACCCATATCAACGGTATGACATTGGGAGCGTTCACCGGCTACTTCCGCGACCGGAAAAGCCTGAAAAATATCACTCACCCGTATGAAGAGTATAAAGCCCATATTGTATTAGGTATTATCTATACGCCGGTAGAAGGCATTGACGAGCGGCAGACATATGCTTTGGAGCAATTGGAAGACATTATTTCCGTGGTGAAAGACTTTGAGTTTTTCGTGCAGGAGAAATGGAAGATTGCTGCTGATCGTCCGGGAAGCGGAAACACGAAGAACATAGGCTCTATCAGCAACATAGAAGATTTGAAGAATGGCAACGGACCGTTTGCTTCTTTGGGCGAGGCCGTTTTCGATGACTATTGGACGCATTACCTTACAAAAGATATGGCGAAAGCTGCTGAATTGGCAGAGCCTTATTACAGCAATCTGTCTGAGTATAAACGATTCAAGAGCATTTCCTGAATATGAGCCAAGCACAATTATCACTATTTGATGAGTTGCCGACCGTAGCCAAATTCCCTACCACACGCTACCAAGGAAGCAAGTTGAAGTTCGTCGATTGGATATGGGACTGCATCAAGGACATTTCCTTCCAAACGGCACTCGACGCGTTTGGCGGTACAGGTTGCGTGGCATATCGGTTGAAGGAAGAGGGCAAGGCCGTTACTTATAACGACCTGCTTCCGTTCAATTACCTGATTGGAAAGGCATTGATAGAAAACCGGGATGTAGTGTTGGATGATTGGGAAATGGAAATGTTGTTGAAGCGACAAGACGGAATAACCTATCCGCATTTCATCGAAGATACGTTCAAGGACATATATTTCACGGACGAGGAGAACCGTTGGCTGGATATCGTTTCCTGCAATATCCGGCACATTGCCAATCCCTACAAGCAGGCGATTGCCTATTTCGCCTTGTTCCAGTCGTGCATTATCAAACGCCCGTACAATTTGTTCCATCGCAAGAATCTTTATGTCCGTTTGCAGGACGTGGAACGCAGTTTCGGCAATAAAAAGACGTGGGACACCCCGTTCGAGGTACATTTCCGCAAGTTCGTCAAAGAAGCCAATGATGCGGTGTTCGACAATCATCGTTTTTGTCGTGCCAACAACCAAGACGTGTTTGACATTACCTCTTCATACGATTTGGTGTACATTGACACGCCTTATCTGAACGAAGCAGGCGTAGGCGTGGATTATGCCGACTTCTATCATTTCCTGAACGGGTTGGTAGATTACGAACATTGGAGTAATCGGATAGATTATTCCAGCAAGCACCTTCGCCTAAAGCGCACAGCTAATGTCTGGACGGATGCCTGCCACATCAAAGGAGCTTTCAATCATTTGTTTAATCAGTTTAAAGATAGCATTCTGGCTATTTCTTATCGCTCCAACGGAATCCCTTCCATAGATGAATTGATTGGATTGTTGGAAACGCAAGGACGAAAGGTTACGGTTTATCAGAGCGGAAAAATCAAATATGTATTGAGCAATCAGCACTCCAATGAAGTATTGATTGTGGCAAGATAAGCTCCTTCTCCCTCCAACCCCCATCTTCCGATAACTATGCCCTCATCCTCCTTCTCCCTTAAGCACCTACTTCCAACCTTGGAAGTAATATGTCTTGCTTTAGGATAACATTATACTTCCAAGGTTGGAAGTAACCTTTGAAGATATCGGTTAAGGCTTGTTGTACACCTCGAATTGGCGGCGCACAACACGTAAGTATTTGACGGGCTTATAGGTGCGGCTGTATTGGGTGGCGACGCTTACCTCCCAGGTTCCGGGCGTGAACGTGATTCTGGGAAGGATGCAAAGGCGTGAAACGGAATTAGCTACTAACTGATCCTCATTCTTTTTATTAAGGGGGAAGAAATAGCTTTCGCCGGTGGCGAGGCAGCGGATGGTGATGCCTACTTCCGGATGGCTGCCCATCAGTTTCAGATTTTTGCCGTGGATGCTGAGTTGGTTGGGGCGGCCGGCGGGGATTTGGTTGAAGGGTCGTTCGGCAGCGGCTATTTTCGCTTTGAAAGCCAAGCTGACTTGGGCGATGACGGGATCGACGGTCGATTTGCCCTTGCCTGTGTTTTCCACCGAGCATGATGCGGCGCATTGTTGCAGGCGGGGCGAAGGAATGAGACGCGCTTCGAGGCTGTGGCGTTCGGGGTCGAAGTCTTCTAGGGGATTGTTGAAGGCTCCGAGAGGAGTGAGCATGGAGCGGCAGAATTCGAGATCGACGTCAAAGCCATTTTGCACAGCATCGTAGATGGCCTCTTTCATAATGCGGAAGGCACCGCGTAGCGTACTGATATCCAGCGAACCATTCCGTTGATGGGCAAGGTCGGCCAGTTGGTCGATGCCGATTACTTGGCGGTGGAAGACATGGGCTTTGTAAGCATCCACGCCAGGCAGATAACTCTTTTGCACCTGTATCAAAACAGTTTTGCCTTCGATAAGTTTGTCCTTGGGAAGTTCTTGATCCATAACCTTTGCGTATTTTATCGTTTATTTTTCTCTTATTTTTGTAACCTCTTCGACACGCACCGCGTCTTATGTGCAAAGAAACAAAAAAAGTAGTATTAATTTAAATGTAGAAAGGAACAAAAATTTATGGAAGGAATTTTTGCGATTATCGGGCTGTTTATTTTGCCTGCAATAGCCATTTTAGTGATTGGAACATTGTATGTCATTGGTCGGCACAAAGAGCGGATGTCGATGATTGAACACGGGGTTACGCTGGAGCAACCCAAGAAGAAGCCGGTGAGCCTATCGCGGTCGCTGTGCAACGGACTGGTACTGATTGGACTCGCGCTGGGGTTGATTGCCGGTGTGTGTGTTAGACCTTACGTGGAGGACGGCGAATGGCTGATACCCGGTTTCATCATGCTGGGCGGCGGTCTTGGATTCGTGGTTTACTACCTGATAGCCTTCAAGCTGCGTAAGAAAGACGGGAGCGAGGAGGACATAGCGTAAGGACGGATGGACGAACGCGATTGGATACGGCGCATAGTGGCAGGGGATACGCAGAGTTTCTCCTGCCTCGTCGCGAAGTATGAGAAGATGGCCTACACGATTGCCCTGCGCATTGTGGAGAACCGCGAGGATGCCGAGGAGGTGGTGCAGGATGCGTTCCTGAAGATGTACCGCGCCCTCCCGTCGTTCGGCGGGGAATGCAAGTTCTCTTCGTGGTTCTACCGCATTGTCTATCGCACTGCCCTCGACGCTTTGCGCGGTCGGCACTTCTTTGATGATTATGAGGAAGTGGGTAAGACAGACATCAGTCTGGCGGAGCAGGAGACGGCGCTCGGCGTCTTGGAGAGCAAAGACCGAAAGGAGATTATCGCGGCGGTGATGAAGCGGTTGCCTACCTCGGAATCGCTGCTCCTAACACTCTACTACCTGGAGGAATGCACGGTGGAAGAAATCGGGAAGATAACCGACCTCACGGAGGCGAATATCAAGACCCGCCTCTTCCGGGGACGCAAGCATTTCTACGAACAACTGGAAAAGTATATGAAGAACGAACTAAATACGTTGCATTATGACAGATAATAAACAGGATATAGATAGTTTGACCCGCTCGCTTCTGGAGGGAACGGCAGAGAGGCCCTCGGCATCGCTCAATCTGCGAATCATGGAGTTGGTACGCAAAGAACGGCGTATTCAGAGGGCGAAAGTGCCGTCCGACGGCATACGGGGCTTGGTGATAGGCTTCGCGATATACTTCCTCGTCGTTGCGGCCCTCTTCGGATTAGGGTATGCACAGGATATAACCACGCTGGCAGCACTCTTTGAAACCTATCCCCGGCTACAGCCCTGCCTGCTGACGGTCGGGAGCTCGGCGATGCTATTCTTTTTCTTTACACAGTTAAATAATTACCTGTTGTGGAAAAAGAATCGGAGAAATGGATAAGGAATAAAGAAGAAATGCCTACTTTTGCACCATCTACTATTATAAAATTAAACACAGATATGAAAAGAATAGTATTTCTTATTGCAGCCCTGGTTATAGCAGGAGCAAGTAGTTTACGTGTGCAGGCACAGCATGATTATGGTTACTTCAATTCATTAGGAGTAGGTCTGAGTGTTAGTACAACAGGTATTGGAGTGGATTTGGCAACGCCGATAGGCAATTATCTCGCTCTGCGTGCGGGAGTAAGCTTTATGCCGAACATCTCGTTCGATACCGATGTCGATGTGGACATCACCAGCAATGGGCAGACCTTCGACCGTGAAATGAACGTAGGTGGAGAATTAGGCAGAGCGACGGGCGAAGTCCTGGTCAATGTTTATCCCTTCCGTAGTTTGGGTCTGTTTGCCTGCGTGGGTGCTTCTTTTGGTGGAAACACCTTGGTAAAGATAAATGGACATAGCGATGAGTTGGCTCAAGACATAGCTACGGGCCAGTCGGCAGGAATCGAAATCGGCGACTACACCTTGCCGGTGGACGAGAATGGTAACGTATCCGGCGGGTTGCGCACCAACAATTTCCGTCCGTATGTAGGTTTGGGTTGGGGATGCGCCGTGCCGAGCAAGCGAGTGAACTTCATGTTTGAGTTAGGCGTGCAGTTCCATGGGACACCGGAAGTCTATACCGATTATGGTAATTTGGAAATCCTCGATGAAGTATCCGACGACAATACCTTCAACGACATCATCGATAAGCTGACGGTTTATCCGGTGATAAAGTTCCGGTTGGCGGGAAGAATCTTTTAAAAGGTGAGAGTTGAGAATTGAGAATTAAAAAGAGGGTAGGGGTTATGAGCTGGGAAGAAAGCTCGTAACCCTTATTTTATATAGGAATAGAGGAGTAGTCTGGTTAAAAAAACATAAAAACATATTCTTGGACGAACTTACTCCCTAAGATTCATTGCGGAACGGGAACAAATCTGTAATTTTGCAGCGTTTTAAGCGAGGGGTATGCTGAAAAACGAAGATAAGATATTGATAATGTGAAAAGAAAAGCCGCTCCTTGCCATAGACGAGATAGAAATAGAAAAATAATAATAACACAATCAAAGTTTAAAAAGAAAAAGAAATGCCTACAATTCAGCAATTAGTTAGAAAAGGACGGGAAACTTTGGTGGTAAAAGGTAAATCACCTGCGTTGGATTCATGTCCGCAGAGACGTGGCGTATGCGTACGTGTTTACACGACGACACCGAAGAAACCGAACTCAGCGATGCGTAAAGTAGCGAGAGTACGTTTGACAAACGGTAAGGAAGTGAACTCTTACATTCCGGGCGAAGGGCACAACTTGCAGGAACACTCAATCGTGTTGGTTCGTGGTGGTCGTGTAAAGGATCTTCCGGGTGTACGTTATCACATCGTTCGCGGTACTTTGGATACAGCCGGCGTGAATGGCCGCACACAGCGTCGTTCGAAATACGGTGCAAAGCGTCCGAAACCGGGACAGGCTCCTGCTAAGGGCAAGAAGTAAAAACTGATCCCTATCAAACTGAGAATTTTAAATTAAGTATTAAAAACTGGTTTGAGTATTTGGATAGGCTAATAGGTTGAGTAAATGGTTCAGCGGAACCGTTGAAGACAAAATAAGGCAACCAAAGAAAGAAACGAAATTTATTGGAAACAAATGAGAAAAGCAAAGCCCAAGAAAAGACAGGTATTGCCAGATCCTGTTTATGGTGATGTTAAAGTAACGAAGTTCGTTAATCATTTAATGTACGATGGCAAGAAGAGCATTGCCTTCGAAATTTTCTATTCCGCATTGGATAGCGTTAAGGCTAAATTGCCTAACGAGGAAAAATCTGCACTTGAAATCTGGAAAGCAGCGCTTGATAATATTACCCCTCAAGTAGAAGTAAAATCACGTCGCGTAGGTGGAGCCACTTTCCAAGTACCTACAGAGATTCGTCCGGATCGTAAGGAATCCATCTCAATGAAGAACCTGATTATTTTCGCCCGCAAGCGTGGCGGCAAGACGATGTCGGACAAACTGTCTGCTGAAATCGTGGATGCATTCAACAATCAGGGTGGCGCATTCAAGAGAAAAGAAGATATGCACCGCATGGCAGAAGCTAACCGTGCGTTCGCACACTTTAGATTCTAAAATTATTATCAACCGAAGAAGAATTAAATCATGGCAACAAAAGCTGACGAACAATTGAAATATACCAGAAACATCGGTATCATGGCGCATATCGATGCCGGAAAGACTACGACATCTGAACGTATTCTTTTCTATACTGGTCTGACTCACAAGATTGGTGAAGTGCACGACGGTGCTGCAACGATGGACTGGATGGAACAGGAGCAGGAACGTGGTATCACCATCACTTCTGCTGCTACGACAACTTTCTGGAACTATAAGAACGATAAGTATAAAATCAATTTGATCGATACTCCGGGGCACGTGGACTTTACAGTAGAAGTTGAACGTTCTTTGCGTGTATTGGATGGTGCCGTAGCTGCCTTCTGTGCAGTAGGTGGTGTGGAACCGCAGTCTGAGACGGTTTGGCGTCAGGCAGACAAATACAATGTACCGCGTATCGGTTATGTAAACAAGATGGACCGTTCGGGTGCCAACTTCTTTGAAGTAGTCCGTCAGGTAAAAGAAGTATTGGGTGCAACACCTTGTCCGATTCAGATTCCTATCGGTGCTGAAGAAAGCTTCAAAGGCGTCGTGGATTTGGTTCGCATGAAATCTATTATTTGGCATGATGAGACAATGGGTGCTGAATATGAAGTAGGAGAAATTCCTGCTGAATTGCAAGCCGAAGCTGAAGAATGGCGCGACAAGATGCTCGAGACATTGGCTGAATGCGACGATGCTTTGATGGAGAAATATTTCGATGATCCTTCAACGATCACGGAAGAAGAAATCCAGGCAGCTATCCGCAAAGGAACTTTGTCTATGCAGATCAACCCGATGATTTGTGGTTCATCTTTCAAGAACAAAGGTGTACAGACATTGTTGGATGCTGTTTGTGCTTATCTGCCGAGTCCGGAAGACACACCGGCTATCGAAGGTACAGATCCGAGAGATCCGGATACAGTAATTACTCGCAAGCCGTTGTTTGAAGAACCGCTGACTGCGTTGGCATTCAAGATCGCAACAGACCCGTATGTAGGACGTTTGTGCTTCTTCCGCGTATATTCAGGTTCGATGGTAGCTGGTTCTTATGTGTTGAACACACGTTCAGGTAAGAAAGAACGTATCTCACGTTTGTTCCAGATGCACTCAAACAAGCAGAACCCGATGGAAGTAATCGGTTGTGGTGATATCGGTGCAGGTGTAGGTTTCAAGGATATCCGTACAGGTGATACGCTTTGCGACGAAAACAATCCGATCACATTGGAATCAATGGAATTCCCCGATCCGGTTATTGGTATCGCTGTAGAACCGAAGACTCAGAAAGACTTGGACAAGCTGGGTATGGGCTTGGCGAAGTTGGCTGAAGAAGACCCGACATTCCGCGTACAGACTAACGAGGAAACAGGTCAGACTGTCATCAGCGGTATGGGTGAGTTGCACTTGGATATCATCATCGACCGTCTGAAACGTGAGTTCAAGGTTGAATGTAACCAAGGCAAGCCTCAGGTAACTTATAAGGAAGCTATCACGAAACCGGTTGAATTGCGTGAAGTTTACAAGAAACAGTCTGGTGGTCGTGGTAAGTTTGCCGATATCATCGTACGTGTAGAACCGGTAGATGAAGGCTTCGAAGGTTCTTTGCAGTTTATCGATGAAGTCAAGGGTGGTAACATTCCTAAGGAATTCATACCTTCTGTACAGAAAGGTTTTGAAAAGGCTATGAAGAATGGTGTATTGGCAGGTTTCCCGGTTGATAAATTGAAAGTAACTTTGATCGATGGTTCTTTCCACCCGGTTGACTCTGACCAGTTGTCATTCGAAATCGCCGCTATCCAAGCATTCAAGAACGCTTGCGAAAAGGCAGGTCCTTGCTTGATGGAACCGATCATGCAGATGGAAGTTGTAACTCCGGAAGAAAGCATGGGTGATGTCATCGGAGACTTGAACAAACGTCGTGGCCAAGTAGAAGGCATGGAATCCAGCCGTACAGGAGCCCGCATTGTGAAAGCTAAAGTTCCATTGGCAGAAACCTTCGGTTATGTAACGGCTTTGCGTACGATTACTTCAGGTCGTGCAACCTCTTCAATGCAGTTCTCGCACTATGCTCAGGTGTCATCGGCTATTGCTAAGCAAGTATTGGCAGAAGTTCAGGGACGCGTTGATTTGATCAAATAATATTTAGAAACTTATAAATAAATATGAGCCAAAAGATCAGAATTAAATTGAAGTCTTACGATTATTCTCTGGTAGATAAGTCTGCCGAGAAAATCGTAAAGACAGTAAAGGCTACAGGTGCAGTAGTAAGCGGTCCGATACCTCTGCCTACTCACAAACGTATCTTTACGGTGAACCGCTCAACATTCGTCAATAAGAAGTCTCGCGAGCAGTTCGAATTATCTTCTTACAAAAGATTGATCGACATTTACAGTTCAACAGCAAAGACAGTAGATGCGCTGATGAAGTTGGAATTGCCGAGCGGTGTAGAAGTAGAAATTAAAGTGTAAGTATTTAAAATTAAAGTGAAATGCCAGGATTATTAGGAAAGAAAATCGGAATGACATCCGTTTTCAGTGCCGAGGGAAAGAATCTTCCATGCACTGTTATCGAAGTTGGTCCTTGTGTGGTTACTCAAGTAAAGACTTTGGAAAAAGATGGCTACGAAGCAATGCAGTTGGGCTTTATCGATAAGAAAGAAAAGCACACGACGAAGCCGTTGATGGGCCATTTCCAAAAGGCAGGCGTAACCCCCAAGAGATACTTGGCCGAGTTCAAAAATGAAGGAGACTACAAACTGGGCGATGTAATCACTGTTGATTACTTTGAAAACGCCGGTTTTGTGGATGTTGTGGGAACTTCTAAAGGTAAGGGTTTCCAAGGTGTAGTAAAACGTCATGGTTTTGGTGGTGTAGGTCAGTCTACTCACGGTCAGCATAACCGTGCACGTAAACCGGGTTCTATCGGTGCTTGTTCTTTCCCTGCGAAAGTATTCAAGGGAATGCGAATGGGAGGCCAGTTAGGTAATGAACGTGTAACAGTTCAGAACTTACAGGTGATTAAGGTGATGCCGGAACACAATCTTTTATTATTGAAGGGATCTGTTCCTGGAGCAAAAGGTTCAATCTTATTAATTGAGAAATAATGGAACTGAACGTATTAAATATTAAAGGCGAAGATACCGGAAGAAAGGTAACTTTGAATGATGCTATTTTCGGCATTGAGCCTAACGACCATGCAATTTACTTGGACGTAAAGCAATATATGGCTAATAAGCGTCAAGGTACGCACAAGTCGAAAGAAAGAAGCGAAGTATCTGGTAGTACTCGCAAGCTGATCCGTCAGAAAGGTGGCGGTGGTGCTCGTCGTGGTGATATCAATTCTCCGGTGTTGGTAGGTGGTGGTCGTGTATTTGGCCCGAGACCTCGTTCTTATAGTTTTAAGCTGAATAAGAAAGTAAAGGCATTAGCTCGCAAGTCAGCTTTGTCTTATAAGGCTAAGAATAACGCAATTGTTATAGTTGAAGACTTCACAATGGAAGCTCCTAAGACTAAAGAATTTATAACAATTGCTAAAAACCTGAAAGTTGCTAACAAAAAGCTTCTTGTGGTTTTACCGGAGAAAAATAATTTCGTATATTTGTCCGCTCGTAATTTACAGAAGACAAATGTCGTAACAGTATCTGACATCAATACATACTGCGTGCTGGATGCCGCTAATTTGGTTTTGACGGAAAGTACTGTTGCCGCTATTGATAAAATGTTTAATGCATAAGGAGTAAAGAAATGGGAATTATTATTAAGCCTATAGTAACAGAAAAGCAGACAGCGATTACAGAGAAATTTCCGAATCGTTTCGGTTTTCGTGTTTCTCCTGATGCTAATAAGCTGGAGATTAAAAAAGCTGTAGAAGATATGTATAATGTAACCGTAGTTGATGTGAATACCATCAACTACGCTGGTAAGCGTAAAAGCCGTTATACAAAGTCTGGTATTATCAATGGCAAGCAGGCTGCTTATAAGAAAGCAATTGTAACGTTGAAAGAAGGAGAAACAATAGATTTCTTTAGTAATATCTAAAAAGAGAAATGGGAATACGTAAATTGAAGCCCACGACACCGGGGCAGAGACACAAAGTTATTGGTGCATTTGATAAAATCACTGCAAGTACACCAGAGAAGTCTCTTGTAGTAGGTAAGAAGAGTACAGGTGGTCGTAACAACACTGGTAAAATGACAATGCGTTATATCGGTGGTGGCCACAAACGTAAGTACAGAATTATCGATTTCAAGAGAAACAAGGATGGCATTCCTGCAACAGTTAAATCTATTGAGTACGATCCGAACCGTACTTCACGTATTGCACTGTTGTATTATGCAGATGGAGCAAAGAGTTATATCATCGCTCCGAATGGATTGGAAGTAGGCCAGACAGTGGTTTCAGGTAGCGATGCCGCACCGGAAGTAGGTAATACCTTGCCGATGGCGAATATACCTGTAGGTACAATTATTCACAACATTGAGCTTCGTCCGGGACAGGGTGCTAAGTTGGTGCGTTCTGCCGGAGCATTTGCTCAGCTGACTTCTAAGGAAGGTGCTTATGCAATCATTAAGATGCCTTCTGGCGAAACCAGAAAGATTCTTGCCGCTTGTAAAGCTACAATCGGTGCAGTAGGTAATTCAGACCATGGTCTTGAAAAATCAGGTAAAGCCGGTCGTTCTAGATGGTTAGGTCGTCGTCCGCACAACCGTGGTGTTGTAATGAACCCGGTTGATCACCCGATGGGTGGTGGTGAAGGACGTGCTTCCGGTGGTCATCCTAGATCACGCAATGGCTTATATGCTAAGGGCTTGAAGACAAGAGCTCCGAAGAAGCATTCTTCAAAATATATTATTGAAAGAAGAAAGAAATAATCTGATTAATTGAGTAAACTATGAGTCGTTCGTTAAAAAAAGGCCCGTATATTAATGTAAAGCTTGAAAAGAAAGTTCTGGCGATGAATGAGTCAGGCAAGAAGGCTGTCATTAAGACATGGGCAAGAGCTTCAATGATTTCGCCTGATTTTGTAGGCCATACTATTGCAGTTCACAATGGAAATAAATTTATTCCTGTTTTTGTAACCGAAAATATGGTAGGACACAAGTTGGGTGAATTCTCTCCAACTCGTACATTCCGTGGCCATGCCGGTAATAAGAAAAAATAATCGGTAAGCAGGAATCTAACAACTGAAAAAAGAATCGAAAAAAATGGGTGCTAGAAAAAGAATATCTGCTGAAGCAAGAAAAGAAGCCCAAAAGACCATGTATTTCGCAAAATTGCGTAACGTGCCGACCTCTCCTCGCAAGATGCGTTTAGTGGTGGACATGGTTCGTGGCATGGAAGTTTTCCGTGCACTTGGTGTTTTGAAGTTTTCAAACAAGGAAGCTGCAGCAAGAGTAGAAAAATTGCTTCGTTCAGCAATTGCTAACTGGGAGCAGAAAAATGAACGGAAAGCAGAAGCTGGAGATTTGTATATCTCTTCTATTAGTGTAGATTGTGCTACGACATTGAAGAGAATGCGTCCGGCTCCGCAAGGTAGAGGTTACAGAATTCGTAAACGTTCGAACCATGTAACGCTGTTTGTTGATACACTTAGTAAAAAAGATAGTCAAAATTAATTGCAGATGGGACAAAAAGTTAATCCGATTAGTAATCGTTTGGGAATCATTCGTGGTTGGGATTCCAATTGGTATGGCGGCAAGAATTACGGAGATACTTTGTTAGAAGATAGCAAAATCCGTAAATATCTGAATGCCCGTCTTGCAAAGGCTAGTGTATCGCGTATTGTTATAGAACGTACGCTGAAATTGATAACAATAACTGTTTGCACATCACGTCCAGGTATCATCATTGGTAAAGGTGGTCAGGAAGTTGATAAGCTGAAAGAAGAATTGAAGAAGATTACGGATAAAGATGTACAAATTAACATCTTTGAAGTAAAACGTCCTGAGTTGGATGCTGTGATTGTTGCAAACAATATTGCTCGTCAATTGGAAGGTAAGATCGCATACCGTCGTGCTATCAAAATGGCTATAGCATCTACTATGAGAATGGGTGCTGAAGGTATCAAGATCCAGATTTCTGGTCGTTTGAATGGGGCAGAAATGGCTCGTTCAGAAATGTATAAAGAAGGTAGAACTCCGTTGCACACCTTCAGAGCAGATATTGATTATGCTTTGGCTGAAGCATTAACAAAAGTTGGTTTGATCGGTGTTAAGGTTTGGATTTGTCGTGGAGAAGTATATGGTAAGAGAGATCTCGCTCCTTCTTTCACTTCAACGAAAGATTCAGCTCGTAGAAACGAAAATGCCGGCGGCAACAGAGACAGAAACTTCAAGAGAAAGAAAGCTAATCGTTAAATGTTAGAATTTAAGTAGAGATGTTACAACCGAAAAAAACAAAGTTCAGAAGACAACAGAAAGGCCGCATGAAGGGTGAAGCTCAACGCGGCAATCAGTTGGCCTTCGGTTCTTTTGGAATAAAGTCATTAGAAAGTAAGTGGATTACGGGACGTCAGATTGAAGCTGCTCGTATCGCTGTAACGCGATACATGCAGCGTCAAGGTCAGGTTTGGGTTCGTATTTTCCCGGACAAGCCGATTACAAAGAAGCCTGCTGAAGTCCGTATGGGTAAAGGTAAAGGTAATCCGGAAGGCTTTGTTGCCCCTGTTACCCCAGGTCGTCTGATTTTTGAAATTGAAGGTGTTTCCTTTGAAGTTGCAAAAGAAGCTTTGCGCTTAGCTGCCCAGAAACTTCCTGTAACGACAAAGTTTGTTGTGAGACGTGATTATGATATGCAAAATCAAAATGCGTAATTGGTTATGAAGAATGCAGAAATTAGAGAATTGAGCACAAATGAGTTGCTTGAACGAGTTAATGCAGAGGTGGCTGCTTACGAAATGAAGGTAATAAACCACAGCATTACTCCGAGTGAAAATCCTGCACAGATTAGACAACAACGCAGGATGATTGCGCGCATGAAAACCGAATTGCGCCAAAGAGAACTTAACAACAAATAATTGAGCCTGATGGAAACTAGAAATTTAAGAAAAGAAAGAACGGGCGTGGTAACAAGCAACAAAATGGATAAGAGCATTACTGTTGCTGTTAAATGGAAGGAAAAACACCCCATTTATGGTAAATTCGTCAATAAGACGAAAAAATATCATGCTCATGATGAGAAGAATGAATGCAACATTGGCGATACCGTAAGAATTATGGAAACTCGTCCTTTGAGCAAAACAAAAAGATGGAGATTAGTTCAAATAATCGAAAGGGCTAAGTAACATGATACAACAAGAGTCAAGATTAGTAGTAGCAGATAATAGCGGTGCAAAAGAAGCTTTGTGTATCCGTGTTTTAGGTGGAACTAAAAAACGTTATGCAACAGTAGGTGATGTGATTGTCGTAGCTATTAAGAGCGTGATCCCATCGAGTGATGTTAAAAAGGGTGCAGTTTCGAAAGCTGTTATCGTGCGTACAAAGAAAGAAATCCGCCGTGCGGATGGTTCTTATATTCGTTTTGATGACAACGCATGTGTGTTGTTAAATGCGAGTGGTGATATTCGTGGTAGTCGTATCTTCGGTCCGGTAGCGAGAGAACTTCGTGCGACAAATATGAAGATCGTTTCTCTTGCACCAGAAGTGCTTTAACATTTTGTAAAAATTAGAGTAATGAGCAAATTACATATCAAAAAAGGCGATATAGTTTTTGTTAATACTGGCGAAGACAAAGGCAAGACAGGTCGTGTTTTGAAAGTCTTGGTAAAAGAAAAGCGTGCCGTTGTTGAAGGTATTAATATGGTATCGAAGCATACTAAGCCTAATGCAAAGAACCCTCAAGGAGGGATTGAGAAGAAGGAAGCTCCTGTTCATATTTCTAACCTGAATGTGGTTGATCCGAAGTCAGGGAAGCCGACGCGTATTGGTCGTAGATTGAATGATAAAGGTGCTTTAGTGCGTTATTCAAAAAAATCTGGGGAGGAAATTAAATGATCAATACTGCCAGTCTTAAGAAAGAATATCAGGACAGAATTGTTCCTGCTTTGACGAAGGAATTCGGATACAAGTCTGTTATGCAAGTCCCTGTATTGAAGAAAATAGTAATCAATCAGGGGTTGGGTATGGCTGTTGCTGATAAGAAGATTATTGATATCGCTATCAGTGAATTGACTGCAATTACAGGTCAGAAGGCTGTTGCTACAGTTTCTAAGAAGGATATTTCTAATTTCAAGTTGCGTAAGAAAATGCCAATCGGTGTTATGGTAACTTTACGTCGTGAGCGGATGTACGAATTCTTAGAAAGACTTGTGCGCATTGCTTTGCCGCGTATTCGTGACTTTAAAGGAATTGAAGGTAAGTTGGATGGACGAGGTAATTATACACTCGGTATTCAGGAACAAATTATTTTTCCTGAAATAAATATCGATAATATTACCAAGATATTGGGAATGAATATTACCTTTGTAACCTCTGCGAAGACAGACGAAGAAGGTTATGCTCTATTAAGAGAATTTGGTTTGCCTTTTAAGAATGCTAAAAAAGACTAAGTAATTATGGCTAAGGAATGTATGAAAGCCCGTGAGGTGAAGAGAGCAAAGTTGGTGGCAAAATATGCTGCTAAGCGTGCTGAGCTGAAAGCTGCAGGTGATTATGAAGCTTTGCAGGCTCTTCCCAAGAATGCTTCTCCTGTACGTTTGCATAATCGTTGTAAAATTACAGGGCGTCCGAAAGGATATATTCGCCAATTCGGAATTTCTCGTATTCAATTGCGTGAAATGGCATCTCAAGGTTTAATCCCGGGTGTGAAGAAAGCAAGTTGGTAAGTGTTTTTATTTTAAATATTGTCCGGATGGCCGGATCAATTTAATTAATAATTTATATGACAGATCCTATTGCAGATTATTTGACAAGATTGCGTAATGCAATCAAAGCGAAGCACAGAGTTGTTGAAGTGCCGGCGTCAAATTTAAAGAAAGAGATCACAAAGATCCTTTTCGACAAGGGCTACATTCTTAATTTTAAGTTTGTAGATGATGGTCCTCAGGGTACGATTAAAATTGCCTTGAAGTATGACTTGGTAAACAAAGTAAATGCAATCAAGAAACTTGAAAGAGTTTCTACACCAGGTTTGCGTAAGTACACTGGCTACAAAGACATGCCGAGAGTATTGAATGGTTTAGGTATTGCCGTTCTTTCTACTTCTAAAGGTGTAATGACTGACAAGGAAGCTCGCGACTTGAAAATTGGCGGCGAAGTATTATGTTACGTTTATTAATTTAGGAGGAAAGAAGAATGTCAAGAATAGGAAAATTACCAATTCATGTACCGGCAGGGGTTACAGTAACAATTAAGGATAATGTTGTAACGGTAAAAGGTCCGAAGGGAGAACTTGTCCAAGCTGTGAATCCTGATATTAATGTAGCTTACGAAGACGGCGTAATTACATTGACAAGACCGACAGATGACAAGAATCACCGTGCACTGCATGGTTTATATCGTGCTTTGATTCACAATATGGTGGTTGGCGTATCTGAAGGCTATAAGAAAGAACTTGAGTTAGTTGGTGTTGGTTACCGCGTTTCAAATACAGGTCAGCTGTTAGATTTGTCTTTGGGTTATACGCATAATATTTATATGCAGTTACCTAAAGAAGTGAAAGTTGAAACAAAGTCTGAGAGAAATAAGAATCCTCTTATTATCCTTGAATCTGCTGATAAGCAGTTGATTGGTCAGATTTGTGCAAAGATTCGTTCATTCCGTATGCCTGAACCTTATAAAGGAAAAGGTATTAAATTTGTGGGTGAAGAGATTCGCAGAAAGTCTGGTAAGTCAGCAGGTAAGTAATCTACGTAAACTGAAATTATCATGACAACGAAGCAAGAAAGAAGATTAAAGATAAAAGCAGGTGTAAGAGGTAAGATTTCAGGTACAACTGAACGTCCTCGCCTGACTGTGTTTAGAAGTAATAAACAAATCTATGCACAGGTTATTGATGATACGACTGGAAAGACGTTGGCTTCTGCTTCTTCATTGAAGATGGAAGAAAAGGCTCCTAAAAAAGTAATTGCAGCCAAGGTTGGTGAATTGATTGCTAAAAATGCACAGGAAGCTGGCGTTCAGACTGTAGTCTTTGACCGTAATGGTTACTTGTATCACGGTAGAATTAAAGAATTGGCAGATGCTGCACGTAACGGCGGCCTTAAATTTTAAAAAAGATGGCAGGAGTTAATAATAGAGTTAAATCGACCAACGACTTAGAATTGAAGGATAGATTGGTCGCTATCAACCGCGTAACTAAGGTAACAAAAGGTGGACGTACATTTAGTTTTGCTGCTATTGTTGTAGTTGGCAATGAAGATGGAGTCATTGGCTGGGGCTTAGGTAAAGCAGGCGAAGTAACAACAGCTATCGCGAAAGGTGTGGAAGCTGCTAAGAAGAATTTGATTCGTGTTCCGGTTCATAAGGGAACTATTCCTCATGAGCAAGTAGCCAAATTTGGTGGTGCGAAGGTTCTGCTTAGACCTGCGTCTCATGGTACTGGCGTAAAGGCTGGTGGTGCTATGCGTGCTGTATTGGAAAGTGTTGGTATTACTGACGTTTTGGCTAAATCAAAAGGTTCTTCGAATCCTCATAATTTGGTGAAGGCTACTATTGCCGCATTAAATGAGTTAAGAAGTCCGTTTACTGTAGCTCAAAATCGTGGAGTATCTGTAGAAAAAGTATTTAAGGGTTAATTAGGGAGGTTTTTTTATGGCAACTATTAAAATTCAGCAAATAAAAAGTAGAATTAAATGCCCGAAAGACCAAAAGAGAACTTTGGATGCTCTGGGTTTAAGAAAGATGAATCAGGTTGTTGAACACGAAGCTACTCCTTCTATTTTAGGTATGGTGGAGAAAGTAAAACACTTGGTTTCTGTTGTAAAGTAATAATTGATTGAAACAAAAATTGCACAATATGGATTTATCAAATTTAAAGCCAGCTGCAGGTTCGACGAAAGTTCGCAAAAGAATTGGTCGTGGTCCAGGTTCTGGTTTGGGAGGTACTTCTACAAGAGGACACAAAGGAGCGAAATCTAGATCTGGTTATAAGAACAAGATAGGTTTCGAAGGTGGTCAGATGCCTATCCAAAGACGTTTACCTAAGTTTGGTTTCAAGAATATTAACCGAGTAGAATATAAAGCTATTAATATCTCAACTTTGCAGCAATTGGCAGAAGCTCAGAATCTGTCTAAGATTGGAATTGAAGAATTAGTGGCTGCTGGTTTTATTTCAGCATCTCAGTTGGTTAAAATTCTTGGTAATGGTAGTTTGACGGCTAAATTAGAAGTTGAAGCTCACGCTTTTTCTAAATCAGCTGAGGCTGCTATTCAGGCTGTGGGTGGAACGGTCGTTAAACTCTAAGGTATGAGAGCAGTTGAAACTATTAAGAATATTTGGAAGATTGAGGATCTGAGAAATCGGATCCTCACCACTCTTTTGTTGGTAATAATATACCGTTTTGGTACATTTGTTGTTCTTCCAGGTATTGATCCTAAGGCATTGACCGCTTTACAAGAACAAACGAGAGGTGGTTTGTTGGCATTGCTTGATATGTTTTCGGGTGGCGCATTCTCTAATGCGTCTATCTTTGCATTAGGGATTATGCCATACATTTCTGCTTCTATTGTGATGCAATTGTTGGCCATAGCAGTTCCTTCTTTCCAGAAAATGCAACGGGAAGGGGAAAGCGGTCGTAGAAAGATTAATCAGTGGACACGTTATCTTACGGTAGCAATTTTGTTATTTCAAGGTCCCACTTATTTGGTGAACTTGAGTGTACAATTAAAAGCTGTAGGAGCATCTTTGCCCGGAGGTATATGGTTTACGATATCTTCTACGATTATTTTAGCTGCAGGAAGTATGTTTATTTTGTGGCTAGGCGAAAGAATTACAGACAAAGGAGTTGGAAATGGAATCTCTTTCATCATTTTGGTTGGTATTATAGCCCGTTTGCCGCATTCTCTTTTTCAGGAGTTCATCTCTAGAACTAGTGAAAAAACAGGAGGTTTGGTAATGTTTTTGATTGAAATGTTGATTCTTTTGTTGGTTATTGCAGGTGCTATTTTGTTAGTTCAAGGTGTAAGAAAAGTGCCTGTTCAATATGCCAAAAGGATAGTCGGGAATAAGCAATATGGCGGAGCACGTCAGTATATTCCATTAAAGGTGAATGCTGCTAATGTGATGCCAATCATTTTTGCACAGGCAATCATGTTTATTCCTATTTCAATCGTTGGTTTTTCTAATACCGCAGATCAAACAGGTTTTTGGGCTGCATTTATGGATAATACTGGTTTTTGGTATAATTTTGTGTTCGCAGTATTAATTATACTATTTACCTATTTTTATACTGCTATTACCATTAATCCAACTCAGATGTCTGATGATTTGAAGAGAAATAATGGTTTTATTCCAGGGGTTAAACCGGGTAAACATACCAAGGATTACTTGGATACCATAATGGATCGTATTACACTTCCGGGTGCAATATTTTTAGCAATAGTTGCTATTATGCCAGCTTTTGCAAGAATTGCGGGAGTGAGTATGGAATTCTCGCAGTTCTTTGGTGGTACATCATTATTGATTCTTGTTGGTGTTGTATTGGATACTTTGCAACAAGTAGAGAGTCATTTATTGATGCGTCATTATGACGGATTATTGAAGTCAGGTAGAATTAAGGGCCGTGCGGGCATTGCTTATTAATTTGGAATGATTTATTTAAAGACAGATGAAGAAATCAAGTTGATGCGTGATGCGAATCAATTGGTTGGTATGACGTTAGGTGAATTAGCCAAGCATATTGCTCCAGGTATTTCAACTTTGCAACTTGATAAGATAGCTGAAGAATTTATCAGAGATCATGGTGCTGTTCCGGCTTTTTTAGGGTACGGTGGTTTTCCTAATTCAATATGTGCATCTGTTAATGAGCAAGTAGTACATGGTATACCTTCTTCTAAGATGATTCTAAAGGAAGGGGATGTTGTCTCTATTGATTGTGGTACTATATTGAATGAATTTGTTGGAGATTCTGCTTATACATTTTGTGTAGGGGATGTCTCTCCAGAAGTAAAGACCCTTTTACGTACAACGAAAGAGGCTTTATATCGAGGAATACAAGCCGCTGTAGCTGGGAAAAGAATCGGAGATATTAGTAATGCGGTGCAGACCTATTGTGAATCGAAAGGTTATTCTGTCGTAAGAGAATTGGTGGGTCATGGTATCGGAAAGAAAATGCATGAGGAACCTGAAGTTCCTAATTATGGACGAAGGGGATGTGGACCATTATTAAAAAGTGGTATGTGCATTTGTATTGAACCGATGATTAATATGGGAAGCAAGAACGTGGTCTTTGAACGGGATGGTTGGACTGTAAGAACAAAAGATCGGAAATGCTCTGCGCATTTTGAACATTGTATTGCTATCCATCCTGAGGGTTCTGAAATATTATCTTCATTTAAGTTTTTAGAAGAAGTTCTAGGTGATAACGCAATTTAAATAGTTTTATATGGCTAAGCAGTCAGCAATTGAACAAGATGGTGTAATTGTAGAAGCATTGTCTAATGCAATGTTTCGTGTAGAATTGGAGAATGGACATGAGATTACTGCCCATATTTCAGGGAAGATGAGAATGCATTATATAAAAATTCTTCCAGGGGATAAGGTGAGAGTTGAAATGTCTCCTTATGATCTATCAAAAGGTAGAATTGCTTTTAGATACAAATAAAAAAAGAACGAAATATGAAAGTAAGAGCATCTTTGAAGAAGCGTACCCCGGATTGCAAAATCGTTAGAAGAAAGGGGCGTTTGTACGTAATTAATAAGAAAAATCCTAAGTATAAACAACGTCAGGGATAATTTATTATTTTTGCAAAATAATTAAGTAAGGAATATGGCTATAAGAATAGTTGGCGTTGACTTGCCACAAAATAAGAGAGGTGAAGTTGCTTTGACTTATATCTATGGGATTGGTCGTAGTGCAGCTAACACTATTTTGACGAAAGCAGGAATTGATCGTGATATTAAAGTAAAAGATTGGACGGACGATCAAGCTGCTAAGGTGCGTGAAATTATTGGCGCGGAATATAAAGTAGAAGGTGATTTGCGTTCTGAGGTTCAATTGAACATCAAACGCTTAATGGATATCGGTTGCTACAGAGGAGTTCGCCATCGTATTGGTTTGCCTTTGCGCGGACAGAAAACGAAGAATAACTCTCGTACTCGTAAGGGTAAGAAGAAAACTGTTGCAAACAAGAAAAAAGCTACTAAATAATAAGAGTTGAGATATGGCAAAAAAAACAGTCGCAGCAAAGAAGAGAAACGTAAAGGTTGATGCATACGGTCAAGCACACATTCATTCTTCTTTTAATAACATTATCGTATCTCTTGCCAATAGTGAAGGTCAAGTTATAAGCTGGTCTTCTGCAGGTAAGATGGGATTCAGAAGCTCGAAAAAGAATACTCCTTATGCTGCTCAAATGGCGGCTCAGGATTGTGCTAAGGTAGCTTATGATCTGGGATTACGTAAAGTGAAAGTATTTGTAAAGGGACCGGGTAATGGCCGCGAATCTGCAATCCGTACGATTCATGGTGCAGGCATAGAAGTAACGGAGATTATTGATGTTACTCCATTGCCACATAACGGTTGTCGTCCTCCTAAAAAGCGAAGAGTATAATTAAGTTATTTCTTGAATTAATGAATCTGGAATTGTGAATAGATTGCAATTTGACCTTATCCTCTCTGTAATCGCGGCTGCACGTTCCTGATTCATGCAGAACATTTAAAACAATAGAAAAATGGCAAGATATACTGGACCAAAAACAAGAATTGCCCGTAAATTTGGTGAAGCTATTTTCGGGCCTGATAAAGTTCTCTCGAAGAAGAATTATCCTCCCGGACAGCATGGTAATTCTAGAAAGAGAAAGACTTCGGAATACGGTATCCAGCTTCGTGAGAAGCAAAAGGCTAAATATACCTATGGTGTATTAGAAAAGCAGTTTAGAAATTTGTTTGAGAAGGCTTCTCGTGCAAAGGGTATTACTGGTGAAATTCTGTTGCAGTTATTGGAAAGTCGTTTGGATAATGTCGTGTATCGTTTAGGAATTGCTCCGACACGAGCTGCTGCACGTCAGTTGGTATCACATCGTCATATCACGGTTGATGGCCAAGTTGTTAATATTCCGTCTTATTCAGTAAAGGCAGGTCAGATTGTTGGTGTACGTGAAAAGTCGAAGTCTTTGGAAGTAATTGCTGATGCATTGGCTGGTTTCAATCACAGCAAATATCCTTGGATTGAATGGGATCAGAACTCAATGAGTGGTAAATTACTGCATTTACCGGAGAGAGCTGATATTCCTGAAAATATTAAAGAACAGTTGATCGTAGAATTGTATTCTAAATAATAATTGATTCCATGGCGATATTAGCATTTCAAAAACCCGATAAAGTATTAATGTTGGAAGCGGACAACTTCTTCGGAAAGTTTGAATTTCGTCCGTTGGAGCCGGGCTATGGTATTACAATTGGTAATGCCTTGCGCCGCATTCTTTTGTCATCACTTGAAGGGTATGCTATTACATCTATTAAAATTGACGGAGTAGATCATGAATTTGATACTATTCCGGGAGTTTTGGAGGATGTAACGAATATTATCCTTAATTTGAAGCAAGTACGTTTCAAACATGTTGTTGATGATATTGAGAATGAAAAAGTAAGTATTACTGTTTCGGGTTCGGAAGTGTTCAACGCCGGTGACATAGGTAAACAGTTGTCAGGCTTTGAGGTTTTGAATCCTGAATTAACTATTTGTCATTTAGATCCGAATGCAAGTTTCCAGATTGAATTGACGATTAATAAAGGTCGTGGATATGTTCCTGCTGACGAAAACCGGAAGCCGGATGACGATATCCATACCATTGCAATCGACTCTATCTATACGCCGATTCGCAATGTGAAATATACAATCGAAAACTTCCGTGTTGAACAGAAGACGGACTACGAAAAGTTGGTTCTTGAAATAACCACTGATGGCTCTATTCATCCGAAGGAAGCATTGAAGGAAGCTGCTAAGATTCTGATTCATCATTTTATGTTGTTCTCAGATGAAAAGATTGCTATCGAAACAGTTGATACGGATGGTAATGAAGAATTCGATGAAGAAGTACTCCACATGCGTCAGTTGCTGAAGAGCAAATTGGCTGATATGGATCTTTCTGTTCGTGCTTTGAATTGCTTGAAGGCCGCTGATGTTGAAACGTTGGGTGAATTGGTGAAATTCAATAAGAATGACTTGTTGAAATTCCGTAACTTCGGTAAGAAGTCGCTCACGGAGCTGGATGAATTACTTGAAAGCTTGAACCTTTCATTCGGTATGGATATCACAAAGTATAAATTAGATAAAGAATAAGTAAGCGATGAGACACAATAAAAAAATCAATCATTTAGGTCGTACAAACACGCACCGTCAAGCGATGCTTTCGAATATGGCTTGTTCGCTGATTAAGCATAAGAGAATCTTTACTACGACGGCTAAAGCTAAAGCTCTCCGCAAGTTTGTAGAACCGCTGATTACAAAATCGAAAGAAGATACTACGCATTCAAGACGTATCGTGTTCAGCTATTTGCAAGATAAATATGCTGTTACGGAACTCTTCAAGTCTATCTCTCAGCAGATTGCTGAACGTCCCGGTGGTTACACTCGTATCATCAAGACTGGCAATCGTTTAGGAGATAATGCTTCTATGTGCTTCATTGAGCTGGTTGATTACAACGAGAACATGAAGAAAGATGCTACGGCTAAGAAGACTACAAGAACTCGTCGTTCTCGTAAGAAATCTTCTGCTGCAACGACTGATGCTCAGGTTGCTGAAGCTCCTGCAACAGAGGCTCCAGTTACGGAAGAAAAAGCTGCTGAATAAGCAGACAAACACGTGTAATATACAGGAAAGCGACTCATGCCTTTGGTGTGGGTCGTTTTTTTATTGGGCTACGTCTACGCTAAATGTGGGAACGAAGAGTGTAGGCACAAAAAAGCCGCTTCAGAAATTCCGGAGCGGCTTTTTTGTATGGCAATAGAATCGATAGAGGAGTTACACTCTTTTTTCTTTGATTCTTGCTTTTTTACCGGTAAGGGCACGCAGATAATACAACTTAGCGCGGCGTACTTTACCGACTTTGTTCACTGTAATGTTTTCGATGAACGGTGAATCCATCGGGAAGATACGTTCTACACCAATGTTATCCGACATTTTGCGTACAGTGAAACGCTTCTTGTCGCCGTGTCCAGAAATGCGGATAACAACACCGCGATACATCTGAATACGTTCCTTGTTACCTTCTTTAATACGGTACGCGATAGTGATGGTATCACCACTCTTGAAAGAAGGATGCTCTTTTTTGGTAGCAAATGCTTCTTCTGCAATTTTAATTAAATCCATTTTGTTTGAGCTTTAAAAGGTTTATAAATGCGTAATGTGAAGAGCTGCTATGTCTCGACAGAGATTACGCAAAGCGAGTGCAAAGTAACGAATAATTTCTTTCTTATGCAAGCAAAGCCTTGAAAAAGAATAATTGACATCTTCGGCTTTACGATTCTCAATGCCAGCTACGTTTTTTTTCGTACATTTGGCTCGCTAAAAATGTAAATTAATGATGAAACGGTTTCTGATATTATGGGTTTTGCTCTGTTGTCTCGTGCCTTGTTGGGGGCAGGCTGACCCTACATTATATAGAATGGCCGACCGTGAGAAGATGCAACATTGGGTAGATTCGGTCTTCTTGACGCTCGACGAGGATGCAAAGATAGGACAGTTATTCATGCCAATAGCTGATCTAGGAATGTCTGAGCAGAACAAACGGCGTTTACTCCGTTTAGTACATGAAGTGAAAATTGGAGGTGTTTTATTCCACAAAGGGAACACTCGTTCACAAGCTATGCTGACAAATCTCATGCAGGAGGAGTCTTCTGTGCCGCTTATGGTGTCGCTTGATGGAGAATGGGGATTGTCAATGCGCCTTTCGGGGACAACTCGTTTTCCAAAGAATATGATGTTAGGAGCTATTGAGGATGTGTCTCTGTTAGAGGCATACGGCGAAGAAGTCGGACGGCAGTGTCGCGAGATGGGTATCCATGTGAATTTTGCTCCCGATTTGGATGTGAATAGCAATGTAGATAATCCGGTCATTGGCTTGCGTTCTTTTGGAGAGACGGCAGCACAAGTTGCAGATAAGGGTATTGCCTATGCTCGAGGTTTGGAGAAGATGGGTATCATTTCAGTAGCGAAACATTTCCCTGGGCATGGCGACACGTCTGACGATTCGCATAAGACATTGCCGGCTGTCCGGCATTCTCGTCAGCGTCTGGATAGTGTAGAATTGTTCCCTTTCCGTAAATATATATATGAAGGTTTTGCTGGCATGATGACTGGGCATTTGTATGTCCCTGCATTAGAGCGGGAGAAGAAGCCTGTATCACTTTCGAAGCATGTGGTAACAGATTTATTGCAGGAAGAGATTGGTTTCCGAGGATTGTGTTTTACTGATGCCTTGGCGATGAAAGGTGCTTCTGCCTCGAAAGCCGATAATCCCTGTGTGCAAGCATTGCTGGCTGGAAATGATATTTTATTGGGACCGGCTAATCCCTTTACCGATTATAAAGCTGTGAAATCAGCTGTAGCTTCTGGTCTTATCCCCAAAGAACTGATCGATGAAAAATGTAAGAAAGTATTGGCTTATAAGTATATTGCAGGTTTAAATCAATATCGCCCAATAGACCTACAGGGATTGTCTGACCGTTTGAATTCGCCTCATGCAAATTGGCTTGCTGCCAAACTAAATGCAGAAGCAATAACGGTTTTAAAGAACACGGACTCTATTATCCCATTGAAGTCTTTAGATGAAAAGAAGATAGCTGTTTTGTCTATCGGTGAAACTTCGGATTGTGAGTTCCAGCAGATGATAGCTCGCTATGCGAAAGTAGCGCATTTCAGCATCTTGCGAAATACTCCTGCGGCCACTGTACAACAGATATATCAGAAATTAGCTTCTTATGATGTGGTGATTTGTGGTGTACATACGGTTCGTATTCCAGAGAGTATGCAGCTGCGTCAGTTGGCCGAGAAGAAAGAACTTATCTATGCCTTCTTTACGCTTCCTTATTTTTGCAAGAACTATAAACCATCTATAGAGCAAGCAAAAACGGTAGTTATGGCTTACGAAACGACTCCTCTTGCTCAGGAATATGCCGCACAAGTCATCTTTGGGGGGATTGGTGCGAAGGGAAAATTGCCTGTAACAATTCCTTCTCTTTATTATTCGGGCACAGGTGTCTTCACCGAAAAGACGCGCTTAGGCTTCCATCAGCCGGAAGAAGTTGGCTTGAATCCGGTGCGGCTGAATGTAATAGAGTCTATTGTGCAGGATGGTTTGGACGCGAAAGCTTATCCTGGTTGTCAAGTCTTGGTCGCGAAGGATGGAATGGTCGTATATGATAAGGCGTTTGGAAAGTATGATTATGAGCATCATCAGCCGGTAACGAATGCTTTTGTCTATGATTTGGCTTCAGCATCTAAAGCTGCAGGAACGCTTTTGGCAGTTATGGAGGCATACGATGATAAGAAGTTCAATCTGAATAATAAGGTTTCGCAATATATCCCGGAACTTCAAGAGTCTGACAAACGTGACATTACAATTAAGCAGTTGCTCTATCATCAGTCTGGCTTGCTCTCTACTATCAACTTCTATTTGGCGGCTATTGATGATAGTAGCTACCATGGAAGTTTGTATAGCAGCCGGAAGAATGCGACACATCCGGTGCGTTTCGATGCGAAAACTTATGTCCGAAATGATTTTCGCTTTCTCCCTTCGCTGGTTTCTTCTACACCTAAGCCTGGCTATACCTTGGAAGTGGCCAAGGATTTTTACTTGCACGCATCTTTCCGCGACTCGATTATGCAGCAGATAAAAGACTCTCGCCTTGGGACAAAGCGTTATCGTTATAGCTGCATCAACTTTATCTTATTAAAAGAATTGGTGGAGCGTTGTACAGACCAACCGATGGATGTCTTACTGGATAAGGATTTCTTTCAACCTTTGGGTGCTTGGCATACTACTTATAACCCATTGAAGAAGATGGATATCTCTGAGATTGTCCCGACTGAATATGATGGTTTCTTGCGCCGCCAACTGATACGAGGGTATGTCCACGACGAAGCGGCCGCCTTTTTAGGTGGCGTTTCGGGAAACGCTGGCTTGTTTTCCAATGCTGAAGATTTAGCTAAGGTTTTGCAGTTGTATTTGAATCAAGGTGTTTATGGGGGAGAACGTTTGCTATCAGCCGAGACTTGCCGTTTATTTACGCAGTCTAAAAGTCCGACCTGCCGCAGAGGATTAGGGTTCGATAAGCCCTTGCCGGGGAGCAAGGCTTCGCCATGCGGTTTGCTTGCGCCGCATTCAGTCTATGGACATACGGGCTTCTCAGGGACGTGTTTTTGGGTCGATCCGGATAATCAATTAATTTATATATTCTTGTCAAACCGTATTAACCCGACGAGGGCGAATAACAAACTGAGTAAACTCGACATCCGAACAAGAATCCAAGATGCCATCTATAAATCCATACTCCCCTAATATCTTAACTCATAACTCTCAATATGCTTTTCGGTCATGGCGATGATTTCACGCAACTCCCTTTGCGTGGCAATTTCAGTTCTAACGTATGGTATGGTGCCAATGTCGAGGAACTAAAGGCGCATCTCTTTCGCGAGTTTACCCGTTTAACCCGTTATCCCGAGCCGGATGCTGCTTCGCTAAAGTGCGTCCTTGCCGATAGTTACGGGATTTCTTCCGAGAATATTGTGGTAACCAACGGTTCGATTACGGCTTTTTATCTGATTGCCCAAGCCTGGGCTGGGGCAACTTCAACCATATTGGTGCCTTCTTTTGCGGAATATGAAGATGCTTGTACCTTATATCATCATCGAATCTCATACGTCCGTAATGATATTCCGCTCTCCGAGCTACCGTTATCTGGTCAGGATTTGTGTTGGATTTGTAATCCGAATAACCCCGATGGGCGTTATTGGTCGCGTACTGAATTGCTCCATCTGCTTCATTCCTATCCGGAAACCTGCTTTGTCGTAGATCAAGCCTATAGCGAATTTGTCGAAGAAGAAGGGTTGGAGGCTTCGGATATTGTTGATTTCCCCAACCTTTTGCTGGTGCGTTCTATTTCCAAAGTCCATAAGATTCCGGGGGTACGTATTGGATATATCCTTGCTCGCCGGGAGTTAATCGCTTGTTTGCAGCGTTATCTGATTCCTTGGTCGGTGAATGCCTTGGCCATCGAAGCCGGGAAATATGTCTTGCAGCACCCTGCTGCTTTCCCGTTCCCTTTGGCTCGTTGGCGCAAAGATACGGAAACCCTGCAAGCGGCCTTGGCTCATTTCCCGGGATTGGAGGTCATACCATCGAGCACGACCTTTTTCTTGGTTCGACTTAAAGAGGGGAGGGCGGCCGACTTGAAGCGCTATCTGCTGGACGAACATCGGCTCTTGATTCGGGATGCCTCGAACTTCCGGGGCTTGGACGAGGCTTATTTCCGTCTTTCCACCCAGAGTCCGGAGGTAAATACCTGCCTTTTCCAAGCGCTAAAGCTATGGTTTGCGCAGGACAAAACATAAGAAAAGCTGTATCAAGGCAGGAAGTAAACCTTCACCGCTTGATGCAGCCTTTCTCGAGATAAAAGACGTAAACGCCTTTATTCTACGCGCTTATTGATGACTATATGGCTCAAATATCCGAGAATAATTAAGCCCAGACCGCTCAATAAGATACCATTTGTAACGCCACCTGTGAATGCAGGAACAGCTAATACAATAACACCGATAAGGAGAATAATAACTCCTACGCTTTTCAATAATTCTCTCATGGTTATAGATATTTTTTGTTATTCTTTCTTTTCATACTGCAAATAAAACAATAATAACCCGATTGCGAAAATATTTTGGAATAAAAATGACAAAAGGATTCAAATTCGCTGCTTATCTTTGCGAAGAAAATCCGAATTCTTATGAAACGTTTGTTTTACGTAGCCTATACGTGGCTGGTTTTTGTGCCTATTTTTCTTGTCCTGACGTTGCTCACCGCGCTGACGACGATTATAGGTTGTCTCCTTGGTGGTGAGCGAGTTTTCTCTTATTATCCCGGGATGATTTGGTCCCGATTGACGTGCTATCTGGCGCTCTGTCCGGTGCATGTCCGGGGGCGGAAGCATATCGAGCGGGGCAAGTCCTACGTTTTTGTGGCCAATCATCAAGGTGCCTTCGATATTTTCATGATATATGGTTTCCTGGGCGTGCCTATCAAATGGGTGATGAAGGCCGGGCTGGAGAAGATTCCGTTCGTGGGTGCGGCCTGTCGTGCTGCCGGGTTTATCTTCGTGGATAACTCTTCGTCCAAGGCGGCTGCCCGTAGTGTCCGCGAGGCAGAGCGGGCGTTGAAGTCCGGCGCCTCTATCGCCATTTTCCCCGAAGGCTCGCGTACCAAGACCGGGCGCCTGGGGCGTTTCAAGAAAGGTGCCTACCAGATGGCGGCCGACCAGCATCTGCCTATCATCCCGATTACGCTGAATGGCCCGTTCGATGTCTTGCCCATCGGTTCGCTCAACCTCCATCGCCGTCCGATGGAGATGGTTATTCACGAGGCGATTCCTGCCGAAAGCATGGACCCCTCGCACGAAGGTTTGCAACAGATGGCGAACCGCACGCGGGAGATTATCGAATCTTCTCTCTGGGATAAGTACAAATAATTCGTTACATACCGAGGAAAACTTCCTTTTGTCCGGAGGGAAACTTCTTTTCCTTCCGAGGCAAACTTTGTTTCCTTGTGAGGTATTCTTAAAACTAAGTCTTAGTTTATAAAAACTGAATCTTTGTTTTTGAAAACTAAGCCTTGGTTTTTATAAACGAAAGCTTGGTTTTAAGTTTGTGTCCCGAGGAAAGGAAGTTTGGGTCGGGACATCGCGAAGTTTTCCTCCCGACCCATCGAAGTTTTCCTAACTACCTAAATCCGAAATAGATGGCAGGTTTATACATCCATGTCCCCTTTTGCGCGAAGCGTTGCCTGTATTGCGACTTCTACTCCAATACGGATATGAGCTATAAAGTGCCTTATCTCGAGGCACTTCTCGAGGAACTGTCGTTGCGCCGTCCTTATCTGGAGGGCGAGCCGGTCGAGACGATTTATTTCGGCGGGGGCACCCCTTCGCAACTTTCCGCCGAGGATTTCGAGCGAATCTTCGAGACTATATACCGCCTCTATGCCGTTTCCCCTGAAGCGGAAATCACGGTGGAGGCGAATCCCGACGATGTGGACGAAACCTTTGCCCGGATGCTCCGCCGCCAGCCCTTCAACCGGGTGAGCATGGGGGTGCAGAGCTTCGATGCGGAAGACCTGCGCTTCCTCAACCGCCGGCATAGTCGCGAGCAGGCCATCCGTGCCGTGGGGCTTTGCCGGGATGCCTATATATATAATGTAAGCATAGACCTGATTTACGGGTTGCCCGGACAGACGGAGGCGAAGTGGGAGGCCAACGTCCGCGAAGCCTTGCGTCTGGATATCCCGCACCTCTCGGCCTATCATCTGATATACGAAGAGGGCACAGCCTTGTATAAACTTTGGGAGGCTGGGAAAGTCGAGGCGGTGGACGAAGAAACCAGCGTCTCCCTCTTCTCTTTGCTTATCAACCGGATGCGCGAGGCCGGTTACCTCCATTATGAAATCTCCAACTTTGCCCGCGAGGGATACCTTTCCCGCCACAACTCTTCTTATTGGACGGGAAAGAAATACCTTGGCGTCGGCCCCTCTGCCCATTCCTACAACGGACGGGAACGGGAGTGGAATGCTGCTTCCTTGCCGCGTTGGATAGCGGGCATCCGCACGGGGCAGCTCGCCATCGAGCGGGAAGAACTTTCGCCCGATACCCAATACAACGATTATGTCATCACCGGTCTGCGCACGATGTGGGGCATCCGCCTGGACGAAATCGAGCAGCGTTTCGGTGCGGAACGGAGGCAGTATTGCGCGGAAATGGCCGGGCCACACCTCCGCCGGGGCGTGTTGCGGCAGGAGGGGGAGAGGCTCTTCTTTTCCGAGGCAGGAGTCTTCGTTTCCGACGGAGTGATGAGCGACCTCCTTTTCGTCTGAAAGTACCAAAGCTTGACTTTAATCAACAAAACCGGGGATAATCGGTACTTTTTTTGCACACTTCGCAGAAAATTGTGTCAATCATAGTTGCAGATAAAAAACTTCTCCTTATATTTGCCCCGAAAAAAGAGCGAAATCGTGCCATACATGTATATAATTGCGGGTTGTAACGGAGCAGGCAAGACAACTGCTTCTTTTACGATACTGCCGGAGATGCTTAAATGTCGAGAGTTCGTTAACTCTGATGAGATCGCTAAAGGTCTCTCCCCTTTTAATGCCGATAGCATCGCTGTAGCCGTAGAAGCAAGCCGTATTATGTATAAGCGCATCAAGGAACTCATCGCTTCGCGAGAGACCTTTGCGATGGAGACGACGCTGGCGACCCGCTCGGTTGCAAACCTCATACGGGAAGCTCAAAGGGAAGGTTATTACGTAACATTGTTGTACTTTTGGCTCAATACGCCGGATTTGGCGGTCGAGCGTGTCAAGATGCGAGTAGCGGCAGGCGGGCACAATATCCCCGAAGCCACGATTCGCCGCAGATACGAGGCCGGCATCCACAACTTGTTCGAGTTATACCTGCCCATCAGTGATTATTGGTTGATAGCTGACAACTCGATGTCGCCGATGCAAATCATTGCCAAAGGCTTCAAGAGGGATAAGATAGAAATATTGAATCCGGTTATCTATAAAAAATTAGAGAATCATGACTGAACAGGAACTTAGAGAATTCGAAGAGAATATCGTGAAGGGAGCAAACATGGCCTTCCAGCGTTTGGTAATCGAAAAGAAAAGAGAAAACGGTGAGTTGGTCTTTTCCCGGAACGGGCAGATTATACGTGTGAAAGCAGCAGACTTAGACAGCATGACCTTCTAAGGATGTTCGACATGAATTGTATGTAAGCCACAAATTCCCCGAGATAGGGTTTTACAGATAAGACACACAAGTTATCCGGTGGCCGCCAAGTGCGGGAGCCGGGGTAGCTTGTGTGTTTTTTTATTGCCTCCGCCATTTTCCCGTATATATTTTTCTCTATGCAAAAGATTATTTTGTGAAAAAATAATAGGATAAAACGCAGGATAAAGCGAATTTGAGCATTCTCACTGACGGTCAGAGGGTTTGGCTTCGGGTGGCACAGAATGGCACAAGGGCGTAAAAACGGATTTGGGCGAATTGCTGCAATGGATGCACTTCCCAACCATTACCCGACACCGGATGCACATTTAACACTAACGGTCTCTATTTCTGCGTTCTGCGTAGGTTTACATTCTGCCTTTACAACTCCCGTAAACTAATTTTGCACCAAACAAAAAGCAAGGATTATGAGGAGTACATTCAAGACCGTTTTTTATGTAAACGGAAGCAAAGAGAAGAACGGAATTGTTCCCATTATGGGACGGGTTACAATCAACGGGACTATCGCACAGTTCAGTTGCAAACA
>CALUZV010000007.1 GCA_944325345.1 uncultured Parabacteroides sp.
TCTCTTACCAAGAGAAGGACAACCAAATTTCGAGGAACTTCCTCTGTTTGAGCCTGAAAATAGTTTTTTCGTTGAGCAACAAATAGAGCGTTTTTCCCCATGAATATGGAGACGTAAAATCTCCGAACTTTTTCCTACTATTATTAGAACTGGTTGAAAGATAGAGTTTTAATCTTTCTTGCAGGATTAGAGTTTGTGTCTTTTTTTTGATCAACAACGCAACCACATGGAAATCAACGCCAAGCAATGGTTTGTGATGCGCGACCTGAAACGTCCGAATGCGAAACTCCCGGCTTATAGACAACTGACGGAAATAGGCATGGAAGTTTTTACACCGATGCAGACGCGGAAGGTAGTACGTCGGGGAAAGAGGATTGTCGAAGAAGTCCCTGTCCTCCAAGACTTGCTGTTTGTTCATGAGCTGAAATCGGTTCTGGATGAAGTTGTTGAACAAACGACAACCTTACAATACCGTTACATTCACGGAGCATACTGCAAACCCATGACAGTAGCGGAGGCGGAGATGACCCGCTTCATCCACGCAGTAACATCCACAGAATCTCCCCGTTATTACCTTCCCGGCGAACTGACTCCCCAGCAATGTGGCCGTCAAGTCCGCATCATCGGTGGTCCGCTTTGTGGTTACGAAGGCCAACTGCTTTCCATCCGAGGCTCGAAGGTGAAACGCCTGATAGTAAGACTCTCCGATGTCGTCGCGGCGGCGGTGGAGGTGAAACCGGAAGATATTCAATTGCTCTAATATTATTAATACAATGGTCAGTCTTTTTCTGCTGGCAGGTTTCGTTGCCTCGGCTCTTTTTGCCGTCCTGATTATCCCGAATATCCTGCTGATTTCCTATAAGCGACGGTTGTTCGACATCCCCGACAGCCGCAAGGTGCACAAAGTACCCGTTCCCCGGCTCGGCGGTCTTTCTTTTCTGCCGGTCATCCTTATTTCATTTTGTTTGGTTACAGCCTTTTACTATTATTATATAGGTACGCCGCTGAATGGTTTCTCGGCGGAAAAGGTCTTGTGCGATTTCCTGTCCCTTATGGTCGGGAGTATGTTGCTCTACCTCGTGGGAGTGCGGGACGACCTAATCGGGGTTGGTTATCGTTATAAATTTATTGTCCAGATATTTGCAGCCATTCTTTTAATCTGGCCTGGCGGCTGGCTCAATTCCTTAGGTGGTTTATTAGGCATCCATGCCCTGCCAGCCCTCGTCGGTATGCCCCTCACGATTCTGGCGGTGGTTTACATCACAAACGCCATCAACCTGATAGACGGCATCGATGGTTTGGCCTCCGGTCTAAGTTGCATAGCCTTAGTTGTTTTAGGCATCCTATACGCCATCAAAGGCGAGTACCTTTACGCGCTCTTGGCCTTCTCAACCCTTGGCGTTTTAGTCCCGTTCTGGTTCTACAATGTCTTCGGCAATGCCCAGCGCGGCCATAAACTTTTCATGGGTGATGCGGGCAGCCTGACTTTAGGCTACATCCTCAGTATGTTAGCTATCCATCTGAGCATCAAAGACCCGGCGGACACCGACCTCCGGAATCCACAGATGGTAGTCGCTTTCTCGACCCTGATCGTCCCGATGTTCGACGTCGTCCGCGTCGTCCTGCATCGCCTCCGCAATAAAAAGAATCCCTTTTTGCCGGACAAGAACCACTTCCATCACAAGCTCTTAAGAACCGGAATGCGCGTTCGCATGGTAATGGTAACCATCCTCTGCGTCTCCCTCTTCTTCATCGGCCTGAATTGGCTGTTAGCCAGCCGGATGGATTTTACGGGAATCCTGATATTGGACGTGGTGCTTTGGACGGCAATGCAGCTGGGAATTAATTATTTTATACGAAAGAAAGAGAGCGATTTACCCCATGTATAGCCCGGCAATTCATTGCCGGGTTTGATGTCGCCCTCGTTGCGAGGGTTTTAACCCTATGCATAGCCCGGCGATTCATCGCCGGGATCAGGTGTTCCTCTTTATAATATGGGGTTTTAACCCCAGCGTTCATCCGGGTTAAAACCCGGTCGGGAGGAGGGACGTATTCTCTATCATATGCATAACCTCGCGAATCGCGAGGTTGGAATAGTTTTCCATATATAATTATGATTTTATCCTCCGGCCTCCGCCTCCAATCTCTCCTGCAGCATGAAATAACAACCATCCTGCACCAAGAGCTTGATAACGACGCAGCTATCCATCTATATAGCACCGGCTCTCACTGGGTCGCCTTCGAGCATTCCGCCTACCAGCTCATCCGCCAGTATCCGGAATCCGACCTGACTCCTTTCTTCTTTGATGCCTACCCTTTCCCCGTCCTGATGGCAAGCATCCAAGCCAAGGATTTGAAAGAGACATCGTTGAACGGACGGCTGACATTGAAGGCCCCGAAGTTGAACCTGCGACAGTATAGGGCTTGGCACCGGCGGGAGGTGAAGCAATTTGAAAATATATTGGAATAGTCTAATATATAACCTTTTAAACATCTATTATCATGTCTGAAGACGTTAAGTATCAGTTGAATGTCCTGATAGCGGACAACACAATCACTCCGGACGATCCGGATGACAAAATTTTTGTGATTGTATCTAACGGCACTGCAGATCAGGATCGTATCATCACTGAGATGATGCTCGTCAATCCCGGTCTGGAGCGCGAGACATTGCAGCACGTGTTCAAATTGGAACACCGCATAACTCGTCGCCTCTTGATGTCGGGGATGCGTGTAAACAACGGATTGTATGATGCTTGTTTGGCCTGTCGCGGTCTGGTTCACGGCGCGTCATGGGACCCAAAATCAAATGTTCTCTATGTGAACTTCCAGCAAGGCAAGGAATTGCGGGAAGCGATTGCGAATACAGTTATTAACGTCATTGGTGAAAAGGGCGACGTCATGTATATCGCCTCCAGCATCGACGCCGAAACCGGTGCCGAAGGTTTCGTTGCCACTTCGGGCAGCAACTTCACTCTCCTCGGCAAGAACCTCAAAATCGCTGGCGACGACCCATCGGTCGGTATCACCCTGACGGACAGCGAAGGCACGGAAACGAAAATTAAAGGTGGCTTAATCGGCGTAAACCAACCCTCCAAATTGGTATTCTTCATCCCAGCCGGTCTGGAGGATGGGGTTTATACGCTGAAGGTTACGACGCAGTACAGCAATTCTGCATCGATGTTGAAGACCCCTCGAACTATCGAACAACGAATCCAAATCGGAGAAGTTTCCGATACAGACGAACCGGTCGGCGGAGATGACGAAGAAGACGGCCCGCAGGTGCAATAACCCTGCGAGCTAAGCCAGAGATGTTCTGCTACCGGTAACAGAGGTGCCCTGCTACTGGTAGCAGAAGGTCTCTGCTACCGGTGGCAGAGAAGGGCTGGTACTGGTGGCAGAAGAGGGATAGAAACGGTAACAGAAGAAAATATTATAGATATTCATCCGCGTTTACGTACATGTTGAGGAACAGTTTCGTAGGTGTTGATGCGCGGAAACGTAGATGTTGAGGAAATTTCAAGCGTGTTTAATCTTTACAAATCAAGATAATGAGACAATTTAAAATTGCAGTGGCGGGGACAGGCTATGTCGGCCTTAGCATTGCGACGCTGCTGAGCCAGCATCACCAGGTTACGGCGGTGGATGTCATCCCGGAGAAGGTGGATTTGATCAATCAACGCAAGTCGCCGATTCAGGATGAGTATATTGAGAAGTATTTGGCGGAGAAAGCGTTGAATCTGACAGCTACATTGGATGGCGAGGCAGCTTATCGCGATGCCGATTTTGTGGTGATAGCCGCTCCGACGAACTACGATCCGGTGAAGAACTACTTCGATACGAGCCATGTAGAGGAGGTGATTGAATTGGTGATGCGGGTGAATCCAGAAGCTATTATGGTGATAAAAAGCACGATACCGGTCGGCTATACCGAGAGCGTCCGCAAGCGTTACCACTCCGACAATATCATTTTTTCACCGGAGTTCCTGCGCGAAAGCAAAGCGTTGTACGACAATCTCTATCCGAGCCGTATTATCGTTGGGCGACCGGAAGGGGATGCCCGTTTGGACGAAGCTGCACATACATTCGCCGCATTATTGCAAGAAGGAGCCATCAAAGAGAATATTGAGACCCTGTTTATGGGCCTGACCGAAGCAGAAGCTGTAAAGCTCTTTGCCAACACCTACTTGGCGTTGCGCGTATCCTATTTTAACGAATTGGATACTTACGCTGAAATGAAAGGTCTTAATACAAAGGCAATTATTGACGGCGTTTGCCTTGACCCGCGTATTGGCACACACTACAATAATCCATCGTTTGGTTACGGCGGTTATTGTCTCCCCAAAGACACGAAGCAACTCCTTGCGAACTACGCCGATGTTCCTGAAAACCTGATAGAAGCCATTGTAGAAAGCAATCGGACACGGAAAGATTTCATCGCCGACCGAGTGCTTCATAAAGCCGGTTATTATGACTATTATAACCGAGGCGACTATAATCCCTCGGAAGAAAAACATTGCGTAATAGGAGTTTATCGTTTGACGATGAAGTCGAACAGCGACAATTTCCGGCAGAGTAGCATCCAAGGCGTGATGAAGCGGGTAAAAGCGAAAGGTGCAGAAGTCATCATCTACGAACCAACATTGGAAGACGGCAGCACGTTCTTCGGAAGCCGGGTGGTGAATGATTTGGAGAGCTTTAAGACACAGAGCCAGGCGATTATTGCGAATAGGTATGATGGGTGCTTGGATGATGTGAAAGGGAAAGTTTATACGAGGGATATATTTAGGAGGGATTAGTTTCCGGAATGTGAGAAGAATTTCTACCTTTGTACTGGCAAATAACAAGGCATAACGATGAAAGCATCAGAACCGGTAATGGTATATAGTACGACTCATCTTCAGGGCTTGAAGAACAGGCTGATAGGTCTTATCGACCAGACGAATGATGAGCGTAAGTTGCAGGATTGTTTGGACTTTCTGCAAGCAAAGCCTATGCCTTGTATGTTTACGGAGGAAGAGTTGGACCAAGTGATTGAGTCTGCCGAGAGAGAAGGTTTGGCTTCCCAAGATGAAGTCGATAAGATGTTTTCGAAATGGAGACATTGAAAGTCAAAGCATACAAAACCTTCGTTCGACAACATGATGAGATAGCCGAATGGTATGCGACGCAATTAGGGCAAAAGGCCATGCTGAAATATCTCGACGATTTGGAATCCACCATTCACCGTTTAACCTGTTTCCCTCAAATAGGAATTGTTGATGAACGGCGCAGCACAAGCAAACGGAAATATTATTCTTTTCTATTACATCCGCACTATCGTATTATTTATCGATTTACGAAAAAGACGTTGTATCTGGTGGCGTTTCAGGCTACACGGATGAAACAATAATCATATAATTCATAAAAAGAAGAATAGGGTGCAAGAGTGCTTGTACCCCAAGCAATTCATATTTATAAAGACACGGAATGTCCATAAAAGAAAAGGTCGCAAGGAATAAAACGGTCTTGGCAAACTTTTCCTATTTAAGCATCCTGCAGGTATTTACTATTTTATTCCCATTACTGACTTATCCTTATTTGTTAAGGGTAATTGGTTTGGAACTGTACGGTGTAATCATTTTTGCCCAATCTATTATTATCTATATTTCTTTGGTAATTAATTTCGGATTCAATATGTCCAGTGCCAAAGAAGTGGCGATACACAAAGAAGACAAAGATAAATTATCCCGGATAGTTTCGACAACCTATATTAGTAAGTTTATTCTTTGGGTAATATGCGGAGTAGGTTATCTTATTGTAATTACAACCTTTGACTTCTTTCGAGAATATTATTGGGTATATTTCTTATCCTATCTCTTGACTTTTAACGAACTCTTGCTTCCAACTTGGTTCTTTCAAGGCATAGAGAAAATGAAATATATAACGATTGTCAATGTTTCTTCCCGCTTAGTATTTGTTGCAGCGATATTCCTGTTTGTAAAGGAGAAAAGTGATTATTTGTATGTGCCTTTGTTGAATGGGATAGGGGCGATAGTGGCAGGGTTATTAGCGTTGTATATTGTATTCAAGAAAGAAGGGGTGCAGTTTCGGTTGAGTAGTATTTATGGGATAAAGGAAGATTATCAAAGGAGTTTCCCGTTGTTTGTTTCTTCCATTTCCACACAGATATATGTGAATGTAAATAAATTAGTTGTAGGATCTTGCTTGGGAATGTCTGAAGTAGCTATTTATGATATAGGGGAGAAAGTTTTACACCTGATGAAACTGCCTATTCAGATGGTAGCACAAGCCACATTCCCAAAAATATCCAGAGAGAAGAATATTCATTTCCTGAATCGGTTGATGTTTATGGTTGCAGGAATAGTTACAGTTGGATATATCATCATGTTTGTGTGTAGTAAGTGGATTGTTTATTTATTTACAGGAGAATATATAAGTGAGGCGGTTACTGTGATGCGGATATTAGGAGTATCAGCAATATTGGTAGCTTTCAATTCTTTTATGGGAGGGAATAGGCTAGTGCCGTTTGGATATTCAAAAGTATATATGCAGGTGATGATGCAGAATTGTATATTCTTCTTGGTTGGGATGTTTGTGCTTTGGATAGGAGGATGGATAAATATGTATAGTGTAGCAAGTATGGTTCTTGCTGTTGAAATATTTTGTATGGTAATGCTGATTGTTTCAGAGAGAAAATTAAAAATTATTTAGTATGCAAAGAGAAGATTCAATAGATATCTTACGATTTATAGCACTATCTGGGATAATTTTAGTACATATTTCACCTGCTCCGTTTTGGGTGCAATTACGAAATTTTGATGTCCCCTTGATGGTGCTTTTGTCAGGTGTTTCCTATTCAATGAGTTCCGGAAAAGATCTGCGATATGGTTCTTATTGCTGGAAAAGATTTAAGAGGTTGGTGTTACCCGTTTGGTTCTTTTTGTTGGTGTATTTTTTAGCGTATTCAATATATGCGCAACACTTACCTCCATTACATCAAGTTGTATCTTATTATACGTTGATGACCGGTTGGTATGTTTGGATTATTAGAGTATTTTTTATTGTCGCATTATTTGCTCCCATTATCTATAAGTTATTGAATAGGGTAAGTCTTGATCATTTGTTATTGGGTTCAGCATCATTATTCTTATTGTTTGAATGTTTTATGAATACATCTTTCTCAGAATTTAAGGGAAGTGTATATTTATTGATGAATATTCCATATCTTTTGATATTCTCTATAGGATGTCAATTAAAAGATATGTCTAATAAGAAGATTATTCTCATTTCAACTTGTTGCTTACTTACTTATCTTTTGTTTGTCTGTTATTATTATTGGATGGATGGGGAATATATATTAACACAAGCGAAAAAGTATCCACCTCAGTTATACTATACGTCGTATGCCTTAGCTTGCTGCTTTCTGTTATGGTTTTTTAGATTGGAAATAACAAATATACTGCCAACGAGAGTGCGAGAGTTTTGTGTGTATGTAGGATCTCATACTATGTGGATTTATTTGTGGCATATACCATTTGTAACTGTTGTGAAGGATATTGATAATGCAATAGCTAGGTATTTGCTGGTTTATGGACTGGCATTGTTTATCACATATATACAGACACAACTCGTTAATAAAATAACTCTTCGGATAAAGCAAGAAAATGTTATTCGATTAATAAAAACAGTTTTTATAGGATAATATGTTATTACTGATTATTCTGTTTTTTATTTTATTGTATTTATATACATCTTCTGTAATTAGAGATAGATTGTCAAAGGGTATTATATATACCTTTTTAACTATATGGTTCGTGTCATTAACTATATCTACTTTTAATCCTTATGGATTATATCCTGTTTCAGTGCTAACTTATCTAATATTGATGTTAAATGTTCTTTCTTTTACTCTCGGATTCTCATTGTTTAGAATAGAGAGGAATGCTTATTATGGAAAAACTGGAACTATTTGTATGAATAATATAGTTAGATTTGTTAATAATAAAGTAGTTGTAGTTTCTATTATTTTTGCCTCATTGCTAAGTCTTAAGACCTTGATTGAGTATTTTAGTGTATTAGCCTATTTGAATTTTAACCGAGATGAAACATTAGAATTGTATAAGGAGAATTTAAGTAGTACGGATAATATAATTATTAATTTAATTTTACCACCTTTATTCTATTCGCTAAATGCAATTTTGGCGTATCTTTTAATATATAATCGAAGATATGATAAAATTGCAATACTATCTACTTATATAATTATATATTCTATGATAGGAGGAAGTAGAGTTACATTTCTAATTCTTGGAATAGCATTCCTCCTTGTTTCATTTATGATGGATAGAATAAGAATTAATAAAAGTTTATCCATTTTATTGTTAGCTTTCGTTTTTATTTCTTATTTGTCAATGTCTTATATGACAGCATTAAGATATGGGTATTATGAATTTTCTATTTATACATTAAAAGTGGGGATGGAGATGTTAAATGAACATTTTGTAACCTATTTGACAATTCCTTTTCGATTGTTGGATTATGCCTTACATGAAAATTATTTGGATAAATTGGGTGGATATCATTATGGTATCGTTAGTTTGGATGGTATAAATAGATATTTAAAAATGATATTGGAAAGATTCTCTATTGATATTCCTGCTATTTATGAAAAAACGACTGATTTCTTTCAAGATAATTGGGTTCTTGTTGGAAAGGCTCGACCTGCAAATTATGCATATACTAATATTATTTATCATTATCTCGATTTGGGAATATTGGGTGTTGTCTTATTTCCTTTCTGTTTCTCGGTGTTGTTAAGATGGACTATTAAAATGTTTTATCGATATGCTTCAGTCTCTGCTTATTGTCTTCTCTTCTATCTCTTCTTTGTTTTTGTACATACTATTTTTTCCTGGCATTTAAACAAAGGTTTTTCATTAGGATTTATTCTTTTTATGATTTTCTTTGTAAAAAAGAGGAAAGTTGTATTTCGGAAAAATTATTGTTAATTAATGTTGTTTGAATGATTAATTTATGAATACAGATTTAGTATCAGTAATTATTACTACTCATAATAGATTGACTCTTTTGCAAAGAGCTATAAATAGTGTTTATTCTCAAACTTATAAATCTATAGAATTGATTGTTGTGGATGATGCTTCAACTGATGATACTCCATTGTTTTGTCAAAAACAGTCATTTCGTTATGTTTACATTTCTCCGAAAGAAAGTAAAGGTGGAAACTATGCAAGGAATCAGGGTATTCGATTGGCAAAGGGAACTTATATAGCTTTTTTGGATGATGATGATTATTGGTTGCCAACAAAAATAGAAAAGCAAGTTGAATTGATAAAGGAAAAGAAGAATGAATTAGTTTTTTGTGCTAAAAGATTTGAGTTTGTTGAAAAATCAGATATAAAATATGTTGATGTATTTCCCAAGTTTATAAATTCTGGTGATTTGAGTAATCGAATCTTATATACAACCGTTGCAACTACTTCTGATATCTTGGTAGCACGAAAAGCTTTATTTGAAGTAGGACTATTTGATGAAAGTCTTCATTTTTGGCAAGAATATGAGCTAATGATTAGGCTAGCTCAGCGGAGTCCTTTTTATTTTGTAAATGAAATATTGTGTGTTTATCGAATAGACGTGAAGGATAAGCAGCGCTTGACGAATTTATATTTACCTTGGCAGAATGCTGTGAAATATATTTATCAGAAACATAGAAATTTATATCTTAGATTGAGTCCAATTGAACGTGTAAGAGTTCATTTGAGAATTTTAGTTGATGCAGCTAAACGATGTAAGGCATCTGGATTTAAGTGTAAATATTATCAGAAATATTTTACTTGGTTCGTTTTTTCTCTTCCACTTAGAATTTGGGATAGATTTGTATTACGATAAATAAATTATATGGATGAAAAAGTATGATTATTTGATTGTTGGTTCTGGTTTATTTGGGGCTACATTTGCTTATATGGCTAAACAGAGAGGTAAGAAGTGTTTAGTGATAGACAAGCGTCGCAATTTAGGTGGAAACTTGTATTGTGAAAATATAGAGGGTATTAATGTACACAAATACGGGGCTCATATTTTTCATACAAGCAACAAAAAGGTATGGGACTTCGTGAATTCTATTGTAGAATTTAATCGTTATACTAATTCTCCTATAGCAAATTTTAGAGATGAACTTTATAGTTTGCCTTTTAATATGAATACTTTTTATCAGATATGGGGAGTCAAAACGCCAAAAGAAGCTAAGGAGAAAATAGAAGAGCAGAGATATGATGTTCTGCAGAAGATGAAGGCCGAGGGAGTTCTTGCTCCTCGAAATTTGGAAGAACAAGCACTTTTGTTAGTTGGCAAAGATATTTATAATAAACTGATTAAGGGTTATACAGAAAAACAATGGGGGCGTCCTTGTGTTGAACTTCCTGCGTTTATAATTAAGCGTTTGCCTATTCGTTTTACTTTTGATAATAATTATTTTTCTGATAGATATCAGGGTGTTCCTATAGGTGGATATAATGAATTGATTGGAGGACTTCTGAAGAATATAGAAACTAAGGTAGATACAGACTTTTTTGTAGATAGAACTTATTGGGAGTCTGTGTCAGATAAAATAGTTTTTACTGGTAAAGTCGATGAATTTTATAATTATTGTTTTGGTAAATTGGAATATAGAAGTGTTCGTTTTGAAGAAGAAATTTTGAATACTGCAAATTATCAAGGAAATGCAGTAGTGAATTTTACTGATATTGATATTCCTTATACTAGAATTATAGAGCATAAACATTTTGAGAATTTTGGACAAGATGTATATAATATAAGGAATACAGTTATATCTAAAGAATATCCTATTGAATGGAAAGAGGGTATTGAACCATTTTATCCTATAAATGATGAAAAGAATATGAAGTTATACAATTTATATAAAGAATTAGTTGATAAAGAAACTTCTGTTTTATTTGGTGGAAGGTTAGCTGAGTATAAATATTATGATATGCACCAAATAATTGATAAAGTTTTTTCTCTTTTTTAAGTATGAAGAAAGTTGCTGTAATTGTTGTAACTTATAATCGATTGGAGTTACTTAAGGAGGTAATAGCATCTCTTAGAATTCAATCTTATACAGATAGTGATATAATTGTTGTCGATAATTCTTCAACAGATGGTACAAATGCTTGGCTAAAGCAGCAAAATGATCTTATCGTTCTCACACAAAAAAATTTAGGTGGCGCTGGAGGTTTTTATACGGGAATTAAATATGCTTGTGAAAATGCCTATTCCTATGTCTGGTTAATGGATGACGATGTAGTTTGCGGAAGCGATGCCTTATCTGAATTAGTAAAATCGATAACACTATTGGATGATATAGGTTTTGTATGTAGTAGGGTTAGGTCTGTAGATGGTTTTCCAATGAATGTTCCTCGAGTTTACGATAGACCCTCAAAGAATGGTTATATAGATGCTTTTGACTATATTCATCCGGACGGAATGCTTCGAGTTTCTTTTGCAACTTTCGTTTCCATATTGATTCCTACGCGAGTTGTCTATGAACTCGGTTTACCTATTAAGGAATACTTTATTTGGGGTGATGATAGTGAATATACTGAACGAATATCCTTGAAGTATCCATGCTATTTGGCTTGTAAGAGTCTGGTAATACATAAACGCTCGTTGCAAACTTCTTTGGATTTTGAACATGAGAAGAATCCTTTTCGATTGCGTAATTATTACTATTTCTTTAGAAATGCACTATTCACTTCGATTAAAAATAAAAACTATTTAAGATTAATGAAGCTTATCGCTTATGACACTTTCTTGCTAATGAAATTTCTTTTATTATTTAAATGGAAGCATTTTGCGATTCTTTTGCAATCAATGAGTTCTTTATTCGTTTTTCATCCCAAGATTATGTATCCTGAAAGGATTTAATTAATTTGTAGTGTAATTGTTTCGGATTGTATAAATATCTTATTTAAATAGTCATAAATGAAAATTTTGCATTCTGGTTCTCTTGATGTTAAATCCGGCGGCCCTGCATTAAGTACTTATCTAACCATCAAAGGTTTAGTACACGCAGGAGTGCAATCTGAACTCTTAATGCCTCCTTTGGATAAGAATGGAGCATTACTTGCAAATGATATTTCCATTCATTATACATCAGATATAAAGAATACTCGTTGGGGATATATGCCTCAATTGCCTTACACCTTGATGCAATTACCTGAATATGACTTGTTTCATATACAAGGCCTTTGGCTATATTTGGGTCATGGTGTAGCTTCATTTGCCCGCAAACAGAATAAGCCTTATGTTATTAGTTTGCGTGGTATGCTTTATCCACAGGCGTTAGCACATTCAGCTTTGATTAAGAAGATTTCATTACTTCTCTATCAGCGTACTGATTTGCAACGAGCCGCTTGCATACAAGCGACTTGTAAAGAAGAGTTGGAGTATTATCGAGAGTTAGGCTTTTCTAATCCAGTAGCTGTATTACCAAATCCGATAGATATGGAAGGTCTCATTGAATGTCCTATTCAGTCTCCTCAAAAATTGAGAATTGGATATTTAGGTAGGGTTCATCCTCGGAAGCGAATTGAACGCTTGATTTATGCTTTTGATGCTTTACGCGATGAATTGAAAGAAGCAGAATTGCTTATTATTGGAGCTGGAGATGAGCAATACGAACAATTTTTAAGGAACGAAGTTATTCGTTTAAATTTGACAAATGTAAGATTTGCTGGATTCCTTACAGGAGAAGAGAAAGATAAGGCCATTTTGTCTCTAAGCTTTTTAGTTGTTCCCAGTGATTTTGAAAATTTTGGTAATATCGTAACAGAAGCCTTGGTACGAGGTGTTCCAGTAATTGCATCAAAAGGTATGCCTTGGCAAGAACTAGAAGAATGCCATTGTGGATGGTGGATTGATAATGATCAAGAAACAATCAATAAAACTTTACATATTGCTATGAATATACCAGAATCCGAGCGAATAGAAATGGGAATGAATGGTAAACAACTTGTTGTAGAGAAATATTCAGTTGATAGCTTAGGAGGAAAGATGAAACGACTTTACGAATGGATTCTTTATGGTGGTACTAAACCGGATTTTATTTATGATTGAATTTTGTATTTTGTTTAAAGCATATTTTTTTTGATAATGAAATATGATAATAAGATTGCGCCTATCTTGAAATATGCACAAAAGGTTGTAATTAGCCCTTCCAATATTTATACCATTGATAATCCGGATGTTTTGTTGATAGCAAATGGTAATCTCTTTGGCTTATTCATTCCAACGGAGAGTGAAATTCAAAAAGTGGACTTGCTGGTAAGGAGAATTATGGTGTCCCGTCTTGCCTATGTAGAAAACATGAAGACCCTGTTACTGTCGGAAAATGAGCATTTCCTGCATGAGAATTTTTCTCTTCTCAACCGGATATGCCATCGGATATTGGATAATAATGCAAATGAATACCGGTTAATCTTCGAAAGAGATAGATTTGAATCGAATATACCCAATATCGGAGCCAAAATAAGAGCCAAGCAAGCTAGACTATATGCCCGAAATCTTCGGATTTATGAATTGGGACAGGAGGAAAAGCAAGCTTTTGCTTCTTTTTCGATTGACAAGCGATTTACAGACGGAGCGGTAGTGGAAAGTTGGTCTCACTCGCAAGTCTGCGTTAAGGAAGCCTATATAATCGATGATTTTCTTGTTGCCTTTAAGCGGAAAACCACGATGACATTCAAAAAGGCATTCAACAACCTGATGACGCTCTCATTTTTCATGAATTATGCTATACACGGCGATGGGGAAGTTTCTTACAAAAAAACATTGGAATATCCCAAAATGATAAATAGCGACTTCTCTTTTTTCAGGGGAAATGACAATGATCCTAATAAATACATCCGGATCTTGGCGTTTATGGGATTATCGCCTATCCAGGCGGATTCATTAGATATCTGTTTCAATATAAAAGAAAAATCAAAACAAGAATGGCAAAATCGAAGAAATCCACAGAGACCCTTTTAGTTCAGTTAGAAAGTTTTTGTAGGAATAATGAGCAAAAAGATCGATACAACGACATTGAGTCGGAGCATAACGTATATAATAAGGTGGAACGACAGACGAAATCCGATGGCCAACGGTTGTACAGAGTGTTGCACGCTACCCGTATGTTAGATACAAGCCTGCAATTATTTTTGGATATACATAATTGTCGTAAGGGACATTCCATTGGAGAATATCTGGCTGACCTTTCGAAAAAAAATGCTGGTTTATTGCCTCTTAATGGATATTTGAAAGAGCGTTTTAAAAAGGATATTGCTAATGTAAGAAACTTATATATGCATTCTTCTAACAAATTTCCACGAGAAGGTGAAGTAAATGCTTTGAAAAGCTCTATTCATGAGTGTTTGCAAGCTGTTTTGAATCTGAAAAAATGAATATTTTAATGATGTTTATTTATTTATAAGTGATAATGTAAATTTAGAATAAAATGGAAAAATGTACGACTTTTTGGCAGTCTAAAACCAATTCAAATTTAATTAGAGTTCTGTATGTATCACCTACGTCTTGGAGTAAAACAATGATGGCGGATATAAATAGAGCTGATTTTGATGAACAAATTACTCTCTATAACGGGGATAATGAATCTTGTAGGACGATTATTAGTGAATTTATTGTGGAACAGTTTTTTGATTCTGGCAGTTATAGACAAATATCGCAGGATGGATATAATCGTTCTATTATTGATGAAGTGATAGAAATCATTGATAAGAATAATGAAAGTAATGAATATTCGACATTAAAACTTCATATCATTTCAGCCTTACAATATAATTATTATTATATAAATGCGAGATATTGGCCTGAGGACGATATAAAAACTGGAATTGATTTTGTTTTTAAATCGGGGCATTCCATTGGAGAAAGAACGGATGCCTTTTATTGTGGCATCACTAATGATCTTGATATCCGAATGCAACAACATCGAGAAGAAGATTTTGAAATCTTAAATAATAAAGTTTATGCTTGGATTTGTCCAACTGCTTTAGTCGCTGCAGAAATTGAACATTGGGCAGATGATTCTGTTAAGTTTGATGTAGGGAAAACTCATAATAAAGGTAATGGCGGTGAAGATGATTCTGTTATAGTTTATTTATTGAAGAAAGGAAACCTCGTTACGAAAAAATGAATTATAATAGGGGAGGATACTTTATTAATATTATGGAAGATAATAATAGAATCGATCTTTCTAAATACCACAACGCCCTTAGTCGGAAGCATCAAATAATCCGGATGCTATGGGCAATGATATGGGGATTGTTTGCCCGTCCTTTACCCCGTAGCATCGGGAGTGGCTGGAAACGTTTCTTATTGCGTTTGTTTGGAGCAAAGATTGATTCTACTGCAGTTGTTTATTCTTCGGCAAAGGTGTATTATCCAGCGAATTTAATTATGGAGCGTTATGCCTGTCTTGCTTCAGATGTTGATTGTTATAATGTCGATATAATACGAATTGGGGCAAATACAACGGTTTCGCAAGGTGCTTATCTCTGTACTGCGAGCCACGATATAACTAACCCATTGAATCCATTAATCACAGCACCGATTATTATTGAAGACCAAGCTTGGATTGCTGCCGATGCTTTCGTCAGTATGGGCGTTACTATTGGCCAAGGCGCCGTAGTTGGTGCTCGGGCTGCTGTATTCAAAGACGTAGAACCTTGGACAGTCGTCGGCGGAAATCCCGCCAAATTCATCAAGAAGCGAATCCTCAAAGCATAATGATATGTTAGACCTATCGGTTATCATCCTTACTTACAATGAGGAGATACATATTCGTCGTTGTTTGGAGAAAATAACTCCCATAGCAAAGGATATCTTTATTATAGATAGTTTCTCAACGGATAGGACTTTGGAGATTACCAAAGAATACGATAAAGTTAAGATATTACAGCATCAATGGCCGGGAAATCAAGCGACCCAGTTTAATTGGGCCTTAAGATATTTGAATATTCAAACTCAATGGGTATTACGCTTGGATGCTGATGAATATTTACTTCCGGAATTGATCGAAGAACTTCAGAGGAAATTACCTTCTATGTCGGAGGATGTGAATGGCATCATTTTCAACCGCCGCCATATCTTTATGGATAAGTGGATGAAGCGTGGTATTTATCCGGTAAAATTGCTTCGTGTTTTTCGTTATGGGAAAGGAATGTGTGAGCAACGATTGATGGATGAACATATTCAGCTTACCGAAGGGAGGGCTGTAGAGTTTGACCATGATTTCTGCGACCATAACTTAAATAACTTATCCTGGTTCTGCCATAAGCATGTGAATTATGCCATTCGTGAGGCAGTCGATTTATTAGATATAGAATTGGATTTAACAGGTGCTGCAGAGAGTGATGAGAATAAGCAAATCAGTAAGCAGGCCCAGAAGAAACGAATGAAGAAGCATCAATATGCTAAGCAACCTCTATTCTGGCGTTCTTTCGCTTATTTCTGTTATCGCTATTTCTTAAAAGGTGCTTGTTTGGATGGTAAGATTGGATTTATTTGGACTTTCTTGCAAGGCTGGTGGTATCGTACTTTAGTCGATGCTAAAATATTTGAGATAAAAAGGATTTGCGGAAATGATAAAGATAAGATTCGTTCTTACTTGAAAGCGCAATATAATATTTCATTGGACTGTATGAACTAAAGTAAATAGTATAAGATATGAAATTAATGTTAAAAATCGGGGGGGGGAGTATTTTAACATGTGTTATTTTATGTGAAGCTTTATTGCGTGTAAAGTGGGGATTTTGTGATACGGTATTGATGAGAGCAAGTGATAAATATGAATATATTGCACTGCCGAATCAGAATCGAATGCGTTTTGGAAATCATATATCCTATAATAGTTTATCCATGCGTTCTCCTGAAGTGAAAAAAGGAAGCATTAAGATATTGGGATTAGGGGATTCTGTTATCAATGGTGGTGTCTTGACAGACCAAGATAGTTTGGCTACTACTATATTGTCTAATCGATTGTCGGATGCTTTAAGTCAAGATGTAGAAGTTCTGAATATTTCTGCCGGTTCTTGGGGACCGGATAATTGTAATGCATATTTGGATGAGAATGGTTGCTTTGATGCAATAGCCATGCTATTAGTTGTAAGTTCTCATGATGCACATGACAATATGGATTTTAAACCGATTGTAGGGATTAGTCCTTCATTTCCTGAAAAGCAATATTCTTTGGCTATAGTAGAATTATTTGATCGTTATCTTTTGCCAAGAATAGAGAATATAATTAAGAAGAAGACAAGGCAACAGCAATTAGCAGATTTTGAAAAGGAAGAAGGAATAAAGAAAACAGGGAAAGGATTTAATGCAGGATTCTTAGCATTGAAGCATAAAGCGGATTCGCTTCATATCCCAATGATAATATATTTACATGCAGAACAATCTGAGCTAAAAAATAAGCAATATAATTTACAAGGAGACGAAATTATAAATTTTGCAAGACTAAACAATATTACGATAGTAAAAGATTTGGATTCTGACTTAACGACGGATTGGTATCGAAAAGGGGATAATATTCATTTGTCTCAATATGGTCAATCTAAAATGGCAGAACTGATATATCCTTATTTACTGGAATATTGTGCAAAAAGAGAATAGTCTATTTCATGTTCTTATGGAAAATAGTAAGAAACCTACAATAAGCCTCCAAATCAAGGACAATACTATCACTTCTCAAGATCCCACCGATAAACTTTTCGAAGTGTTTCCTCAAGGCTGTCTTAGCCAAGAGGCTATCATCGAAGAAATCGTGGAAACTTTAGGTGGAGACTCTCATTATATCAAGCGTGCTCTCTTATTGGAAAAGCAAATTATCAAACGAGCATTGCTTATGGGGCAGCATGTAAGCAATGAATTATTTTCTGCTAAGATATTGTGCAGAGGACTTGTTTCTGATGGTCGTTGGAATCCGCAAGTTAATAGTCTATATGTTAATTTCCAACAAAGTAAAGAACTGCGGGAGGCTTTAGATAATCTGTCTATTCGCGTTATCGGGGAGAAACAAGAGTCTCGTTATATTTCCAGTTGCAGAAGTCTTTCTGCAGAGCGAAATGCAGGGCAACTTATAGCTGGAGATAGCGTAGAGATTTCGGGTAAGAATATAAAGGTGGTTGGTTCGCATCCCTCGGTTGGGATAGAATTGATAAATGAAAATGGAAATAATATACGAATTGCAGAAAACAAAATCATCGTGAATATGCCATCGAAATTAATTCTACTTCTTCCTGAGAATTTGCCGAAAGGTGCTTACACTTTGATGATAACGACTCAATATAGTCCTGGTAGTACGCTGTTGAAGAATCCAAGAATCATAAAGAAAGTAATCGATGTGATAACTGAATAGAATATGAAAATCTCAATCATCACCGCAACCTATAACAGTTCCGAAACCCTTCCCTCCACTTTTCAAAGTATCCTTTCCCAATCTTATTCCGATTTTGAATATCTGGTCATCGATGGAGCGTCGAAGGATTCGACTTTGGATATTATTAAGGAATATGAGCCGAAGTTTGAAGGGCGGATGCGTTATATCAGTGAGCCGGATAAAGGAATTTACGATGCGATGAATAAGGGCATTCGGATGGCGACGGGGGATATTATTGGTATTTTAAATTCCGATGATTTCTATACTTCGCCGGATGTTTTGAAAGCAATTGCAGAGGCTTTTGAAAAGGAGGCATCGTTGGATGCTGTTTATGGTGATATTCATTTTGTTCGTCCGGATAGGTTGGATAAATGTGTACGTTATTATTCCGGAAAGTCCTTTAAGCGTAGTCGGATGAAGTTTGGCTTTATGCCTCCGCATCCTTCTTTTTATGCGCGACGAGAATGTTATGAAAAATATGGCCTGTATAAGACAGATTATAAGATATGCGCGGACTTTGAATTTATGTTGCGTACAATCTATCAGCATCGAATCAAGGCACAGTACATCCCGATGGATATGGTAACCATGCGGATGGGCGGGGCGAGCACGGCAGGATTGGCCGTCCATAAGCTCATCATGCAGGAACATTTGCGGGCTTATCGTGAAAATGGGCTTTATACGAATGCGTTTCTGCAATCTTTGCGCTATCTTTGCAAACTGACTGAATTCTTAAAACGAAAATAATGAATAAAGTTGCTTTAATCACCGGCATCACCGGTCAAGACGGTTCTTTCCTTGCCGAGTTTTTGATAGAAAAAGGATATGAAGTACACGGGATTATGCGGCGTTCGTCGTCGTTCAATACGGGGCGTATCGAGCATCTGTATTTGGATGAATGGGTGCGCGATATGAAGAACAAGCGTCTGGTGAATCTGCACTGGGGGGATATGACGGACTCGAGTTCCTTAGTGCGTATTATCCGCGAGGTGAAGCCGGACGAGATTTATAACTTGGCGGCACAGAGCCATGTAAAGGTGTCGTTCGATGTTCCGGAATATACGGCAGAGGCGGATGCTGTCGGGACGTTGCGCCTTTTGGAGGCTGTCCGTCTTTTAGGCTATGAGCAGCGGACTAAAATCTATCAGGCCTCGACATCCGAGCTGTTCGGCTTAGTCCAGGAAGTGCCTCAGAAAGAGACAACGCCCTTCTATCCCCGTTCTCCCTACGGTGTAGCCAAACAATATGGTTTCTGGATTACGAAAAACTACCGGGAAAGCTATGGCATGTTCGCTGTGAATGGTATTCTGTTCAACCACGAATCGGAGCGGCGAGGGGAGACTTTCGTAACGCGCAAGATCACGTTGGCCGCTGCCCGCATCAAACAAGGGCATCAGGACAAGTTGTATTTAGGCAATCTGAATGCCCTACGAGATTGGGGCTATGCCAAAGATTATGTGGAATGTATGTGGCTAATCCTCCAGCACGAGACACCGGAAGACTTTGTGATTGCAACAGGCGAATATCACACCGTCCGCGAGTTCTGTACGTTAGCTTTCCATGAAGTCGGTATTGAATTGCGTTGGGAAGGCGAAGGTGTGGACGAGAAAGGAATTGACGTGGCCACAGGACGTGTATTAGTAGAGGTGGATCCGAAGTATTTCCGTCCAGCAGAAGTAGAGCAGCTATTGGGAGACCCGACGAAAGCAAAAACTTTGCTGGGTTGGAATCCCCGGAAGACCTCGTTTGAGCAACTCGTAAAGATTATGGTTGAGCATGATATGAAGTTTGTCAAAAAGTTATATCTGCGGGAACAAATGAAGGAATCAGAATGAAAAGCAATATAGATAAGACCTCTAAAATATATGTCGCCGGCCACCGAGGTTTGGTGGGTTCGGCCATTTACAAGAATCTGCAAGAGAAAGGCTATACGAATTTGGTAGGCCGGACTCATGCGGAACTGGATTTGCTCGATGGCGTGGCCGTCCGCCAATTCTTTGATGAAGAGAGTCCGGAGGTGGTGATTTTGGCGGCTGCCCATGTGGGAGGCATCATGGCGAATAGTCTTTACCGGGCGGATTTCATCTATCAAAATCTACAAATTCAGCAGAATGTCATTGGGGAAAGCTATCGACATGGCGTGAAGAAGTTAGTATTCCTTGGAAGCACTTGCATTTATCCGCGGAATGCGGCTCAGCCAATGACGGAAGATGCCCTGCTGACTTCGCCTTTGGAATATACGAACGAGCCGTATGCCATTGCCAAGATTGCGGGATTAAAGCTCTGCGAAAGTTTTAATTTGCAATATGGAACGAATTATATAGCGGTGATGCCGACCAATTTATATGGGCCAAATGATAATTTTCATCTGGAGAATAGCCATGTATTGCCGGCCATGATTCGGAAGATACATCTGGCAAAATGTTTGTCCGAAGGAAATGATACGTGGGTGCGGAGGGATTTATTCGCGCGTCCGGTGGAAAATATTGACGGCTCCGCATCTATGGAAACGATTACGCGTGTATTAAATAAATATGGTATATATGCCGACCGCGTTGAGTTGTGGGGCACGGGCAAACCCCTTCGCGAATTCTTATGGAGCGAAGAGATGGCCGACGCTACGGTTTTCGTGATGGAAAACGTAGATTTCGAAGACACATTCCCACGTGGAGCGAAAGAGATTCGGAATTGCCATATTAATATAGGTACGGGAAAGGAGCTATCCATCGCGGAACTTGCCCATCTAATCCAACGAACCATCGGTTTCAAAGGTGAGATTCGCTTCGACCCGACAAAGCCGGACGGGACGATGCGCAAGCTGACGGACGTAACGAAGCTACATCAGTTGGGGTGGCATCATCGGATAGAAATAGAAGAAGGAGTGGAGAGGTTGTATCAGTGGTATTTGGATAATATGGCAGGATAAAATTCTTTCTATATTATTCCTTGAGAGTAAAGGATTGCTTACATTTGCAGAGAATTTTAGCAAGAAAGAATTATGGAGAGCGAAATTTTACATATAGACAATGCTTTGTTGCATAAAGCTTTTAGTTATACAAGATCTCAAGGGCTAGATCTGTCTGCCATATTGGAAGATTTCTTGATTCAGCTAATCTCTCATTCTCAGTCATCTGTAGAAGAAAAGATAAGGAAAGTGAAGATTTCTAATGAAGTGAAGTCTTTAGCGGGACGTTTGAATTTAGAAGGGAATGCGGTTGATTGGGACGAAGCTAAGCAGGCCTATTTCCGGGAAAAGTATGGCGTATGAAGCTCTTCTTAGATACAAATATATTAATAGATGTTGTGGCTAATCGCCAGCCGTGGGTGGATGACGCTTTGGTGTTGTTGGAATTAGCAAATTAGAAGAAGCTGACATTAATGGCAGCAGATTATTCCTTTATTAATATAGCCTATATAACTCGGAAATTATTTCCTACAGAAGATTTACGTCTTTTATTGAAGGATCTTCGTAAATATGTGGAAGTGGTGGACATTGGAGCTGATGTGATTGATAAGGTATTGAATGATAATTGGAAAGATTTTGAAGATTGTGTGCAATATTATACGGCATTAAGTAAGAATGCAGACGTTATTATTACGCGAAATAAAAGAGATTTTGTGTCGTCAGATATTCAAGTCTTCTCTCCAAGAGAGTTTCTGACCTATTATTTATAGGTGATAGTAAAATTCCGATGGATGTTAATTTTTCTTCCCAAAAGTTTCTCTACTACAAAAGAAGTATTACCTTTGCGCACTGAATTAAGATTTTTAATGAACAGATTATGATTAAAATTACATTTCCGGATAATTCCGTGAGAGAATATGCTGAAGGAACGACTGCCATGCAGATTGCGGAAAGCATCAGTTCTCGTCTGGCTCAAGATGTCTTGGCCGCAAGTGTGAACGGTGAAGTCTGGGATTTGACTCGTCCTATCAACGAGGATGCAAGTGTAAAACTGTTCAAGTGGGATGACGAAGAAGGTAAACATGCTTTCTGGCATTCAAGCGCCCACCTGATGGCTGAAGCTTTGCAGGAGTTGTACCCTGGAATCAAGTTCGGTATCGGTCCGGCTATTGAAAACGGTTTCTACTATGATGTAGATCCGGGTGAAGCAGTGATTAAAGATAGTGATTTCCCCGCAATCGAGGCTAAAATGCTGGAATTGATTGCAAAGAAAGAAGCTATTGTTCGCCAGGATATTACTAAAGCCGATGCCTTAAAAATGTTCGGCGACCGTGGCGAAGAATACAAGGTTGAGCTTATCAGCGAGTTGGAAGATGGTAAGATTACGACTTACACGCAAGGGGCATTTACCGATTTGTGTCGTGGACCGCATATCCCGAATACATCTTATATTAAAGCGGTAAAGGTACTGAGTGCAGCTGGAGCTTATTGGCGTGGCGATGAAAAACGCAAACAATTAGTCCGTTTGTATGGTATTTCTTTCCCGAAGAAAAAGATGCTGGATGAATATCTGGCAATGTTGGAAGAAGCCAAGAAACGCGACCATCGTAAGATAGGCAAAGAGTTGGACTTGTTCATGTTCTCTGATACTGTAGGTAAAGGTCTTCCGATGTGGTTGCCCAAAGGAACGGCATTGCGTTTGCGTTTGCAGGACTTTTTACGTCGTATCCAAGCTCGTTACGATTATCAAGAAGTGATGTGTCCGCCTATTGGTAATAAATTATTGTATATTACATCCGGACACTATGCTAAATATGGCAAGGATTCATTCCAGCCGATTCATACACCGGAGGAAGGCGAGGAGTATTTCTTGAAACCGATGAACTGCCCTCACCATTGCATGATTTACAAGAACTCTCCACGTTCATACAAAGACCTGCCTTTGCGTATCGCAGAATTTGGTACGGTTTGCCGCTATGAGCAGAGTGGCGAGTTGCATGGATTGACTCGTGTTCGTAGCTTTACGCAAGATGATGCACATATCTTCTGCCGTCCGGATCAGGTAAAGAATGAGTTCCTGAACGTGATGGATATCATTTCGATTGTTTTCAAATCAATGAACTTTGAGAACTTCGAAGCCCAGATTTCTTTGCGTGATAAAGTAAACCGTGATAAATATATCGGTAGTGATGAAAATTGGGAGAAGGCTGAACGGGCTATCATCGAGGCTTGTGAAGAAAAAGGTCTGAAGGCTAAGATCGAATATGGAGAAGCCGCTTTCTATGGACCGAAATTGGACTTCATGGTGAAAGATGCTATCGGTCGCCGTTGGCAGTTAGGAACGATCCAGGTGGACTATAATTTGCCAGAGCGTTTTGAGTTGGAATATACAGGTGAAGATAACCAGAAGCATCGTCCGGTAATGATTCACCGCGCGCCGTTTGGTTCGATGGAGCGTTTCGTAGCTGTATTGATTGAACATACTGCCGGTAAGTTCCCCTTGTGGATTACGCCAGATCAGGTTGCCATCTTACCTATCAGTGAACGTTTCAATGAATATGCATGGAAGGTTGCACGGGAGTTGAAGCAGCAGGATATCCGTGTAATAGTGGACGACCGCAATGAGAAAATCGGGCGTAAGATTCGCGATAATGAGATGAAACGAATCCCGTATATGCTTATTGTAGGCGAAAAAGAAGCAGAAAATAATGAAGTTTCTGTAAGAAAACAGGGCGAAGGTGATAAAGGTTCGATGAAAATTACTACCTTTGCGGCGCTTTTGAATAATGAAGTCAATGAAATGATGAATCGTTGGCAAGATAAATAGTGAAGTAATAACTAAACAAGAGGACAGAAAATCATTTGAATGAAGAATGACAATCCGAAAGAGCAGTACAGAATTAACGAACGGATCCGCGTTCGTGAAGTTCGTTTAGTCGGTGATAATGTAGAGCAAGGTGTGTATCCCACTTCTCAGGCACTGAAGATCGCCGAAGATCAAGGGTTAGACTTGGTTGAAATATCGCCAAATGCTGCGCCTCCCGTTTGTAGAGTAATTGATTATCAGAAATTCCTCTACCAACAGAAGAAACGATTGAAAGAACAAAAGGCGAAATCGGTTAAGGTGGTTGTAAAAGAGATTCGTTTTGGACCTCAGACTGATGACCATGATTATGATTTTAAGCTGAAGCACGCGAAGGGTTTCCTTGAAGAAGGTGCGAAGGTAAAAGCTTATGTGTTTTTCAAAGGTCGTTCTATTCTGTTTAAAGAACAAGGAGAAGTTTTATTGCTTCGTTTTGCTAACGATTTGGAAGACTATGGCAAAGTAGAGCAGATGCCGGTTTTGGAGGGAAAGCGTATGATTATTATGATTTCTCCGAAGAAAGGGGCAGGTGTCTCGAAAGCTAAGAAGGTAGCTTCGGCCGCGAAAGCGGAAGAAGCCGCTAAGGATAAAGGAGAAAACAATTAAAAATGCGGAGGGCTTTTTGCTCTCCGTACTTACGTTTAATTTTTAAATATATTTGTACAATGCCTAAGATGAAGACTAATTCCGGTGCCAAAAAAAGATTCGCTCTTACCGGAACAGGTAAAATCAAAAGAAAACACGCTTTTAAAAGTCACATTCTGACAAAGAAGACGAAAAAGCAAAAGAGAAACTTGACACACACAGGTTTGGTATCGGCTATCGATACAAGCAATGTAAAGAAGCTTCTTTGCATGAAGTAATTTTTAATTAGCGAGTTTTAAAACGATTTTTATTAACAGAATTTTTAGCCAGTAAGTTCATCCTTCGTGGATGACGCTAACATTCAAAACATTTAGAAATTATGCCTAGATCAGTAAATCATGTTGCTTCAAGAGCAAAAAGAAAACGGATTCTGAAACTTACCCGTGGTTATTATGGCGCTCGTAAGAACGTTTGGACCGTAGCGAAGAATACGTGGGAAAAAGGTTTGACGTACGCATTCCGCGACCGTCGTAACAAGAAACGCAACTTCCGTGCTTTGTGGATTCAGCGTATCAATGCTGCCGCTCGTCTGGAAGGTTTGTCTTACTCTCGTTTGATGGGTGCTTTACACACTGCAGGTATCGAGATTAATCGCAAAGTCTTGGCTGACTTAGCCGTTAATCATCCTGAAGCATTCAAAGCTATTGTAGCAAAGGTTAAGTAAGAAGCATATTCTTAGGACAGGAAAAGTAAAAGGCTGTACGAGAGTGCAGCCTTTTTTTACGTTCATTTCATAGATTTATATTATCTTTGTCCCCGTGAAAGAGACAACGAGCAAAAAGAGAAACGGCAAGCAGATATTCCGTTTTGTCGTAGCAGGAACATTGAACGCGGTGATTATCGCTGCGGTCGTCTGGTTCCTCATGGACGAATTGGGATGCAACTATCTGTGGTCGAATGTTGCCGGATATTCGGCCGCATTGATTAATAATTTCTTTTGGAGCAAGTATTGGGTCTTCTCTGCCGGGAAAGGTTTTTATGCGCGGCAAGCTATTCTCTTCCTTCTCGCTTTCGCTTGTGCTTATGGGGCTCAGGTGCTGGTCTTGTTGGCGATGGTCGAAGGTGCCGGTTGGGATGAATTCATCTCTCAGTTCCCAAGTCTCTTTATCTACGGCGCGGTCAATTTCGTGATGAATAAAAAGATAACTTTCCCGGAGTCTTCTGAACCAAATGACGACACGCGATGACCGACGACACCAAGTCTCTCCTCAAAGCCTGGGCTGCCTGCTACCATACTTCTGCTTTCATCTTGAATGACCCAGTGCAATTCCCGCATCGTTACAAGCATAAACAAGACATCGAAATATGTGGTTTACTGACCGCAATCCTTAGCTTTGGCAACCGGAAAATGATTGTCCGCAAAGCCGAAGAACTGGACTCCTTCATGCGTCCTTCCCCTTATCAATACCTTCTTTCCCGCAAATGGCTGAGTGATTTCCCCTTGGGCGACAAGTCCAGCTTCTATCGGATGCTTTCTTTTTCCGATATCCATCTCTATTTCCAACGGTTATACGAGGCTTATACCCACTATCCCAGCTTGGAAGAAGCCTTGTCTCCCTTTCCTGGTTCGCCGATGGAGCGTCTTTGTGCCTTCCTTGCTGTCTCCTCGAAAAGTCCGCAAAAGAAGTTGAACATGTTCCTCCGTTGGATGGTGCGCCGCGATTCGGAGGTCGATTTTGGTCTGTGGCCTTCCTTTACCCCTCAAGATTTGATTATTCCTTTGGATACACACGTTTGCCGCGTGGCTTATATGCTGGGACTGACGGACTCAGATTCGTTTTCGCTCCGGAACGCCCGGAAGATAACCACCGCCTTGGCCGAGGTCTTTCCGGGCGACCCTTGTCTGGGCGATTTTGCCTTATTCGGCTACGGCATCAATCATGCAGGGTAACTTCCACCGGGCAATGATCCGAGCCATAAATCTCGGTGTGTATCTTGGCTCCCTCGAGCTTATCTTGCAGTCTATTAGATACTAAGAAATAGTCGATGCGCCACCCTGCGTTCTTTTCCCTCGCTTTGAAGCGGTAGGACCACCACGAGTAAATCTCCTTTTGTTCGGGATAGAAAAAGCGGAAAGTATCGGTGAAGCCCGCGTCGAGCAGCGTCTGGAATTTCCCGCGTTCCTCATCGGTGAAGCCCGCATTGCGCCGGTTCGTTTTCGGGTTCTTCAGGTCGATTTCCTTATGGGCTACATTCAAATCGCCGCATACGATGACCGGCTTCCGACTATCCAAATCCAGCAGATATTTGCGGAATTCATCCTCCCACGTCATCCGATAGTCCAGCCTTCGCAGCTCGTCCTGCGAGTTGGGAGTATATACCGTAACTAAATAGAAATCTGGCATTTCGAGCGTGATGACCCGCCCTTCCCGGTCGTGTTCATCAATACCTAAACCATAACTCACCGCGAGCGGCTCGTGCCGACTGAAGATAGCCGTGCCCGAATACCCTTTCTTCTCGGCATAATTCCAATAGGAGCGATACCCGTCGAACGCCAAATCCAACTGTCCCGCCTGCATCTTCGTCTCTTGCAGGCAGAAGAAATCAGCATCGAGCGCGAGGAACGAATCGCGGAAACCCTTATCACAGCAGGCGCGAAGCCCGTTTACATTCCAAGAAATAAACTTCATATTCTATCTATTCTATATATGTTTTGGGCCAAAGGTACGGAAATTTTTTGTCTTTGTTCGGACAAATAGTTTGCTATGTCCCGAGAAAAACTTTCCTACCTCGGGACATAAACTCAAAACGACACTGTCGTTTGTAAAAACAGCACAGTCGTTTGTGCAGACGACACAGTCGTTTATACAAACCACAGTGCCGTTTGAAGAATATCTCCCGACCTATGAAACTTTTCCTCCCGAGTAACAGAAGTTTTCTCCCATAGGAACAAAGTTTTTCTTACCTTTGCGGGGACAAATAGAGGGGAGAAACCTCATTTTTTATATGGATATACAAGAGTTGTTAAGCCTTTACGCCGCCCATCCGCAAGTCAGTGCGGTGGCGTCGGTATTGCAAGGGGATAAGGTGCGCAACCTGTTTACCAAGGGGTTGAGCGGGTCGAGCGCGGCGATGTTGATTGCGTCTCTTTTCACGAAAGGAGGGGGGCGCTTTGTGTGTGTATTGAACGATTTGGAGGAGGCCGGGTACTTCTATCATGATTTGGTGCAGCTTACGGCGAGTCCTTCCGTCTATTTCTTCCCCTCGGCCTACCGGCGGGACATCAAGTACGGGCATATCGACGCGGCGAACGAGATATTGCGTACCGAGGCCCTGAGTATCTTGCAAAACCCGAAGGAGGAGTTTGTGATTGTAACCTATCCCGACGCGCTGGCCGAGAAGGTCGTAACCCGCGATGTGCTGAAAGAGAACACGCTTCAAATCCATACGGGCGAGAAGCTGGACAATATGTTCGTGGCCGATGTCTTGAACAGCTACGGCTTCGAGCGGGTCGATTATGTCTATGAGCCGGGGCAATACGCCATGCGTGGTAGTATCCTCGATGTCTTCTCTTTCTCTTGCGAATATCCGTACCGCATTGATTTCTTTGGAGATGAGGTGGAGACTATCCGCACCTTCGATGTTGAGACCCAGCTCTCGAAAGAGAAGATGGATCATATCTATGTCGTTCCGGAAATCAACAAGAAGAGTAGTGTCGGCGGTTCGCTTCTCGATTCTGTCGCGGACGATACCGTGCTGGCTACGCACGACTTGGCTTGGTGCAAGGAGCGCATTGGGAGCATCTTCATGGAAGAGCCGGTTGTGGGCGACGAGGAGTCCTTTTCCAGTATCGAGGCGATGCAGGCGAAGTTGGTGCATTGGGACGACTTCATGCACCGCGCCTTGGACCTGCGCCGACTCCAGTTTGGAACACATGCCCTGGGGACGCCCGACGCGACCCTCGAGTTCCGGACGCAAGCCCAGCCGATATATCACAAGAACTTCGACCTCGTGAGCGAATCGTTCCAGCATTACTTAGGCGAAGGCTATACCTTATATATATTAAGCGACGTGGAGAAGCAAGCCGCCCGTATCCATGCCATCTTCGACGACAGGAAGGAAGATATACCTTTCACGGCGGTGAACAAGACCATCCATGCCGGGTTTGCCGACGAGCAGTTGAAGGCGTGCTTCTTTACCGACCACCAGCTTTTCGACCGTTTCCATAAATACAGCCTCAAGAGCGACAAGGCGCGGAGTGGAAAGATTACCCTCTCGCTGAAGGAACTGAACCAGTTCTCCGTAGGCGACTATGTGGTACATATCGACCACGGCATCGGACAGTTCGGCGGCTTGGTGCGTACCGAGGTGAACGGGAAGACGCAAGAGGCTATCAAGCTGATATACCAGAATAACGACATTATCTTCGTCAGCATCCACGCCCTGCATAAGCTATCGAAGTACAAAGGCAAGGACAACGGCGAGCCTCCGAAGCTGAACAAGCTCGGCACCGGCGCTTGGGAAAAGATGAAGGAGCGGACGAAGAAGAAGGTGAAAGATATCGCCCGCGACCTTATCTTGCTTTATTCCAAACGGAAGAAGGAGCAGGGCTTTGCCTTCAGCCCTGATAGTTTCATGCAGCACGAACTGGAGGCGAGCTTTATCTACGAGGATACGCCCGACCAGATGAAAGCCACCGCCGACGTGAAGGCAGATATGGAGAGCAACCGTCCGATGGACCGCCTGATTTGTGGCGACGTAGGTTTTGGGAAGACCGAAGTGGCCATACGTGCTGCCTTCAAAGCGGTATCGGACAATAAGCAGGTGGCCGTCCTCGTGCCTACGACGGTACTCGCCTTCCAACACTATCAGACCTTTAGCGAACGCTTGAAGGATTTTCCTTGCAAAATAGATTATATAAGCCGGGCACGGACTGCCTCTCAAATCCGTCAGACCTTGAAGGATTTGAAGGAAGGGAAGGTGGATATCTTGATAGGGACGCATCGCATCGTGAGCAAGGATGTCCACTTCAAAGACCTCGGTTTGCTCATCATCGACGAGGAGCAAAAGTTCGGGGTCTCCGTGAAAGAGAAGTTGCGCCAGCTGAAGACCAACGTCGATACGCTGACGATGACCGCCACGCCAATACCGCGCACCCTGCAATTCTCTCTGATGGGAGCCCGCGACCTGAGCAGCATCACCACGCCGCCGCCCAACCGCTATCCGGTGCAGACCGAGGTGGAACGCTTCAATCCCGATATCATCCGCGAGGCGATAAACTTCGAGATGAGCCGCAACGGGCAGGTCTTCTTCATCAACAACCGCATCCAGAATATCTACGAGATAGAAGCTCTTGTGCGAAGGGAAGTCCCCGATGCCCGCGTGGCCGTGGGGCATGGGCAGATGGACCCGGACCAACTGGAGAAGATAATCCTCGACTTTGTAAACTACGAATACGATGTCTTGGTAGCGACCAGCATCGTCGAGAGCGGAATCGACGTGCCGAATGCCAATACCATTATTATTAATAACGCCCAGCAGTTCGGCTTGTCCGACCTCCACCAGCTCCGTGGCCGCGTGGGACGAAGCAATCGCAAAGCATTCTGCTACCTGCTCTCGCCGCCACTCAGCACGTTGAGTCAGGAGGCACGCCGAAGATTGCAAGCCATTGAGAACTTTGCCGAGTTGGGAAGCGGTATCCATATCGCCATGCAAGACCTCGATATCCGTGGGGCCGGTAATATGTTGGGAGCGGAGCAGAGCGGCTTCATTGCCGACTTGGGTTACGAAACCTACCAGAAAATCTTGGAGGAAGCCGTGGACGAACTGAAGAGCGAGGAGTTCTCCGACCTCTATGCCGACCTTTCCGACCAGAAGCGCGACGGCTCCGAGTTTGTCCGCGAAACCTATATCGAGAGCGACCTCGAGTTGCGCTTCCCGCCGACCTATATCCCCAGCGACTCCGAACGCATCTCGCTCTATCGCGAACTCGACAAGATGGAGGAGGAGCGCGACATCCAAGCCTTCGAAGCCCGGCTGGAAGACCGTTTCGGCAAGATACCGCCCGAGGGACAAGAGCTTATCCGCGTCGTCCGCCTTCGCCGCATGGCCCGCCATTTGGGTATGGAAAAGGTCGTAATGAAGCGCGGGCAGATGAGCCTCTACTTGGTGCCCAATCCAGACAGCCCATATTACCAAAGTTCTGCCTTCGACCGCCTCTTGGCCTACATCCAGCGGCATCCGCGCGATTGTAACTTGCGCGACCAGAACGGAAAACGGAGCATCATCATCAAGAACATACCGACGGTGGAAGCCGCTTGCAAGGCGATGGGCGAGATGGAAACGATGCAATTGACAATGGATAATTGACAATGGACAATGACTTTAAAATCTTAATTGTCAATTGTCCATTCTCCATTGTCAATTTTTAACGTTCTCCCAGAACAATTCCTCCATATAGTTCCGATATTTGCACGTCAATTTTAACCAATAAGCAAAGGAGGTAATAATATGGGTGCAGCAGGAAACAAGAAACCCAAGAAGCCCGGCAAGAAACACGGGCCGGCATACATGGAGGAAGAAGAAAGCCATGTAGTTCCGTTGAAAAATAAGAAACAAAAGTGAGAAAAGAGCAGAGATTTGGGAAAAGGAACCTGGGTCTCTGCTTTTATGATAAATCTTTTGTCAGCTCATCGAAAGATGTTCCTTTGATATATCCCTTCTTTACTTTATTAAAAGCTATCTCCTTAAGAATGTTTCTACTTAATAAACCAACAATATCATTTTTGGCTGTGGTTGGTGTTATCCCAAACTTGATTTGTATATCTTTCACTGTTATTATCTCATTTGGATTATCATAGAAAATGCGGATAATCTCGGCTTGGCGTTCGTTTATGTTGTTTAGTTGTAAAAACATCGAAGCCTGTTTCTTTATAGCTGCTTTTCGTTTGATATAATGTTGCAATTCTTTAAAGGCCAAATCTAAGACTCGCAGATTGTAAGCCACGAAATAACCAATGTCATGTTGGTCTGCTTCAACATATAGATATGATTTTTCGTATGTTTTTTTTGAGCGTGAAATGATTCTAGATATGGATAAATATTCAGTTAACCAATATCCTTGCTTTAACATATACCAATAAAATAAGGCTCGAGCAGTTCGTCCGTTTCCATCCACGAATGGGTGCATATAGGCTATCATAAAGTGAATAATTATACCTCGGATAATGGGGTGAATAAATACCTTGGCCTTTGTTTCATTAAAGAAAGAACAAAGGTCCCTAATGAAAGTTGGAATATCTTTGTAAGTTGGCGGATTATGTACTATTTCATGGGTAATACCATCTTCCACAACGACGTTGTTATTTCGACGAAAGTGTCCGGCATCTTCAGCGTGTTCAAGTGTACCTTCTGTCATTAACCGATGTATTTTCAACAACATCTCTTCTGTTAGTGGAATATTCTTATTTTCAGCAATAAATTGGATGGTTTGATAATTATTGTAGATCATTTGTTGCGACTTATCCTTGGGTGTGATTTTTTTGCGCAACATTTCTTTTGCCACTTTTCTCGTAGTTGAAGCACCTTCCATTTGGCTTGATGATATGGCTTCTTCCATCAGAGAACTGATCAAATATTGTCGTTTATTTTCCTCCGGTATGAGCGTGTTATTTCCCCACGAGCCTCCGAAATTCATGTCGAATTCATGACAAGCACGTTGCATTTGGTTCGTCAAGCTCAGGTTGATTCCGTATTGAGGCCAAACAAGCATACGATTTTGCATCCTTGATGCTTTAACGAAAGTCCATAAGTCTTTAGATGAAAATGGATTGGGTATTTTCTTATATTTTATATCATTCCAATATTCGTAGTTATCATTGATTTTGTCAATCAAGGATGTGATTTCTGCATTCTCGTTTTTCGACAATAACATATAAGCGTCGAATAGTGCTTCTTCTTCAATTAAAGGGGGATTCTCTATCATACTTCCTATTTTTTGTACAAAGATAGAAATTCTTTCCAATTCTTGCAAAATTGGAAAGAATTGAAAATGGAAGTGGAGACTTAGCTATTCTCCTTCCATGGAATTTAGGGTGCCTATCAAGAAAAAACTGATTTTTTTTAGAATATTGTTCATTTGAAATAAAGTTTTGTATCTTTGTCGTGTTTTCGCACCTGCGCCGATAGGGTGGTGCGGGGACAGACATATATTTTAAGAAGGCGTTTACTTAACGTCTTGTCTTCTTCGCTTCAAACTTCGCAACTTTGAAATCATATAAGGAGACAGGGCAGCGGTAGATGTCTGCGGGATTTGTATCAAGTGGGTTCATGCGTCGTTTCCGGCGCATGAAAACATTCATATACAATATCGGCGTGGGCTTCTGCGTTGCTTATCCTTATATGATGGGCAATGCGAAGGCCTGAAGCGAGGGATAAGTGACAGGCACAGTTCCCCACGCTTTTTCTTTATATATGTATCATTTACCATGAAATAATAACTGCCTGAGTGGGGAACTGTAGGCGCAATATCTTAAAAAACGATGTTTGCAGTTCTTGGCGATATCTTAGGTAGTATAGGATGGGGGATTCTTATCTCTGTCTTATTGTTAATCCTTATTTGCATACTGAATAAATCATTCAACGGGCGGGCTTCTTTCTCTCTGTTGAACGTCTTCCTTTTGATTGTCGGATTCTTCTTTTTCCTTTTCCAGTCAACATTGTTGGTCGGCGGCATAAAAGCCAAGGACTATATTAATAATGTAGAGACTTTACTACATGCCTTCTCTTCTGAAATCTCTTATGCTTCTTTGGACGAACAGCAAATGCAAGAGGCTGTCCGTTTGCTGGCGAGCGAATATCCCATCTTAGAAAGTTTTGCTGAGGATGTGTCTGCGGAAGTCACAGATTATTTAGCAGAAACAGATGTCCCAATGGGCTTTGTGGATGTCATTGGCTACAGTTTGCGTGCTGTGATTAATATGTATATTCTTCGGCGCGTGGGCTGGCTGGCTTTTGGCTTCCTTTTGCTTACTGTGGGAGTGATATATACCGGAAGCAAAAATACGGTTCGGACTTCGACGCGGAGTGCGTCGCGGAAGAGATATGGTGAAGATTATTATTAATGTATAAATAGATAAGTTATGTCAAGTGAAAATGATGCTAAAAACCATCTAATAATAGGTTTAGGTGGAACAGGTGGTAAGATCTTATGCGAATTGCGTAAGCGGGTTTATGAAGAGTTAAAAACAGATGATGTAACGGCGCCAATCTATTTGGATTACCTTTATGTTGATTCTTCTCCAAGTGATTTGAATGATAAATCCAAATGGAAGATAATGGGACATTCGGTTCATTTAAAAGATACGCAAAAGGTTTCTATTCATGGTATTGGAACTGGAGTCTTGGAAACATTGCATAAACCTTCGGGCATAAGTTCGTTTCTTACGCCCGAAGACCGCGCCTTGATGAAAGATATTTCTTCTGTTGTCAGTGCCGGTATCGGAGGGCAGCGGCGTCGATTAGGTCGTTTGCTCTTTGCTAATAACCTAAATGTAGCGGACGAGAAGAATTTTGATACTCGCCTAATAGAGACTGTCAATGCAATGACAAACAAGAGTGGGGAACATTCCGTTTGCTTTCATGTTTGTGCCGGTTTAGCAGGAGGAACGGGTTCTGGTTCTTTTGTGGATGTTGTTGCGCAAATACGAAAATTATTTGCTCCTGCGATTGGTTTGGGAGATCAATATAAGTTGATCTTATATCTGTATGTTCCTGAAATTATCCTGACCAATCCCCGTATGGATTCTGGATATTATCAGGCAAACGGTTATGCTGCTTTAATGGAATTGAACGCGATGAGTGTAGGCGCTTATCGTCCGCACGATGTTACGGGTCAAACTCTGGATAGAAATGGACATATTTGTCGTTTGTTGCAACATTGCGAGGCATTTGAAACGGCCTATCTTTTTAGTAATATTAATGAAGCTGGAAAGCAATTGAACATTAATACGATGCTGCCAGCTGCCGTAGCAGATTTTATTTTCCAGAAGAATATAGCTTCGCACATGTCTCCTAATGCTCAAATGGCGCATTTGATGAAATGTGAAAATGAAGATACAAAGCCGGAAAATGATTCTACAGGTGCCCCTGTTCATAGTCGCCGCTTCATGTCTTTTGGTGTGAAACGAGTGGAATATCCGGAAACAGAGATCAAAGAATTTATTACCAACAACTATGCTCGCCAAGCTGCACTTCAGCTTCAGTATAATCTTTGGCAAGACGGCATCGGTTTTGGGGAATGTTCCATTGATGAAGTTGGTCTTGGCTATAAGTCAGAGATTGAGGATAAGAAGACATTGGAAAGATTGCTCTTGAGTAATGCTCACTTGACTCTTTCTAAGCCTATCGTTGAACATCCGGGCACGAATAGGTGGAGAGAAATAGTTATAGGTTGGGAAACTTTGGTTCAGCGTTACAAAGAAGATGCCATGGCCGACAACGATAAGAAGAATTGGTTTAGCAATTTCACAAGGGATTGCGAACTGCAATTCAATACGAATTATCGGGGACATGGTGTCAAGGAATTTTATAAGATACAACAAGGGGAGAAAAAGGGATATGCCGCGCATATTCGTCGCCATATTGAGAATATTCTCTTTAATGATTGGCATAGCGGTACTCGTTCAATCCTTGAAGTCGAGAAATATGTTACACTTTTAATCGAGCATTGCGATAAACGCATTGGAGAATGTGATGATAAGGTCGGAAAATATGAGGCTGTAATTGAGCATGAAATTAATCCGGCAATTAAGGGTATAACGGATGAGTGGAATAATATTGGCTGGCTTAAAGATGTTGTAACCAATGCATCTACCAAAGTTCTTGGTAAATACGCTGAGGCGAAACGAGATCTTTATACGCATAAAACACTTATCGAAGGCTATTCCTACGCTAAAGGGTTGCTTCAAGCTATCAAAATAGAATTGGAAACGCTTCTTTCGCAGGTTCATGCTTTCCGGATTCAGTTGTCCGAACTGTTGAAATTGGTCGCTGCTGAAGCTGATTCCAAGTGCAATGATGCGAAGGGAGATGATAAAATTGTCAAAAAGTACGACCCGGAATTGGTTCGGAAAGTAATGAAGGTTCTTACGACCGACGAGGAGCGGCAGAAGAATAACGCTTCCGCTATCCGAAACGAGTGGGTAAAACTTTTGGGCGAAGATGCTCCTCATAGTTTCCAGGCTCTATTGGATAAAGTCGATTTGTCCAGCTTGCAGGATTTGTTCGTAAATGTTTGTCTGAACAATGCTACGATTGCTTTAGCTGATTGGGCAAGCGGGAATAGCGGGCAGAAGCTCTTAGATGTCAATATTGTAGAGAAAATCAAGCGGGAATATAACACAGACGACCAGTTAGAAGCGTTCATCACGGACTTAATTCGTTCTACAAAATGTTTCTTGCAGTTTAACGCCGAGGAAATGGCAAGTCCCAATCCTGAATATGCGGCTACCAAGAAGATTTCGTTAGTTCAACTGTGCATTCCTGAATACAACGATCCGACAAACTTCCGCGAAAAGTTTATCAATATGTTTGCGCAGTGTTGTCCGGGCTTTAACCCTTCAGAGGATGTTGCGGTTAGCTATAAATCAAATCAGATTGTTCTTGTGGCTGCCGCTGCCGCCTTCCCCTTGCGCTATGTCGCCAACGTCGCCAACCTCAAGACGGTCTATGAATCCAAACTCATCGGTCCGCAGGCAGAATTGAACAAGATGGTTATGTTTACCGAGACGCACGCCAAGAAACTGCCGGAACTTTTTGCCAAATCGAAGGAGGATATGGTCGAGGAGTTGGTTCCGACTTTGCTGCTCGCCTTCGGTATGGGGCTTCCGGTCCGGAAAGAAGACCCTGTTACGGGCGGAAAGTTCTATGCGATTGGTTTCGAAGATGAATTCGGGGATATGGGCGACTGGATTAAACTGGGCAAGAATATTTTCCAGGCAGTCGAGACGCTTACGGCCTCGGAAGCGGATGCCAAGAAGATTACGGAGCTTGTCCAAAGCAAACTGAAGTCTGATTATCGGCATAACGAGAAGAAGACGGTGCTGCGGAAATCCATTGCATCCTTCGTCAAGGAACAAGTCTTGCCTCTCTGCGGCGGCAACGATATGGATGACCGCTATCAGAACTATAAAAGCATTTCAAGAGGCTTGTTTGATAAGGAATTGAAGTTGGAAGATTAAGTTGAACGAATTATAAATTGAATCTTATATGGGAGTATTCGATAATTTGTTGATGCAACCTATTTCCAAGGTCGTCAAATCTTTCTTGGATAGTCAGGACATTAAGGCTTCTTATGTAAAAGGCGAACATGCCGGACGATTTGAGTTCTTATGCCAGGTGAAAAATTGCTCTATCAATGTCCAAATAGACGTCGAAGAGCAACAAGAGTTCTTTGTCGTGAAAGGGGTTCCTGATTTCGTGGTTCCTCAAGAGAAGATTGTGCAGGTATTGCCTGTCCTCAATCAGTGTAATAAGAAGAATATGTTTGTGAAGACTCAAGTAGATTCGCAAACTGGGTATTTGACGTTTAGTATGCCTTGTCTGGCCTTCGAAGGTTCTATCAAGGAGAAGATGGTGGCTTCTGCGGTTATCACTGTGGCTAATACAATCGATAGTTGTATAAATGAAATAAAACAAGAAGTAAATAATTGATAAGATTATGGCAAAAAGAATAGGAGTCTGCAAAAACTACGACGAATGTTCGAAGGCAGACGAGAAAGTGAAGCAGGAGGTCGATAAATCGGCTCCGTTTGTCTGTGAAGAATGTGGAAAACCGCTGACGGAAGTCCCGACGACAACTGGCGGAGATGGTGGTGGGAAAAAGGTTGCCGCCATCGTTGCTGGTGTCGCCGTCTTGGGCTGTGCCGGTTATTTCGGCTACTCTGCCATGTCGGGTGATAAACCCGCAAAGCCTCCCAAGCCCGATACAACAGTAGTTGCCCAACCTGAACCGCAAAAACCGGAGCCTAAACCGGAAACTCCGGCTGCCGAGGTGGCTTCCATCACCGACGCATTGGCTTCTGGCACCTTGCAGGACAATGGCAACGGCACGGGACGCATCAGCACGCCTTTTGGAAATTATGAAGGAGATTTGAAAGATGGCAAGGCGGAGGGCAACGGTACGTTCCGTTTCTTCAAATCTTGTCTTATCAGCGACAAAGACGAGCAGAAGCGTGTCGGAGAATCGGGCGATTACGTCAGCGGACAGTTTTCAGCGAACCGTTTAGTCAGCGGCAAGTGGTATGGGAAGGACGGCACGCAGAAAGGGGCTTTAATCATCGGACAGACCGGACTTTAATCTTTGGACGATGCTTTCGGCTTGCTTTCGCCTGCTTTTCTGCGGCTTGATTTGGCTCGTATCGGTAGGGAACAGTTCTGCGCAGCTGTTTCCCGCCGGTATGAACCCGGGGAAATATCCGGAGTTGTATTCTTTTATGGAACGCTACGCAAGGATGTTACTTTCCTTGGAGACAAGTCGTGAACAAGCCCGGCAGATGCAGGAAGACGGTGTGCGACTACGGGTCGGAGGGGTGGATTTCCGGGATACCGGCGAACCTTTTTCTGCTGTTTATCAGCGAATCCATCAGACGAAGGCTTTTACCTTGACGGTTGATTCTCTCTATTTCAAAGCGGCTTGGGGAAATGAGGGCAGCACGGACGAAATAGCTTTCCTCTTTCCCAAAAAGTACGATTTGATTTTGGGCAAAGACAAAAAGGAGCTGACGCAAGGTTTTCTGAGTGAACTAATGGCGGAATATCCGGAGGCAGAAACTTATCCTTATCCGATATTGTACGATTCCGGCTTCTATTGGTTGGAATCCGTGCGTAGCGGCTGGTTTCCCGAGGTGGGAAAGTCGGATGGCTACCTCTTCGATATCGACCGGAAGGAGGATTCTTTGCTCAATCTCTTTTCCTATGCCGACAGGATGGGAAAAAAACATCGGCTGCATCTGACAATCCGGGGTTATCGCTATGAAAAGTCCTGGCTCTATCCCTTGGCGGAACTTTGCGCCTTCATGCGGAGCAAAAACTGTGTCCCGTATGTCGGTTTGGAGACGGAAACGGGCGAAGCGTGCACTGGCAGCGTGTTTTACGTTAATCGGGATTTGATGTACCAGCATTTGCTCTATTTCCGCTTCCCGCTGAAAGCTTTTTCCGAGGATGATGTGCTGATTGAGGCCGTTCTGACGCCCTATATACCGATTCATAACATCGGGACTTTATATGATGAATGATTTTTGTAGGGCTTCAAAAGTCAAATCTGCCATTAGGTTTACCTTTTGTAGATTTGCAAAGTTAAAAACTGTTTAGAACTTTTGCTCTTGTAAGGGTGCAAAAGCTTGACCTAACGATAGAATTTCCTTTTGTAGGGTTGCAAAAGCCAATTCTACGGATAGAAAGGCCTTTTGTAGAGTTTCAAAAGCAAAATCCACCGTTAGGTCAGGCTTTTGTAGGCTTACAAATCCCAAATCTATCGTTGGGTTGGTATTTTGCAGGTATTCAAAGTTAAAAACTGTTTAAAGGTTGGCCTTTGTACAGCTTCAAAAGCCAAATCTATTGTTAGAACAAGCTTTTGTAGGCTTACAAAGGTAAAATCCATCGTTAGGTTAGCATTTTGCAGGTCTTCAAAGTTAAAAACTATTTAAAGAATGGCTTTTGTACAGCTGCAGAAGCCTAATCTATCGTTCGGTCGGGCTTTTGTAAGCTTACAAAAGCCAAATCTATCGTTGGGTTGGCATTTGCAAGGATGCAAAAAATAAAATGTAAGAATGTTTTATGAAAATGAGAGGTATGAAACGAGATTTTATACGCGGAATAAGCCTTTGCGTGCTTTGGATTTTCTTTTGCACCTCGGCTTTCGGCCAGATAGCCTTCAAAGAGGAAAAAACAAAGGTCAATTCCATTAAGCGCAGTACGAAATATGTTTATGGAGAGGGCATTGCGGAGACAGAAGCTGAGGCACGCGAGATTGCCGAGCAGAATTTGCGCCAAGCTATCCTCCAGTTGGTCAGTGAAGAGAAAGATTTGCTTGAGGCGGAAGCTGTTTTGGTAAATGCAGCCAAACAGAACACCTCGCAAATCAAGTTGAAGCGTGGCACGATGGACAGGGTTTTCCTCTATGTAGAGAAAAAGAACATTTTCCCCAGTGAGAATCCATTCATCATGGAGCAAAGTATGCCCGAAGAGGAAAAAACGGAGGCTGAGATCGTGGAACAGGATGTCGCGGAAGAAGAGTTGCTCGATTTCAAAGCGTTGGAGGAGCCCGCAGAGGCTCAGGATGTAATTCAGAAGGTGGAATCACTTACGCTACAAGGCGTTTTGGCTTGCCAAGACATGACGGCCTTGCGTGCTTATCTGGCGGAGCAAAAAGAAGCGTACAAAGTGATGTTTGGCGATGTCCGGCAGGACTTCAAGCCCTCGTGGTATGTGGTGGTATATGAAGGAGAGGAGATTAAGGCCGTATTAGACAAAGGTCTGCAGCGGCGAACGAATCTTCTGAGCGGTACGAAGGAAGAAATCGGGACGTATTCCAGTTTTCCGAAGATGTGGTTTATTATTTATGAATAAAAGAGATAGGTATGAAGACTAAAACTAAAGATTGCGGCCTTCGGAAATACATTTTCCTCGGCCTAATGTGCTTTGCGTTCTTTGCGGCAAGGGCGCAGTATGAGACAATCGTAGATGTATCGAACTGTCCGGATGCCGCTGTCGAACAGGCGATAGAACAGAACGGGACGAAATTGCTTACGGAATTTAACGACGCACAAGGGGAGAAGCGGAACCTCTCGCTCAGCGGGATAAACATTGCTAAGGACGCAGCATCGTCGCTTCTGACGATGTGGGAGGTTTGTCCTTTCCGTTGCGACGAGTTGGAGATTATCGAATCCTGCCTTCGGCGCAACGACGGAGGTTATCAGGTGCGCAATATCCCGGTTATCATGGAACCTCGGGCGGGCGAACGCTTTGAGGAGGATAAATATCAAGAAATCGTGCTGAATTACGATGCGCAAGGGGCAATTGCGGATATCTGTTTTACCATCAGCTCGGCGCAATACAAGCAAATAATGCGCTCGAATCTGGAAGTAACCGATTTGCGCCGTCGTTCGCTGGTGATTGATTTCGTCGAGCAGTTCCGGACGGCTTATAATCGGAAGGATATGGCTTTCCTCGAAGATATATTTAGCGATGATGCCTTGATTATCACTGGAAAGACCATTCAAAGGAAGCCTGTGGATGGAATTGCGATGCCGCCGGAGGTGGTTCTGACCTCGCAGACGAAGCGGGAGTATCTGACGAAGTTGGCAGGTGTTTTCAAGCGGAACCAGCGTATTAATGTGGTTTTCGAAGACGTGAAAGTTTCTACGCATCGTTCGAAAACGAATATTTATGGCGTGAAGTTGATTCAGCATTGGAATGCGGACACCTATAGCGATAAAGGCTATCTGTTCCTTCTCTGGGACTTTGCCGACGAAACACATCCGCAGATTCATGTCCGCGCTTGGCAGCCTTTTGAGAGCACGCCGAAGGACAAAGTGTTAGGTTTAGGAAGTTTTAAAATAGCAGATTAATATGGGAAAGAGAATGTTTAAGTGGGTAAACCTTTTGTTTTTCCTCCTTTGTTTATCGTCCTCGCTTTCGGCGCAGATTACCGTCAGCCTTCAGGACAAGACAAAGACTTACGAGGGGAATGAATACGAGGCACGGGTGGATTTCATCAGTGAAAACGAGAATCTCCGCATCACGGAATATGCCGGAAACCCAGTAAACGCGCCGCAACCGACCGGCGACGGGCGTTTCATCTATACTTGCATATGTTATGTGGCGGATGAGAACAATTTGACCTTCAGTGTGAGTGAGCAAGGAGGAGTGGAAACGACCAAGCAACCGGTTTATATAGAGGAAGGGCAATATTTTACCTATTTGGTCGAGGTTGAAGGTCGGAAGATGTCGATTGAAGATATCCGGCTGACGGAAAAGTCTGTTGTTCCGATTTCAAATACCGCCAAGGTTTTTGTCTCCTCGGAATATGATGAACTTTCCATCACCTCGTCCACGGGAGAGAAGGTTGAAGGGCCGGTTATGACGGATAATGGGGTGTGGCGTTATACGATTACGTATGATATGAGTTCGCCGGAGAGTCGGGAGATTGAACGGAGTATCAAAGTCGCTGCCTCGAAGAAAGACGAGCCGGTGGAATTCTTGATCGGAAGGTTGCAACCCAAGAGCGGGCAGGACGTTTTGGTAATCGTGATGGAGGAATCCTGTTTCGACTATAATGTCCGTATCGCAAAGAAGTTCCATGCCGAGTGCGCTTATAAAGAAGCCTTCTTGGCCTATAAGGAAGCTTTCCAATGCGAAACGAAGCCGGAAGATACGAAGGCAGAATATCAACAGATGCGTTTGGTGAATGGCTTGGCTCGTTTGCGCATTATGGAACAGGAATATTGGGATAGGGCGACGAATAAGAATACGCCGAAGGATAGTGTTTTGTATTATTATCGCAAATCGAAGTCTTATCGGAAAGAGATCTTGGAGCATAGCCCGAACGATGTGATTTGCCACGCTCATAATGATGCAGAGAAAGACCTTCCGCGTATCGTTTCGGGAGAAGTGCGAAACAAAGCCGTGCTTGATGCCTCCGGAAAGAATATGCCCATCGAAGGAGCTTTCGTAACGCTTTGTGTACATGAACGCAAGAAGGATAAGGAAACGGGCTATACCTACGGAAAGGAACTGGTCGATAAGCGACAGGTATTCCGCACGGACCGGGATGGAAAATATGCGATACCGGTTCCTAAGAATACAGATGAAATCGTTTATGTTCTTCGCTTCACGATTGGCGAGCTGAAAGAAGGGCATTCCGACCCGATTGTTTTTATGCCGACGGATGCGGATACCCAGAAACTCGGTCCTGTTTTATTGACACCAGATGCGAATTTCTTTGGGCATGGAGGAGTGAACAATAACTAAACACAAATAATATAAATCGTATTTTTATGAAAACAACAACAACTTTGAAAGCCATCATTTTCATTTTGGCTTGTTTATTTGTACTTCCCTCTTTTACCTTAGACGCAAAGAAAAAGAAAAGGGAGAAGAAACCGTATGAGTGGGTGATGCCCGAGAAGCTTTCCGGCATCCCGGCAATGGACGAGTATCTCTTGTATTGCGACACGATGTGGACGAAAATACAGAGTTACAAGGACTCAATTACTTTTTTTCAACTGGATACGTTAAAGCGTATGGTCAATGGACAGCCGTGTTATGTTGTGAAGATTCGGGATCAGTATGGAAACGAACGAAACTTCTCGCAATCGATAGTCCAGAGTTTGGAAATCATCTCCAATGGTACGTTAATCGTCTTGGATGCTGCCAATATCTCTTTGATGACGACCTCAGCAACTTTATCACTTACCGAGAATCCTCTTGTTGCTTTTTCCCACGGGAAATACTTGAAGGCGGGGCCAAACATTGTGAAGTTAGCCTATAACGAGGTACGGGAGATTGTCAATGCAACGAAGAAGCAAGTCCAGCAGACTCGCTCAATGCGTACCAGTAAGCTCGAAGGCTCGACAGACCAAGCCTATATTCTTGCCGCCCCGGAGGAAGAAGTCAATATTGAAGAGTATATTGATTTGGAGGATGGTGAGCTTGGAAGCAATGACGGAGAGCTTGATTTTTCTGAAGAAGAATTTGACAATATAGATTGGAACGAACTGGAGATGCCGGAGGAGCCGAAGTAGGGAATACTTCTTGCGTCGCTTCAGTGATAAATACATTTATATATAATAGGAAGGTTGGTAGCCTTGTGAGTTTTTCTCCGAATAGGTTGCCAGCCTTCCTTTTTAGTAAAACATTTGACTATCTCATCCAGAACCTGTACCTTTGCACCCGGCAAAGAAAAATGAATCTTATTGGCAATGCAAGAAGGAATGTATGCACGCGAGTGGATGCAGCAGATCATCCGCACGCGTATGGCTTTTCGTAAGGCGGTGCAAAGTGCACTAAAAGAAAGAAATACTGGTATCACGTTTGAGATGCTGCAGGTCTTGAGTAGCCTGTGGCAAGAGCAGGGCATCAGCCAGCAAATCCTTGCGGAGCGGACGGCTAAGGGCAAGGCTTGTCTGACCAACTTGATGACTAACTTGGAGAAAAAGGGCCTGGTTCGTCGGGAAGAGGATAGCAGCGACCGCCGGAACAAGCGTGTCTTCCTCACCCAGGAAGGGATTCTCTTCAAGGAGAAGATTAATCCTATTTTGTACGATGTCTATGGTTTCCTGGAGCGAAAGATGGGTTTAAGCAAGGTTAAAGGTGGGTGTTTGGATTTAAAGGAACTGCATGATGTGTTGGAGAGCTATTAAGCGTTGTGTCATGCTCGGGCTTGGGCTGTGTTCGGCCGGGGGCGTGATGGCGGTTGAGGCGGACTCGTTGTTCCTCTCTGTCGGGCAACTTTTCCAATTGGGTATCGAGAACAGCTTGCATATCCAGGCGGACAGGTTGAGCGAGTTGCAGGCGGAGGAACAGTCGCGCACTGCCCGCACTTCCCGTCTCCCGGACCTCCAACTTGGCTTGAGCGGTGCTTACGTCGGCCAGCCTGTCGTCTTCCAGCGTGGATTGAGCCAACCTTCTCGCCCCGAGACGCCCGATTGGTCGCAGAGTTACGCCCTCGACTTCACGCAGCCGGTCTATCAAGGTGGGAGGATAAGGCGGAGTATCCGCAAGGCTGACATCGAGAAGCAGATAGCGCTTCTGCAGACGCGAACTGACGAGGCCGACATCAAACTCAGCCTCCTCGAGCAGTACATGAGCTTATTCAGTTATTATAAGCAACGCGAGGTGTTGGCGCGGAACATCGAGGAGTCCGAACGCCGCCTGAAGGACATCAAACGCCTCAAGGCCGAGGGAGTGATCACCAACAACGACGTCCTCCGTAGCGAACTCCAGCTCACCACGGATCGCCTCGCCCTACAGGAGACGGAGAACACCCTCATCCTCCTCTCTCAGCAGCTCGACATCTTACTGGGTCTGGACGAACATCTTTACATCATCCCCGATACCACGCTCCTTAGTCTGCTGACTCCAACCGGGAGCTACGCCCAATACGTCGCGGAAGCCTACGAGAACGACCCCTCCATGCTTCTCGCCCGCCAACAAACGCTCTTGGCCCGCAACGAGGTGGAGCTGACGAAGGCCGACTACCTCCCGACTGTCTCCCTCTTTGCCGGGAACGCTTTGGTACGCCCGATTTCGAGGACGATGGACGACAAGTTCAACCATACGTGGAATGTTGGCCTTAGCGTCGCCTACCCGCTCTCGGCCCTCTATAAGAATCGCTACCGGGTGAATGCCGCCCGTCTTAGCGTCCGCCTCAGGGAGAATGAAGAGGAACAACGCAAGCAACAAACCCGGCTGACAATCCGTACTGCCTTCCTGCGTCATGAGGAGGCAGTCGAAAGGGTGGAGGCCCTCAAGCTCTCCGTCAGGCAGGCGATGGAGAACTACCGTATCGTGCAGAATCGTTACCTCAACCAACTGGCTATCCTTACCGATTTGCTCGATGCGAACAGCGTGCTTCTCGACGCCGAACTTCAGCTCACAACTGCCCGCACCCAAGTGGTTTATACCTATTATGAACTCCAGCGCGCCTGCGGCAGGCTTTAGTGTTTAACCCGATTAAACTGAACAGATATGACAATAAAAGAAACAAAGCAAGCCCTCTTCCGGAGGCTAACGATACGCAATCTCACCTTGAACGTAGTCTGCATCCTCATCGTCCTCTTCGGCATCTCTTGGACGGTGCACTACTTCTGGCGTTACTTAGACTATGAGATTACCAATGATGCCTACGTGGACCAGTACATCGCCCCCATCAACATCCGTGTCGCCGGCTATATTCAGGATGTCCGTTTCCGGGAGCATCAGTATGTCCACAAGGGCGATACGCTTCTCCTCTTAGACGACCGTGAGTACAAGATACGTGTCAAGGAGGCCGAGGCTGCCCTTCTCGACGCGGAGGGCTCGAAAGACGTACTTCACTCCGGCATACAAACGACGCAAGCCAACATCGCCGTCCAGGAAGCGAACATCGCCGAAGCCAAAGCTCGCCTCTGGCAAAGCGAACAGGACTACCACCGCTACGCCCGCCTCTTGCAAGACGAATCCGTCGCACCTCAGCAGTTCGAACAGGTCAAGGCGACCTTCGAAGCTGCCCAAGCTCGCTACGACGCACTCGTCCAGCAGCGCGAGGCTGTCGTCTCGCAACACACCGAGGCAACTAAGCGCCAAACCTCGGCCGACGCGAACATCTTGCGTCAGGAAGCCGCCCTCGACATCGCCCGCCTCAACCTCAGTTATACTGTTATCACCGCTCCGTATGACGGTTACATGGGTCGGCGCACGTTAGAGCCCGGACAGTACGTCTCGGCCGGACAGACGCTCTCGTATATCGTCCGCAGCCGCGATAAGTGGATTACGGCCAACTACCGCGAGACGCAGATTGCGAACATCTATATTGGGCAGGAGGTACGTATCCGCGTCGATGCCATCGAGGGGCGCACCTTCACCGGCCGTGTCTCCGCTATCTCGGAGGCCACAGGTTCCAAGTACTCCTTGGTTCCGACGGACAATTCGGCCGGCAACTTCGTCAAAGTTCAGCAGCGCATACCTGTCCGCATCGACCTCGTCGATGTGAGCGATGAGGACATGGCACAGCTCCGCGCCGGCATGATGGTGATTACCGAAGCATTAAAGCGATAAGCCGTGGGTATGGTGAATCTAAATCTCCCCCTCCGCCCGTGGGTCCCCCAGTGGTTGGGCGCACTGACCCTCTTCCTTATCTTTATCCCAACCGCCATGCTCAACGGAGCCTACACGGGCAGTATGCTCGAGGTATCCAGCTCGCTTGGCGTCTTCAGCGAGGACATCTCAATGGGATACTACGCTACGTCTGTCGGTATGGCAGTCGCCTACCCCGTAGTCCGCAAGGTTCTCGATTCAGTCCCTCCGAAGTCCTTGCTTCTGGGAGACCTTCCCCTGCAAGCACTGCTCAGTTACTTCTGCACTTACTCCAACAACATTGACATCATCATCGTATGCAGCTTCTTTATTGGGTTGCTCAAAGCTTTTGTGATGCTTTGGTGTATCATTCACCTCCAACCGCTGTTCAGCCCCGGCAATGTGCGAAGCGAATTTTACGCCTACTTCTTCCCCCTGGTCTTCGCCATGGGCCAGCTGAGCATGGCACTTACGGCCCAGTTAGCTTACTACTACGACTGGCGCTACATGTACTATCTGATGATGTTAGGCATCCTCGTCGCCATCCTCTTCATCCTCGTGTGTTTCCGATACGCCCGAGTGCCTGCCCGCTTCCCACTCGGGGAGTTCGACTTCCGCAGCATGCTCGTCATCTCGACGGCGATGTTGATGCTTCTCTACGTCTTTACTTACGGCCGCGTCCTCGACTACCTCTACATGTTCCTCACCCTGTTCTTCAGCTCTGCGAGCACCCTGACGACCACCTACCTCACATCCGTCCTCTCGGTCGATAGCGTCCATACCAACAGCCTCAGCCTCTACCTCATTCCCGGCTTTGCCGTCGGCGGCTTCGCATGTTTCTGGTGGTTTCGTTGGCAGCGTTGGCGGTTCCGCTTTCTCATCGCAGGGGGGATGGCGTGCTATGCTCTGTACTTCGCAATCCTCTACTTCGGCGTCTCCCCCGCGAGCACCTACGAGATGCTTTACTTCCCGATGTTCCTCCGCGGCCTGGGAATGATGATACTGGTCATCGCCTTTGGTGTCTTCGTCGTAGAGGAGATCGAGCCCAAGCTCATGCTTACCAACGCGTTCTTTGTCATCTCCGTACGTTTCACGGCGTTGAAACGCCGTGCTAAACATAAAAGGTTCAGAGGATTGATGATGCCATGTTGGGGCATGGCCTATGTTTAGCCCCGGGTTTTAACCCGGGGATCAGGAAATCTCCCCCCAATAAATAGCCCCGGGTTGAAACCCGGGGCGTTAGAAGGTCAAACGCAACGAAAGGTATAGTTCGTTAACGACGAAAGGTATAGTTCGTCGGCAACGAAAAGCATAGTTCGTCGATAACGAAAGGTATAGTTCATCGACGACGAAAGGTATAGTTCGTCGCATCTGTTCTTATAAGGTTAATCAACCTCAACTTCCCACTCGTATTCACCCGAGGCGGGTTCTTTTAACAAAATATTGGTATTTCCACTCATTTGTGTAACCACCCGCACCAACCATGTTCCGGATACAACTTCTGGTGGAAGCTTGAATTGCATTTGTTTAGGCATATTCGGGTAGATCTGGTCAGGCGTGATGTGCACCTCAACATTTTCATCCTCCACACTTCGGAAATAAACCCCTACAGAGCTATCCTCCCCCTTGACGGCCATGCGCAACCCCTTGAGCAACACCATACAGCCTGGCGTTAGTTTTCCTTCTTCACCCACTGTGGGGTCCACGACAGACTGGATGACAGGACCGCTGAGGCCGGGCTGTTGGTAGGGCGTTACCCGCAGCCCACTGACCGCCTCGCGTGCCGCCTTCCCCGCACGCAGGTTCACCCCAACCGTCAAGCGTCCAGGGTCTAACGTGTGGCCGAGGTCGTTGGCGAAGACCTTGCCTCGGAGCGAGAGAGATGCCCGGAAGAAGGGCGTTACGACGTTGTAGCCCTCGGCCACGGCGCGGGCACATTCCTCGAGGAAGAGTGTTACGAAGGCCTCGCCATTGACGTTGAGGGTGGCGATACCGCGCGCCTCGAGTCGGCGGATGATGTCCGGGGTCGTCAGCGTGCCCCGCGTGTCCGCCGTGAGGTAAAATTCGTTGGCACCCTCGGCGGCCAGAACATTAGGGTGCGCGACAGCATTAATATTCGTCATAAAGATTTCAAACTTAAAAGGAAACTGTGGCAAAGCGCCGGGGCAAAGATAGGAAAAGGCGGGGAGACGGGCAAAGATTGGGAAATAAGGTGTAACTTTGCGTCCCGTAAACATGAACATTTTTAATCCATACAGCTATGCCAACACAACGTACATGGCTACCCCTCAAGGAATACTCCGAGATACTCTTCGAGATGTTCGAGGGTATAGCCAAGATAACTATTAACCGCGAACGCTATCGCAACGCCTTCACACCGACTACTGTCTCCGAAATAAGCGACGCCCTACGCGAGTGCCGCGAACGGTCTGACATCCGCGTCGTGGTCCTCACCGGCGCCGGGGATAAGGCCTTCTGCTCCGGCGGCGACATGCACGTCAAGGGCCGGGGTGGGTACGTCGGAGACGACGGGGTGCCGCGCCTCAACGTGCTCGAAGTACAGAAACAGATACGCTCGCTTCCGAAGCCCGTTATCGCTATGGTCAATGGGTATGCGATTGGCGGGGGACACGTCCTGCACGTCGTATGCGACCTCACGATAGCTTCGGAGAATGCACGCTTCGGACAGACCGGGCCGCGCGTGGGGAGCTTCGACGCTGGCTTCGGCTCATCTTATCTGGCGAGATGCGTCGGACAGAAAAGGGCACGCGAGATTTGGTTCCTTTGTCGGCAATACACAGCCCAGGAGGCATTGGAGATGGGGCTGGTTAATAAGGTCGTCCCACTCGAGCGCCTCGAAGACGAAGTGGTGGAGTGGGCACAGACGATGATGCAGCACAGTCCGCTCGCCCTACGCCTAATCAAAGCCGGGCTGAACGCCGAACTTGACGGGCAGGCAGGTATTCAGGAGCTGGCGGGCGACGCGACCATGCTCTATTACTTCACCGACGAGGCTCAGGAAGGGGGACGGGCGTTCCTCGAGAAGCGGAAGCCCCGCTTCGGCGATTCGCCCATCTTGCCGTAATTCATCATCTGATATGGACACAACAGTTTTCCCAAGCAATACACTAAGACTGACCTTTGCCCCCCACGTCCTCCACTTCAAGCGCCCGGCTGGGACATCGCGAGGCGTGTACCTCGACCGCCGTCTCTGGCTCATCACGGCTGAAGACACGCGGACGGGTAGGGTGGGGGAAGGCGAATGCGCTCCGCTGCCTAACCTGAGTTGCGACGACCTGCCCGACTACGAAGCTATCCTCGAACGAGCTTGTCGCCGGGTGGAGGCCGAGGGCTGCATCCCGTATGAGGACTTGCGGGCGTATCCGTCCATCCTCTTCGGGCTGGAGACGGCGTTCTTGCACCTCGCCTCGGGTTCGCCCGCCTTCTGGGATACGCCTTTCTCACGCGGCGAAGCAGGCATTCCCATCAACGGACTTATCTGGATGGGAAGTTACGAGGATATGTTTGCCCAGATACAAAGGAAGATGGAGGCGGGGTTCCGCTGTATCAAACTCAAAATCGGGGCTATCGACTTCGACGAGGAGCTCGCCCTCTTGCGATACATCCGAGAGCGTGTCCCCGCCCGAGACGTAGAGCTGAGGGTGGACGCTAACGGAGCATTCTCGCCCCGAGACGCTCAGTACAAGCTGGAACAGCTTTCCGCCTTGGACCTCCACTCCATCGAACAACCCATCCGCGCAGGGCAGTGGGAGGAGATGGCTCGCCTCTGCGCCTCGTCGCCCCTCGACATCGCACTTGACGAAGAGCTAATCGGGGTGAACGACCCGGCCGAGAAGCAGCGGTTGCTCGACACCATCCGTCCGCGTTACATCATCCTAAAGCCGTCGCTGCACGGAGGTCTCGCGGGAGCCTCGGAGTGGATTCGGCTGGCGGAAGAGCGGGGGATAGGTTGGTGGGTAACCTCGGCTTTGGAGTCCAATATCGGACTCAACGCCATCGCGCAATGGTGCGCCACACTCGGGAACCCCATGCCGCAAGGGCTGGGCACCGGGGCACTCTATACCGAGAACTTCCCCCGGCCTTTGGCGGTAAGGCGGGATTGCCTATGGTTTGACCCTATACATATATAATATGGTAAGCAGAGACGAACAGACCTTCCTTTTAGAGGGGAAAAGATATGGCAAGGCGAACCTTGCCGAGCTGGAGAGATTGGCCGAACGGAGAGGCCCGTTTTGGCAAGACCTTTGTGCCTTCCTCGCCGAGTGGTACGCGGAAAGCCCGACTGTCCTCGTCCATACATCTGGCTCCACCGGAACTCCGAAGCCTTTCCTGGCCAAGAAGGAGCAGATGGAGAATAGCGCGCGACTGACTTGCGATGTCTTAGGTCTGGAGGCGGGCGACCGCGCCCTTCTCTGTATGCCCCTGCGCTACATAGCGGGTAAGATGGTCGTAGTAAGGGCGCTCGTACGCGGTTTGGAACTCGTGTTGCGCGAGCCGAGCGGGCACCCTTTTGCCACCGACCTTCCCACGTTGAAGTTTGCCGCCCTCGTACCTCTGCAAGTCTATGATACCCTCCGCGTCCCCGCCGAGGCGGAAAGGTTGGCGCGAACCACCTGCCTGATAATCGGAGGCGGAAGCATAGACCCCGAACTGGAGCAGGCGCTCGCCACGCTCCCCGTCAAAGCCTACTCTACCTACGGCATGACCGAGACCCTCTCGCACATCGCCCTCCGGAGGTTGAACGGGGCGGAAGCCTCGCCGTGGTACCGGCCATTCCCGACGGTCAGCCTCCGTCTTTCGGGCGAAGGGACGCTCATCATCCGGGCACCACAGGTCGCTGATGCCGAGCTGCTCACCAACGACGTGGCGGAACTACGGCCCGACGGATGTTTCCGCATCCTCGGACGCAAGGACAACACCATCAACACCGGCGGCATCAAAGTACAGGCGGAGGCACTCGAGGAGGAGCTGCGGCCCATCATTCCCGTGCCCTTCGCCATCACCTCCGTACCCGACCCGAAGTTTGGCGAGGCTATTGTCCTCCTCGTAGAGTCCACCCCGCTCGAGCCCATCCGCCACTACATAGCCGACCACCTGGAAGCCTACAAACGTCCGAAGCGGATACTTCAAGTCGAACAAATACCGAAGACGGAGACGGGGAAGGTGAGAAGGGCGGGGTGCCGGGAGTTGGCGATTAAAAATAGTTGAGGTATAAATCACAACATTGTCAAACCCTAAAGATTAATCTTATGGAACTGTTAATCTTTTTATCCGTGTGGGCCGGTATAGCGGTTATTGCAGGTACATGGGCCGCCATCCAGCTATACAAGCAGAGCAAGGAGCAGAAGTGAGAAGCTTCTGCGATATGAAGTGAATACTAAAAAGACTTTTTAGTTACTACTAAAGAGTCTTTTTAGTTCCCACTAAAGACTCTCTTTAGTTATAACTAAACAGGTGCTTTAGTTACCACTAAAAAGAGCCTTTAGTGAGAAGCTGTGGGTGGGCAGGCTTTAGACGATGAATCTCAGCTCCCGACCGCGTACATTATCCTGTACTTCTCCGTCGGAATAAGCCAACTCGCCGTTTACAAACGTCTTCCACACCGCATGATGGAACGTATAACCTTCGAAGGGCGACCAACCGCACTTGGAGAGGATGTTGTCCTTAGACACCGTCCATCGCGCCGTCGGATCTATTAAGACCAGATCGGCAAAGTAACCCGGGCGGATGTAGCCACGGCGGTCGATATGGAAGAGGTCAGCCGGGCGGTGCGCCATCTTTTCGACGACCTTCTCGTAAGTGAAGATGCCCTGCTCTGCCATCCGCAGCATCGCTACCAACGAATGCTGCACGAGCGGGCCGCCGGAGGCCGCTTTCAGGCAACTTCCTTCCTTCTCAGCCGGGAGGTGCGGGGCGTGGTCGGTGGCCACGATGTCTATCTTGTTGTTATTTACTGCCTCGCGCAGAGCTTCCCGGTCGGCGGCCGTCTTGATGGATGGGTTCCACTTGATGCGGTTGCCGAAGCGGGCGTAGTCATCGTCGGAGAACCAGAGATGGTGGACGCACACTTCGCCGGTGATTTGCTTCTCGGCAAGGGGAAGGTCGCCGTCAAGGAGCGTTGTCTCCTTCGCGGTCGAGAGGTGGAGGATGTGGAGGCGGGCTCCAGTCTTCATGGCGAGCGCCACAGCCTCGGCGGAGCAGGCGTAACAAGCCTCCTCACTGCGTATCTTGCTGTGGAACGAGATGTCGAGGTCGTCGCCGTAGAGCTGGACGTAATGCGCCTTGTTACGTTGGATGATGTCTTCCTTTTCGGCGTGAACTGCGATGAGCATCCCGCTCTCGGAGAAGATACGCTCCAGTGTCTCTTTGTTATCAATCAACATATTGCCCGTAGAAGAACCGAGGAATAGCTTGAGGCCGGGGACACGCGAGCGGTCGAGGCGGCCTATCGCCTCCAGGTTGTCGTTTGTCCCCCCAAAGAAAAAGGAATAGTTAGCCCGGGAGGTCTCGGCAGCCCGCGCGAACTTCCAGTCGAGAGCCTCGAGCGTAGTTGTCTGCGGCTTTGTGTTAGGCATATCCATGAACGACGTTACCCCACCGGCGACGGCGGCGCGGCTCTCTGAGGCGATGTCAGCTTTGTGCGTGAGACCCGGTTCGCGGAAGTGCACTTGGTCGTCGATGCACCCGGGGAGGAGCCATTTGCCGGAAGCGTCGATGACTTCAGCCTCCAAGCTGGGGACGGATGAACCCTCCGATACGGTCGCAATCTTGTCCCCCTCAATGAGGACAGAACCCGGGAAGGTCCTGCCCTCGTTGATTATCATAGCGTTCTTAATCAGTATCCGTTTCATACGCTTTTTACTTTAAACCACGGCTGCGGAGGAGCGCATCGGTGCCCGGCTCTTTGCCCCGGAAGTTCACGTACATCTGCATAGCATCATCGATGCCACCAGGCGTCAAAATGAAGCGGCGGAACTTGTCGGCCACGTCCTGATTGAAGATATCACCCGTTTCCTTGTACGCTTCGAAGGCATCAGCTTCGAGGACTTCCGCCCAGAGGTAGCTGTAGTAGCCAGCTGTGTAGCCACCACCCATGGTGTGGTTGAAATACGTAGTGCGGTAGCGGGACGGGATTTGGCTCAGGAGTCCACGCTTGCCAAGTGTTTCGTCTTCGAACTTCATGACGTCCATGTCAGCCGGGATTTCCTTCAAGACGTGGAAGTCCATATCGAGGTAGGAAGCCGCCAGATACTCTACAGTTGCGAAGCCCTGACCGTACTTGTCGCTCTCGGTTATCTTCTGCACCAGAGCTTGAGGCATCACCTCGCCTGTCTGGTAGTGTTTCGCATAGACCTTCAAGACTTCAGGCTCCAGTACCCAGTGTTCCATGACTTGGGATGGCAGCTCGACAAAGTCTCGGGGAACACCCGATACACCGTAGTAGTGAGTATCCTTGAAGAAGTTATGTAAGGCATGCCCAAATTCGTGGAAAAGCGTCTTCGCTTCGTCCACGCTGAGGAGGGCAGGCTGTCCGGCTGAAGGCTGCGTAAAGTTGCACACGACCGTAACCACAGGCCCCACTTTCTTGCCATCCTGGTACGTTTGTGAGCGATAAGTACCGCACCACGCGCCACCCCGTTTGCTGGCACGCGGGAAGAAGTCCATGTAGAGGACACCGAGAGTCGAACCGTCCTTGTCCTTGCATTCGAAAGCCTGCGCATCGGGATGCGGAAGCGGGACGTTGTTCAAACGCGTGAAGGTAATCCCATACAACCTGTTTGCTACATAGAAAGCACCCTGACGCACGCTGTCGAGCTGGAGGTAAGGGCGAACCTCATTCTCATCAATAGCATATTTAGCGTGCTTCGCTTTCTCGAAGTAATAACGCCAGTCCCAGCCCGCAGCGTCGAAGGTCTTCCCCTCCTTTCGAATCTCGGCTTGTATGTCGTTGAGTTCTTTCTTTGCCTGAACCAAAGCAGGAGCCCAGACCTCGTCTAAGAGTTTGTAAACGCGGTCGGATGTTTTGGCCATACGGTCGTCCAGGGCAAAGGCGGCGTAGTCGTCATAGCCCATCAGCTTCGCCTTCTCCAGTCGGGCTGAGATGAGTTTGCGGACTACTTCTTTGTTATCAGCATCGTTGTTATTATTCCCCCGGTTGATGTAACCCTTGAAGATTTGCTCGCGAAGGTCGCGGTTATCAGCATATTGAAGGAAAGGCATGACGCTGGGGTTGTGCAAAGTGAAAACCCATTTGCCCTCCATCCCGGCATCTTTAGCTGCTTGTGCAGCATTGGCGATGAGGCTTTCGGGGAGACCAGACAAGTCCTCTTCTTTGTCGATGACCAATTGGAAAGCGTTCGTCTCCTTCAACATATTCTGTCCGAATGTCAGTTGGAGCATCGATATCTCGTTGTTCAGTTCTCTTAGGCGTGCTTGTTTGTCCTCAGGCAAATTAGCACCGCCACGAACAAAGCCCTTGTAGGTTTCTTCGAGCAACTTCATCTGTTCCTTGTCCAATCCGAGTTGCTCTCGCTTATCATAGACGGCTTTTACTCTTGCGAAGAGTTGCGGATTGAGGTTGATGTCATCGCTATGCTTCGAGAGGAGCGGGGAGAGCTCTTTGCTCAAGGCTTGCATCTCATCGTTGGTATTCGCGCTGTTCTGCCCATAGAATACAGAGCTGACGCGACGGAGCAACGTGCCGCATTGGTCAAGGGCAACAATGGTGTTCTCGAACGTCGGTTCGTCCGGATTGTTGATGATGGCCTCTACTTCTGCAGTCTCCTGTTTCATGCCTTCCAAGAAGGCCGGTTTGTAGTGTTCCAACTGGATTTTGTCGAAAGGAGGTACGCCAAAAGGTGTGGAGTACTCCGTAAAGAAAGGATTGTCGGCAGGCATTGTCGTCTGTCCGCCACCACCTCCGCAAGCCGTAAGCATAGCCGCGAGGCTGGCTGATAGTAAGATTTTTTTCATGTGTATGATATTAATAGATTATGTTTATCGCTATTCTTGGGGCAAAGATAGGCCATTATCGTGGAAAACGTCCTATCTTTGCGGAGGTTTTAACGTACATCTTTCATGAAGCTATATTATATATGTATAGGAGCGGTGCTTTCCCTCTGCTCTTTGTTGGCGCAAGAGCCTTATCAAACTCGAATCTTCCAGCCCAAGCATATCAAGTCGTTGCAGATAAAGCAGCCGGAGCAATTATTCTCTAATCCCATCATTACGTTGGGGAGCGGAGAGCAATTATTGTTCTCGTTTGACGATATGTTGTCGAATCACGGCCGTTATGCCTATTCCATCATCCATTGCGATGCCGATTGGAAGCCTTCGTCGCTCGCGCCAATCGAGTATCTGGACGGTTTTCAGGGCTTGACTATCGATGATTTCGCCAATTCGATGGCTACGACAACTTCCTATACCAATTATCGCCTCTACCTGCCCAACGAAGATGTCCAGTTCAAAGTTTCAGGGAATTATGTACTTCGTGTTTACCTCGAAGATAATCCGGATGAGACCGTTTTCACCGCGTGCTTCCACGTTGTCGAGCCGCAGGTACAGATCGCTGCCTATATTAGCGGGAATACGAATATCGATACCTACCAGCAACACCAGCAACTGGGCTTCGCCATCCAGACAAAGCAGTTCCGCATCGCCTATCCCCAGTCTGACCTTAAGATACGGGTTACGCAGAACAATCGGACGGATAACGCCGTTACGGATATCCAGCCCAGCAGCATCCTAAGCGATAAAATTGTTTACGAAAATATCCAATCCCTCATCTTCCCCGCCGGCAACGAATACAGAAGGATGGAATTCCTCAGCAATAAATATAATGGTATGCGTGTAGAAAGCATATCTTTCCACAGACCCTTCTACCACGTTACGCTTCTCAAGGATTACCCCAGTGCCATGGGTTCCTATTCCTACGACGAGGATCAAGACGGCCGTTTCTTCGTCAATTGCAGCGGTTGTTCCGACCCGGATACCGAAGCAGACTATTACTTCGTCCATTTTACCCTCGCGATGCCCGAGGCAAAGGGTGGCACGGTTTATCTTCAGGGTGAAGCCTTCGACTACCTCCCTCTGCAGGACCGCCAAATGTATTTTAACCCCGACACGAGGGAATACGAGGCTTCCGTCCTCCTCAAGCAGGGCAACTACAACTATCAGTACCTCTACAAAGGGGCTAATGATAGCGTCGGTGCCACTCTCCCCATCGAGGGAGACTTCCATCAGACCGAAAACGAGTATTCCATCTTCGTCTATTACCGTCCGATGGGCGCCCGCTTCGACCGTCTGGTCGGTGTCAGCACCATCGTGAACAGCGAGCATTAATCCCTTATCTGCGAAATACACATGAAGCCCTTCCTGTTGCAAATCGCCGAGCGTTTCTACGCCGAGTACGGCGACGAGGTGAGTCGCCTGGCCTTCGTTTTCCCCAACCGCCGCGCCGGATTGTTTTTCCAGAAATATTTATCCGAGGTGTCGCCGCGCCCGCTCTTTTCCCCGACGATTTTAACGATAAACGACTTGTTCGTGAAGCTGAGCGGAAAACAGGGAGCCGATCATCTGAGCCTCATCTTCCTTCTCTACGAAATTTACAAGGAGCGGAGCGGCTCCGAAGAGTCTTTCGACGATTTTCTTTACTGGGGCGAGATGCTCCTGAGCGATTTCGACGACGTGGACAAGTATCTGGCCGACGCCCGCCTCCTTTTCTCCAACATCGCAGACCTCCGGGAGCTCGACGACCTCTTTGATTATCTCAGCCAAGAGCAGCTGGACGCCATCCGCACCTTCTGGTCGTCTTTCTATCCCCGTCGGTCGCCGAGCCAAGAGCAATTCCTGGCTTTGTGGGAGATTCTGTTCGACGTTTACACCGCTTTCCGCGAGCGTTTAGCCCAAAAAGGCCTGGGATACGAGGGTATGATTTTCCGCGAAGTGGTCGAGTCGCTGGAAAAAGACGATTCGCTGGAAATTCCTTACCCTCTGATTGTCTTCGTAGGCTTGAACGCCCTCTCCACCGTCGAGATTCGCTTCCTCGAAGAGCTTCAGCGGCGCGGAAAAGCCGATTTCTACTGGGACTACGCCTCTTCCTTCGTCCGCGACCCCGAGAACCGCGCTTCTTTCTTCGCTCTCCCGAATTTGCGCAGGTTCCCGTCGCGCCTCGAGCTTCCGAAAGAAGACGGGGATAGCACGCCGGAGATTGTAACCATCGGTGTCTCTTCCGGCATCGGGCAGGCGAAGGAGGTTTATTACCTTTTAAAAGATTTGTGCGAGCAGAAGTTGCTCGACGGAGACCTGGCGCTCCGCACGGCTATCGTCTTGCCGGACGAAAACCTCTTGGTCCCGGTCTTGAATGCCATCCCGGAGGAAATCAAACATATCAACGTAACGATGGGATACCCGCTGTCCGGCACCCCCGTCGCTTCGCTGATGGATTATATCCTCGCGCTCCAGCGCAACATCCGTTTCATCGACCGCCAACCGATGTTTTACTTCCGCGACGTCCTTCCCGTCCTCAACCACCGCTATGTGTCGATGGCCGAACCGGAAATCGTCCCCGCCCTTGTGCGGGAAATCGGCGCCAACAACCGGATTTACATCCCGGAAACCGATTTGGCGCGCTCGCCGCTCCTCGCGCTGCTTTTCCAACCCATCTCGTCGCTCGGCGACTTCTCGGATTATCTCATCGAAGTCCTCTCGGAGCTGAACAGGCGCCTTTCCGCCCTCCGCGAAGACACCGGCGACGACGACGAACGCCCGCAGCGCACCGTGGATATCGAGCAGGAGTTCATCTTCCACTATTTTACCACCGTGAACCGCATGAAGGACATCCTCCGGGAGGCTGGCATCACGATGAAACTCGATACCTACTTCCGTCTCCTGCGCCGCGTAACCGAGGGAATCACCATCCCCTTCCGTGGCGAGCCTTTGTCGGGTCTGCAAATCATGGGCGTACTCGAAACGCGTGCCTTGGATTTCGAGCGAATCATCATCCTCTCCATGAACGAGGGCATTTTCCCGCTGAAACGCGTCGCCAACTCGTTCATTCCCTATAATCTCCGCCGGGGATTCGGTCTCCCCACCTACGAACACCAGGATAGCGTCTGGGCATATCACTTCTACCGCCTCCTGACCCGTTCCTCCCAGGTGTCTTTGCTTTATGATACCCGCAGCAACGGCTTGCAGACCGGTGAAAAGAGCCGTTTCATCCAGCAGCTGCGCTTTCACTATCGTGTACCTATGCTCGAACGCCTGCTGGTATTCGAAGTCAGCAGCGCGAAAGCCTCTCCGCTCGCCGTCGCCAAGGATTCCCGCGTGATGCAAATGCTCGCCGACTTCCGCGAGGGCGGTTCCCGCGCCCTCTCTGCCAGCGCGCTCAACTACTACATGGATTGCCCGCTGAAATTTTACTACGCGATTCTCGTCGGCATCGGAAACGAGGAGGAAGTTACCGAAAACATCGAGAACGACATGTTCGGCAACATCCTGCACAAGACTTTGGAGCTGGTTTTCCGCCCTTACCGCGGCCAGATTATCACGCCGGACCTCCTCAAACTCCTTCGCCGCGACGAGCCGACGCTCACCGGCGCCATCGCAAGGGCTTTCGCCGAAGTGTTTTTCAAGTCCGACGTCGTGCGAACCCTCTCGGGGCAAAATTATTTGGTCGGCGAGCTGATACGAAAGTACGTCTTGCGCGTGCTCGAGCGTGATTTTTCCATCGCGCCCTTCCATTACATCGAGTCGGAACGCCTCATACGCACGACATTCCCCCTTTCCGGCGGCGGCCGAGTGCAGTTGAAGGGCTTCATCGACCGGGTGGACGACGTGAAGGGCAGCCTGCGCATCGTCGATTACAAAAGCGGGACGGGGAAAGCCGATTTCGCCTCGCTCGACGCCCTTTTCGACCGCACGCTGAAGGAGCGCCCCAAGGCCGTCTTCCAGGTTTTTTTCTATGCATGGATGTACAGCCGCCTTCCGGAGGCTTCGGCCCGCGAGATACGCCCCGTCATCTACTACATGCGCAGTCTTTTTCAGGAAAAAACGGATACTGCTGTCTATCAGACCATCTCGCGCGGAAAAAGAGAGCCTGTCGATGCCTTCCGACCCTTTTCGGCAGATTTTGAGGAACGCCTCGCTGCCTGTCTGGACGAGATATTCGATCCCTCTAAGCCCTTCGAGCAGACGGATATAGCTGATACGTGCGCCTATTGCCCCTTCGCATCCCTCTGCGGACGCTAAAACGTCCCTTCAAGGCTATTTTACCGTAGTAAAAACCATTTTTCAAATCTGAAAAGCCTTTCTGATCGCGATCAGAAGCATTTTTCAAATCTGAAAAATCATTTTGATCGTGTACAAAACCATTTTTCAAAACTGAAAAACCCTTCTGATCGCGAACAAAACCATTTTTCAAATTTGAAAAACCGTTTCGCTCGTGTACAAAGGCATTTTTCAAAACTGAAAAATCGTTTCGCTCGTGTACAAAACCATTTTTCAAATTTGAAAAATGCCTTCGTACTAATACGAAAAAGGATTTTCGGGCGGGAAAGGTGGGGTAGGGAAGGGCAAAAAGGCTTGTATATTTTGACAAAATCCCATGTTTAGCCCCGCGCTTCATTGCCGGGACAGCCGGACCCTCATGTTTAGCCCGGCAATTCATTGCCGGGTTCGGAATGCCCCTTCGTCCTCCCGTCTCGGGGTTTAAACCCCGAGGGGGATAGGTTTATATGCGAAAAAAACATCATTAAAATATCGGGCTAAGCATCCGAGCCGGAACGAGGGCGGATGTTTCAGAATAAAAATCCCAGCGCAAAGCTGATATTATTGGTTCGCCGCTCGTATTCCAGTGGGGTAGGGGAGGGGATATCTGTCAGAGTATAAGTGAAAAGGGTTTTTGTGCGCGTAATCCCGAATTCATAATTGAAATCGAGGAAAAGACGGCCGATGGTAACATCTACGCCGGCGACAAGGGAGAGGCTGCCGGGGTGTTTGTCCTCTACAAAACCGCAAAAACTGGCTTCCGCGATGTCGAGGTCGTAGTCCGTTTTGTAGAAATATTTCAGTTTCGGCCCGACGAGGACGCTCAGGCGGTAAGGATTGCTTTTGACCAAATCGTAGCCGATTAGCAGCGGGAGCTCGAGCGAGGAACTGCGCACGGAGATGCTGTTCGTGAACGCAGACTCGTTCTGTCCGGCATTGTCGGGGGTATAATTTTGCGGCAAGGCGAACTGCAGCTCGCTTTCGGAGCGATGCCAGGCGAAAGAGGGGTTAAAGAAGACGCGGTCGCGGCCTACGCGGAGCGAAATGGCGGCCAGATAGCCGACGCGGTAGCTTTGGTTGGAGCTCTGAAGCTCTTCGCCGCCCGCCGAAAGGCTGTGGACGATGGGGAGGGAGGCGTCGAAGCCAATCCGGACGCCGAGGTTCCACTTTTTTTCCTTCAGGAGCATGAAATCCCCCCTTTGCGCCGACGCGCAGAGCGGGACGAGGAGGAGCAAGGCGGGCAGGAATTTCATGGAATCACTTTTTTTTCTGGACAGACCAGCCAAACTTGCCGACGAAATCGCCCAGTTCGTAGTATTTGCCGTGAGCGTAGGCGAGGAGGTTGGCGCGCTGCATGTCGAAGGCGCCTTTCTCGTCGATGAAACGCTCGTCGGCCTGGACATTGACGACATCGGCGATGAACATATCGTGGCTACCGAGGGCGAGGACCTCTTTCACGCGGCATTCGATGCATAGAGGCGACTCGGCGATAGTCGGCGCATTGACGACAGAGGCTTTACCGGGCGTGAGGTGCATTTCCTCGAATTTATGATGTGTCTTGCCGGAATTGACGCCGCACCAGTCGGTCGCGAAAGCCAGGTCGCGGGTCGTCAGGTTGATGACAAATTCCATCGAACGCTTCAGGATGGGGTACGAATACCTTTCCGGGCGGACGGAAATATAGCACATCGGCGGATTAGTGCAAATCGTACCGACCCAAGCCACTGTGATGATGTTAAACTCCTCCGGCACGGAGCCGCAAGAGACCATGACGGCGGGCAAGGGGTAAATCATGGTGCCGGGTTTCCAGTCGAGCTTCATAAAAAAATTTTTTGGAGAAAAATTTTTTCAATTGACAATTAACAATTGACAATTGAAAATTGGGAGAGCCCCCTTGAATTGTCAATTGTCAATTGTTAATTGTCAATTATTCAATAACGATGTCGTCTTTCTTTACTTTCCGTTCGCAATAATGGCATTTGAGGGTGCCGGCCTCGCGGTCCACGACCTCGAAGCGGGTTTGCATCGGCTCGTTGTTGGTTATGCACTTGGGGTTATTGCATTTGACGAGGCCGACAATCTCGTCGGGGAGTGAAACCTGCTTTTTCTCGACAACCTCATAGTTTCGGATGACGTTGAGGATGACATTTGGGGCGACGAGGGCGATTCGGTTGATTTCCGTATCATCGAAGAACTTGTCGGAAATCTTAATCATGCCCTTGGAACCGAATTTGTTGCTCGGCAGATTGTTGGCGATGGTGATGGTATTGTTCTTCATCTTGTCCAACTCGAGAAGTGCGGCGACTTTAAACAGTTGGTGCGGGGGAATATGGTCGATGACGGTTCCGTTCTCGATGGCAGCGACCTGCAATTCCTTATTATTTTCTATCATAGACATAGCGTGCTGAGTTTTTTAAATTTCGATACCTAAAACTTCACAAATGATGGCCTGCCGAGCGAATAAACCGTTTCGCGCCTGCTGTATGTAGTAGGCTTTCGGGTTGTCATCGACGTCGTAGGCGATTTCGTTCACACGCGGAAGGGGGTGGAGGATACGCAAGTTGTCCCGGCTGCCCTCGAGCATGGAATTTTTCAGAATATACACATTCTTGACGCGCTCGTATTCCTCAAGGTCGGTGAATCTTTCCCTTTGGACGCGCGTCATGTAGAGGATGTCGCTTTGATTGATGATGTCTTCGGTGAAATCCGAGTGCTCGTAGTATTTGATGCCATGTTGATCGCAAAAATTCTTCTGCTCGTCAGGCATCTTCAGCTCGTCGGGGGCGACGAAATGGAAAGTCGGGTTGAAATGCGACATTCCGACGATGAGCGAATGCACTGTCCGCCCGTACTTCAGGTCTCCGACCATGGTGATGGTGAGATCCTCCAGCTTCCCTTGTGTCTTGCGGATGGAATAGAGGTCCAGCATCGTCTGGGATGGGTGTTGATTGGCGCCGTCGCCCGCATTGATGATGGGGATGTTGGTAACTTCAGATGCATATCGTGCTGCTCCCTCCAGATAGTGCCTCATGATGATCAAATCTACGTAGTTGCTGACCATCAGGATGGTGTCTTTCAGCGTTTCTCCCTTAGATGAACTCGTCGTCGAGGCGTCTTGAAAGCCTATCACACGACCTCCAAGCCGATTTACGGCCGTCTCGAAGCTCAATCGTGTACGTGTAGAGGGCTCGAAGAACAGTGTCGCTGCAACTTTGCCTTCCAGCAGCTTACGATTGGGGTTCTCTTCAAATTTCCGTGCGTTATCCAAGATACGGAGGATGTCTTCCTTCGTACATTGTTCGATCGATACTAAACTTTTGCTTTTCATAGATTGCGTGAAATTTCGTCTTTCGGGCAAAGGTATGAAAAATCGCAGAAGTTACCCACTTTTTCCAAAACTTTTTCTCAATTTCTTGTTATTTCGTTATTTCAACCTTCCCTCCCACACAAAATAGCCTGAAAAAGATGCTTTGAGGTCTGTCGGTGCCTCAAAAATCCCAAAAACCGATGACCCGGACCCCGACATCGCCGCATAAACAGCCCCCGCCGCATACATCCTCTCCTTCACCTCCGCTATTTCGGGATATTTCGGGAAGACGCTTGCCTCGAAATCATTAACCACGGCGTTTTTCCACTCCCTGACGGGCAACTGCACCAGCTCTTTCAGCGATTTCGTGGGCTTGCAGGGCTTCGCCTCCGCGTAGGCTTCGGCGGTGGAGACTGCCACCTCGGGTTTGACTAAACATAGGTAGTAGTCGGAGAGGTCGAGGGCGACGGGCTCCAATTGATCGCCGATTCCGGTCGCAAACGCCGGTACGTCTCGTATGAAAAAGGCGCAATCGGCCCCCAGCTCCGACGCAAGTTGTTCCAACCGCGCGTTTTCGATCGGGAGTTTCGCTACATCTCGCAATAATCGGAGCATGAAGGCCGCATCCGCCGACCCCCCTCCTATCCCGGCACCGAACGGGATGGCTTTCATCAGGTGGATGGCCAATTGCGGGATTTCGTAGTGCACCTGCAGCTTCGCAAGTGCCTTCATGACGAGGTTTTTCTCCGCCGGCAGGTTTACGGGTATGCCGCTTTGACAGAAAGTGGTCGCTTGCGCCGGTACAACTTCCAAAGCATCGCAGAAGGGGATAGGGTAGAAGACTGTTTCTATGTCGTGATACCCGTCGGGGCGCTTCCGCACGATGTTGAGCCCCAAATTTATCTTTGCATTAGGGAAAACTATCATAGCATCTTATCTTTTTTTCCTGCAAAGTTAAATAAAAAATAAAAATACACCCGTTTTCTTCCGTTTTTATTCAGAATTTTGTTTATTTGTAGTCAGAAAACAAAGGGGTGCCCGTCCGTGGCTGAGATTATACCCTCCGAACCTGATGCAGGCCATGCTGCCGTAGGGATTGTTCACATCGTATTTTTCTTTCCCCGTTCGTCCCCCCCTTTGTATTTTCCGTATTAATTATTTAATGTAACATGAAGATACAAGTAAACAATCAACCCCTGGAATGCAAGGACGACGCGGTACTGGCCGACGTCGCTTCCCTACTCGACCTGCCTGCTCAAGGCGTTGCCGTCGCCGTAAACAACAAGATGGTTCCGCGTGCCCAATGGCCCTATCATGCGATGGAGGAGGGCGATTCGCTCGTCGTCGTCCGTGCCTCGTGCGGGGGGTAGGGCTTTCACCGCGCTGCGAATCCCGGCCCCTCCCCTACGATGGCCATTTGTAACCGGTTTCGTTGCACACTTCACGTGAAGATGTGCAGAAAACGGGAGCAGAGTACCCATCTTCGCATGAAGATGCTTTGATGTTTAAGTCGGCATAACATCAGCAAACGAAGATTAACAATTCCCCAGGAAAACAAAGCATCTTCGCGCGAATTTTAACTGTTCGCTGCCTACAAATGCCCGTTGCAGGTGTTTTCGGCCTATTCGGGCATACGCAGATAGGGTATTTCAATCTTTTTTAAAGATTGTTCAAGGTAAAACTAACTGAAAAAGTAAATTAATGTAAATTTAAAACCGAACGAATATGCAAGATTTAGTGATTGCGGGAAAATCGTTCTCTTCCCGCCTCTTCCTCGGAACGGGGAAGTTCAAGTCTAACGTGCAAATGGAGAATGCAATCCTTTCTTCAGGCACTGAAATGGTTACGATGGCCATGAAACGCATCGACCTGGGCAATGCCGAGGACGATATGCTCAAACACATCCAACATCCGGGCATTCAGCTCCTGCCGAATACCTCCGGCGTGCGCGACGCGGACGAGGCCGTCTTCGCCGCACAAATGGCGCGCGAAGCTTTTGGCACGAACTGGCTCAAGTTGGAAATCCATCCCGATCCTCGGTACTTGTTGCCCGATCCGGTGGAGACCCTCAAGGCAACAGAGCAACTTGTCAAGCTCGGATTCATCGTTTTACCTTATTGTCAGGCAGACCCGGTCCTCTGCAAGCGTCTCGAAGAGGTCGGAGCGGCCACCGTCATGCCGCTTGCGGCCCCCATCGGTACAAATAAGGGACTTGCAACGCGCGAAATGCTCAAAATCATCATCAGCCAGGCGGATGTACCCATCGTAGTGGACGCCGGCATCGGTGCTCCAAGTCATGCAGCCGAAGCAATGGAGCTCGGCGCCGACGCCGTACTGGTCAACACCGCGATTGCGGTCGCCGGCGACCCCGAACGCATGGCTGCAGCCTTCCGCCAGGCCGTCATCGCCGGGCGAGAGGCATACGAAGCCGGACTCGGGGGCATCAGCGAAAGTTTGGAGGCATCCGCATCCTCGCCACTCACCGCTTTCTTGAATGAATAATAACTTGTAAACAAACGACGATATGGAAACGAAAAACGACAAGCCTTACGCACAGCGCGAGAAGGTATATTTGAACGGAAATATCTATCCGGACATCCGCGTAGGCATGCAGCGCGTGAATTTGACCCCGACCGTTACTGTCAAGGACGGGAAACGCTGCGTTTCTCCGAATGCACCGGTGCTAATCTACGACACCAGCGGTCCTTTCAGTGATCCCGCGATACAAGTCGATTTAAAAAAAGGTTTGCCACGCATGCGCGAGCCGTGGATTATCGCCCGCGGCGATGTCGAGCAACTTGACGGCCCGACATCGGACTACGGACGGATGCGGCGTGCAGATGCGTCGCTCGACCACCTCAGATTCGAGCACATCGCGCTGCCGTACCGTGCACGCGCCGGAAAACAGGTTACACAGATGGCCTACGCCAAAGCAGGTATCATAACACCGGAGATGGAGTATGTCTGCATCCGTGAAAACATGAATTGCGCCAAGTTGGGGATACAGTCGCACATTACACCCGAGTTCGTTCGCCAGGAAATAGCCGCCGGTAGAGCTGTTTTGCCTGCAAATATCAATCATCCGGAGAGTGAGCCGATGATTATCGGTCGAAAATTCCTGACGAAGATAAATACCAACCTGGGGAATTCCGCGACAACCTCTTCAATCGAAGAAGAAGTCGAGAAAGCGGTCTGGAGCTGCCGTTGGGGAGGAGATACACTGATGGATCTCTCTACCGGGCAAAACATTCATGAGACGCGCGAGTGGATTATACGAAATTCACCCGTTCCCGTGGGCACGGTGCCTATGTACCAGGCTTTGGAGAAAGTTGAAGGCCGCGTGGAGGCGCTCAACTGGTCAGTGTACCGCGACACTCTGGTGGAGCAGTGTGAGCAAGGGGTAGATTACTTCACGATTCATGCCGGTGTACGTCGCAAGAACATACATTTGGCCGACAAACGCCTCTCGGGCATCGTCAGCAGGGGAGGAAGCATCATCAGCAAGTGGTGTCTCCTCTACGACAGGGAATCGTTCCTCTACGAACACTTCGACGACATCTGCGACATATTGTCGCAATACGATGTTGCCATCTCGTTGGGCGACGGGTTACGTCCGGGCTCGATTTATGATGCAAACGACGAGGCCCAGTTCGCGGAACTGGATACATTGGGCGAACTCGTCGTGCGGGCATGGCAAAAAAACGTGCAGGCGTTCATCGAGGGGCCGGGGCACGTGCCTTTACACAAGATCCGGGAGAATGTCGAGCGACAAGTCATCGCCTGCCACGACGCTCCCTTCTATACGCTCGGCCCGTTGGTAACCGACATTGCGCCGGGCTACGATCACATTACATCTGCCATCGGCGCGGCGCAAATAGGCTGGCTCGGCACTGCAATGCTTTGTTACGTTACGCCGAAGGAACATCTCGGCCTACCGAACCGCGATGACGTCCGCACGGGGGTCATTACATACAAGATTGCGGCGCACGCAGCCGATTTAGCCAAGGGGCACCCCGGCGCCATGGTTCGCGACAACGCTTTATCCAAGGCGCGGTATGACTTCCGGTGGCGCGACCAGTTCCATCTTAGCTTGGACCCCGACAGAGCCTTGGAGTACTACAAAGAAGGCAAGCACGAGGATGGCGAATACTGTACGATGTGCGGGCCGAACTTCTGCGCGATGAAACTGTCGCGTGATTTAGCTACATTAAATAAATGACAACCTACGGAGGCACGGAAACGGCCGTCGGCGACAATCCGTCGCGGCGCAAGCCCGTGCCTTCAGCAAAAAACGATAATATGTTCTCAGACGAATTAGCAAAAATTGATTGGGACGAGACGACGGAGCGCATCAACTCGATGACCGAGGCCGATGTCCTACGCGCGCTCGTGAAGGAACACTTGGATGTGGACGATTTTATGGCGTTGATATCGCCGGCCGCCACGCCGCATCTGGAGACGATGGCCCGGCTGAGCGCGAAATACACGCGCGAGCGGTTTGGCAATACCATGTCGATGTTTATCCCGCTTTACATCACGAATTCGTGCACGAACTCGTGCGTGTACTGTGGATTCCACGTCAGCAACCCGATGAAGCGGACCATCTTGACGGAAACGGAGATTGTCAACGAGTATAAGGCCATCAAACGGTTGGCGCCGTTCGAAAACCTGCTGCTGGTAACGGGCGAGAACCCGGTGAAGGCCGGCGTACCGTATATAGCGCGCGCGCTCGACCTGGCGAAGCCGTATTTTGCCAATCTGAAGATTGAAGTCATGCCGCTTTCGGCCGACGAATACCGCGAGTTGACGCGCCACGGGATGAACGGCGTGATTTGTTTCCAGGAAACATACCACAAGTCCAATTATAACCTGTATCATCCGAGAGGTATGAAAGCAAACTTCGATTGGCGGGTGAATGGGTTCGACCGTATGGGTGAGGCAGGTGTCCATAGCATTGGGATGGGCGTCCTGCTGGGTCTGGAGAAGGAATGGCGGACGGATATAACCATGATGGCGCATCATCTGCGTTACCTCCAAAAACATTACTGGAAAACAAAGTACAGTTTTAACTTCCCCAGGATGCGGCCATCTGAAAACGGCGGCTTCCAGCCGAATGTTGTCGTAAATGACCGCGAGTTGGCCCAGGTTACGTTTGCAACGCGGATTTTTGACCACGATGTGGACATCTCGTACTCGACGCGAGAAAATGCGGCCTTTCGCGACCACATGGCACGTCTCGGCGTAACGACAATGAGTGCAGAGAGCAAGACAGAGCCCGGCGGCTACTTTTCTTACCCGCAAACACTCGAACAATTCCACGTCAGCGACGAGCGGACAGCGAAGGAGGTAACGGCAGCCCTGAAAAACATCGGCGTCGAGCCGGTGTGGAAGGACTGGGACCAATCGTTCGACGCCGGACACCTCAAGCGCGACTGAATCTCCCCGGAAGCAAAGGCGGCGACGACCGGCGCCCTTGCTTCCCCCAATCACAAACGAAAACATAGACACGCGATGGAACAGGAACTCGACAGAGAACGATACGCACGGCACATCGCCCTGCAGGGCATCGGCGAAGAGGGGCAGAGGAAGCTCGCCCGGGCGCGGGTGCTGGTCGTGGGCGTAGGAGGGCTGGGGTCGCCCGCTGCCTTGTATCTTGCGGCCGCAGGAGTAGGGGAGATAGGGCTGGTGGATGATGATACGGTCAGCCTCTCCAACTTGCAGCGGCAGATATTGTATAAAGAGGGCGAAGTAGGGATGCCGAAAGTCGCCTGCGCACGGAAAAGGCTGGAGGAGATGAATGGCGAGGTGAAGGTGAAGGAATATTTTTGTCGGATGACGGCAAGTAACGCAGCAAGTCTAATTTCAGGCTATGATTTGGTAGTTGATGGGACGGATACGTTCGCCGCACGCTATTTGATAGGAGATGTAACAGCGCAGCTCGCCATTCCTTATATATATGGGGCAATCCGCGAGTACGATGGCCAAGTTTCAGTCTTCAATCTCCCGGATGGCCGCGCCTACCGCAATCTGTATCCCGACGAAGAGGCACTCCTCTCGATGAAGCGTACGGAAACGGGCGTGGTTGGTGTTCTGCCCGGCATCGTAGGCTCGGTGGAGGCTGCAGAAGCCATCAAGGTGATCACCGGATGCGGAACCCCGCTCTCCGGAAAGCTCTGGACAATCGACATCTTGACAATGCAAAGCTACATTTTGTCATTTTAAGATAAATTATTTGCGATTGTCGTTGCAAAAGACTACTTTCGTTCCTTCTAAAACGAAGGAGATAAAGTTATGAGTTATAAGAATTACCTTTACATTGCTATTCGGGCAGCGATAGATGCTGGCAAAGTCATCATGGATATTTATCAGAATCCGGCATCGGATTTCGGGATTGAGCATAAGGCCGACAATTCGCCGCTGACGTTGGCGGACAAAGCATCTGACAAATTGATTATGGAGGCGTTAGCTGCCACTCCTTTTCCCATCTTGAGCGAAGAAGAGAAACAAATCCCATACGAGGAACGGAAGAAATGGAAAGTTTTTTGGTTAGTCGATCCGCTGGACGGGACGAAAGAATTTATCAAGAAGAACGGCGAGTTTACGGTCAATATCGCTTTGGTTGAGAAAGGCGTGCCGGTCTTGGGCGTAATCTACGTCCCGGTACGGAAGGAACTCTACTATGCCTGCGACGAGATAGGAGCCTACAAACTAACGAACGTAGATAGCGACCAGCAGCCCGCCATCGCAGATATTCTGGAAAAGGCCGTACGCCTGCCGATGGCTTCAGCCCACCAAGGCATTGTGGTTGTTTCGTCCCGTTCGCACCAGACCGAAGATACGACCCGCTATATCGATAATCTGCGGAAGCGAGGACAGCCGGTAACCTTGATAAATAGTGGGAGCAGCCTGAAAATCTGTTTGGTGGCAGAGGGTTCAGCCGATGTATATCCGCGTTTCGCCCCGACGATGGAGTGGGATACGGCGGCAGGCCATGCCATTGCCCGGGCAGCCGGATGCAATATTTTCTATATCGACGAGAAGACACCTTTGAAATACAATAAGGAAGACTTGACGAATCCGTGGTTCATCGTCAAACCGCTTTCTCCTATTTGTTGAATCTGTTGGTCTGTTTTTCGTTTGAAAGCGAAAATGCCGAGGTTTTTGTCAGATGTGTGTCAATATCTTCTTATATTTGCGCCCTGTTCTGAAAAAATAAAGAAAGAAAAGAAGGCATGAATTTCGAAATATTGTTTGTCCTGCTGGCATTGGTAGGCATGGTGGCGGCGTTGATATGGGACCGGATGCGTCCGGGCATGGTGTTGCTTACGGTTGCAGTCCTGTTTCTCTGTTTTGGGATATTGACACCCAAGGAAATGCTGGAAGGATTCAGCAACAAGGGAATGATAACGGTGGCGCTTTTATTCCTGGTGAGCGAAGGTATCCGACAAAGTGGCGCTTTGGGACAAGTCATCCAAAAACTGTTGCCCCAGAAAGATACTACGGTATTCAAAGCTCAGTTGCGGATGTTGCCGCCGATTGCCTTTATCTCAGCATTCTTGAACAATACGCCGGTGGTGGTTATCTTCGCCCCTATCATCAAGCGATGGGCAGAAGCTGTGAAGCTGCCGGCTACCAAGTTTCTGATACCTTTATCTTATATGACTGTCCTTGGCGGCCTTTGCACCTTGATAGGGACATCGACCAATCTGGTAGTGCACGGCATGATATTGGAGGCTGGCTACGAAGGCTTCTCGATGTTTGAGTTAGGTAAGGTCGGGGTAGTCATTACGCTTGTCGGGATGATTTATTTGTTTGTCGTTTCAAAAAAATTGCTTCCCGACACACCTTCCAATAATAGCGAGGACGAATCAGCCGAAGAAGAAACGGGCCTCCATCGTGTCGAAGCCGTCTTAGGTGCACGTTTCCCTGGTATAAACAAGACATTAGGAGAGTTTAATTTTACACGCCATTACGGGGCTATCGTAAAAGAAGTCATCCGTGGTGGCGTTCGTTATACCCAGAACTTAGATAAGGTTCGCTTGTATGAAGGGGATACGTTAGTCCTTTGGGCAGACGACACCTTCATCCCGACATGGGGAGAGTCCAGCGTCTTCCTGATGTTGGCCAACGGACGCGACCCGCAGGAGAAAGTATCTCCCAAGAAGCGCTGGCTGGCGCTGGGCTTGCTCATCTTTATGATTGTGGGAGCAACCATCGGAGAACTGCCTATGTTCAAGGAAATGTTCCCCGATATGCAGCTGGATATGTTCTTTTTTGCCTGCATTACCACCATCATCATGGCATGGACAAAGATTTTCCCGCCGAAGAAATATACCAAATACATATCGTGGGATATCTTGATTACTATCGCTTGTGCCTTCGCTATCGCCAAAGCGATGGAGAATTCCGGCATGGCGGATATGGTTGCCAAGGCGATTATCGGGATGACAGACCAGTTAGGCCCCTTTGCTCTGCTGGCGGTTATCTATCTTATCACCAATTTGATTACCGAATTGATAACGAACAATGCGGCGGCGGCATTGAGTTTTCCTATCGCCATGTCGGTAGCCGCCCAGTTGGGTGTGGACCCGAAGCCTTTCTTCGTGGTGGTTTGTATCGCGGCTTCGGCGGCCTTCAGTACGCCTATCGGATATCAGACCCACCTGATTGTGCAGGGTGTCGGCGGGTATAAGTTCATGGATTTCGTCAAGGTAGGTCTGCCGTTGAATTTAATCGTTTTCCTGATATCTGTATTCCTCATACCGTATATATGGGAGTTTTAATCATTAAACATCATGAATGAGACAATGAAACATAATGTTTATCCGATCTTCGACAAGATGATGACGAGGGCGGATAAAGAACAACTGCTCAACCAACGTGGCCTGATGGTCTGGTTTACCGGCCTGAGTGGTTCCGGCAAAAGTACGATAGCCATCGCTTTGGAGCGCGAACTCCACCGTCGCGGCCTCCTGTGCCGTATTTTGGATGGCGACAACATCCGGAGCGGTATCAATAATAACCTTGGCTTCTCGGAGGAAGACCGGGTCGAAAATATCCGCCGCATAGCCGAAGTAGGCAAACTCTTCGTCGATACGGGCATCATCACCTTGGCGGCATTTATCAGTCCGAACAATGCCTTGCGCCAGATGGCGGCAGAGATTATCGGCAAGGAAGACTTCATCGAGGTCTATGTCAGTACGCCTATCGAGGTTTGCGAGCAGCGCGATGTCAAGGGTTTGTATGCCCGTGCCCGCCGGGGAGAGATTAAGGACTTCACGGGCGTGTCTGCTCCTTTCGAAGCTCCCGAACATCCGGACTTGTCGCTCGACACCTCTGTATTGACTTTGGAAGAGTCTGTTGGGAAATTAATAGAGTTGATTTTAAAGAGAAACGAACGAAAAGAGATATAAGATATGAACTATAAATTAAGTCATTTGCAGGAGTTGGAGGCAGAATCCATCTACATCATCCGCGAAGTAGCTGCCGAGTTTGAGAATCCTGTCATGCTATATTCCATCGGCAAGGATTCATCTGTCATGGTTCGCCTTGCGGAGAAAGCCTTTGCCCCGGGGAAGGTCCCTTTCCCCTTGATGCACATCGATTCGAAGTGGAAGTTTAAGGAAATGATTCAGTTTCGCGACGAATACGCCAAGAAGTACGGCTGGAACCTCATCGTCGAGTCGAATATGGAGGCTTTCAAGGCCGGCGTCGGTCCTTTCACTCACGGGAGTAAGGTGCATACGGACTTGATGAAGACGCAAGCCTTGCTCCACGCCCTCGACAAGTATAAGTTCGACGCTGCCTTCGGTGGCGCCCGCCGCGACGAGGAAAAGAGCCGTGCCAAAGAGCGCATCTTCTCCTTCCGCGACAAATTCCACCAGTGGGACCCCAAGAACCAGCGCCCGGAGTTGTGGGATATCTACAACGCCCGTATTCATAAGGGGGAAAGCATCCGCGTCTTCCCGCTCTCCAACTGGACGGAGCTGGACATCTGGCAGTACATCCGTCTCGAAAATATCCCCATCGTCCCGCTTTACTTTGCCAAGGAACGCCCCATCGTCGAGATTGACGGCAACCTGATTATGGCCGATGACGACCGTCTCCCCGAGAAGTACCGCGACCAAATCCGTATGCGCAAGGTCCGTTTCCGTACCCTCGGCTGCTGGCCGCTGACTGGTGCCGTCGAGAGCGATGCCGATACGATTGAGAAGATTGTCGAAGAAATGATGACTACGACCAAGAGCGAGCGCACGACGCGCGTCATCGACTTCGACCAGGAGGCGAGCATGGAGCAGAAGAAGCGCGAAGGCTATTTTTAGAAAATTGACAATTGACAATGGATAATTGAGAATTAAAAGATAGACAAACTGACTTTGGAAAACAAAACTGGACTATGAAAAAGGAGAATTTGATATTGGATAAGTCTTTTGCTTTTGCCGTTAGAATAATAAATTTATTCAAACTTCTGTGCAGGAGAAAAGAATATGTCTTATCGAAGCAACTGCTAAGAAGCGGTACAGCTGTTGGTGCCTTGGTTCGGGAAAGCGAACACGCTCAATCAAGAGCCGACTTTATCAGCAAATTAAGCATCGCTTTGAAAGAGGCAAACGAAGCGGAGTATTGGATTCTCCTTTTATATAGGACAGATTATATTTCTAAGCTCGAGTTTGAATCAATTGTCCGTGATTGTCGCGAAATTGTTAGAATGCTAATTGCTATAGTAAGAACAAGTAAACAAAGTATATAATGACTACAACTGAAAATAATAAATTGTCAATTGTCAATTCTCAATTGTCAATTAAAGAGTTCCTCGACCGGGACGAGCAGAAGGACTTGCTCCGCTTCCTCACCGCCGGCTCCGTCGATGACGGTAAATCTACCCTGATCGGTAGATTGCTTTTCGACAGCAAGAAACTCTATGAAGACCAGCTGGTTGCCCTCGAGCGCGACAGCAAGCGTATGGGTAATGCGGGCGACCATATTGACTACGCCCTCCTTCTCGACGGTCTCAAGGCCGAGCGCGAGCAGGGCATCACCATCGACGTGGCTTACCGCTACTTCTCGACCAACAACCGCAAGTTTATCATCGCCGACACGCCGGGGCACGAGCAATATACCCGCAACATGATTACCGGCGGCTCGACGGCCAACCTCGCCATCATCCTCGTGGACGCTCGCACGGGTGTCATCACCCAGACACGCCGCCACACGTTCCTCGTTTCCCTCCTTGGCATCCATCATGTTGTCTTGGCGGTCAATAAGATGGACCTTGTCGGTTTCGACCAGAAGGTATTCGACGCGATTGTCGATGAATATATGCGCTTCGTCCGTCCGCTGGGCATCAGCGACGTGATGTGCATCCCCCTTTCCGCCCTCGACGGCGATAACGTGGTGGAAAAGAGCGAGCGCACGCCGTGGTACACCGGCCCGTCGCTCCTCAACTTCCTTGAGACGGTGCCCATCGACCTGGACCGCAACTACACCGATTTCCGTTACCCTGTGCAATACGTTTTGCGCCCGAACCAGAATTTCCGCGGCTTCTCCGGCAAGGTGGCGAGCGGTGTTGTCCGCAAGGGCGATACGGTGATGGCCTTGCCTTCTGGAAAAACTTCGCGCGTGAAGAGCATTGTTACCTACGACGGCGAGCTCGACGAGGCTTTCCCCCCGCAGTGCGTTACGCTGACGCTTGAAGACGAGATTGATATCTCCCGTGGCGAGATGCTGGTTCACCCCGACAACCGGCCCTTCGCGAGCCGCGACTTCGAGGCGATGCTCGTCTGGATGGACGAGGAGCCGATGGACCGCTCGAAGCAGTTCTACATCAAGCAGACGACGCACACGACCCGCGCCGAGGTTAGCGCCATCGAATATAAGGTGAACGTCAATACGATGGAGCACTTCGAGGCCGACCATCTGGAGTTGAACGAGATAGGCAAGGTGCGCATTTCCACCGCCCGCGAACTTTTCTTCGACCCCTACAAAACGAACAAGCAGACCGGCTCCTTCATCCTGATAGACCCGATCACGAACAACACCTCCGCCGTCGGCATGATTATCAACAAGCTTGAATCTACCGAGGCTAAGGCTGAGAGCGGGGTCATCACTCTCAACCTCCCAGAATTGGGCATCGCTCCGGAGCATTATCCGGCAGTCGAGCGCGTTTGCAAGGAGATTGGGAAGCAGGGTGTAGAGCTTCGCATCATAAAATAAAGGGTAAATCTAGCGTTGTAGACCTACAAAGCTAGATTCCTCTAGGCGGACCTAGTCTTGTAGGCCTACAAAGCTAACCCTGCGTGGATGGCCTAGTTTTGCAGGCCTACAAAGCTAGCCCTGCGTGGGCGGCCTAGTGTTGTAGGCCTATAAAGCTAGATTCTTCTAGGCGGGCCTAGTTTTGTGGATCAACAAAGCTAGATTTTCCCAGGGGGAAGAGGCTTCCCGAGATAAAAAATGAGATAATAACGAACAAAATATAGACAAACATGGGTTTGATTGAATTTGACAAATTGCCGGTAAACACGCTGGTAGGCGCCGATTGGCACACGTTTAAGCAGATAACCGAGGGGCAGACCATCGGCAAGGGCTACAAGACGAAATACTTCCTCACGAAGGCAGTCTGCCGCCTCCTGAGCACGCTAGTCCCGCTCCAAGACGCGCGCTATAAGAAGATAGCCGACAAGCCGCTGGAAATGGACCCGCTGTTTATCCTCGGGCACTGGCGGAGCGGTACGACGTTTGTCCACAATATTTTTGCGTGCGACAAGCACTTTGGCTACACGACGACGTACCAGACCGTCTTCCCCCACCTTGTGCTTTGGGGGCAACCGTTTTTCAAGAAGAATATGTCGTTCCTGATGCCGGACCACCGGCCGGCCGACAACATGGAGCTGAAGGTGGATTTGCCGCAAGAGGAGGAGTTTGCGCTTTCCAATATGATGGCGACGACCTACTATAATTTCTGGTTCTTCCCCTCGCGGATGATGGAATATTGCGACCGCTTCCTGACGTTCGAGAAGATTACCGAGGCAGAGCGACAGCAGTTCAAGGATACCTTCCTCAAGCTGGTAAAAATATCGCTCGCCAACACCGGTGGGACGCAGTACCTGAGCAAAAACCCGCCGCACACGGGGCGTATCCGGACGTTGCTCGAGATGTTCCCCAACGCGAAGTTCATCTACCTCAAGCGCAATCCCTACACGGTCTTCGAGAGCACGCGGAATTTCTTCACGCATACAATCCAGCCCTTGATGCTCCAGCCTATCAGCGAGGCAGAGTTGATTGCCAACTATGTCGAGGCATATCGCCGCCTGTTCTATAGATATGAAGAGGAAAAGCATCTGATACCGGAGGGCAACTTGGTGGAGGTGAAGTTTGAAGACTTCGAACACGATGCCTTCGGGATGACGGAAGACATCTACCGCCGGCTCGACCTGCCGAACTTCGAGGCGTCGCGTCCAGCTATCGAGGCATACCTGGGCAAGAAGAAAGGGTATAAAAAAAATCGGTATAAATATGAGCCGGAGACAGTCCGCATCGTAGAGGATAACTGGAAAATGGCGCTCGATGCTTGGGGCTACTCGCTCGAAGATGAGGAGGCCAAGGGATGAACGTCAAGAAATTGTTTTCCGCTTGCGCCGGAGCCTTTGCCCTGGCGTGGATAGGCTTTGGGACGGTCTGGGCACAGGAGGAAGTCCCCATTCCCTACGGCGATATGGAGCAATGGCACGTTCGACAGATCAAGGAGTCGGGCATCATCGGCGGCAACGTCAAGACGCTATACGAATTAGCTCCCAACGATACGGTCTATGGCGACATCGCCTACGAAAACCAAGGCGGCTCGCCATGGGCAACCTCCAATGTGATGGCGAAAGTGGCCGGTGTCGTGAAGACCAATACCTCCGTTTTCCCGGAAAGAAGGGGCGACGGCTGGTGTGTCCGGATGGAGACACGCTACGAGACGGTCAAGGTGTTTGGAATCATCGACATCGAAGTGGTAGCCGCCGGTTCGGTCTTCTTGGGCTGCATCCACGAGCCGATAAAGGGAACGAGCAATCCGCAAAGTATGCTGCTGAGCGGCGTGCCGTTCACTAAAAGGCCGAAAGCCATTAAGTTTGATTACAAAGTAAAGGTAATGCCGGAGATGTGGCGGACGCGGAGCACAGGTTTCGGGCGCAAGTCGCAGATTCCGGGGCAGGACTCGGTAGCGGTGGTTCTTCTCCTGCAGAAGCGGTGGGAAGATAAGGAAGGAAATGTCTATTCCAAGCGCGTGGGGACGATGGTGCAGCGGTATTCCCAATCCCAACTGGAGTGGGTGAATGGAGCGACTTATCCCATCATGTATGGCGACATCCGCAAGCGGCCGGAGTACCGCGACTACATGCGCATCCAGGTGGAAGAACGCTATACGACCAATAGCAAGGGCGAGAGCGTGCCCATCAAGGAAGTAGGCTGGGCGGAGGCCGACGAGACGCCGACGCATATCGTCCTGCAGTTCGTCTCGAGCCACGGCGGGGCGTACATCGGTTCCCTCGGCAATACGTTTTGGCTGGATAATGTGAAGTTTGTCTATTAAATAAGGAAAGGAAAGAGCAAGATGAACGAGATAGAAGCGAGAATTGTCGCGCTGCGCCGCGAGCTGGAGCAGCACAACTATAACTATTATGTCCTTTCGGCTCCGACCATCAGCGACCGGGAGTTTGACGAGAAGATGAAGGAGCTGGAGAAGCTCGAGGCGGAGCACCCGGAGTTCTACGATGCCGATTCGCCGACGCAGCGGGTCGGGAGCGACCTGACGAAGGAGTTCCGGCAGGTGGCACACCGCTATCCGATGCTCTCGTTGGGGAATACCTATTCGGAAGAGGATGTCCGAGACTTCTACGAACGAATCGAGCGCACGCTGGGTGAGCCTTTTGAAATCGTGGCGGAGTTGAAATTCGACGGGACTTCTATTTCCCTCATCTATGAAGGTGGCAGATTGGTGCAAGCCGTAACTCGGGGAGATGGCGTCAGGGGCGACGATGTAACGGCCAATGTCCGGACTATCCGCTCTATCCCGCTGAAACTACATGGCGATTCTTTCCCCGACGAAGTAGAGGTGCGCGGCGAAATTCTCCTGCCTTGGGCAGAATTCGAGCGCCTGAACAAAGAACGGGAGGCGCAGGAGGAACCGCTCTTTGCCAATCCTCGCAATGCCGCCTCGGGGACACTGAAACAGCAGAACCCGGCGATCGTGGCGGAGCGCAAATTGGATGCCTATTTATATTATGTATTAGGTGAGGACTTGCCGTCGGATACGCATTACGGCAATCTGGAGGCGGCGCGAAGTTGGGGACTTAAAGTCTCGGATGCCATCAAAGTCTGCAAAAGCCTTTCGGAAATCTTCGACTATATCAACTATTGGGATACGGAACGGAAGAACCTGCCGGTGGCTACCGACGGCATCGTGCTGAAGGTAAATTCTATCCGGCAGCAGCAAATCTTAGGCTTTACGGCGAAGAATCCCCGCTGGGCAATCGCTTACAAGTTCCAGGCAGAGCGGGAGCGGACGCGGTTGAACTCCGTCTCTTTCCAAGTAGGGCGCACGGGAGCTATCACGCCGGTGGCGAATCTCGAGCCGGTGCTGTTGGCGGGTACCGTAGTCAAACGGGCATCGCTCCATAACGCGGATATTATCGAAGGGCTGGATTTGCATATCGGCGACCAGGTATTTGTAGAGAAAGGCGGGGAAATCATTCCGAAAATAGTAGGTGTAGATGTTGAAGCACGTAGTTTTATGCAGGGTGAAAAGGTGCGTTTCATTACGAAATGTCCGGAATGCGGAACTCCGCTGGTTCGTCCTGAAGGCGAGGCCGCGCACTATTGTCCCAACGAGGCCGGTTGTCCCCCGCAAATAAAAGGCAGGATAGAACATTTCACGACGCGGCGTGCCATGAATATTAACATGGGGCCGGAGACGGTTGAGGATCTCTACAACGCAGGTCTGATTCATAATATCGCAGACCTTTACGAATTGAAGGCGGCAGACTTGATGCGGCTTGAGCGTTGGGCAGAGAAGAGTGCCCGTAATTTGCTGGAGAGTCTGCGTGCCTCGAAAGATGTGCCCTTTGAACGGGTGCTGTACGGCTTAGGAATTCGATACGTGGGCGAGACCGTAGCGAAGAAGTTGGCTTTGACGTTCAAGACGATAGACAGGCTGCGTGAAGCGACCTTAGAGGAACTGACCGCGACCCCTGATGTAGGCGAGCGAATCGCCGCAAGCGTCGTCAAGTATTTCTCCGACCCACGAAATGTAGAAATTGTGGAGCGGCTCAAGAACTATGGCTTGCAAATGGAAGTCGGGGAGGAGACCGCCGCGTTGCAAACAGAGAAACTGAAGGGTTTGTCCATCGTCATCAGCGGAACTTTTGCACATCACTCGCGCGATGAATATAAGGAAATGATTGAACGCAACGGAGGAAAGAACGTCGGTTCGGTTTCCAAGAAAACCAGTTTCATCCTGGCCGGTGAAAACATGGGGCCGTCTAAACTTGAGAAGGCCGCTGCTCTTGGGGTCAAGTTAATGACCGAAGACGAATTCCTAAAGATGTTGGAGGACGCATGATATTAAGTCATTATTATATCAATAAGGATATTCGTCGGCTGATAGCATCGCGCGCTGCTACGAAGCGGAAATTCTGCCCCTTGGAAAAAGCACGGCAGGTATTAATACTTCTCCGAGAAAATGAGAGGACGGCGATGGAGGCTGAGTTGGAACGTTTTGCTCGGGGGAGGACACTCTATTTCGTTTCCTATACGAACGACGCGCTTGCCCCGTCGCCTTCCGATGACCGGTACACATTTTCCTTAAAGAAAGAATTGAATCTTTGGGGATACCCTTCGGAGCGACTGATGGCTGAATGGCTCTCGCATGAAGCTGATATGCTTATCGATTTGAGTCAGGGCGAAATCCCGGCATTACAATACCTCGTTTTGCGCCATGTAGCCCCTTGCAAAATTGGTATCAAAGGGCGGACGGGAGATATTTACGATTTAGCCATCGCCGCGAAGGATGGGGAGGATGTGAACTTTCTATTCAATCAAATCATATTTTATTTGGAGACGATAAACTTCAAGTAATAGATTTTTTCTATTTTTGCGGTCTATAAAAGAATACTGTCAAATATAACTATGGCTGATATTAATTTAAAAGGAATGGGAGTAGCTTTGGTTACTCCATTTAAGGAAGATGAAAGTGTAGATTATGAGGCGTTGGACCGCTTGGTTGATTACCAACTTCAGAATGGTACCGATTATTTTGTGGTTCTCGGGACTACGGCTGAGACTCCGACGCTGACGGAAGAAGAAAAGGCGCGGATAATAGAACTCGTCGTTACGAAAGTCAGAGGCCGGGTGCCCATCGTCCTGGGTGTCGGGGGAAATTGTACCCGTGTCTTGGTCGAAAAACTGAAGCATGATAACTTCGAGGGGATCGATGCCATCCTTTCCGTTGTTCCTTATTATAATAAACCCTCTCAGGAAGGAATATACCAACATTATAAGGCGATAGCCGAGGCTACCAAGTTGCCGATTCTGCTCTACAACGTCCCGGGACGTACGGGTGTGAACATGACGGCGGAAACAACCCTCCGGATTGCGCGCGACTTCAAGAATGTCATCGGTGTCAAGGAGGCGTCGGGAAATATCACGCAGATGGACGATATCATCAAGAACAAGCCTGCCAATTTCAACGTCATATCGGGGGATGATGGCATTACCTTCCCGCTTATCACTTTGGGTGCCATCGGCGTTATCTCGGTCATAGGTAATGCGTTCCCGAAAGAATTCAGCCGGATGGTGCGCTTGGCGTTGGCGGGGGATTACGAAAGTGCCCGAACAATACACCATCGCTTTGCGGAATTATTCAAACTCCTTTTCGTCGATGGCAATCCGGCCGGCGTGAAGAGTATGTTGAATATGATGGGGCTGATAGAGAACAAACTCCGTCTGCCTTTAGTCCCGACCCGCATCGTTACTTACGAAAAGATACGGGACGTATTGCAGCAATTGAATATCAAGTGCTAAGGAAATAAAAATGAGGGATGAAGAGTGAATTCATCCCTCATTTTTATTTATAGAGGTATCGTTTGATACTTTGCTTCGGTGTCTTCTCGAATGCTTGTTCTTGTATTTCAAAGAAAGATACTTTGCAGTATTTCGGCATGGAGGCATTCAGCGTATCGATGTTGGCTTTCATAAGTGTCGGGAATTGGTTGGGTGCAATACCTTCGTGCCTCAGTGCATCTTGGTCGGGGACTATCAGTGCCACAAGTTTGTCATCGCGCATGACAACCAACGATTCGGCCACATAGGGCAGGTTGTTCAGTCCGTCTTCGATTTCTTCCGGATAGATATTTTGTCCGTTTGCCCCGAGAATCATCGTCTTGCAACGTCCTTTGATGAAAAGATTGCGTTCGGCATCGAGCAATCCCAAGTCTCCCGTACGCATCCAGCCATCGGGAGTGAATGTTGCCCGCGTCGCATCTTCGTTCTTATAATATCCCAACATGGTATTCATGCCCCGTACCAAGATTTCCCCTACGACTTTCTCGCTGTCGGGCGAATCTATCTTGACTTCCATCCGGTCCACGATGCGTCCTACCGAACCGGGTTTGAATGTCCCCCAATAGGCATAGGAAACGAGCGGCCCGCATTCCGTCATCCCATATCCGATGGTATAGCGGAATCCGATTTCCCGCAAGAAATTTTCTACATCGCGATTGAGTGCTGCGCCACCGACTATGATTTCCTCAAACTCTTCCCCGAAAGCTTCGTCCATCCGCTCCCTGATTTTCCGCAGGACAAGCCGCTTGATGAACGGTATCCGTATCAACGTACGCAAGGCCGGCTTCTCGAGCATCGGGAAGATTTTGTTTTTGACAATCTTTTCCAGGATAAGAGGAACAGCGAGTATCAGGTGGGGGCGTACATCTCTGAAGGCATTCAGGATATATTGCGGACTCGGTATGCGCATCAACAGGTGGATATGACAACCTTTGTTAATGGAATTGAGGACTTCAAAAGCCAATCCATACATGTGCGCCATCGGAAGCATACAGAGAATATCGTCGCCGGGATGGATAAATTCCAAATTGTCGTAAGCAAACTGTGTATTGCTCCAAAGGCTGCGGTAGGGTATCATGACGCCTTTGGAAAAACTGGTTGTCCCCGAAGTATAATTCAAGATAGCCAGTTCGTCCGGCATTTCCAGATGGAAACGGACGTTGGCAGGAGTGAAGTTCGGATATTTCAGCCGGAACAGCCGGTCCGTATCTTCCCAAGTCGTAACTTCGCTTTCGTCCGTCGGCGGGAGAAGGGCAAAATCTTCGAGCAAGGCAAACAGCCGCACGCCGGGCATCTGTGCCGCATCGAGGTTCTCCCAAATCGCCTTGGCAACCAGCAGGGCTTTCGCCTCGGAGTGGTCCACGAGCGCATGGACACTGTCGGGTTTGAATTCGTGGAGCAGCGGGACGGCAACGGCCCCGTAGGAAAGCGTCCCGAAGAATGCCACCACCCAATTGATGGAATTTCGTCCCAGAATCGCCACCTTGTCGCCTTTGCGGATGCCGGCGCGTTCGAGCCAAAGGTGGAAGCGGGCGATTTGCCGCGCCAAATCCTTGTAGCGCAACGTCCTGCCTTGATATTCGCTCAAAGCCGGCAACTCCCAGTGTTCCCGGACACTTTGTTCTATTAATCCTAAAAATCGTTGTTCTCTCATGGCTATCTTGTTAAAATTGTGCCTAAAGGTATGAATAAATCTTTTTGGAGATACCGAAAATCCGGATTTTAACCTAAAAAATCTTCCGCAGCCTTTTCTTTTTCCTTTTGTCGGCAAGGAAACGAGCCTTTTTTGATCCAAAGAATTTTATGGCAAACAAGAAATTACATATTAATGAAATAGGTTTGTAATATTCTGCCGTTACATTTGTTATACCTAAATTTTAAATCGATACGTGAGATGACAGACAGAGACATCCGGCAAAAGTCGTATTCCCGTTGCAAGAAGCACTTCGGGCGCATGATTCTCCTTTGCTTGCTTATCGTGGCTTTTTTCGGACCGGTTGCTTATACTGCGTGGGACGCAATTTCCTTCGGTTGGATTTTTATGGCTTGCATCTTCGCGATTGCCGGTTGGCTTTTCGTTTATTCGCTAAGGCTTTTCCGCGAACGCCGCGATTTGGTTTTGTTCGGGCTTTTGTTCGAGGCTGAAGTTTCCGACTTGAAAAGCAAAATCGATTCCAATGACGGCAAAGAATACTTATCTGAATTTACCTGCGAAATCACTTTACCCGGAGGGAAAAAACGTAGCCTCAAGAAAGAAGCCAACGGCTTGTCGGAGCTCTTGGGCTTGGTAAAGCTCGGGATCAAATTGCCCGTTTTTGTCGATCGGAGGAATCCGGATGTTTACTTTATCGAGACGCGCCTCCTTTCAGACGACCTTTTTCAGCATAAAGACGCCACTTTGAATCATATCCAATGGCTTAAAGATAAAGGAGCCGACTTGGGGAACATTCCGGACATGATTTTATATGCGCCGCAGAAACGCTCTTTTCGCCAGCGTCTCTCTTGGTGGTTTTCCTGGCTGGCTGTCGGTGTAATCGCTGCCGGTTTCGTTGGAGGAGTTATTTATGGGCTGGTCTTGTCTGTTCGTTCTTCCTTGGATGTGCGCCACGAGGATATAGACCTGCCCGCAGGTTGGTATATCTCTGCTGTATATAAAGCAGACGTTTATGAGTATTCCCCGGAAACGAATAAATGGAGTTATACATACGATAACATGCTATCACCAAGCTCAACAGAGCATTGGCGTTACGACAGCAAGTGCCGTGTCCCGCTCCGCATTGAATACACTTCTTTAGGCAACGCGTTTTCTGCCGGCACGCTACCTTCCCTGCTTGTCCCCCAAAGTTACCACAACCGGTTGCACGAATTTGTCCACGACAAGAAGGCTGATTTGAGGCAGGAAATGTATGACCTCTTGAAGGATTTTTCGCCACGGACGGGCGTTTGCGCCATATCTCCTTTCACCCGCGATACCTTGCGGATTCACGCCGGCGATGCCTGGCCGATGTCTGCCCTGACTCCCTTGTGCGCGGCCAAAGCTGCCGAAATCCGCTTGAAGGCGCAGGGCGTGAATCTCGATACGCTCCGATTCGGCGCGGGCAATAATTCGTTTGTCATCGTATGCAATCATGCCATAAGCCGCATAGCAAAGTCCGCGATCGACACGCTGGAGCATCTGGCCGGCGGCGTGGAAAACATCGGCTCCGCGCTTGCTACCGATGGGATAGGAGGCTTTGAACTTGTCTCGATGCGCGATACGTTTGCCAATCGCACCACGCCCCTTGCCATGGCCACGTTGCTCGACCGGATGAAGCCGTATTCCTATTTTATCTACGATATTCCCAGTGATATATGTGAAAAAGATTATCTGTATGAAGCGTTGGGCAACCATACGATCGATTTTTCCTACCTGCTGGCCTGTCGGCAGGAGCAAGGCCGCCGTGTGCTGAATGTCTTTGCCGAGAAACGGAACAGAGAAGGTTCGGTCGCTATTTTCATGGAGGGAGAAGCGTCTGTTTCGGAAAAAGAGATGCAGCAAAAGGCTGGTGCGTTGCTACAGCTCATTGTGCGCTATCTGTAAAAGTCCCCCAACTTCATCACATCCAAAGCGATTGAGGCATCGCACCCTCCCTCCTCGTTATTCCGGTTGGTGGGGGAGGGGATGGTGTTCCAGTATCTATTAGCTTCTATTAACAAATAAGTGATATATACTCAGTATCTGTTAGTTTCTATTAACAAATAGGTCTAAATACTCAGTATCTATTGACTTCTATTAACAATTAAGCTTTGGATACTCAGTATTCTTTGACTTCTATTAACAAATAAGCCTTGCTACTCCAGTCGCCAGGACTTCCTTTGCCTTAGGAAGGGAAAAATACTCGGGCGGCAAGGCCTGTACCGTAAACAGGGGGGCAGCGGTGCGCTGAAAAAATTTTTCTCGTTAAAAAAGTCAAACTTATTGCATTTTCAAATCCGAATATCTAAGTTTGCCGCGAAAAATCAAAAATAACATGACGACAAGCAAAGGTTACAGACGATTGTATAATTGCTTGATGTATTACCATTAAGCAACACACTTCTCTCCGCCCTGGGGCAGACGGCGCGTCGCCCCTCCTATAATCATTTTTACTTCTTATTAAACCTTCTTATTTAGTTGAATTTTTATGGAAACTAAAACAGCTCAGCGCGCTCCGAAGAGCGTGTGCAACTTCACTCCTGCAGTGGAAGCAAATGTCTGCGGTATGAACGACCGCATCAAGAGACTTCGTAAAGAATCTTTCGAGGCCGAACCGTCGTTGTCAATCGAAAGAGCATTGATAGAAACGGAGTTCTATAAGGAAAACTACGGGAAGTACCCGATTCCTATCCTTCGTGCATTGAATTTCTATGAAATCTGCAAGAAGAAAACTATCTACATTGGAAAAGATGAATTAATCGTGGGCGAACGCGGTCCGAAGCCGAAAGCCGTGCCGACATTCCCGGAACTGACGTGCCACAGCGTCGAGGACCTTCACGTCTTGAATACCCGCGAGTTGCAACGCTATACCATTAGCCAGGAAGATATTGACACCTACGAACGCGAGGTAATTCCTTATTGGAAAGGCCGCACGCAGCGCGAACGTATCTTCCACCATGTGCCAAATGAATGGCGTGCCGCTTACGAAGCCGGATTGTTCACTGAGTTTATGGAACAGCGTGCTCCGGGTCATACGGCAATGGACGGAAAGATGTATCACACCGGTTTGCTGGATATGAAAGCCCGCATCGCGAAGGAACTCGAGAAGCTGGACTTCATGAACGACCCGGAAGCTACAGACCGTCAGGAAGAATTGCAGGCAATGTCTATTTCATGTGATGCCGCTATTTTATTCGCTGAACGTCATGCTGATTTGGCTGAACAGATGGCGAAGGAATGCACAGACCCGGTTCGCAAGGCGGAACTGGAGCGCATTGCTGAAGTTTGTCGCTGGGTGCCTGCTCATGCGCCGCGCGACTTCTGGGAGGCTATCCAGATGTATTGGTTCGTTCACCTTGGGACAATCACGGAACTGAATGGATGGGATGCCATGAATCCTGGACACTTCGACCAGCATTTGGCTCCGTTCTATGAAAAGGGATTGAAAGACGGGACTTTGACCCGCGAGAAGGCAAAGGAATTGATGTCTTGCTTCTTTATTAAGGTAAACAACCATACGGCACCTCCTAAAGTGGGTATTACGGCAAAGGAAAGCGGTACGTACAACGACTTTACCAATATTAATATAGGTGGCGTGAAGGCCGATGGTAGCGACGGAACGAGCGAAGTATCGTATATCATGCTCGAAGTCCTCGAAGAACTGCACTTGCTGCAGCCGGGATGCTCTATCCATATCAGTTCGGTTACGCCGGAACGCTTCCTGCTGGCAGGCTGCAAAGTTATCCGCCAGGGATTCGGTTATCCTTCTGTATTCAATCCGGATACTTACGTTCAGGAATTATTGCGCCAGGGCAAGAGCTTGAAAGATGCTCGCGAAGGTGGGTGCAGCGGCTGTATCGAAGTAGGTGCCTTTGGTAAAGAGGCTTACTTGCTGACCGGTTATCTGAACGTGCCGAAGATTCTGGAAGTAACCCTGAACAACGGTATCGACCCGGTAACAGGGACGAAAGTCGGCCTCGAAACGGGCGACCCGCGGACATTCAAGTCTTACGACGAACTGTATGAGGCTTACCTGAAGCAACTTCACTTCATTATCGACCAGAAGATGCGCGTAAGCAACTACATCGACCGTATGTTTGCCAAGTATGCGCCGGCAACCTTCCTTTCTCTGTTCATCGACGACTGTATCGAACGCGGAAAAGACTACTACGATTGCGGTCCGCGCTACAACTCGACCTATATCCAGTGCACGGGTCTCGGCACGACAACCGACTGCCTCTCTGTCTTGAAGAAGCACGTCTTCGAGGACAAGAAAATCGATATGGATACGTTGCTGAAGGCCGTAGCGAAGAACTGGGAAGGCGAAGAGAAGCTGCGCCAGTTTATCGTGAACCGCACGCCGTTCTTCGGAAACGACGACCCGTATGTCGACTCGATTGCAGTGAAGGTTTACGATGATTTGGTAGATGCTATTGATGGCAAGCCGAATATCAAGGGCGGATGCTATCGCTTGAATATGCTTTCGACAACTTGCCACGTTTACTTCGGCCTCGTTTTGGGCGCGACGGTAAATGGACGTTTCGCAACACGCTCTATCTCTGATGGTACATCACCTTCTCAGGGTGCCGATACTCACGGACCGACGGCAGTTGTAAAATCGCTGGGCAAACTCGACCAAATCAAGAGTGGTGGTACGTTGTTGAATCTCCGCTTCTTGCCGAGCTTGTTGAAGAAGGAAGAAGACGTATCGAAGCTGGCTCACCTCATCCGCACATACTTTGGAATGGGCGGACACCATGTCCAGTTCAACATCGTCGATACCGAAACGCTTTATGCCGCACAGAAGCATCCGGAAGACTACAAAGACTTGCTGGTGCGCATGGCCGGGTATAGCGATTACTTCAACGATATGAACGCAGACCTGCAAGGAGAGATTATTTCGAGAACTGAGAACGAAACGTTTTAATTTTAATTGACAGTTGAGAATTGACAATTGACAATTGACAATTCCGAGTGAACCATTCCTAGTTGTCAATTGTCAATCTTCAATTGTCAATTTTTTACATAAGTTATGGCTTTAGTTTTTGATATCAAACGCTATTGCATCAACGACGGCCCGGGCATCCGCATCACGATTTTCTTGAAGGGATGTCCGTTGTCGTGTGTATGGTGCCATAATCCGGAAGGAATAGCCAATCATAAGGAAAAACTTTATACGAAGAAGAAGTGCATCGGGTGCCAATCGTGTGTCGAGGTTTGTCCGCAGCACGCATTGAAGCTGACGCGCGAGGGAATTGTTACCGATCCGCAGCTCTGTGTCCTCTGTGGCAAATGTGTCGAGGCTTGTCCGACGTTGGCGATGGAAATGTCCGGCACGGAATATCCCATTGAGTATCTGATGGAGCAAATCCGGAAAGAAATCCCGGTGATGGATGGCTCCGGCGGCGGTGTTACTTTCTGTGGCGGCGAACCCTTGATGCATGCGGATTATCTGATGGAATTACTCGACCGTTGCGGCGAATTGTCGCTCCACCGGGCTGTGGATACGACGCTCTTGGCGAAGCCGGACGTTATCCGCCAGGTAATGAGCAAATGCGAATTGCTCTTGGTCGATTTGAAGTTAATGGATTCGGAGAAACATCGCTATTATTGCGGTGTCCCGAATGAATTGATATTGTCTAATATCCGCATGGTTTCGGAGGCCGGTATGCGTTTCTTTATCCGCATTCCACTGATTGAAGGTGTCAATGCAGACGAGGAAAACATTACCCGCTCAGCCGATTTCCTTGCATCTTTGCCCAAGAAACCGGACGTCGTGAACTTGCTTCCTTATCATGATATTGGAAAGAACAAGCACGAAAAGCTCGGAACCATTTATAATCCCAAACATATCCCGATGGCGGCTCCGTCTCCCGAATGGCAGCAGCGGTGCGTCGAGATTTTCAGAGAAAGAGGGGTTAAGGCAGAGATTGGAGGGTGAAAATACATTTTCGGTGCACCCAAAAGGTCAATCTGATATTGAAAGTGAGAAATTGGTGCACCGAAAATAGTTTCAAACCATTTTGAATTGAAATTCGGTACACCAAAAAGGTCAATTTGACATTAAAAGTGAGAAATTGGTACACCGAGAATAGTTTCAAACCATTTTAAGTTGAAATTTGGTACACCAAAAAGGTCAATTTAATATTAAAAGTGAGAAATTGGTGCACCGAAAAATAGTTTCAACCATTTTGAGTTGAAATTTGGTGCACCAAAAAGGTTGATTTAATATTAAAAGTGAGAAATTGGTACACCGAAAAATAGTTTCAGCCATTTTGAGTTGAAATTTGGTGTACCAAAGAGGTCGATTTAATATTAGAAGAGAGAAATTGGTGCACCGAAAATATCAATCAGAAAAGTACATTAAGCAATAGATTGACGGAATAAGTTAATGCTATTGTCGCATAAAGTATCTTGATATTGATGCGCTTCAGCATTTGATAATAAACCACGGCAAGCATCACGCTGGCAAACCCGAAGACTAAAGCCATCCGCGTATTGAATTCCACCATGAATCCTCCGTTCCATTCCGGCGGCAAGACCGGGAATATTAATCCGAGAAGCACAATCGTTGAGAGGAATCCGGCAAAGAATCGTGTGCAAAGCGTCCGGTATTCTGTTACGTACAAGGCGTATTCTGCAAGAAAGATAGTGATAAACGGATAGAGGGGCAGGAGGAAAGAGCTTCGCTTGACGGGCATCACCGCATAGGCAATCAATAGAACGACGAAGACAACTAAACTAAAGAATTTCACCCCACTGCGCGGCAACTCCGGTTTCCGATATTCCATCCCGAAAAGCGAAAACGCCAGGAATACTATCCACGGCATAAAGCCTAATCCCAACAATGCTAACACATAAAAGCAATTGTGTGCCCCGCCGTTATCCGTGTTCCAAAAATAATAGAACTCGGTGCCAAGCGTATCAAGCAGCAGGTCTGTCCCTCCTTGTTTCCACACGGTTATATACCATAGCGCAGGAATGAACAAAGCAGATACTCCTATGTACAATAGCGTTTTACATAGCGTCAGTTTATCGTATTTCTTGAGCAAGAACAAGTAGATGCCAAAAGCCAAGAGTGGCAGAATAACGCCCATCAGTCCTTTCGTCAGGATAGCACAACTTAATAGGAAGGAAACTTCTATGGGTAGCCCTTTCAGTTCCATTTTTTCTTCCCAACGGTATAAACGTATCAGTGATAAGATGATGAAAGTAGCAAATAGTAAGTCTCCCGAGTTGATTAGGAATATACTTTGCATCCCCGTGCAAGTTACGAGGAATAGCGAAGCGATGAATGCCTCGTGAAACTTGATTCGCCTTCCAAAGAAGATTAAAGTACAGGTAACGATGACGATAAAGGCCAAGGCTCCGGGCAGGTAAACTGTCAAATGGGATACATAACCTTGCCACATCGATCCGAGGGAAACCAGCCAGTAGAGCATCGGATGTTCATGGACGATTTGCCCGTCTGCCAAGGGAGGCATTACCCAATCACCACTTTCAAGCATAGCAGTCGCAATGGCGGCAGTCTCGGAAGTATCTGGTTGCGAGAGGTCGGAGAGGTCTAACCACGGGAGGACGGATATGATACAGATGAATAGAATCATCGAGATCGGTTTCTGTAGGTACAAATACTGTAACGTTGGTGTACGCATATAGCTAATTTGAATTTTGTCCCCAAAGATACAAAAATGCATTCGGATAGAAAAAGATTTTTCATCCGAAGGGAGATTTAACTTCTTTCTGAAGAAGAAAACCTAGTTGTGCACTTTACACAATCAGATTTTCTTCTTCAGCGTGAAGAGGAATGTAACGCCTTGCCCCGGCGTGCTTTTAGCTGATATTTGACCTCGGTGGAAGAGGACGCTGTTCTTGACAATGGATAATCCGAGGCCCGTACCTCCTGCCTTACGGCTCCGTCCTTTATCGACGCGGTAGAAACGCTCGAATATGCGATTGATATGCTCCTCGGGGATGCCCGCACCGTTATCAGAAAAGCTGAAGTAATAATATTTGCTATCTTCCTTATAGCAATTCACGATGATGCGGATGCCCTCGCCAGCGTAGGCTATCGCGTTATCATACAGATTGCGGAAGATAGAGTAGAGGAGCGAGAAGTTGCCGTGAATCATCGCGTTTTCGGGAAGATGCGTTTCCGAAGTGATGTTTTTGGCCTCCATCTGCTGCGCACATTCTTTTTCGATTTCGTTCAGTAGCTGAGTCAGATTTACGTCCGTTAGCTCGAACATATCGGCTGCTCCTTCCAAGCGGTTTAGCAGAGAGATATCTTTCAGCAAGTCCGTCAGCCGCTGGCACTGGCTGTAACAGCGTTCGATGAAGAATCCCCGCTTCTCGTCGCTCAGGTGGTTGTACAACAATGTCTCCAAGTAACCTTGAATGCTGCTGACCGGTGTCTTTAGTTCGTGCGCAATGTTCTGCGTAAGCTGCCGTTTCATCTGATATTCTTCCTCCTGGCGCGTGATGTCGCTGATGGATATCTCGTAGCTATTGTTCTGGAAGAGCAGGCATTCGACTAAGAAGGTCTTGCCCGACTTGTTGATAGTCGCCGTCTGACGGAGCGCCTTCACCCTCGGCGTCTGCGTCTTCTCCTCGAGGAAAGTGCGGATAGGCTCCAGCTCAGGGATGTCGAGCACTTCTTCGGCAGTATGGATAGCGTTATTCGAAAGGATATTTGCGAATTGGATTAACTGTATGTTAGCCAGTATCTCAACCCCATCTTCCGTGAACATCGCGAATCCTTCCTTCGCATATTGGAAGTGCTTGATGAGTTTCTCACGCTCCAGCGCCAACTCGTTCTTCGCCTTCTGTTGCCGACGGTAGAGCTTGATGATGTGTTGCGCAATGTCGCCCAACTCGTCGTTCGGGAAGTTCAGTTCGATTTCTTTCTCCGGATTCTTCGGTATATTTTGGGAGAAATACTTCAACTTCGCGATGGTTTGTCCGATACTGAAAGTGTAGCGAGACAGTACAATAAAGAATATCAAGAGCATCAGCGCCATGAAGTAAACGAATTCGCGATTGACCTTCAGCGTATCCTTAATGTACGGACTATACGGGATGGCGCATCGGTAGATATATCCTTCAATGTTATTGGCCGAATAGAAATACTCCTGTCCATCCGTGCCCGAAGACCGGATAGCGTATGCGTTCATCTTCTGCCGTGCCTTGAGCACCTCGCTCCGATTGTTATGATTATCCCGGATATCGCTCTTGGTGTTGTCGAACAAGACTTTCCCGCTCGGGTCGATGATCGTTACGCGCAGGCCGTGCTCGGGGATTTCCCGAACGAATTCTTCGACTACGGCATTCAGATTCGGGTCCTTCTGCACACGGTAGTGTAGCTGATAGTTATAGCTGCTCAGCACGCTGTTCAACTTCTCGCGTGTGAATTCGACTTCCCTTTGATATTGAAAGACAAACACGCAGGCGGTGAAGCCCAGAAAGATAAAAAACACTGACCAGAACAAACGTTGGCTGAAAGGTATCCGGCTCTGTCTCATCCTCTCTTGTGCATACATGATTACTTATTCTCCTTCAAAGCAATAACCAAAGCCCAGGCGGGTTACGATGTTCTTTCCATAGATACCTATCTTTTTCCTGAGGCGCGTTATATTGACGTCAATCGTGCGGTCGAGCACATAGACTTCGTCGCTCCATACGCGAGTCAGGATATCCTCGCGGCTCAAGACGTAGTTCCTATTCTCAAGTAAAAGTTTCAGTATCTCAAACTCCTTCTTGGTCAAGGGGATTTCCTGCCCGTCGATTGTCGCTTTGATGCGTTTCGTGTCGAGCGAGAGCGTCCGGTAGCTCAGGGTTTCTTTTTCTCCTTCTTCCTTATCGCCCGTCGCGGTGCGGCGCAAGACGGCCTTGACGCGTGCGATAACCTGCCGGATAGAGAACGGCTTCGAGATGTAGTCGTCTGCCCCCAGGTTGAAGCCCGTCAGCATATCGTTCTCCGTGTCCTTTGCCGTGAGGAAAATAATCGGCAGATGAGCCGTCTTCTCGTCGTTCTTCAACATCCGGGCCATCTTGAAGCCAGAGATTTCGCCCATCATGACGTCGAGCAAAATCAGCTGATAGCGCGTGAGGTCCAGCTCCAGCGCTTCCTCCGCGCTGTGGGCGGTATCGACCTCGAAGCCTTCTGTCTCAAGATTGAATTGCAGTATTTCACACAAATCTTCTTCGTCGTCCACGACCAAGATGCGGGTAGGGGTTGTATTGTTCGTACTCATATCAAGCTTTATTTATTCGATGCACAAAGGAATATGAATGGTTTTTATAGAATATGAAAAATGTATGACAAAGGTGTTACAAATGTTTGCAGAAGTGTTGCCGCCTCTTTGAAGAGGTAGTTTTGGATAGTTGAGCAAGTAGTTTCCGACACTTGAGCATCTATCCGCGGACAGATGCTCATCTATCCACAGACAGATGCTCAAGTATCCGTGGATAGATGCTCAAGTATCGGCGGATAGATGAGCATCTATCGGAAACTACTTGCGCAAGTGTCCGCGCGGACTTACTCATTCTCCAGATAGGTGTAGCCGTAGAGTCCGGAGCGGTAATTCGAGAGGAACTCGCGTCCTTCCTCGGCCGAGATTTTGCCTTGCTTCACGGCTCCGGCGACCCAAACCTCGATGGCACGAGCCATTCGCTTGGGGTTAAACTGGACGTACTCCAAGACGTCGGCGACGGTTTCACCTTCGATAATCTTGTCGATGACGTACTTGTCGCCTTTGATTTTAATATGAACGGCATTCGTATCCCCAAAGAGATTGTGCATGTCGCCCAAGATTTCCTGGTAGGCTCCTACAAGGAAGACGCCTATATAATAAGGTTCGCCCGGCTTCAAGGGGTGGACCGGGAGGTAGTATGAGAAGTTGCGCGTCGAGATAAAGTTATCTATCTTCCCATCCGAATCGCAAGTAATATCTTGTATTGTAGCAGACTTCGTCGGCTGTTCGTCCAGACGGCTGATAGGCATTACGGGGAAGATTTGATCGATTGCCCAAGAGTCCGGCAGGGACTGGAAGAGGGAGAAGTTGCAGAAATACTTATCAGGCAGGAGCTTCGAAATCTTCTTCAGCTCGTCAGGTGCGTGTTTGATGTTTTCCGCCATCTCATAGACCTCGCGGGCGATAGACCAGAAGAGACGTTCGACTTGCGCACGGGTCTGCAGGTCGATGAGCCCGAGGTTGAAAAGCTCGAGCGCTTCCTCGCGGCACTGGACGGTGTCGTGCCAAGTTTCAATCAAGCGAGGCTGATTGAGGTTGTCCCAGAGGTTGTAGAGTTCCTTGACTAATTCGTGCGCATCCGGTTGCAGTTCTTCATTGTCGTCGCAGATGGGAAGGCCGGCACTGGCTAATACTTCAAAAATCAAGACCGAGTGATGAGCGGTGAGCGACCTGCCCGACTCGGTGATGATGTTAGGCTGTTCCATATTATGCTTCATGCAGATGTCGGCGAGCGACGATACCGCATCGTTCACATACTCTTGGATGGAGTAGTTCATGCTGTTGCCGCTAAGGGGCGAGCGCGTCCCATCGTAGTCCACGCCAAGACCTCCGCCAATGTCGAAGAAGCGGATATTGAAGCCCATCTTGCGGAGCTGCACGTAGAACTGGGTAGCCTCGCGGAGGGCAGTCTTGATTCTGCGGATGTTGGTAACTTGGCTTCCGATATGGAAATGGATGAGTTGGAGGCAGTCGCCAAGTCCGTTAGCTTTAAGCATATCAAGCGCATCAAGGAGTTCGCTCGAATTGAGGCCGAACTTGCTGACGTCGCCCCCTGATTCTTCCCACTTTCCGCTACCAGAGCTTGCCAGCTTGATGCGGATGCCGATGTTGGGACGGACGTTCATGCGCTTGGCCAGTGTCGCAAGGGTATGCAGCTCCATCATCTTCTCGACAACGATGAAGACTTGGCGGCCCATCTTCTGAGCCAGGAGAGCAAGTTCGATGTAGCTCTCGTCCTTGTAGCCGTTGCAGACAATCATGGCATCGTCGTCGATACCGATGGAGAGGACGGCGTGCAACTCGGGTTTGGAACCTGCCTCTAATCCAATGTTGTACTTGTTGCCATGGCTGACAATCTCCTCGACAACTGGATGCATCTGGTTCACCTTAATCGGATAAATGATATAGTTCTTGGCATGGTATCCATACTCTTTGGCTGCCTTCTCGAAACAGTTGGAGATTTTTTCTATCCGGTTATTCAGAATATCAGGGAAACGCAACAACAAAGGAGCAGCTACATCATGCAACTGTAGTTCTTCCATCAACTCCTTCAAGTCGATAGTTGGACCTCCGGGCTTGGGTTGGACGGTTACATGCCCTTTCTCGTTCACCGAAAAATAATTCAGACCCCAACCGTTTACGTTATACAGCTCGGCTGAATCTTCAATTTTCCATTTTCTCATTTATCTTCGTGATTAATTAAAGTGAATTTATTGTATTCCGATAAGTTTATGTGTTTGCAAACTAAGCCGCCAATGCGGATGCTCGAGGATGTAACGGATGACCTCCTCCGTATTCTGGCATGAGCAAGGTTGCAGGAAGTAATGCTCGGCCTCGATGTTGCGGAAGTACGTCTCCACGTCTTGCCCCGTGTAAACTACCTTCACCTCGTCGGCCTTCTTCAAGATTACCGCTGCCCCTTCTTTCGGCGAGCAGGTAATCCAGAGGTTATCCGACTGCGGCAAGGGGCGCGTCCCGTTTGTCTCGATACACAGGAAATATCCTTCATCTGTCAGGCGGTCGATGAAAGCCTGGTCGATCCAGAGGGCTGGTTCCCCTCCGGTCAGAATGACTTGCCGCGAAGGGTATTGGCGTATGGCGTCGATGATTTCCTTGTCGCTCATCATTTTCCCTTCTTCATGCTGGGTATCACAGAAGCTGCACTTCAAGTTACACCCCGAGAAGCGGACGAAGACAGAAGGCGTGCCGGTAAAGAAACCCTCCCCCTGCAGACTGTAGAATATCTCGTTAATCTTCCTCATAAATAACCATATTACCTTCCGACTCCTGCACTTCTACTTTATAGCACGCGGGTATCTGTTCGCATATCCAGCGGGCTATGTTCTCTGCCGTCGGGTTGAAGGGGAGTACTTCGTTCAGATTCTTGTGGTCGAGCTGCCCTTGGATGTTTTGCTTGATGTGGCTAAAGTCCGTTACCATGCCGTTCTCGTCTAATTCTTTCGCACGGCAATAGACCGTTACAATCCAGTTGTGCCCATGAAGGTTAGAGCACTTGCTCTCGTAGGTGAGCGAGAGGCTATGGGCTGCCGATATTTCCAAACGCTTGATTACTGTGTACATCCTTGTTTTTTATCTGTTAAAATGATTGCGCAAAAGTACGACAATTATTTATGCCATGCAATAATGCGCTCTTTAAAATACCGCTACAATCCGTTCGAGCCACTCGCGGTCTGTCTCGTCGAATTCCGCCAGCCGGTCGCTGTCGATATCGAGCACGCCGACGACTTCCTTTTCCTTATTATATATAGGCACGACGATTTCCGACCGTGATGCCGAGCTGCAAGCAATATGCCCGGGGAATTTATCCACATCAGGAACAACCAGCGTCTTGCCTTCCTTCCAAGCCGTCCCGCATACGCCCCGTCCGTACCGGATACGGGTGCACGCTATCGGTCCTTGGAACGGTCCGAGCACCAACTCGCCATCTTCCACCAGATAGAATCCGACCCAGAAGAAGCCAAACGTCTGCTTCAGCGCTGCCGCCACGTTCGCAAGGTTCGCCACCCGGTTGCTTTCGCCTTCTACCAGCGCCTTAATCTGCGGGAGGAGGGTGGCATACATCTCTTTTTTTCCTCTCTTGTCGATTATCAATTCTTCAGCCATATCATATACTCTTTTCGTGCCGACAAAGGTAAAAATATTATCTTTGCAAACCGTTTTAAAATTGAAATATCCAATGGCAGATAAAAATTCTCCCCTTATTCTTGGAACCGAGCCTATCGGCAAGCTTCTGGCTCGCTATTCCATCCCGGCCATCATCGCCATGACCGCTTCTTCCTTATATAATATGGTCGATAGCATCTTCATCGGGCATGGAGTAGGTCCGATGGCCATCGCCGGTCTGGCATTAACCTTCCCCTTGATGAACTTAGCTGCCGCCTTTGGCTCGCTCGTGGGTGTCGGAGCCTCCACGCTGGTTTCCGTCAAGCTGGGACAGAAGGACTACGTGGGCGCCAATCATGTCCTGGGCAATGTCTTGGTCTTGAACATCATCATGGGTATCCTCTTCTCGGTAGTTTTCCTCCTCTTCCTCGACCCGGTGCTCTACTTCTTCGGTGCGAGCGAACAGACACTTCCCTACGCCCGCGACTATATGGAAGTCATCCTCTACGGAAATGTAGTTACCCATATCTACCTGGGCTTGAATAACCTCCTCCGCTCCTCGGGCCATCCCAAGATGGCGATGTACGCTACCCTGGCCTCCGTCGTCATCAACTGTGCCCTGAATCCCCTCTTCATTTTCTCCTGGGGCTGGGGCATCAAGGGTTCTGCTTGGGCCACGGTCATTTCGCAGGTCATCTCCCTCGTCTGGCTGCTCTGGCATTTTTCCAAAAAATCCGAACTGTTGCATTTTCGGAAAGGCATTTACGGATTGCACCGCGACCTGGTGTCGGCCATGCTCTCCATCGGCCTCTCGCCCTTCCTGATGAACCTGTGCTCGTGCCTCATCGTCCTTTTGATTAACCTCGGCCTGAAGGAACACGGGGGCGACGTGGCGATTGGGGCTTACGGTATCGTGAACCGCATCACCTTCCTTTTCATCATGATTATCATGGGTTTCAACCAAGGGATGCAACCCATCGCGGGATACAACTTCGGGGCGCGCCAGTTCCCCCGTGTCTTGGAGGTTACGCGGATGACGACGTGGTGGGCTGTCGGCGTCGCCACGTTTGGTTTCCTGCTCTGTCATTTGGCTCCGAGGGCCGTGATTTGCCTTTTCACGACGGATGAAGAGCTGGTCAGCGTCGCCGTCAAGGGTTTACATATCGTGTTCCTGGTCTTCCCGATCGTCGGATTCCAGATGGTGGCCTCGAACTTCTTCCTCTCCGTCGGCCTATCGCGCCAAGCAATCTTCCTATCGCTGACGCGGCAACTTATTTTTCTCATCCCGAGCCTTATCATCCTGCCCCGCTTCTTCGGGCAAGTCGGCGTGTGGGGTAGCATACCCCTCGCGGACTTTACGGCAGCTATCGTAACGGCAATCATGCTCATGCGGCAGTTCCGGAAATTCAAAACGGCCTCGTAAAAGCTCTCCGGAATTTGCGGAAATCCTGAAATAGCCCTACAATTTGCCTGTAGAAAGTTCTACGAACAAATTGTAGGGCTACATTTTTATTGTAGAACTTTCTACGATGTCGATGTATAGTTACAACAATATCGTAGAAAGTTCTACGTTGTTGTTGTAATAGTACAAAAGCATCGTAGAAAGTTCTACAATGAAATTGTCATAGTGTATTGGCAACAAACGAGCAGCTTCAGACCTGTCGAGCATCTGTTTTTGCACGCTGTAAATCTCTGCAGATTGAACAAAATCCGCTTTCAGGACTTGAAAATCTTCGGCAAAGCCAAATTTCTCCCTTTTTATAGTTCTTTTTTCATTTTATTCCTCTACCTTTGAGCAGACAAAATATTCAACAACATTATGGATGCTAAAATCATACTCACAATAGGCCGCCAATTCGGCAGTGGAGGTCGCGAGATAGGGAAGAAGCTGGCAAAATCGCTCGGCATTGCGTATTACGACAAGGAATTGCTGGCCGAAGCCGCGAAAGAGAGTGGACTATGCGAAGATGTCTTCGCCAAGGCCGACGAGCGGACCTCGCACGGGCTGGCCTACGCCTTCAACATGGGTTTTGCGTACATGGGGATGCTGACTCCCTATAACGACGTGCTTTCCAACGACACCCTGTTCCGTTATCAGAGCGACGCCATCCGGAAAATAGCTGAGAAGGGCTCGTGTGTCCTCGTCGGACGTTGCGCCGACTATATCCTGCGCGATGACCCGGGGCTCATGAGCTTTTTCATTCATAACCGGCCCGATATACGGGTGCAACGCATCATCAGCGACCTCGGTATCACGGTGGAAGAGGCCAAGGAGAAGATGGCCAAGATTGACAAGTCCCGTGCGGCCTACTATAATTATTATACGAATAAGACGTGGGGGATGTCCTCGACCTACGACCTGTCCATCGATGCCTCGGTGCTGGGGATCGACGGGACGGTGGACTTCATGAAGACATTTGTGGAACGAAAATTTAAATAAAAAGGAAAAGTTATGGATGATTCGAGTAAATCTATGCTGGGCCGCCGCTCTTTTATTAAGTCCCTGGGCTTGGGGACGGCAGCCTTGACGACCGGGACGCTTGCCCCGTTTGCAACTTCCTGCTCCGGCGACGGCGGGAAGGAAAAAGAAGCGGCTCCCGTGGAGGAACCGCCGGTTTTACAGATTGGTGATGACATAGCCGTGGCTTCGACGGCCTACGGAAGGGTGAAAGGCTATATTATGAACGGGGTATATACCTTCATGGGTATTCCCTACGGGGCTGATACATCGGGGAAGAACCGCTTTATGCCGCCTGTGAAGCCTCAGCCGTGGGACGGCATTCTCCCGACGGTCTTCCTGCCTAATTCGGCACCGCAAAATATGCCTTATCCCCGCGAACCGAACTCGTATGCGGCCTTCGTGGACCATTGGAACTACGACCTCTTCAGTGAAGACTGCCTCCGCCTGAATGTTTGGACCAACGGACTGGCGGATGGGAAGAAAAGGCCGGTAATCGTCTGGTTCCACGGCGGTGGTTATTCCAACGGAAACTTGATGGAGCAAGACGGCTATCATGGCGAGAACTTGGCGAAGCAGGGCGACATTGTTTTCTGCTCTGTAAACCATCGCTTGAATGCTTTCGGATTCAGCGACCTCTCTGTCGTGGGTGGCGAGAAATATAAGTTGTCCGGCAACGTGGGTGCGCTGGATATGGTGGCTGCTTTGGAGTGGATACACGAGAATATTGCCAATTTCGGAGGCGATCCGGAGAATGTAACCATCATTGGGCAGTCCGGCGGAGGCGCGAAAGTCTGCGTCCTGGCCTCGATGCCTCAGGCAAAAGGTTTAGTACATAAAGCGGTGGCCCTTAGCGGCACGGCTATCAATGGGACAAACAAGAAACTCTCCGGTATGCTGGGCGAATATATCCTGAAAGAAGCCGGACTGAAGAAAGGCGAGGTCGATAAACTCCAGGAATTGCCGTGGAAGGACTATCTGGACATTGCCAACCGTGCTTTATCCAAGATGCGACAGGAGAATGCCGATGCCGCCGTAGGTTTCAGCCCCGTCGGGGATGGTATCTGCCTTCCCGAGGGCACTTTCTTTTCCGAACCACTGCCTGACGCGCCTGATATCCCTATTCTATTCTGCACAACCTTCCATGAGCAGAGTATAAGCCGCACCGACGCCGCGCTGGAGCGTATGACCAAGGACGAAGCCGTCGGTTTCCTCCAAAAACGTTATGGCGACCAGGCTAAAAATATCGTAGATTCCTACGCCATGAACTTCCCCGATGCGAAACCCGTCGAATTGGTGGATTTAATCCTCTCGAACCGCAGTCGGGTAGTTGCTGCTGCCGAGGCGAAGAAGCATCAGACTTCGCCAGTCTATGTCGCATGGTTCGGATGGTGCCCGCCGTTGTTCGACGGACGGATGCGCGCCTTCCACTGCTTAGATATCTGTTTCTGGTTCCTCAATACAGACCGGATGGTAACGCATACCGGCGGCGGAGAGCGCCCGCGCAAGCTCTCGAAGATGATGTCAGAAGCGCTATTGCAGTTTGCCCGCACGGGAGACCCCAATGGCGGTTCGCTACCGAAGTGGGACGAGTTCACCGTCGAGAAAGGCGAAACGATGATCCTCAACGACACCTGCGAAATGGCCCTCGACCCCGACCGTCAGGCCCGCCACGCCCTACCGCAGGCGTAATTGCAGGGCGAGAAAGACCGCGCCCGGAATAAATATCAGTGCTGCCGACGCGAGAAGCGCCACTTGCAGCGAATACATGTCATTCAGCCAACCGATAAACGGCGCGATGGCTGCAAACATCAACCGGATGACAAAATTTCGGATCGATAGCACCGTAGCTCTCATTTCCGAGAATGTCATCTGGTTGATGTATCCTTTTAAAATAGGTGTCGCGAATCCCCGGAAGATATAAAAGAGCAACAATATCCCCAGCCCGACGTACGTCAGATTATAGGCCAGCGCCACATACCCTCCCGCGATGACCGACAGAATCAGAATATTCATCTTATTCATCCCGAAAAGCTGCTCGACGCGGTCGGAGTAGAGCGCAGCCACTCCCACAGTCAGATTCAGCACCGTCCAGATGATTCCGTACCATTCCGTCGGCGTCTCGAGCTGCATGAGGACGGGCTGGACGAACCACGCCATCGTCAATGTCGCCGCGCCTATGATGCCGGAATACATGATATTACAGCAAAGCTTCTTGTTCGTTACCAACGAGTATTTCAAGATGCGCAGAATCTCTTCCCACGGGCTCTGCACCTTGTTCGCCGGCGCGTATTCCCTCAGCGCCATCGCCGCAGGTATTCCCACGAAAGCGACAAGCGTTTGCGCGTAGAACGGATAGCGTAGCGAATAGACAGCCAGCAGTCCGCCGAAGATTCCGGCCACCGCCTCGGCGAAATTTCCAATCATCGTGATGCGTCCCTCGTATCTCAAGTACAGATTTTCGCGTCCATGGTGCACGGTAGTGTCGTAGAGAAGCGCCGAATCCGCCCCGTTGATCATCGTCTGCCCAATGCCCAGCAGGATTTCCGCCACGAGGAAGGCGGCGAACGTCTCCGTCAGCGAATAACACAGGTATCCCCCGAAAAAGAGCACGCACCCGGCCAGGATACACCGTTTGCGCCCCCAGACATCCGCCAGATAGCCCGACGGAACCTCGAGCGCGACCGCCGCGACGGAGTAAACGCTCTTCAAAATGAATACGTCTTGCAGTCCCAGTCTGTGTTCTTCGTAAAAAAGGACGATGATGGGCATCACGAGGGTGAACCACTTCGATAACTTCACCAAATAGAGGGCAATAAGGTTCCTTTGCATTGTTTTTCGTCTGTTTTACTTGTCAAAAACCGGCTGCAAAGGTAGGAAAAAAGCCATTTTACCGCGCTAAAAACCATTTTTCAAATCTGAACGGAGGTTTTTACGCGCGTAAAACAGACTTTTCAGACCTAAAAAATAAGATTTACTGCGGTAAAAGGTATTTTTCAAACTTGCAGAGGCATTTTTACTGCGGTAAAGTGGTCTTTTCAATATTGAAAGGAGTATTTTACTGCGGTAAAAATCATTTTTCACATTTGAAAAATGGGTTTTACGCGCGTAAAAATCCGCTGCGGCTTTCAATATAGCCAAAAAAGCGGGCAAAAATATTGGGTTTATCAGCAAAAAGCGTACCTTTGCCGCAAAAGTTATTTTTAACAACAAAGCAATTTAGAATTAAACAAGGTTAATCTAATTTTTAATCGCAAATACCATGTATTGGAATGAGACAATCGAATGTATGAGCCGCGACGAAATGCGGAAATTGCAGAGCATCCGCCTGCGCCGGGTGGTGGAACACGCTTACCATAATTCCCCCTTCTATCGGAAAAAAATGCAAGAGATGGGGTTGGAACCCGGGGATATCCAAACAATCGATGATATTGTAAAACTGCCGTTTACGGTGAAGCAAGACCTGCGCGACAACTATCCGTTCGGGTTGATGGCCGTGCCGATGTCTGAAATCGTCCGCCTACATGCCTCGTCGGGGACAACCGGGAAGCCGATAGTCGTCGGTTATACACGGAAAGACCTTGGAATCTGGGCGGAAGCCGTTTCACGCTGCTTGTATGCCTTTGGCTTCAACCGGAATGACTTGGTACAGGTGTCATACGGCTATGGCCTGTTCACCGGAGGGCTGGGCCTGCACGCAGGAGTGGAAAACATCGGCGGGACCGTGATTCCGATGAGCAGCGGCAACACGCAAAAACAAATCCAACTGATGCACGACTTCGGGGCGAAGGGTTTGGCCTGCACGCCATCCTACGCGCTCTACCTCGCAGAGACAATCCACAATTCCGGAATACCTTTGGAGGAATTCCAACTCCGTATCGGCGCCTTCGGAGCCGAGCCGTGGACGGAAAATATGCGCAAAGAGCTGGAGGAAAAGCTGAACATCAAAGCGTATGACATTTACGGACTGACGGAAATCAGCGGGCCCGGAGTCGGAGGCGAATGCGAATGCCAGAACGGCACCCATCTCTGGGAAGACCATTTCTTCCCGGAAATCATAGACCCGGTAACGCTGCAACCCGTCGAGCCGGGGCAGGAGGGAGAGCTTGTCTTCACGACGTTGACGAAAGAAGGGATGCCGATGATCCGTTATCGCACGCGAGACCTGACGCACCTGATTTACGATAAATGCGATTGCGGGCGGACGGCGGTTCGCATGGGCCGAATCTTGGGCCGAAGCGACGATATGCTGATTATCCGAGGCGTGAACGTATTCCCGTCGCAGGTAGAATCGGTAATTCTGGAATTGCCAGAGTTCGAAGCCCACTATTTAATTATTGTAGATCGCGTGAACAATACCGATACCTTCCAAATCCAAGTCGAAGTACGTCCGGAATACTACAGCGACGAGATGAACAAGATGTTGGCGCTGAAGAAAAAGATAACCAACCGCATCCAGAGTGTCGTCGGCCTGCAGCCGGATATCAAAATCGTCGAACCCCGCAGTATCGAGCGGAGTATGGGCAAGGCAAAGCACGTGATAGATAAACGAAAACTTTCATAACAATAAAAGAACACCGCCATGTTAATCAAACAGCTATCTATTTTCCTTGAAAACAAGAAAGGCCGCTTTACGGAAGTGGCCAAATTGTTGGGCGAAGCAGGTATAAACATGTCTGCATTCACGGTTTCCGAGAATTCGGATTTCGGAATCCTTCGCCTGATTGTGTCGGATACCGACAAGGCTATCCAGGTATTACGCGAGCATCTGTATGCCGTCAGCGTCGCCGATGTCATCTGCCTGCATTGCCCCAACCAGCCGGGCGCTTTGGCTAAGGCGATGGAAATTATTACGGCGGCAGGTGTTTTCGTCGAATATATGTATGCGTTTTCCGAGGGAGCTGCGGCCAACGTTATCATTCGTCCTGATAACATCGAGCGTTGTGCCGAAGTCTTGACCGAAAACAAATTGGAGTTGATAGCGGCAAGCGAGCTCTATAGACTCTGATGCGATTAGGATTAAGAATTATGAATTGTGGATGGGAAGGAGATAAAAAGTCTTTCTAATTCATAATTCATAATTCATAATTCATAAATTATTACGTTTCTTTTTTTTCTTCCGTTTTTTCTCCGTACATTCGCACGCTTAAAAGTATTGTTGAATGAAAAAGATTGTTTTTTCCTTACTGATGAGTGCGGTCTTGCTGTCTTCCTGCGGCGAATACAACAAGATTTTGAAGAGCACAGACTATGAATTAAAATATTCATACGCAAAGAAATATTTCAATGCAAAGCAGTATAGCCGATCCATAACGCTCCTCGAGGAGTTAGTTACGATTTTCAAAGGAACGGCTCACGCCGAGGAATCCCTCTATCTGCTGGCTCAAAGTTACTATGGGCAAGAAGACTACCAAACCGCAGCGCAATACTTTGAAACTTACTACAAGACTTATCCCAAGGGCGAGTTCACGGAACTGTCCCGTTACTATTCAGGTTACGGCCTCTATCTGGATTCTCCGATTCCCGAACTCGACCAATCCCAGACATACAAAGCTATCGAGCAATTGCAGCTCTACCTCGAGTATTATCCCCAGAGCGAGCGTGCCCCGGAAGCCCAGCGCATCCTTTTCGAATTACAGGAGAAGCTTGCGCTCAAGGAGTTGATGGCTACGCGCTTGTATTTCAATTTGGGTACTTACATGGGTAACAATTATCTCTCGGCTGTCATTACGGCGCAGAATGCGTTGAAGAACTATCCGTTCTCGAAATATCGCGAGGAGTTCATGTTCTTAATCGCGCGTTCGAAATACGAACTGGCACTGGTCAGCGTCGATGAAAAGCTGCAAGGCCGATACCGCGACGTGGTGGATGAGTACTACAACTACACGAACGAATACCCCGAGGGCAAGTACCTGAAGGAAGTCAAAAAATTCTACGATTACGCAAGCAAACGTATAACAGATACTTATTAATAACTTACAATAACTACAGAGTAATGGATTACAGAAAGACAAACGCTCCTTCGAATACGGTAACCCGTGATATGATGGATTTGTGCAAGGACACGGGCAACGTATATGAAACAGTGGCAATCATTGCAAAGCGGGCTAATCAGATTAGCGTGGACATGAAACAAGATCTGGAAAAGAAACTCCAAGAGTTCGCCTCTTTTAATGATAATCTGGAAGAGGTCTTTGAAAACCGTGAACAAATCGAGATTTCTCGCTACTACGAGAAGCTCCCCAAACCTACGCTGATTGCGACCCAGGAATACATCGACGGGAAAATCTATTATCGCAATCCGGCGAAGGAAAAAGACAATATCAATACGGCTAATTAATCGAAGGAGGCAAGATGATTCAACGAATTCAGACTGTTTACCTCCTCATCATCTCCGTGTTGATGATCGTCCTCCTGTTTCTCCCCTTGGCTACCGTCCAGGTGGGGGAAACCTTCTATTCGTTCAACGCGGCTGGGCTTTATACGATGCTCGCCGAGGAACCGGAGCTTGTTTTTCCGGCTTGGGGACTGTTCATCTTGACGGCTGCGATTGCGATTCTGGCGCTGGTGATTATTTTCTTGTTCAAGCGGCGGATTTTGCAGATTCGCATGTGTGTTTTTAATGCGCTGCTGATGATTGGGTTTTATGCGCTGTTTGCAATTATCCTTTGGAAGGTGAAGGAGGGGGCCGGATTGGAGGCTTTCTCGTTCACGGGGCAGATAGGGCTGACTTTCCCGTTCATTTGCATCATTCTTGATTATTTGGCGATAAGAAACATCGGTGCGGACGAGGCTCTTGTCCGTTCATTGGAGAGATTGCGATAGATTCGCGGTCATAGTTTTTGGTTTTTAGTTAGTTGGCGCGTTGGAAGTTATCCAGCGCGCCTTTTTTTTGCACTTGCGGCGGGGAGGCGGGTCTCCGACGGGCGAAGTTGGGTGGTTTCAGCGCATCCGGTAGTCTTCGAGGGACTTGAAGCCATTGGCGAAGGCCTGCACGTCCATCCTTTTCTTCCCGGCCAGCTGGATGCTCCGGAGCGAGAGGTATCCGTCGGTCGTGGCTACCTTCACGCTGTCCTTCCGGTCGTGGATGATGGTGCCGGACGGGTAGTTGTGCGCTGCGGGCAGCTTTTCCGCGTCGTAGATTTTGAGGGTGAGGCGGTTCCCGTCCTTGGATTCAAGCTCGGTCCAGGCGGCGGGATAGGGCGAGAGACCTCTGACGAAGTTATAGATGCGCTCGAGCGGCTGCGTCCAGTCGATGCGGCAAGTTTCCTTGAAGATTTTAGGGGCGGGATGGAGGATTTCGCCGGGTTTTAACAGGGTGCTCTGCTCCGTGCCCTCGACTTCGCCCGAAAGGATGAGGTCCACCGTCTCCGTTACCAGCTTTGCGCCCATCGACATCAGCTTGTCGTGCACCATGCCCACGTTGTCGGTATCGAGGATAGGCAACCGCTCCTGCCGGATTATCTTCCCCGTATCAATCTCATGCTTCAGGAAGAAGGTTGTTACCCCTGTCTCCCGTTCCCCATTGATTACAGCCCAGTTAATAGGTGCCGCGCCACGATATTGGGGCAAGAGCGATGCGTGCAGGTTAAAAGTCCCCAGCGGAGGTATGGCCCACACAACTTCAGGCAGCATTCGGAAAGCGACGACTATCTGCAGGTCCGCCCTAAGCCTCCGCAGCTCTTCGATGAACGCCTCGTCCTTGAGCCGTTCCGGTTGCAGCACGGGAAGGCCCACCGACACGGCGTACTTCTTCACCTCGCTCTGCTGCAGCACACTGCCGTGCCGCCCCATCGGTTTGTCGGGCATCGTGATGACGCCGACGACATTATAGCCCCCTTCGACGAGCGCGCGAAGGCTCTCGACAGCAAACTCCGGCGTCCCCATATAAACGATTCGTAAGTCTTTCTTCTCCATCTTATCTTTATTTTTAAAATTGAATATTCGATTGCTTTCAGGTTCCAAAATTAGGTCTTTTTAGAGAGTTTTCTTCTTAACGTATCTTTAAAAAACAGAATATTTCTATTTTGCAGGGCTGAAAATTGCCCCAAAACTGCCGCGATCTGCATTTGTACCCTGTCATCAGTTAATCTTCGTATGCTTTTCCGATGTTTTCCTGGTGAATTGTTAATCTTCGTTTGCTGATGTTATCTCGACTTAAACATCAAGCCATCTTCAAGCGAAGATATATGCTCTGCTCCCGTTTTCTGCACATCTTCACGTGAAGTGTGCAAAGATTCCTGTGCAAATACCCATTGCAGATTTTTTTTTCTCAAAAACAATCCGTACTTTTGTCTCCGTAAAAATTTCTAATAATTCGCAGGACTATGACTTATTTAAAAAATGATTGGGAAGATATTCCGTATCTAAAAGTTGAGTCAATTTCACTGACGAGGATGAGGAACGGCGAGTTTTACACCTTCCTTCGCCGTCTTTTGGATACGATGCCAATGACAGAGAAGGAAAAACAGGAGGACGGCGGATGCTCCGCCCTGTTTGTATCCCCCGCTTTCAGGCGACGGATGGTCAAGAAGCTCGAACAGCTCAAAAGATTGATTCGCGTCTCCAATGCACACGCCGAGACGGAATTGTTGAAGGAAATCGACCGCGACCGCGAGCGCGCCGTCCTATATATTTTGAACCGAGTAGATGCAGCCCGGATTTCGACCTCCGACGACGAGCGGAAGGCGGGCGAGGCCCTGTATGCTATCACCAAAAACTACAGCGGCATCACGCGCGTCTCCGCCGTGGAAAAAGCGGGCGTCATCGACAGCATGTTGTCCGAATTCAAGCAGCCGCAATTTGCGACGCATATCCAGTACTTCAAGATGGGTGAATCGCTCGGGAGATTGCAATTCCTCAACGAACAATACGAGGGAATGGCTGAAGTTCGGAACAAGAAGAAGACCGAGTTGAAAGAATCGACGAAAATCTATGACCTGCGCTTCGAGCTGAGTGTCATGTACCACGAAGTTACCGACCGCGCCTTCGCATCCAACCTGATAACGGGCAACAAAGAGGCGGAGTACTACGTCGAGCTGCTGAACACACGCATCAAAGACTACAAGGAGAAGATGGCCAAGCGGGGAAAGCGCGTTTAAGGTATAAATTTAGACGCGGATGACGCGGATAACGCGGATTTTTCAAGTTGCTTGAATCCGTGTCATCCGCGTCATCCGCGTCTCTAACCGGTCCGGGTAAACCGTGTCTCAGTCGCCTGCGAACGTCTCGACGAGCACCTCGCGGTAGGCGTTGAATATCTTTGATTTGGACATGAAGCCGAGATAGTGCCCGGCGCTATCGACGACAGGCAAGTTCCACGCCTTCGTGTCGTCGAAAACTTTCATCACTTGGTCCATGGGCATATCCACGTATAGCTTTGCGGGCGGCGAAACCATGAACTTCGAGACCCGGAACCTTTCGTACAACTCCGGCCGGAACATGATGTTGCGTATGTTATCTAAAAGGACGATTCCCAACAACACGCCACGCTGATCCAGGACAGGGAAGACGTTCCGAGAGCTTTTGGAGATCACTTTTACCATTTCGCCGAGCGTCATTTCGGGCCGGACAGGGAGGAAGTCCCTTTCGATCGTCGATTCGCTGGACATGAGCGTCAACACTGCCCGGTCTTTGTGGTGCGTCAATAACTCGCCCTTCTGCGCGAGGCGCATCGCATAGATACTATGGGGCTCGAAGGCTGTGATTGTGGCAAAAGAGCAAATCGATACTATCATGAGGGGGAGAAACAGGTCATAACCGCCCGTTAATTCGGCAATGAGGAAGACACCCGTCAGAGGCGCATGCATCACACCGGACATGACGCCCGCCATGCCCAGAAGCGCGAAGTTTTTTTCGGGCAAGTACATCGTCAACTCCCAATAATTCGATGCATGAGCGAATATGAAGCCGGCGATACACCCTAAATAGAGGCTCGGAGCGAAGATACCGCCGCACCCGCCCCCGGCGTTCGTCGCAGACGATGCAAAAACCTTCGTCAAAAGGATAAAAACAAGGAACACGATGATGCCCCAGTAGTACTCGTGGGCAAAGTAGAACGCACTATTGTCCATGAGGTCTGCAAAGTCCCCATTGAGGAGCGAAGTTATCGTGTCGTAGCCCTCGCCATACAAAGGCGGGCATAGGAAAATCAAGATGCTCAGCGTCGAGCCACCGACCACGAACTTTTTCCATGCGCTGCCGAGGCGCCGGTATGCGTTTTCAATTGAATTCATCATTTTGGTGAAGTACAGAGATACTAAACCGCAAAACACTCCCAATAAGATGACGTACGGAATACGTCCGATGATAAAATCTTCGGTCATGGTGAAGTGGAACATGGCCTCCGAACCGGTACAGACATAAGAAACAGTGGCGGCAGTAACCGATGTAATCAGAAGAGGTAGTACTGAAGCCATGGTTAAGTCCAATAAAAGAACTTCGATGACGAAAACGAGGCCTGCAATTGGTGCTTTGAAGATGCCGGCGATAGCTCCCGCGGCTCCACATCCCAAAAGTATCATGAGGGTGCGTTGTTCGAGCCTGAAGAGTCGTCCCAGATTGCTGCCGATGGCCGCTCCCGTCAATACAATCGGTGCTTCGGCTCCTACGGAACCCCCAAATCCGATCGTCAAGCCACTAGCAACGATTGAAGTCCATGTGTTGTGAGGCTTGATGCGGCATTTGCGTTGCGAAATTGCGTACAAGATCTTCGTAACCCCATGTCCGATGTCGTCTTTTACTATGAAGCGGACGAACAAGCCACTAACGAAGATGCCCAAGACGGGGTAGAGGAGGAACAAGTAGTTAACTTCATCCGCAGCGAAGTTGACGCTGAGCAACGACTGGATAAAGTGGATCAAATTTTTCAAGATGACAGCTGCGAGAGCCGTAAAAATTCCGATCAGAAAGCTGATGAAAAGGACAAAGTTCTTTTCTTTGATCGTTTTTTGCCTCCAGACGAGGAAGCGGTAGAATAAATCATTGATTTTTGTCGTTTGCATATTAAATACCTTTGCCTGTAAAGACTGTTTGAATAGTATAAAAGAGGATAGTGATGTCCAACGCGAGCGACATGTTCTCGTAGTAGAGGATGTCGTATTTGAGGCGCTCGGTCATCTGTTCGACGTCCGACGCGTAGCCATATTTTACCATTCCCAGGGACGTGATGCCCGGCCTTACGTTATGGAGGAGGTAATAATAGGGCGCGCGCTCGACGATCTTGTTAATGTAGAACATTCTTTCGGGCCTGGGGCCCACCAGAGACATGTCGCCGCGCAACACATTCCAGAATTGGGGCAACTCGTCGATTCTGTACTTGCGCATCGTGTGCCCGAAGGGGGTGATGCGGGGATCGTCCTCCTTCGAGAGGGAGGGGCCGGCGTGCTCCGCGTCGATGTACATCGTTCGGAACTTGTAGATCAGGAACGGACGGCCTCTGTAGCCGATTCTTTCCTGCTTGAAGAAGACCGGGCCGTCGGAATCGCGCTTCACTCGCCAGGCGGCGTAGAGCAGGAGGGGAGAAAGCGCTGCGAGAGCCAGGATGGAGAGCAGCTTGTCCATAAGCCATTTGATATTTCGTTCCGCCTCACTGAGATTGTTGTCGGTAACGTCCAACAGAGGGCTGCCGTGGATAGTCCGGAGGTGTCCGCGCGCCAGCGGATGGGACTCGGAGAGGAGCACCTTGACGGGAATCTTGAAGACGTAGAGGCTGTAGAGCTTTTTGACCCATTGCGGGTCTGCGGAGGCAGCTGAGACGATGACAAGCTCGTCGATACGGAGAGCGGGGATAAGGCGTTGGAGGTCCGACCAGCCGCCCACGACGGACGAAGGCTCGACGGCGGGCTGCAAGTCATCATCGTCGCGGATGAAACCCCGGACGGCGTAGCCCTGGCGGGTCAATTCGGCTGCGAGAGACTGCGCGCGCGCGCACGTACCTATAATTAATACGTTCAGAGCATACTTGCCGGAGCGAATCTTGCGGATGCAGTCTTGCGTCAGGCACGCGCGCCCGGCGTAACAGAGGAAAAACTGCAACAGGAACAAGACGGAGAAGAGACGGTAGTAAACTTCGTAGGACGAAGGCAAGTCGTTCAGGACCATGCCGAAGAAAAGAATCGTTACACCCAAGATGACGGTGGTGAACGTATTGAAAAACTCGCCCAGACGGGATTTGCCGTAAGGCTTGTTATAAAAACCGGACAACCAAAACAAGAAGAGCCAGAACAGCGGGACGAAAACTTGCCCCAGAAGGATGGTGGAGCTGCACAAGTAACTGCCGAGCGACGAATAACCGTGGAAGACGGCCTGCACCTCGAAACGGAGGATGTTGAAGAGGACCCACGCGAGCGACGAGGCCAGGAAATCGGAGAGGAGATACTTCGCTCGTTGCCAAGTAAGCGTCATCGTCGTTCAGCGTATGATTTTGACCAAACCGCCGGCCCCCAACTTGAGAATGTGAGAAGGCGCAGCCTTAGAAGTATCCTCCTGCCTGAAGCGGACGATGTAATCGACGCCGCGGCGGATCTCCTCCGAAATTTCCGAGAAGTTGGCGGGCGACGGCATACCGCTGATGTTCGCAGAAGTGGAGACGATGGGCTTGCGGAAATGCTCGCAGAGCGATTTTGAGAACTCCTCCTTGGTGATACGGATGCCGATGCTGCCGTCTGAGGATATGAGGTTCGACGCGAGGTTTCTGCCTTGCGAATAGATGATGGTGAGAGGCTCCAAGCTCATTTCGATCAAGTCCCAAGCGATGTCGGGGACCTCCGAGACATAAAAATCGAGCTTCGAAGGGCTGTCGAGGAGGACCAGGAGGGCTTTGTTGTCTGCACGTTGCTTCAAGTCGAAGACCTTCTGGACGGCCTGAGGGTTGGTAGCATCACAACCGATGCCCCAGATGGTGTCTGTAGGGTAAAGGATAAGACCACCGGCTTGCATGACGTCGCATGCTTTTTTTATATCGTCATTCATCATGGTGAAAAATGCTTTTGTTTTACGAATGGGCAAAAATAAACAAACTTCTCTTAATTATGAATTTTTAGATGGAGAAATAGCAATCTGTTTTTTTGTATCTTTGCCCGCTGAATATTTTTCGCACATCATGACAGACTTCTTGGAACAACTCAACGACAGCCAGCGCGAGGCAGTAACCTACTGCGAGGGACCGGCCTTGGTTATCGCTGGCGCAGGTTCGGGGAAAACCCGCGTCTTGACCTACAAAATCGCGTATCTCCTGAAACAAGGCTACAAACCGTGGACTATCTTGGCGCTGACGTTCACCAACAAGGCGGCGCGGGAGATGAAGGAGCGCATTGCTACGATTACGGGCGGAGCCATTGCCGACCAGCTCTGGATGGGGACGTTTCACTCGATTTTCGCCCGTATCCTCCGCATCGAGGCTGAACGCATCGGTTTCTCGTCGAACTTCACGATCTATGATGCCGCCGATTCCAAAAACCTCCTGAAAGCAATCATCAAGGAGATGCAGCTCGACGACAAGACCTACCGTCCGGGCATGGTGCAGAGCCGAATCTCCAACGCGAAGAACGCGCTCATCACCTGCAAGGCTTACGAGCAAAACAAGGAGCTGGTGGAGGGCGATATCCATGCCAAGATCCCCTTGCTCCGGGACATTTACACGCGCTACCAGAACCGCTGCCTGCAGGCGGGGGCCATGGACTTCGACGATTTGCTCCTCCAGACAAACATCCTCTTCCGCGACCATCCCGACGTGCTGGCGAAATATAGCCAACGCTTCCAATATGTCCTGGTGGACGAGTATCAGGATACGAACTTCGCCCAGCATCTGATTATCAAGAAACTTTGCGAGGCGAGCCGCCGTATCTGCGTCGTGGGCGACGATGCGCAGAGTATCTACTCGTTCCGGGGGGCGAACATCGACAATATCTTGCAATTCCGCAACCAGTATCCGGGCTGTCGCATCTTCAAGCTCGAGCAAAACTACCGCTCCACGCAGAACATCGTAAATGCGGCGAACAGTCTGATAAATAAGAATAAGGAACAGATTCCGAAGACCATCTATTCCGAGAAGGAGGTGGGCAGCAAGCTCCGCGTCTTGTCGCTCTACTCCGATTACGAGGAAGCATACGCCGTCGCCTCGTCCGTCGGTAGGATGTCGGCGGCGAAGGGCTACCGCTTTTCCGACTTCGCCATCCTCTACCGCACCAATGCCCAGTCGCGCCTCCTCGAGGAAGCCTTCCGCAAGCGGGCTATACCTTATAAAATATATGGCGGCCTGTCCTTCTACCAGCGCAAGGAAATCAAAGACATCATCGCCTACTTCCGGCTGATTGTGAACCCGCACGACGAGGAGGCCTTCAAGCGTGTGATCAATTACCCGGCGCGAGGGATTGGCGAGACTACCGTCAATAAACTGATTGCCGCCGCCGTGATTGCCGACACAAGCCTCTGGAACGTACTGGCTTCCCCGGCGGAATATGCCGTTCCGGTCAATGCGGGAACACTAAAGAAACTTTCGGCCTTCCGTGCCCTGATGGAGCCTTTCATCGCCCAGCGGGATACGCTCGATGCCGACGAACTGGCTACTTTGGTCGTCAAAGAAAGCGGCCTGCTCCAGCTTTTAGCACAAGACCGCTCGACCGAGGGCATCAGCAAGTATGAGAACCTTCAGGAATTGCTGAAAGGTATCGTCGAGTTCTGCCAACTCCATCGTGAAGAAGGTTCGGAGCAAGTCCGCCTCGTCGATTTCCTTTCTGAAGTCTCGCTTCTTACGGATCAGGACGATACGCGTGAAGAATCGACCGACAAAGTTACCCTGATGACCGTCCACGCCGCCAAGGGACTGGAATTTCGGAATGTCTTTGTCGTTGGTTTGGAAGAAGATCTCTTCCCATCCCCGATGGCGAAGGACAATCTGCGTGCCATTGAGGAGGAACGGCGACTTTTTTATGTCGCCATCACCCGCGCCGAGGAAAACTGCACGTTGAGCTACGCCAAGAGCCGTTTCCGCAACGGGCAGACCCAGATGTGCTCGCCCAGCCGCTTCTTGCGCGACATCGACCTCCGCTATTTGGATGTGGACGGTCTCACGACAGCATCAACTTCTGAAACCCAGATTCGCAGACCCATAGATACGCCGCGCCCGGCCTTCCGCTCGCCTTTGCAGCAAACTCCGCCGCCTACTTTTAAGCGGGTGGAAACGCCAAGACCGACTCCGGCAGCCGCAAGTTCGCCATCGACCGGTCCTTTGCAGACAGGAATGCGTGTCAGCCACGAGCGTTTCGGCGAAGGTGTCGTTCTCGCGATTGAGGATACGGGGAATAATGCCAAAGCGACAGTTGCCTTCGACAATTTTGGGACGAAGCAGCTGCTTCTGAAGTTTGCGAAGCTGAAAATAGTAGAATAAGGCTGGGATTAGCGACTTTTTGGCGTGAAAGTCATCCTGTAGCTATGAAAAATACCACTTTCACACGAACAAGTGGTATTTTTCATACCAAATTTATCACTTTGACGTGTAAAAGTGGTAAATTTAATATGAAAAATACATTTTGTAACGATACAAGTGGTAATTTTCATACCAAATTTACCACTTTGACTTATGAAAGTGGTAAATTTAATATGAAAAATATACTTTGTAACGATACAAGTGGTAATTTTCGTATGAAATTTACCACTTGTAAGCGTCGAAGTACAAAATATAGGTCTTGGTTTGATGCTTCCTCGTCCGGGAGTGATGCCGGATTCTCCCAAATCAGAATTTCTTTTCCTCATTTTTTGTCGTACATTTGCCCCTAAAATACATCCCCATGTTATTCCAGGAAATATTACAGCTATTGGACGACCGCCTCGCCTCGCTGTCCGAAAAATACAACCGGCTTTATGCCTTGTTTATCCGGATGTTGGAGGAACAGACCCTGCACACGGGCATCAGCTTCTCCGGACCCTTCCCCCGCATGACGTATGTCTGCAAGGACCACGACTTTTCGGAAACCGAGCTTTACCGCCTGAACCGCTTCCGCGTGCACTGCCTCGAAGCGATGCGCAACCACGAGTCGCCGGAGTACCGCGTCTTCCTCTACGACGTGAAGGCGTTGGCGCAGTCGGCGGCGCACATCTACGGCGAGCCGGTGCCTGACGAATTGGCAGCGAAGCTCCCGCATCGGGATGCACCGGTGGAATTTCAGTCGGCGTTCACGGGCGCAAGGCGGAATCTGCGGCTCGTCGTCGATTCGTGGGACGAACAAATGATACAGGGATATGTAGAAGGAGAGGAGGCAGTGCTCGTCCGGGTGGATTATCATGCGCAGGCCGTGGACGAAGACCTCTGCTATATCCGCAAACTGCTGGAGGCGGGGACGCAACTCTTCCTCCTGGACGTGAAGACGACACCCGACAGCGTGCTCCAGCCCAAGCAGATTATCTATGAACCAGATTATCTGGTCGATATATCCTCCATCGCCGCTTGCTGGAAGGAATACGGCCACCAGCCCTACAACAACCTCCTGCGCAAGCTGATGCCGGCGGCGAACACGCCCGCGATACAGCTGGGAAACCTCGCCGGGCAGTTCCTGGACGAAGCCATCAACAATCGGAGCGGGAAACCTATCAACTACAACGACTCCATCAAGCATTTTTTCAACCATTCGGCGTTGGAGCTGATTACCTGCGGCGACCTCCAGGACTTCCACCACGAGGCGCGGCAGCAGTTGCAGAACATCGAGCGTTTCGTGGGCGAGGTCTTTGCCGGCGTGCACCATATCAAGCCCGAGGAGCTGATACTCGAGCCGTCGTTCATCTGCGAGGAGCTGGGGTTGCAGGGGCGCGTGGACTTGTTGCAAAACGACTACCGCGTGCTGATGGAGCAGAAGTCCGGGAAGCGAGCCTTTGGCTCGAACAACCACAAGGAGGAGCACTACATACAGATGTTGCTCTACCGCCTCCTATTGCTCTACAACTTTGGGATAGAGGGGAAAGACGCGGAGCAGTATCTCTTGTACTCGCGCTTCTCGGATGGTCTCTTGCTCGAGAGCGCCTTCAATCCGCTCCTGATGCGCGAGGTCTTGAAGCTCCGGAACCAGATGGTGAAGTGCGACCTGCTCTACGCCGAGGGGAAGGTGCGCCCCATCCTGGAGCAACTCACTCCTGCGCATCTCAACACTATGCAGCGCACAGACGTTCTGTGGCAAAAATACCAAGAGCCGCAACTGAAAGACCTGCTGCAAATCTTCAAGGGCGCGAGCGAGTTGGAGAAAGCCTACTTCGCCCGCTTCTTTACCTTCGTCGCCAAAGAACATCTGCTGGCGAAGACGGGAAATTCCAGTCGGACACACGGCTTCTCGGGCGTGTGGCGTTGTGAAGTTGCCGAGAAACAGCTGCTGGGGGATATTCTTTTGGGAATGGAACTGGCTGAGAAGGAAGAATCAACGATAGGAGGGGGCTTCGACATCATCACCCTCGCCATCCCGCCGCAGGGCGAAGACTTCCTCCCGAATTTCCGGGCGGGCGACATCGTTATCCTCTATGCCTACGAGCCGGGGACGCAGCCGCAGGCGAACAAAGCGAAAATCCTGCGCGGGAGCATCAGCGAGATACTGCCGGAGAAGGTAACCCTCCAGTTGCGTTTCCCGCAGCGGAACACGTGTATCTTCCCGGAAGACAAAGTCTGGGCGCTCGAGCACGATTTTGTGGAATCCTCTTACGCCGCGCTCTACCGCGGACTCTATGCCTTCCTCTCGGCGCGCGAGGAGCGGCGGAACCTCTTGCTCAACGTGCGGAAGCCGAGCCGCAATCCCCAGCGGAGGCTGAACGGCAGCTACGACGAAGGCGCGGTCCCGCTCAGTCCCTTCCTCCTGAAGGCCAAGCAAGCCGACGACTACTTCCTGTTGGTCGGTCCGCCGGGGACGGGCAAGACCTCCTACGCATTAGTGGCGATGGTGAAGGAAGCGCTGACGGAAGAAGGGACCTCCATCCTCCTGATGGCCTACACGAATCGGGCGGTGGACGAGATTTGCGAGAAGATGCAGAAGCATGGGATTGCGTTTATCCGCATCGGGTCTCGGCTTTCGTGTGATGCACGTTTCCATGACAAGCTGTTGGGAGAGAAAGTGCGAACTTGCGCCAATGCAACGGCCATCCGGCGGATGATTGCGGAGACGCGGGTGTTCGTAGGGACGACGACGGCGGTCGCCTCGAAACTTCACCTCTTTACGCTGAAACATTTTGAGCTGGCTATCATCGACGAAGCCTCGCAAATCCTGGAGCCGCATCTGCTGGGCATACTTTCCGCGCAACACGGAGGGCGGAATGCCATTGACAAGTTTATTCTCATCGGCGACCATAAGCAGTTGCCGGCTGTCGTGCAACAACCCGAGGAATCTTCCAAGGTTACAGAGCCTTTGCTCCGGGAAATCGGACTGCAGGATTGCCGCCATTCCCTCTTCGAGCGTCTCATCCGCCTGCAAAAGAAGAACGGGACGGAGGATTTTGTTTACCAGCTCTCGCGGCAGGGGCGGATGCATCCCGAGGTGGCAGATTTTGCTAACCGGGCTTTCTATGGGGCGACGTTGCTCCCTATCCCCGTGCCCCATCAACTACAATCGCTTGCATCCTCCGAGAAAGAGGGAAAGAACGGACTGGAACGGCTGGTGGCAGAGAGGCGCGTCGCCTTCATTGTCTCGCCGGGGGATTTCCGGACGACCATCTCCGAGAAAGTGAATGTCGATGAAGCCCGCCGGGTGGCAGCCCTCCTCCGCGTAGTCTATGAGCAAGCGGAAGGACGGGAAAAAGGTTCGTTCCATCCTTACCGGACAGTCGGTGTCATCGTCCCTTACCGAAACCAAATCGCGATGATACGCAAAGAAATAGCTCGCCTCGGAATCCCGGAGCTGCTCGCGATATCCATCGATACCGTCGAGCGTTACCAAGGGAGCGAGCGCGACTGCATCATCTACAGTTTCACCATCCAACGCCCTTACCAGCTGGACTTTTTGACCAGCAATACCTTCGAGGAAGACGGAGCGACCATCGACCGCAAGCTCAACGTCGCCTTGACTCGTGCCCGCGAGCAGATGTTCCTTATTGGAAACCCGGGATTGCTCGGGATGAACCCAGTTTTCCAACAGATGATGGACGAAGTGAAGCGGATAGGGGCTTGGGTCGATGTCGAAGTGGAAAAGTTTGAAAGAGGGGAGTTTTGAGGTTGTTTATCCCACATATATGTCGTACTTTTGCGGAAAAGATATAGATTATGGAAACATTAGTTAAAGCAACGATTGATATACCGAACGAGATCTTCACCTATCTTTCGGTTAAGGCGAAAGCCAGCGGTATAAATCTGAAAAAGTATATAGAAGATTTGCTGGTCAAAGATGTGGAAGAAGATTTGGACGACGAACGAGTTTATCGGATGATGGCAGAAAAGCATCCGGAAGGACTTACGCCGGCAAGCGATGAAGAACAAGAGGAGTTTCGTAAGTGGTTGGGAATATGAAAGTAGAATTCTCAAAAACATTTATCAAGGCGGCAAGCAAATTGTCTGGGAAAATGAAGACATCCCTTCAATCGACAATTTTGGAAGTAGAAAATGCGCAGCGCATTGATGAAATCACAGATTGCAAGAAGTTAGTAGATTTCCAGTATGTTTACCGCATTCGGGTTGGTGGCTATCGCGCTTTTTTTATTTTTCATGTTCAAATCAAAGACGATGTGGTCTTGTTCCAATATCTTCTGCCTCGTGGAGAGGCTTATGGCAAAAAGTCTCAAGAGAATTTGAGGTTAAAAGATATTTAACGGCAAAAGGCAGTTGATGTTCGTTTTTCTATTAAACCAAACCTCCCCCTCGTTTGTTTCCCTTATACAAATCTTAAAACGGAAAGCCATGAAGAAAAATTTTGTGTTGGACACCAACGTCATATTGCACGACTACAAGTGCATCGATAATTTCCAAGAAAACGATATTTACTTGCCTATCGTAGTGCTGGAAGAGCTGGACAAGTTCAAGAAAGGCAGCGACCAGATTAACTACAACGCCCGCGAGTTCGTCCGCGAGCTGGATTCCATTACGACTAACGATTTGTTTACCAAGGGAGCTTCCTTAGGGGCCGGCCGGGGTATGTTGCACGTCGTAACGGGCGGCGAATACCATCCAAAGGTGAAGGATTCTTTCCCGGCAGCGACGCCGGACCACCGCATCCTTTCCTGCGCGATGTTTCTCTCCGAGCAGCATAAGGAGATGCCTACGATTCTGGTAACTAAAGACGTAAACCTCCGCATGAAGGCCCGCTCGCTGGGTATCCAGGTCGAAGACTATATTACGGATAAAGTTACCAACGTCGATATCTTCGAACGTGCCCAAGAGATTTACGAGGGCATCGACGGCGACTTGATTGACGAAATCTACGCCTCGCCGCAGGGCATCCCAGCCGACCGTTGGGAGCTGTCCTCGAAACTCCAGCCCAACGACTGCTTCATCCTCAAGAGCGAACGCAACTCCGTCATGGTGCGCTACAATCCCTTCAGCGGCAAGCTCGTCCGGGTGGAAAAAACGAACAACTACGGCATTCAGCCCCGCAACGCCGAGCAGAGTTTCGCCTTCGAGGTGCTGAACGACCCGGAAATCAAGCTCGTCGCTCTCACCGGCAAAGCGGGGACGGGTAAGACCTTGCTCGCCTTGGCTTCGGCGTTGAAACAGGCGGGCGCTTACAAACAAATCCTCCTGGCGCGTCCCATCGTCGCCCTCGCCAACCGCGACTTGGGTTTCCTGCCGGGGGACGAAAAGCAGAAGGTGGCGCCTTATATGCAGCCGTTGTTTGATAATCTGAATGTTATCAAAGGGCAATTCTCACAAAACAGCGCGGAGAACCGGCGGATTGACGAGATGCAGAAGACGAACCAGTTAGTCATCGAAGCCTTGGCCTTCATCCGTGGCCGCAGCCTCTCGGAAACGTATTTCATCGTCGATGAGTCGCAGAACCTGACGCCCCACGAAATCAAAACCATCATCACACGTGCCGGCGAAGGGACGAAGATGGTCTTCACGGGCGATATCCAGCAAATCGACTCGCCCTACCTCGACGCACAGAGCAACGGCTTGGCTTACATGGTCGATAAAATGAAGGGGCAGGAGCTTTTCGCCCACATCAATTTAATAAAGGGCGAGCGCAGCCAGCTCTCCGAGTTGGCATCCGACCTCTTATGATGTCCGGCTGTTGTTGAGCAGCGTCAACAGAGTTCATGCAGACTGCATGAAAGCCGTTGATGCCGATCAACAGCCTTCATGCAGATTACATGGAGCTTTTGACGCCGATCAACAGCCTCATGCAGACTACATGAAGCCGTTGATGCCGATCAACAGCCCTATGCAGACTGCATGAAGCCGTTGACGCTGCTCAACAACCTTCATGCAGTCTGCATGGACGCTGTTGAGCGCAATCAACAGTATTTTTCAGAAAACACATTCATGTTGCAAGACGATTATTGTATCTTTGCCCCCGTTTAAAATCATCATCTTATAGTTAAGCCTTTTATTATGAATGATAACAGAGAAAAAGAGATAGCAAAGGTAACTTTGTTAGGCTCGGTGGTAAATTTTGTCTTGCTGGTGTTTAAGTTCGTTGCCGGCTTTCTGGGGAACAGTAGCGCGATGATTGCAGATGCTGTGCACTCGCTGTCCGACTTCGTAACCGACATCATTGTACTGTTGTTCGTCAATATTTCCTCCCGTCCGAAAGACGAATCGCATGACTACGGGCACGGGAAATACGAGACGCTGGCGACATCGGTCATTGGGGCGATTCTGCTCTGCGTCGGCTTCGGTTTGTTTTGGGGTGGATGCAGCCGCATTTGGGACTACTATGTGAACGACGTGCCGCTCGAGAGTCCGGGCGTTATCGCGTTGATAGCAGCCGTAGCTTCCATCATTATCAAAGAATTGCTCTATCAATACACGCAGCGGATAGGGAAGAAGGTCAATAGCCAGGCCGTCATCGCGAATGCTTGGCACCACCGCTCGGATGCCTTTTCGTCCATCGGGACGATGTTGGGAATCGGGGGCGCCATCCTGTTGGGCGAGGAATGGCGGATATTGGACCCGCTGGCGGCTGTCATTGTCAGCATCTTCATTGTCCGTGTGTCGCTCATGCTTGTGCAACCGGCCATCAACGATTTGCTGGAAGTTTCGCTGCCCGAGCAGACCGAGCAGGAAATCCTGGACATCATCATGGAGAATCCGCATGTGCAAAAGCCTCATAATCTCTACACGCGGCGGATAGGGAATACGATAGCCATCGAAGTACATATCCGGGTGGACGGCGCCGTCTCGGTCCGCGAGGCACACGAGTGGACGCGGGAAATCGAACGGAAATTGCGCGCAAGGTTCGGGGAAATGACGCATATCATGCTCCATGTCGAGCCGCTGGCGTGAATTTGCTGAAAAAACATTCGGAAATATGTTGTAAAGCATATAAACTTTGTTGGTGCGTTTAAGAAAAAACTGTAAGTTAGCGCATTCAAATAAGTAAACATTAGTAACCTCAAAAAAAGTAAATGACCATGACAAAGACGATCACATTTAATGAGCTGAGAAAGATAAAAGACAGTTTGCCTGATGGCAGCACGCATCGTATTGCCGACGAGCTGGGAATCTCGGTAGAAACCGTTCGCAACTATTTTGGCGGGCAGAATTTCGACGACGGAACGAGTTGCGGAATCCATATCGAACCGGGACCAGACGGCGGCATTGTTGTTTTGGATGATACGACGATTTACGAGCGTGCCCTACAGATTTTAGCAGAAAAAGAAGCGTAACCCCTAAAAGGAAGGAGGAATTATGGAAGATAAATTAGTAACACTGGCGATTCATACCTACGAGAAAGCGCAGATTCTGAAGACGATGCTCGAGACGGAAGGTATCGAGGTTTACATCCACAACGTGAACCAGATACAGCCTGTCATCTCGGCCGGCGTCCGGGTACGAATCAAAGAAAGCGACTTGCCTCATGCGCTGCGCATTATCGAAGACAGCAAATGGTTGCAAGAGGAAGACGAGAAGAAACCCAAGGAGCCGCACCGCTTCAAGGTGCTTATCCCGGTGGACTTCTCCGATTATTCTCTGAAAGCCTGCGAAATCGGTATCAACTACGCCCAAAAGCATGATGCGGAAGTCATGATTATGCACGCTTACTACAGCCCGTTCTTCCCCACGGCAGCTCCGATTGGCAATACCATGGCCTATCAACTGAAGGAGGAAGACACGCTGGAGCACTTGCGCGAAAAGGTGGTAACCGACATGGAAGGCATTTGCAAAGCTCTCAGGGCTAAGATGTCTGCCGGCGAGTTGCCGCAGTGGGAGTTTAACTATACTTTGCGCGAAGGTTTGCCAGAAGAGGAAATCATCGCTTACGGAAAGGAATACCGTCCGGACTTTATCATCATGGGTACTCGCGGGACAGACCGCAAAGATGCCGACTTGATTGGTAGCGTTACGGGCGAGGTCATCGAGCTGAACCGTGTCCCGGTCTTGGCTATCCCGGAGGATACACCGTTCAACAATCTGGAGGCCGTGAAGGATGTAGCGTTCGCGACATCTTTCAACCAGCGGGACCTCTTGGTATTCGATGCCTTCATGGAAGTATTCGCAGGCTACGATATTAATATCCACCTGTTCAACATCTCGACCAGCCGCAACGATTGGAACGAGATTCGCCTCTCGGGTGCCAAGGAATACTTCAAGAAGCAATATCCGGATGCACGCATTTCCTATACCGTGCTCAACGACGGGGATTTGCTGCTCGCCATCGAGAAGTTCGTTCGCGACGAGCACATCGACATCCTCGCCTTCAGCACCTACCGCCGCAATATCTTGGCGCGGATGTTTAGCCCCAGCCTGGCGCGGAGAATGTTGTTCCACACGAACACGCCGCTCCTGGTGATGCACGCGAAGAATTAGCTTTCATTTTTGATTATTAAAAAAGGGACGAGGTTCCGGATTTTTTCCGCCTCGTCCCTTCGTTCGTTCAGGGGGTTCCCTGCTAAAAGATTAGTGGCTCAACATATCGCCTGTTACTTTCGTAAACTTTTCTGCGTCAGCCTTGCGCAGTTTGATAGAGCCATCATTCCAGTTCGAAGGCCAGCCTCCGATGATGTGTCCGAGGAATACGGCCTTCACCTCGTGCAAGCCCTTAGCCAGTGCGACTGAAGAGTCGTGGCGCGAGAAGCGCTTCACTTCCCCTCCGTTGTTTATCAAGAGCTTGCCGTCAATCCAAACTTCCTCTAAGTCCGAAGAAACGAAGTACACGCCGTCTTCCGGGATATTGATATACCCGTTAGCTACGGCTGCATACTGCTTCACGCCGCGCATCGATTCCGGTGCTTTCACCTGCGCCGTCAGTTCGCGGGTCTCCTTGATGACTTTCTTAGCCTTCGGCTGTGGCTTGTTAGCCTCAAAGTCTTTTACGGAGAGGAACATGCCGTCGTAAACCTCCATGTTCAGACCTGGAGTCGTCTTCGCTACTTCCTTGGCCGGGGCCAACGTCTGTTTTTCAACCTGGATAGTACGTACGGGGCTCATCTTCCCAGAAGGAAGGACAGAAGCTATCTTCAGTGTCGTAGTCTCCGTGATTTCGATGGGCGCGGTATATGCCGTAGATGCCGGCGTCGGTTCGCTGCCGTCCAACGTATAAACCATCTTCACAGGACGGCTTGTAGTGAACTCCATCGACGCTTTGTCGGTGAATGCCACAAAGTTGCAAGAGCCGTTCGGCTGTTCGGGCTGCGGGATATGGTAGTTCAGGCCGTGTCCGTCGAGACGAACGTAGGCATTCTCCACGCGGCGTTCGAAGTCCTTATAGTCCTTGCGGTCGAGCTGCGTCCAGCCGATTTCCGCTACCGCCAAGGCGCGCGGGTAAATCATATAGTTGCGTCTCTCTTCCGTGTACATGTACTCAGCCCACGTGTTGCCTTGCACACCCAGGATGTAGTCGCCCTTGCCCATCTGAGCCAACGTGTCCGGCACGGGGTTGTAGTTGTAGGTCTTCTCCAGCGGAGTATAGCCGCCGATAGTAACCGGCTCTATCTTCGCATCTCCCTGGTATGCATCGAGGTACATGCCATTGACACCCGGTGTCATGATGACCGTGTGATTCATCGAGGCAGCAGCAATACCACCTTCTTCGCCTCGCCACGACATCACGGTTGCCGTCGGAGCCAAACCGCCTTCCAGGATTTCATCCCAGCCGATAATCTTCTTGCCTTTTGTAGCCAAATATTTCTCCATGCGCTGGATGACATAGCTCTGGAGTTTCTCTTCGGCCGAATGGTTCTTGTCGCCCTGCAAACCTTCTTCGCGGATGCGCTTCTGACAGAGCGGGCAGTTCTTCCAGCTCGTCTTCGGGCACTCATCACCACCGACATGGAAATATTCGCTCGGGAAGAGGGGCACCATCTCATCGACAACATCCTCGAGGAAGTCGAACACTTCCTCCTTACCCGGACACATCACGATGTCTTCAACACCCCAGATGATACGCGGCGTCCCCGGCTCGCCTTTGCAAGACAACTGCGGATAGGCGGCGATGGCTGCCATCTCGTGTCCCGGTATTTCCAGTTCGGGGATAACCGTAATGAAGTGATCGGCAGCATACTGCACCACCTCTTTGATTTCCTCCTGCGTGTAGAAGCCCTTGTGCTCCGTGCCTTCGCCCTCGATGCGTGTCGCGCCGACCTCGGTCAGCTTCGGGTACTTCTTGATTTCGATACGCCAGCCCTGGTCGTCAGTCAAATGCCAGTGCAAGCGGTTGATTTTGAACAACGACAAGACGTCAATGTATCTCTTCACATTCTCCACGGGCATGAAATGGCGGCACGGGTCGAGCATGATGCCGCGATAGCCGAAGCGCGGTTCGTCTTTGATGCTCACGGCGGCTGCCGTCCATGCGATACCCTTCACGGCCGAGGGACTTTCAATCTCGGCAGGCAGCAACTGCATGAACGACTGCATACCGTAGAAAAGTCCTTGCGGTTTCTTAGCCTTGACCTCCACGCCCTTGGCGGTAACGTCGAGCGTATAGCCCTCGTCATTGACATCGAGCGATTCGTCGAGCGTCAGCGTGATGTCGCCCTTGTCAGCCACCTTGATGTCGTAGCCCGTGGCTGTTTTCATCTTGTTCGCGAAAAATTCCGCGATGGTTTTCGCCTCCGGGCTGGTCGCCCCGAAAGCAGAGCCTTGACTTAGTTTGAACTGTCCATCGTTCTGCACAAGGCTGAGCGGCGTCGGGATGATGTTGATGCCCTGGTTGTAGGACTTCACTTCGCCCGCCGGTCCGCCGCACGCGGTCAGAAGACCGAAAGCTGCGCCTGCGCATAGCGTTACTAATAAGTTTTTCTTCATGATAATAATGTTTTTAATAAAGGTAAATGTATTCTGTTCTCAAATAGGGGAGAATCGTCCGCCGTACCAACTCAGCAGTCCGGCAGTGCCCTTCAAAAATCTGCTGCACCGGTTCAGGAGCTCAGCGGAGGCCTTCGGAGACCTCCTGCACCGGTACAGCTGTTAAAAAATGTGCTTTTCTGAGCTCCTGCACCGGTTCAGCAGCCTTTCAGACAACACATTAGCGTTTCCGGCTTACCAAGCGAAGATGGGGTAGTCCTTCATTGTGGCGTTCACCTTCTCGCGCACGGCGGCGATGGTCGCGTCGGATTCGGGGGCGGCGAGGACGGTATCGATCATTTCCACGATTTCGCCCATCAGCTCCTCCTTCGCACCGCGCGTGGTGATGGCCGGCGTGCCGACACGGATACCCGAAGTCTGGAAGGCCGAGCGGCTGTCGAAGGGCACCATGTTCTTATTGACAGTAATGTCAGCTGACACTAAGGCACGTTCTGCCACTTTGCCAGTCAGGTCGGGGAACTTCGTGCGGAGGTCGATCAGCATGCTGTGGTTGTCCGTACCGCCGGAGATGATCTTATAGCCCTTGTCGATGAACGCCTGCGCCATGACGGCTGCGTTCTTCTTCACCTGCTGCTGGTACACCTTGTACTCCGGCTCGAGCGCCTCGCCGAAAGCGACCGCTTTGGCAGCGATGACGTGCTCCAGCGGACCGCCCTGGATGCCGGGGAAGACGGCTGAGTCGAGTAATTGGGACATTTTCTTGATTTCCCCCTTCGGCGTCTTCTTGCCCCAAGGGTTATCGAAGTCTTTGCCCATCAGGATAATACCTCCACGAGGACCGCGCAGGGTCTTGTGGGTCGTAGACGTAACGATATGAGCATATTCGAGCGGGTTGTTGAGCAGCCCGGCGGCGATGAGACCTGCGGGATGCGCCATGTCGATCATCAGCAGGGCACCGACCTTGTCGGCAATCTCGCGCATACGCTTATAATCCCAGTCGCGGGAATAAGCCGAGCCGCCGCCGATGATCAGCTTCGGACGTTCGCGGAGGGCGACTTCCTCCATCTGGTCGTAATCCACGCGGCCAGTGTCTTCCTTGACGTTATATTCCGTTGCATGATAGAGGATACCCGAACTATTGACAGGCGAACCGTGCGAGAGGTGTCCGCCGTGCGAAAGGTTGAGTCCGAGGAACGTATCCCCCGGATTGAGGACTGCCAAAAGGACAGCGGCGTTGGCCTGCGCCCCGGAATGCGGCTGGACGTTAGCCCATTCGGCTCCGAAGAGGCGTTTGATGCGTTCGATGGCGATGTTTTCGCTCTGGTCCACCACCTCGCAGCCGCCGTAGTAGCGTTTGCCGGGATAACCCTCGGCGTACTTGTTCGTCAGGCAACTGCCCATTGCCTGCATCACTTGGTCGCTTACGAAATTTTCGGAAGCAATCAGCTCAATGCCCTTTAACTGGCGTTGATGTTCTTTTTCGATGATGTCGAAAATCAGGTTGTCTCTTTTCATTTCAGATTCGATTGTGTGAATAAATATGAGATAAAAACTATTTTTCGCAAATTTAGTATATTATTCCGGATAGGCGGATAAAAAAAGGCGCGTATTGCATCGGGAAACGGATATTTCTTTTGAAACGTCGGGCGTTTCGCGGGGAATATCCCGTCAGAGCCGTGCAATACGCGCCTCACTATGAGAGATTAAGCCTCCGCCGGAGCGGATTCTTTGCTATTCTTGACGCTGGTAACGATTTTCTGCTGTTCTTCGTCGAAATCGACCACGAGGGTGTCGCCCTGTCCGATGGAAGCGCGGATAATCAGTTCCGCCATCTCGTCCTCGAGGTACTTCTGGATAGCACGCTTCAAGGGGCGGGCGCCAAACTGGACGTCGTAACCCTTGCTGGCGACGAAGTTCTTGGCCTTTTCGCTGAGCTCGAGCGTGAAGCCCAACTCGGCGACGCGCTTGTAGAGTCCTTTGAGCTCGATGTCGATAATCTTGCAGATCGCGTCTTTGTCCAACTGGTCGAACATGATGATGTCGTCGATACGGTTCAGGAACTCAGGCGCAAAAGCCTTGTTCAACGCCTTCTGGATGACGCTGCGCGAGAAATCCTTGTCCACGTCGTTCACCCCGCCGGTGTGGAAGCCGACGCCGCGGCCGAAGTCCTTCAGCTGGCGGGTACCGATGTTCGAGGTCATAATCAATATCGTATTCTTGAAGTCGATTTGCCGACCCAGACTGTCCGTCAATCGGCCCTCGTCGAGAACTTGGAGCAAAAGATTGAAGACATCCGGGTGCGCCTTCTCGATTTCGTCGAGCAAGACGACAGAGTAGGGCTTCCGGCGAACTTTTTCCGTCAGCTGGCCACCCTCTTCGTAGCCCACGTATCCCGGAGGGGCACCGATAAGGCGGGAGACGGCGAACTTCTCGAGGTATTCGCTCATGTCGATACGAATCAGGGAATCAGCCGAATCGAACAAGTATTCCGCCAGCTTCTTGGCCAAGTGCGTCTTACCGACGCCGGTCGGACCGAGGAACATGAAGGTGCCGATGGGCTTGTTCGGGTCTTTCAGTCCGACGCGGTTGCGCTGGATGGCCTTGACCACCTTCTCGACCGCCTCGTCTTGGCCGACCACCTTCTTCTTCAACTCGCCAGCCATCTCCAAGAGGCGGACATTCTCGGCCTTGGCAATACGCTGGACAGGGACGCCGGACATCATGGCAATAACCTCGGAGACTTGCTCTTCGGTTACCGTCTCGCGGTTGGCTTTCATCTCCTCGTCCCACTTCTGGGTAGCGGCGTTCAGTTCCTTTTCAAACTGGCGTTCCTTGTCGCGGTAGCTGGCTGCCAATTCGAAGTTCTGCGCCTTGACGGCTGCCAACTTGTCGCGGTTGGCATCTTGCATCTTGGCTTCCAACTCCTCGATGACCTTCGGAGCTACGATGTTGGAAATGTGGACGCGCGAGCCAGCCTCGTCCAAAGCGTCGATAGCCTTGTCGGGGAAGTTGCGGTCGCTGATGTAGCGCTCTGTCAATTTGACGCAGGCCTTCAGCGCCTCGGGCGAATAGGTAACATTGTGATGCTCCTCATAGCGTCCTTTGATGTTCTCGAGGATTTGCAGCGTTTCCTCAGCCGTCGTCGGGTCCACGATAACCTTCTGGAAACGGCGCTCCAAGGCACCGTCCTTCTCGATGTTCTTCCGATATTCGTCGAGCGTCGTCGCGCCGATGCACTGGATTTCTCCGCGAGCCAAGGCAGGCTTCAGCATATTCGCCGCATCCATCGAGCCGGAAGCCGAACCGGCGCCCACGATGGTATGAATCTCGTCGATGAAGAGAATAATGTTCGGGTTCTTCGTCAGCTCGTTCAGGATAGCCTTAATACGCTCTTCAAACTGTCCCCGATACTTCGTCCCGGCCACGATAGAGGCCATATCCAGACTAATCACCCGCTTATTAAACAGGATACGGGAAACCTTATGCTGGACGATACGCAGGGCAAGTCCCTCGACGATAGCCGATTTTCCGACACCCGGTTCGCCAATCAGCACCGGGTTGTTCTTCTTCCGCCGGCTCAGGATTTGGGCCAAGCGCTCGATTTCCTTCTCTCGGCCGACGATGGGGTCCAAGCGTTTCTCCTCCGCCGCGCGGGTCATGTCCGTACCGAAGTTGTCCAAGACCGGCGTGTCGGTAGGAGACTTCGATTGCTGCCCGCCGCCCTGCTGGTGGCCCGAGGAAGCCCGCGAGTCGTCGCCCCGGCGCTGGCCGTAGTTCTCTTCCTCGTCGTCTTCATCGTCTTCTGTATAACCGAATTGGATATCTTCTTGGGTATGGGCCTTCTGCTCGCCGCGTTCGGCATATACCCGAGAGAATTCCCGGAAGAAAAGCTCATAGCTCAAGCCTTCGTCGAGTAGGAAGCGCGCCGCCATATTGTTCTTTTCTTTCAAGATGGCCAAGACCAAATGCTCCGTATCCGCCTCTTTCCTATGGAAATTCTTGGCTTCCAAAATCGTAAGGCGTAAGACACGTTCCGTCAGCTTGCTTATGCTAATGTTGCGGACATTCCCGGAAAAGTCGTCCGCGCTTTTGATTTGTTCTTCAATCCTTTTCTTGACGTTCGGAATAGTAAGGAATCGGCCGAGTACATCGTAGGCCAGACCTGCCCCGTCGCGGATAATCGCCAACAAGAGATGTTCAGGGCCTATATAGCTGTTTTGCAGCCGTTCGGCTTCTTCCCGGCTATATTCTATCACATCCCTCAAGTGTTGTGAATATTCATTCTTCATATATATATTATATAATGTAGTACTGGAAAGGGCTTGCCTCACTTGCAAGCGAGCCTTTCTTGCGCCTGCAAAAATAGCAAACTCTTTTGGATTTTTCTATCAAACACCGTGCCATTCTTCTTTTCCCCGGCAGATAAAATGGAATATGTCGGGAGGAAAAAGCCGATAACTCCCGAGATAAACTTTCCTACCTCGGGACATAAATTATAAACGACACTGTCGTCTCTACAAACAACAGTGTCGTTTATAAAAACAACTGTGCCGTTTTTACAAACGACAGTGTCGTCTGAAGTTTTTCTCCCGACCCAAGAAACTTTATCTCGGGACGAAAAAAACTTTATCTCGGGAGATATGTAAGTTTATATGCCAAAAAATACTCCGAAAACTTTCGTGTTCTAAAGAAAAGCCGTACCTTAGTGCGATTTTTCAAGGGAAGAACAAAGAGTGTAATTAATATAAGTTTAAATGGTTGATCAAGATAGAATTATTAAGATTAACATTGAGGAGGAGATGAAATCGGCATACATTGACTATTCAATGTCTGTCATCGTTTCGCGTGCCCTCCCGGATGTTAGGGATGGATTCAAGCCAGTTCATCGCCGTATTCTTTTTGGTATGAACGAGTTGGGTAATACATCCGACAAACCTTACAAGAAATCAGCAAGAATTGTGGGTGAAGTTTTAGGTAAATATCACCCGCACGGCGATTCGTCTGTCTATTACGCGATGGTGCGAATGGCTCAGAGCTGGTCGATGCGTTATACGCTGGTCGATGGGCAGGGTAATTTCGGTTCGATGGATAACGACAGCCCGGCTGCCATGCGTTATACCGAGGCCCGACTGAGCAAGCTCGCTGAAGAAATGCTTCGCGACATAGACAAGGACACGGTGGATTTCCAACTGAACTTCGACGACACGCTGAAGGAACCGACAGTATTGCCGACGCGCATTCCGAACCTCCTGGTGAACGGTGCCTCTGGTATCGCGGTAGGTATGGCTACGAATATGCCGCCTCACAACATGAGCGAGGTGCTGGATGCTTCGATGGCTTATATCGATGCCCGGGGCGAAATCACCGTCGAGGAACTGATGAAGTACGTCAAGGCTCCTGACTTCCCGACTGGCGCTACGATTTATGGCTATGCCGGTGTCAAGGAGGCTTTCGAGACGGGGCGTGGCCGCATCATCTTGCGGGGAAAGGCTGAAATCGAACAGGATGCCAACCACGAGAAAATCATCATCACGGAAATACCGTACCAGGTCATCAAGTCGGACTTGATTAAGAGTATTGCCGATTTGGTGAACGAAAAGCGTATCGAAGGCATTTCTAATGTCAATGACGAATCCTCCAGCCGTGGCGGTATGCGCATCGTAGTCGATGTGAAGCGGGACGCCAACTCCAACGTCGTATTAAATAAGTTGTATAAGCTGACCGCCCTGCAATCGTCGTTCAGCGTAAACAACATCGCGCTCGTCAATGGCCGTCCGCGCCTCTTGAACCTGAAGGACTTAATCCAGGCGTTTGTGGACCACCGGCACGAGGTTGTGATTCGGCGTACGAAATTCGACCTCGAAAAGGCGAAGGAGCGAGCGCACATCCTTGAAGGTTTGCTCATCGCGTCGGACAACATCGACGAAGTCATCGCCATCATCAAGGCATCCAAGAGTCCGAACGAGGCTATCGAAAGTTTGATGGAACGATTCTCGCTTTCCGACCGCCAGGCTCGCGCCATCGTCGAGATGCGTCTCCGCCAGCTGACCGGCCTCGAACAAGATAAATTACGTGCCGAATATGAAGAAATCGAAAAATTAATCGCATATTTGACCGAAATTCTGGAAAATGACGACCTTTGCATGAAAGTCATCAAAGACGAGCTTCAGGAAATCAAAGACAAATACGGCGATGAGCGTCGGACGGATATTGTCTATGCGTCGGAGGAACTGAATCCCGAGGATTTCTACGCCGACGACGAGATGATTATCACCATCTCGCACATGGGCTATATCAAACGCACACCGCTCAGCGAATTCCGTGCGCAGGGCAGGGGCGGAGTAGGAGCGAAGGGCTCCGAGACGCGCGACGAGGATTTCGTCGAATACATCTACCCCGCGTCGATGCACGCCACGTTGCTTTTCTTCACCGCCAAGGGCCGTTGCTATTGGTTGAAGGTGTACGAGATTCCGGAAGGCGCAAAGAACGCGAAAGGCCGCGCCATCCAGAACTTGCTCAATATCGAAGCAGACGACAAAGTCCAGGCTTTCATCCGCGTCAAGAAGCTGACGACAGACACGGAGTTCATCAACTCCCACTACCTGTTGTTCTGCACGCGGAAAGGTGTCATCAAAAAGACCCTGCTCGAAGCGTACTCCCGTCCGCGCCAAAACGGTGTGAACGCAATCACGCTTCGCGAGGACGACGGCCTGATCCAGGTCTGCATGACGAACGGCAACAACGAAGTCTTGATTGCCAACCGCAACGGTCGTGCCATCCGCTTCCACGAAAGCGCAGTCCGCGAAATGGGGCGTACCGCCGCCGGTGTCCGTGGCATGACACTCGACGAGGATGGCGAGGACGAGGTTGTCGGCATGATTTGCGTCAAAGACAAAGAGAAGGAGACAGCCCTTGTCGTTTCCGAGAAGGGATACGGTAAACGCTCGAGCATCGAGGATTACCGCATCACCAACCGAGGTGGCAAAGGTGTCAAGACACTCAATATCACGGAAAAGACCGGTAAGCTGGTTGCCATCATGAACGTAACCGACGAAAATGACTTAATGATCATCAACAAGTCGGGCATCACGATCCGCATGAAAGTTACCGATCTGAACGTCATCGGACGTGCTACGCAAGGAGTGCGCCTGATAAATCTCGAAAAACGGAATGATGAAATTGCTTCGGTTTGCAAAGTCTTGTCCGACACGGAAGAACAAATAGCCGAGGAAAAGGCGGAACAGGAAGCCCAAGCTTCTACCGATATTCCGGACACCCCGAGCGAAACGGACGATAATCAGGAAGTTTAAACAAAAAGAATAAATGTAACTCATTAGTATTAATTCAAATTTTATTTAGCATGAAACGAATTTTATTTACAGTAGCCTTGTGCTTGGTAGCTTCTGCTTCGTTCGGCCAGAAAAAAGCCGTCAAAGAAGCGCAGTCGATTGCAAAGGGAACAAACCCCAATTTCGAAGAAGCCCGCACGTTAATTAAAGGTGCCATGGAAAATCCTGAAACGAAAGACATGGCGGAAACTTGGTACGCTGCCGGTTTTATCGAAGACCAGCAGTTTAGTGCTGAAAGAACAAAGCAAATCATCGGCCAGCAGCCCGACGAGCCGGTTATGTACACCGCGCTTTATAACCAGCTGCCGTACTTCCTGAAGTCGTACGAGCTCGACCAGCAGCCGAATGAAAAGGGTAAAATCAAGCCGAAGTACACGAAAAAGATTAAAGACATCTTGAGTGCCAACCATGTTTACTACATCAACGGTGGCGCTTACTACTTCGACCAGCGCGACTACCAGAAGGCTTACGACTTCTTCCAGCAGTATTTGCAAATCTCTGACCTCCCGATGTTTGAAGGCGAAAAGGTGGCTGAACGCGACTCTAACTTCATGACTGTCCAGTTCTACGCTGCCGTGGCTGCTACTCAGCTGAACGACAAGAATCTTGCCATCGCAGCTCTGGAACGCGCTAAGACGACAGACTTCCGCTTAAATGATGTTTATCAGTATCTTTGCTACGAATACGAACAGGCTAAGGATTCGGTAAACCTCGAAAAGACCTTGAAGGAAGGTATGGAGAAGTTCCCTGAAGAAAGCTATTATCTTTTAAGTTTGATTAACAACTACATCTATTCTAACCGCAACGCCGAGGCTCTCGAATACCTGAACACGGCTATCTCTAAGGACCCGAACAACGCTCAGCTCTACGACGTTATGGGCCGCGTTTACGAAACAGGTATGAAGGACTACGCGAAGGCTGAAGAATACTTCAAGAAGGCTCTGGATATGGATGGCGACAACGCCGACATCCTTTCCAACTTGGGACGTGTTTACTACAACCAGGCCGTTCAGCAGCAGACTGCCGCTAACGAAATCACCGACCAGACTCAGTACCAGGCAGAATTGGCCAAGGCTAAAGAGCTTTTCACCAAGGCAATGCCGTATTTCGAGAAGGCTCACCAAATCAATCCTGAAGCTCGCGACGTGATGACCGCCCTCCGTGGTATCTACTACAACCTGAACATGGGCGACAAGTTCGAAGCTATCGAAGCCGAAATGAACAAATAATCAATCTTGATAATGTGTTCCTCATGGAGCCCGCTGTCTTCGGATGGCGGGCTTTTTTTATGCCAAATCTGAATTTCGTTGTGAATGGAAGAGTCGGGGCACCCCGTTTCCACCCCTAAATTTTCTATTTAACATAATGGTAATAATAGCTAAAAAGGGACTTTTTGTCTAAACCTCAAAATTTTCTCCCGCTAATCCTTTTATATAAGGAATAAAAGGCTAACTTTGCGGGTGAGCTTCGATTTAGAAGCCGGAAAAAATTTTTACGCGTCCAAAAATGATTTTTGAAGCTTTCCAAAGTTTTTCCGACTCCAAAAATCATTTTTCGAGGTTTCCAAACTTTTTACGGCTTCAAAAATGACTTTTGGAACTTGCCAAAATTTTTGCGCCGCCAAAAATCATTTTTGGACGAAGAAAAAATTTTTCCGATAGCAAACAGAGTTTTTAATATAAATTTTTTACCGTATGAAAAGCATCAAACTTTCGTCCATTTTGCGACAAGCTCGCAACGGCGAGCACTACCAAGCGCATGCGGATATCCTCAATGCCATCTCCGAGGCTTTCGTTTCGGGACAGGGTATCAAGGCTTTACGTGATGCATACGCTAAACTTTACGAACTCGAAGACGAGTGTTACCTCCGCAACCAGGCGTACGAGGATACGCCGGAAATCGCCGAGGCCGACCAACTTCGGGATGAGTTGTTTCTCTTTGTTTCACAGACGATTGAGACTAACAAGTTGAGCCCTGTCGCGGCGAATCGCGAGGCGGCTGGGCGGCTCGGCTTCGTCCTCGACCCCTACAAGGACGCGCCGCGACAGTCGTTGGCGAAAAATACCGCCGAGGTTACGGATTTCGGGAAGGCTATCTCGGAAGAATCTCATGCCGAGGATGTTACAACTCTGGGACTCGACGCTCCGCTGGCTGCCCTGAAGGAAGCGAACGAGGCGTTCAACCGTTTATATCTTGAGCGTTCGAAGGAAAAGGAGGAACGCTCGAAGTCGGAAACGATGAAGACTATCCGGCCGAAAGTCGATGCCGCCTTCAAGGAATTGGCAACGGCCATCAATTCGCTTTACAATGTTAATGAGCTGATTACAAAAGATGCTGAGAAAGAACAGGAGCTTGGTGCAGTCATCGACGAGGTGAACGCCATCCTTTTGCAACTCCAGGAAACCCTCTCGCGGGCGGGCATCGGCTCGAAGCCTGAGCGCGAACCGGAGGAGCAACCCGGCACCGGCGATGACACGACCGAGGAACCGGACGACCTGATGAGACAAAATTGGCTAAATTGCATACGGCAAGCGAGTTGCTTGAAAGTAAATATGGAAAAGAAGGGACAAAAAGCCGGCGGGAATTCGAGGAAAAGGCTCGTGCCTATTATTATGGAGTTATTCTGAGAGATCGACGCAAAGAATTGAAACTGACTCAACAAGAGTTAGCCGAACGAGTTGGTACGGCTCGAAGCTATATTGCTCGCGTAGAAAAAGGAGAAACGGATATTCATTTATCCAGTTTCTTGCGAATTGCACGTGCTTTAAAGATTGAATTTTCGTTGGTACCGGCTTAAAAAGAAAGAAGATCTCCCCTGCCCTTCCCAGCAATAAAAAAGGATGTGCGCATCGCTGGCACATCCTTTTTGCATGTAATAAAGAGGACTTAAATCTTCTTCAGAATCTCGGCGAGGCGGTCGGGAGTGAGGTTGGCTGCAACGATAACTCCCTTGCTATCAATCAAGAAGTTTTTGAACCCCTTGTCGAGTCCGTACTCGCGGTAGTAGTCGGACTCCACGCCACGGCTGTCCCAAAGTTGCGTCGAAGCGTCAAGACGGTCGGCACGGACGGTTTCGATGAAAATAGACTCTTTCGTGTCGAACGAAACCGAGCGGAAGGCAACTTTGCCAGCACCCAACTTATTTACTTTGTTCCACAAGAGGATGTTACGAATGCGGGATTCGGCATCGTATGCAGCCCAGAAATTGAGCAGCGTGTACGTCCCTTGCGGATTTTGGAAATGAATCTTCGCAGCGTCATTTCCCTGAATTTCAATTCTCGGAGCCAAGTCGCCGGGATTCATGCCCTCGGTCAGTTTGGCCTCTTTCGGACCGGCGGCAATCCCAAGAAGGGCAGCCGAGGCCGCGAGAACAAAAGCTTTTACATTCATATAGCCTTTTTTATGTTAAACATAATCGGAACGACGGGGGCAAAAACGGTAGAAGTCCCCCCTCTCCGATTCCCGATTTTCGGGAGAGCAACGGAAGTCTTTCGCTAAAGGACTGTTTCCTTGCTCATTGCGGGGACAAAGGTAGGGCGAAAAACGGATACTTGTTCAGCGATACAGCTATTTTAGCCTAAATTCCAAGTATTTTTATATGTTTTAGAGCAGGTTTTTGAGAGAAATCAAGCGGCGCGGAGCTTTTTATTTAGGAATTTTAAGAATATTGGCCGCCGAATTTGGCCGTTCTTCCCCGACTTTCAGTATCTTTGCCCGGAAAAATGAAACAATTATGACGGAAAACGAAGAACTTATCCTATTAAATATCCACGGAGCCGACCGGCCGGGCGTAACTGCCGCATTGACTGAGGTTTTGGCACGCAACGATGCCTTCATCCTTGACATCGGCCAGGCCGATATCCACGATAACCTTTCCCTCGGAATCCTTTTCCAATGTCCCGACGCGACATCCGGCAACCTCTTGAAAGAATTGCTGTTCAAGAGCTACGAGCTGAATGTAAACATCCGTTTCAAACCCATTTCGGCGGAAGATTACAGCAAATGGGTCGGGATGCAAGGGAAAAACCGCTACATCGTAACCATTCTTGGCCGGAGACTGACGGCGCGGCAAATTGCTGGTGTCAGCCGCATTATCGCCGAGCAAGACATGAACATCGACGCCATCAAACGCCTGACAGGGCGCGTCCCCCTCGAAGAAAGCGAGCGGACACCGAAGGCGAGTGTAGAATTTTCGGTGCGCGGTACGCCGAGAGACAAGGAACAGATGAAGGCGGCGTTCATGCGCCTCGCCTCGGAATTGCAGATGGATATTTCGTTTCAGGAAGACAGCATGTATCGCCGGATGCGCCGCTTGATATGCTTCGATATGGATTCGACATTGATTGAGACCGAGGTGATTGACGAGTTGGCCATGCGTGCGGGAGTCGGCGACGAAGTGAAGGCGATAACCGAATCGGCCATGCGGGGCGAAATCGACTTTTGCGAGAGCTTCACACGGCGTTGCGCGTTGCTCAAAGGGCTGGATGTCTCCGTCATGCAAGAAATAGCCGAGAATCTGCCAATCACCGAAGGCGTGGACCGGCTGATGCGGGTGCTGAAGAAAGTCGGCTTCAAAATCGCCATTTTGTCGGGCGGATTCACCTATTTTGGTAATTATCTAAAACAGAAATACGGCATCGACTACGTATATGCCAACGAGTTGGAAGTGGAGAACGGAAAACTGACGGGCCGCTACGTAGGCGACATCGTGGACGGGAAGCGGAAGGCGGAACTTCTACGGCTCATTGCGCAAGTCGAAAACGTGGACATCCGACAGACCGTGGCAGTCGGCGACGGAGCCAACGACCTGCCTATGATTAGCATTGCCGGGCTGGGCATTGCCTTCCACGCGAAACCCAAGGTGAAGGCTACGGCAGAGCAATCTATCTCGACCATCGGGCTGGACGGGATTTTGTACTTCCTCGGATATAAAGATTCATATTTAGATTAATTCTTACATTATTAATAATATGGTAAAGCACATTGTAATGTTTAAGCTGAAGGAGTTTGCATCTCCGGCCGATAAAACGGCAAAAATGCAGGAAATCAAGACACGGCTGGAAGCGTTGATTGATAAGATAGATGTACTGCGGAAAATCGAAGTGCATTTTAATTGCAACCCCGAAGAAACGTGGGATATCATTCTCGAAACCGAGTTGGATACGCTGGCCGATGTCAGCACGTATGCCAACCATCCGGAACATGTCGCCGTAGCGAAAGGCATCATCGGACCGGTAAAAGCAGACCGGGCTTGCGTGGATTACGAAATCTAACCGCCTGAAAGATGAAAGATTTTGACATCGAAGAACGGACAGACCGCGCGGTGAACAACTTCATGTCGGGGTATAATTGCGCACAGTCCGTTTTCCTCGCCTACGCCGATGTCTTCGATATCGATTGGGAAACGGCCAAGAAAATGTCGGTTTCCTTCGGCGGCGGGATGGCGCGGCTCAGGGAAGTCTGCGGGACGGTCAGCGCAATGGCGATGCTGGCCGGATTCCGTTATCCCGTGGAAGACCCGACAGACCAGGAGGCGCGGACACGCAACTACGCGATAGTGCAGAAAGTAGCTGGTATGTTTAAGGAAAAGCACGGTACGATAATCTGCCGGGAACTCCTCTCGGCAACGGAAGCCGCCAAGACAGACCCAGCCCCTTCGTTGCGCACGGCGGAATACTACGCCAAGCGTCCGTGTTGCCGTTTCGTGGAAACTTCGGCCCAGATAGTAGGGCGAATGCTGAAAGGCGAGCTTTGAAAGCAGAGGAATTATGGATTACGAATAAGGACTTGCGGAACTATCCCCACAGACCATTATTCGTAATTCATATTTTTTTTGCGTACCTTTGCAGCCATTAAAAATAATTGAAATTGCAGATGAAGACCCCTCCTATTATTCCCGTGATTATTGCGACCGGCTTCGGTTCTGGTTTTTCCCCGGTAGCGCCGGGAACGGCAGGTGCTTTGCTCGCTTGTCTGATTTGGTGGGCATTATCCTTGTGTCTTTCCGCATCAGCGTTGATGCTTTTAACGGCAGCTTTAGTCGTCGTTTTCACATTTGCGGGCGTATGGTCGGCCAATCGGTTAGAGCCCTATTGGGGCGAAGACCCTTCGCGCATTGTTGTGGATGAGATGGTTGGCGTTTGGATACCGTTGCTGGCAGCAAGCGGGGATAATCTTTGGTATGCATTGGCGGCCTTCGTATTGTTCCGCTTTTTCGATATTTTGAAACCGTTAGGTATTCGGCGCATGGAAGCCTTGCCGGGAGGCATCGGGGTTATGATGGATGACATCTTATCAGGTATTTATAGTCTTATTCTTATAATCGGGACGCAATGGCTAATCAGTTGAGATGGACAAAACACGGCTTTTTTACTTTCATGAAGGCTCAGTTCTCGTCGCAGATAGCGAGCCTCGTGGATTTTACCGTTACCATCTTGATGGCCAACTGGGTAAATCTCTATTACGTCTATGCGACAAGTAGCGGTTCAGTGGCTGGCGGTATTGTCAATTGCGTCATCAACTACAAATGGACCTTCAAGGACGGAGGCTGCAAGAAGAAGTTCGTTTTCATCAAATATACGTTGGTTTGGTTCGGAAGTATTTTCCTGAACACATACGGGACATTCCTTCTGACCGAAACAATCAAACGGAACCCGTGGGTACAAGACTCGCTATCGCATCTGTTCGACAACATATTCCTCGTCGCCAAAGTCTTCGTATCCTTGCTCGTCGGATTCTTCTGGAACTACAACCTCCAGCGTTCATTCGTCTATAAGGACCGCAATATTAAAGAACTGATTATGCGAAAGAAATAAAAGAAATAAAAAATAAGAAAGCACTATGAGTTTTAAAGAAGTTAGAGATTGGTTGCAACAAACCATCTATAAGATTATCGGACCGACTGTGCACGGAATGATAAAAGTAGGGATAACCCCGAATGTCGTAACAACCACCGGTCTTGTCTTGAATATCGTGGCTGCGGCTGTCTTGGTTTACGGCGGTTTCTACGGGGAAGACGGCGATTTCTCTTACGTCGGTTGGGGCGGCCTCATCATTTTGTTTGCCGGGCTATTCGACATGATGGACGGGCAAGTGGCGCGTATCGGCGATATGAAATCGACGTTCGGAGCCTTGTACGATTCTGTCCTCGACCGTTACAGCGAATTGATTACTTTCTTCGGCATTTGCTACTATTTGAACTTGCACCATTATTTCTGGGGTTCGATTATCGCTTTCATCGCCCTGATTGGTTCCTTGATGGTCAGCTACGTCCGCGCTCGTGCCGAGGGATTGGGGATTGAATGTAAGGTCGGTCTGATGCAGCGTCCGGAGCGTGTCGTCCTGACGAGCTTGGGCGCTATCTGTTGCGGCTTGTATTATCATTTTGCGAAAGAGCCTGCCTTCGACCCGGTCTATGTGCTAATCGTTCCCCTGCTCGTCGTAGCCATCTTCTCGAATATTACGGCATTTGGCCGTTTGCGCCACTGCCATAAAGTGATGAATAAGGCATGAAGTTCCCTACGAAGAAAGAAACGATCATCGTCCTCGCAGGGACAATCATCTTCCTGCTTACGACAGCCATCTTTATCGGATTGCGTCCGGAACATTTCTACATAACCCTTTTCTTCCTTGCCCTTTTCTTTCCCAGTATCCCGACTCGGAAACTCGCGGTAGCCCTCCTACCCTTTGCCGTTTTTGCCATTTCCTACGATTGGATGCGTGTTTTCCCGAACTACGAGGTGAATCCTATCGACGTGCAAGGCTTGTACGAAGCCGAGAAGCACTTGTTTGGCATTTCGGATGGCGGGCAAATCCTTACGCCCAACGAATATTTCCATCTCCATAATTGGAAAATAGCCGACATCCTCTCCGGCATCTTCTACCTTTGCTGGGTGCCTGTCCCGATGGCTTTCGGCGTATGGCTTTATCTGAAGAAGGAGCGGGATTTGTACCTGCGCTTTTCCATGGTGTTCCTTTTGGTAAACTTGATTGGCTTTGTCGGTTATTACATTCATCCCGCTGCTCCGCCTTGGTATGTGATGAATTACGGGTTCGAGCCTATCCTGAACACGCCGGGCAACACAGCCGGCCTGATTCGCTTCGACGAGGCGATAGGAATACCTGTTTTCAGCACGATTTACAGCCGCAATGCCAACGTCTTCGCCGCCCTCCCTTCGCTCCATTCTGCTTATATGGTGATACCTCTTTGGTACGCCATCCAGCGGAAAAGCCATTGGGGATTGATTCTGCTTTTCGCCATCATCCTCGGGGGAATATGGTTCACGGCAGTCTATACGGCACATCACTATTTGATTGATGTTATCTTGGGCATCTGCTGCGCCATCATCGGGATTCTTTTGTTTGAGAAAGGTCTGATGAAAACGTCGTGGTTCTCCAAATTCTTCCGAAATTATTACGGCTATGTGAAATGATACAGCGAGGGGGAAAGGCAGTTCCTTCGGATTCGCCTCTCCCCCTTCCTCTTTCCTTATTTGATCAGTTGCAAGAACTCCATCAAATATTTCCTCCAGTTTGTCCACACATGCCCCTTGTCCGTCTCTTTATAAACGTATGGAAACGCGAGGGAATCCAGCTTCTTGCGGTAAGCCTCTACATCTTTGTACAAGAAATCGTCTTTCCCTATCCCTATCCAGTAGAGCTTGATGCCCGCCTGTTTTAGCTTCGTCAGCTTCTCGTCTAGGTTCTCATACAGCTCAACTTTGTAGTCGGCCAGCCCGGAAATGCCCGGTGAAAACAATCCAACGTAGTCGAACATAGGATAATTCGCCGAAATCTGCAACGTATGGAACCCGCCCATCGACAGCCCCGCTATCGCCCGGTGCGCTTTGTCCGCCTTCACCCGGTAGTGCGTCTCTACATAGTTGATTATCTCGCTGAAGCTCTGCTCGTAGCTCCCGTCTTTGTAGCCTACGAAGGTATTGCTCATCGCCGGCGTATAAGCAAGGTTGTCGCTCGTCTCGCCCGGCGCGGCTTGCTTGCTCGGATTGCCGTTGGGCATGACGACTATCATCGGTTGCACTTTCCCCTCGGCTATCAGGTTGTCCATGATGCGGGCGACGCTACCGAGCGTAATCCAAGCCTCTTCGTCGCCCCCGCTCCCATGCAACAAATAGAGCACTGGATAAGAGGCTTTACTCTCTTCGTAACCGGCCGGCGTATAAATCGTCATGCGGCGGTCGGCCTTCAAGCGGTCGGAATGATACCAGACGCGGCTCACGTTTCCATGCGGCACGTTTTGCACTTGATAATAATCCCCGTATTCCCCGTCGATGTAAAACATGCTGAAAAGCGAATTCACGTCGCGGCACTGGAAAACCGTGCTGGGGTCGATGATGCGCGTCCCGTCCACCAGATACGAATAGATATAGACATCCGACGGCAGCACCTCGGTCGTGTAGGTCCATACGCCGTCGGTCCCGCGCTGCATCGGGGCGAAACGCTGCCCCTGCATCCAGTCGCCCGAAATCAGCACCTCATTCGCGTTCGGCGCGCGCAGAGTGAACGTAACCGTCTTATCTCCTTTCACGACCGGAGAAGTTATCACTTGTTTTTCCTGATTGATATTCTGTTGCGCCCAGACCGGAGCTTGCAAGGCCAAGCACGCAACCGACAAAACACCTAAAAGTCTTTTCATGGTCAAAATATTTTTAAATTCGGGTCTAAAGATAGTTATTTTTGCCATTATGCAAACTTGCACAATCATTTTTTCGGGGGAAAAAAGAAGGTGTGTCAAAAAGCACACCTTCTTTTTTTTATGCACAAAGCCCCGACTTTCACAAGCTGGGGCTTTG